>WGMZ01000023.1 GCA_016124735.1 Bacteroidota bacterium
CCACTTTAGACCACATGATAGTTTAGGGAATTTGCCCCCTGTGGTTTATGCCGCAAAATTCCTCTCTGGGGCTAGCCCCAGAGAGGAATTAGATAAAGATATTATAACTTAGCTCTGTCCTAAAGAAGGGAAGCCTACAAATGAACTTATCCATACGGTCATCAAAAGCAACCGTGTGCCTTCCGAGGATCATCTCGTTCTTTTTAAACCAAACGACAGGCTACCTCCCCTTAAAACAGATCGAGGACTGGTGGAACAAATACTTTTAAATATCCTGCACAATGCTTTACAATACACCCCTGAAGGTTCTGTCATCGAAATTGAAGTGATGCTGGCAGGAGAGCATTGCCGGTTTGTGATCAGTGACAACGGTCCGGGATTTCCAGACAATGAAATCCTGTCCGTATTTGACAAATTCTACCGGATATCCCGGACAGCACCGGGTGGAACAGGTCTGGGTCTTTCCATAGCCAAGGGATTTACTGAAGCACTGAGTGGTAAGATTATCCTGGAAAATATAGAACCACATGGAGCGAGATTTACGGTGGTTATACCTGCTGAAATCTCAACCTTTAATGCGAGCATTGATGAATAAACCTGAGATATTGCTTATTGACGACGAACCACAGATCCGGAAATTGCTTCAGATTATTTTGGAGTCCAATGATTATAGGGTAGTTTTGACTTCATCAGGTAGGGAAGGACTGATCCAGGCTGCCACTCACCCCCCGGAATTAATACTCCTTGATTTGGGCCTGCCCGACAAAAGTGGACATGAGATACTCAAAGAGCTGAGGGAATGGTACAAAAAGCCTATTATCATTCTGTCTGTTCGGGACAGCGAAGTAGATATTGTATCAGCATTGGATCAGGGAGCTACAGATTACCTGACCAAGCCTTTTCGCACCGGGGAGTTAATGGCTCGAATTCGTTCCGCTATTCGCCGAAGTGAATCGACCGTGGGTGAGACTATCATTCATTGCGGTAATATTCAATTGGATATGATCGGGCGTATTTTGAAAAAAAACGGAGAGATTATAAAACTGACCTTGACAGAATATAACCTGATGGCCCTATTCTGTAAAAATGAGGGCAAGGTGCTCACGCACCGTTTTATCCTGAAAGAAATCTGGGGCCCCGGTTTTCAAACCGAGACGCAGTATTTGCGGGTTTTCGTCGCCCAATTACGAAAAAAAATAGAGGAGAATCCAATTAGCCCCCAACATATTGTCACGGAGAGCGGAGTCGGTTACCGCTTCCAATAATCTTTATAAAATCTTTATACGTTGCTTGGGTAATTTTACCCCATGGTGATAAGGTCTTAAGGTTACTTTGTGATTAAAATAACGCTATGGATATTGATGAAGATGCTGCAAAATTGGTCTATGATACCTATCGAAAAATACATTCCCTCAAAGGCTTGCTGCATGATCCGACCCACATTGAATTAAAGGAACTTATCGAGAGCGGGGACACCTTAAGCAAAGCAATAGACCCATTGTTAGATGAAAGGCCAATCAGTGACATCCTGATGGATCTGTCTGAAACCATTCAATACTTGACGGGACTTATCGAGTTTAGCATTCGGAATGAAAAATCGGGCCTGTCCGGCCAAAAAGAGATCACCGCTTATCTCAGGGACATCCTTGAGGATTTAAAGGCGTTTCAGGTTAAGATCCAAAAGCAAGTGTCATAAGAAGATGTATAAAACTTTTGTTAAGCAGATTGCGAGCTTGCAGATCATCTTGGGTTGGGTGATGCTTGTTCCTGCCCTGGTGGCTTTGGTTTACCAAGAATGGTATTCCCTGATCGGTTTTTTGATCTCCGGGATATTCACGACAGGCTCCGGCTATGCAATATACAGATTCTTGGGGATAACAGCCGATCCACAGCATAAACATTCGCTTGCTATTGCTGCGTTAGGCTGGTTCATGATCATTACGCTCGGTTCGCTTCCTTATTTAGCTATTGCCCACCTTACCCCGGTCCATGTGATGCGGGAGTTTGTCCCTGATGGGTTTGATTATGAATCGAGCCTGATCAACTTTCGGAATCCGCTTCACGCGCTCTTTGAAAGTACAAGTGCCTTTACCACTACCGGTCTTACCATGGCCTATCATGAACCATCAGTGGGTAAAGCAATTCTTTTTTACCGCTCTTTTTCACAGTGGGTCGGGGGTGCTGGGTTCATTGTTATGGCCCTGGCGATATTCAAACAACTCCCGGGTCAGGGTGCGGTCCTGCTATATGGATCGGAAGCCAGCGGTACAAAACTGAGAACCAATGTCATTCATACCGCCCGGGCCATCTGGAAGGTTTATCTCTTGCTGACGGCGATTATGTTCCTGTACCTGGCCATAGGAACCTACTTTATACTCCCGGATTACCCTATTTCCGAAAACCTGTTCGATGCAATCAATCATGCAATGTGCGGGCAGTCAACCGGCGGCTTCAGCACGCTTGACGATAGTATTGCGGGGTACGGATCCATGGAGATGGAAGTGTTGCTTATCCTCCCTATGCTGCTTGGAGGACTATCCATACCTTTTTTTTTCAGGCTCTTATTCCAAGGAGGGGTCAGTGAATTGTGGCGGGATATGCAAACCAGATCCATCATCCTTGCCTCCCTATTAGGAGGGATTACATTGTCTTTATTTCTTATGCATTCGGGAATTGTGTCAAATGCGTACAGGGAGGGCGTCTTCCAGTTTATCAGTGCTATAACCACCACAGGCTGGCAGACATCCAACATAAGTGGATGGGATGACCTGTCCATATTGTTTATTGTTGTGACAGCCATGGTGGTGGGGGGGTCTGCGGGAGGAACCGTCGGGGGCATCAAGATCATCCGGGCCTTAATCCTTCAAAAAGGATTACGTTGGTATGTCGCTAAGATATTTTTGCCCCGGCACGCCATTAAATCGGTCAAATTTAATAAGAGGATACTTCTGCCGCAGGAAATGCACTCGGAACTGGCTAATGCCGGCATCTTCACCCTGATCTATCTTCTCTTTGTATTCGTGTCTACCATGTTCACACTTTACTACATGGGCAGTGGGTATTCACTTGCTGATGCCATTTTTGAATCGGCTTCGGCCCAGGGAACGGTCGGCTTGTCAACCGGGATCACCGATCCCGGTATGTCCTGGGTACTGGAGGGTGTTTATATCGTTCAGATGTGGGCGGGAAGGATCGAAATTATTCCGCTTTTAGTCCTCTTACGGGTGGTGCTTTTCGGAACAAAACCAAGAATCATTTAATAAAACCAGGATTATGCATATCATCATCATCGGGGCCGGGAGAACAGGAAAACATGTGATCCAATCGGCCATTAACGACCATCATGACGTATTTGTCATCGAGAAAAGTAAGGAGATCGCCGAGCGCGTGGCCTCTCAGTATGATTGCATTGTTATCAATGCAGACGCAACAAGTATTGATGCACTCAAAGAGGCCAAGGCCGAAAGGGCGGATGCGATTATCGTTACCACGGATGACGACCCGGTGAACACACTGGCCATTCTTTTAGCCAAACAACTCGGCGTGAAAAGGCTAATCAGCTCGATCAACAACGAGGAACACCTGCCGGTATTCGAACAATTGGGTATCGACACAGTTGAGAGCCCTTACCGGTTAAATGGCCGGTATCTGTACAGCACCGTAAGAGGCCCGAATGTAAAGGAATTCCTGGATCTCGGCGACGGGTTTGAGATTATAGAACTGCAAGTGGAGGCGGGTTCGGCAGTTGAAGGGAGACTCATCAAAGAGGTCAACAAACAACGCCAGTTACCCAAAGATTCGAGGATCATCCTCATAAAACGTGACAACCAGATCATAATTCCGGTTGGGGAGACCAAAATAATCGCCGGGGATACGGTCGCCGTGATCTCACATAAGGATCGGGTCACCCGGGTGGCAGAGTTGTTTTGTAAATTGGCTGGGGAGTGATTCTAAAAAGATTTATTCTACCGGTTTCCCTGCTTCGAATGATGAGAGCCCAGTATAATAGGGGCCAGCAGCATTAACCAAGTAAGAAGGGTGATCTGCTACTACTCCCATAGGTTCGATATTTCGCAAGTTTGGTCTACCAACAAATAAAAAAGGCTTTCAGAGATGAAAGCCTTTTTTATTGGAGTGCGGAGAAAAATAGCGGGGAGCGAAATAAACTACCCTTTCTTCTCTCTGTTTCTTTCGCCCTTTTTCTCTTTCCTTCCTCTTTGGTCTGCTTCTAAAATAATTCAGAATTGCGGGTTAATCTCGTGCTGCATTAATGCAATTGTCATGAAAAAAGAAATGAGTAATCGGGTAGCAGAGCTGGGTTTTTTATTCTGGGTCATTAAAATATTCTCTACTACCGTAGGTGAAACAGCGGCAGATTTTGTTTCAGAAAATCTTCATTTAGGTCTGGTCAATACGGCAATCCTAATGGGGGCTCTGACCATTCTTATCACTTTGTGGAATTTTAAGCAAAAGACCTATTTCCCACCTTCGTATTGGTCCTTGATTGTGATCATGAGCATTGAAGGGACACTGATTACCGACTTGTTGGTCGATGGTTTGGGGGTGTCTCTGATTCTGCTCGATATGTTATTCGCTGTCGCCATGATTGGATTGTTCCTCATTTGGTACAGAAAAGAACAAACCTTATCCATTCATTCAATCAACAATACGGTTCGGGAGCGCTACTATTGGATCATCGTCTTAACCACCTTTGCTTTGGGTACCGGAGTTGGAGATACGCTGTCCGAACACCTGGAAGTTGGGTATTTAAACTCATTCATCCTTTTTGGAAGCATATTTATGATGGCTGGAGTATTTTATTATCTGAAGCTTATCAAAGCAACTCCCGCGTTTTGGATTGCTTTTATCGTGACCCGCCCTATCGGTGCTTCAGTGGGAGATTTGTGCATACAAGAGCCTGCTCATGGAGGGTTGGGTTGGCCAGTTTCCACTGTGAATGAGGTGTTTTTCTTCATTATTATTTCCGCGGTGCTCTATTTAACCTGGGTACATAAGCAGAAGAGGACATTCGAATTGAAATCAGTCTAGATATTCTGATTGGACTATCCCTTTAGCCAAACAATTCATTTTAGGCTGGAGGATCCAAATCCCTATGGGGAAAAATCAGATCATGGAAAAGGGTCCAATTAAAATATTAAAGCGTGTTTTTCTATACAGTTCTGCTGTTTTGATGGATTAGGACGCCATTGATTTAGAATGTTTGAGAGTTGTTTTGAAAATGTACAAACCCTTCTGGAGAGCGAAGAGCGAATAAAATTTATTTTAGAAGCCCGGCTTCTGATGAGTATAAAACAAAAAGGGACCGAAGTCCCTTTTCTCTCCCCCAGGGTCGCAAATGCGACCCTTTATATCTTGTTCGATTGATTTAAGTATTCTGGATGAACTTTAATATTCATTTAAAGTGCCGAAAGCCTACTGTTTATATAATCGTCATATATTCAGATGGATACGAATTCCACTCGTATGAACAGAAGATGAATATGTTCTATTTTGAAACGTTTTTCCAAATTTGAGAATTCGTACCTGTTCCGGAAATTATTCAATGAGGGATGGGTGGGTTTAATTTCTGGAAAGGAAGGATTAAAAAAAGTAGGGGTGTGAATAAAATTATTCCACCAAATATTAGGGAAAAGATACCTATAAGCATAGAGATGACAGTCTATTCTAACCGATTGAAATCCTGTCAAATTAAACCGACTTAATATTCCACTGGGGGCTCAATGCAATTTCGGTTGATTTGGAAAATGAGTACTGTAACCTAGCAATTGATCTTATAAGGCTATTGTTTTCAAGTTTTTCCACTTGTATTTTTCATAAAATAAGCGTGTTATATTTTCATAACCCCTAAAAATTCTTGTATGCCTAATACCCTGTTTAAGCATGACGAGGAATTTTACGAGGCAGTAAAAGAAATAGACCTGGAACCTATCCAACCAACACCAGACTATTTCAATTACCTGTTGCGTGCGATTGCCTTTCAGCAAGTATCCGGCACAGCCGGAGCAACTATTCATGGACGTTTTTTAAAACGGTTCACAGAGGAATACCCGAGTCCGGAAAAGGTCCTTGATATGGAATTTGCAGATTTCCGCGAAGCAGGACTTTCGGGACAGAAATCTACCTACATGCAAAATATCGCCAGGTTTTGGATTGAAAATCAGGTAACAGACCAAATGCTTTCAGACATGCTGAATGCTGATTTAATTGCCTATTTAACACAGATTAAAGGGGTTGGTAAGTGGACGGCGGAAATGCTGATGATATTTGGCATGGGGCGCGAGGACGTTTTTCCCTTGGATGATTTGGGCATTCAACAAGGCTTTGCTGCCATATTTGGGATGAATGATGTCCCTCTCAAAGAGTTAAAAAGACAAATGGGGATACGTTCCGTGAAGTGGAGTCCCCACCGCAGCTGTGCCGCCCGCTTAATTTGGGCCTGGAAAGACCGAACCGTTTAAGTGAATTTCATGGTATTTGGGTAGGTGATTTTGTAATTTATTCCTCAAATTGCCAGAATAAATTACGACCTATGCCTCAAATAAATTTTCTTGAAATCTCAACCAGACAGGTACCGGCAGATAGCTACGATGTACTGGTTTCTTTTGATGGTCCTCCCGGATCTGATTCGCTGCCTCTGTTTTATAATATGGAAACACGTCAGTTTGACGCGAATTACCAGGAAGGTCAGGGAGCGCAGTCTTTTAGTTACAATGGATCTGCGGGAGAGCAATCGCGTGGAATTACTGCAGATACCATCGACACAATGATTGTTCAGTCGTCAGGATCCATATATGGTGCCGCAATTATTGAAAAATCAGGATATCCGCCCCCACCAAGCACGAGTGGAATCGGCGATGTTATATGGGAAAATGACGCTTTGTTAAACAAGGTTTACCTGGGAAACATTTGTTTAAAAGGCGGGGCTGATTCAAATCACTGGTATATTTCAGGCGATGTACTTCAAGCAGATGGCAGTTATACTTTTTCTATAAACCAAATTCAGATTGAGCTGGATTCAAACAATAATAACATGCAAATCCTGTCCATTGAAATTGTGGATGGAGACAAGACTTTTGCTCATTTTGAAGGAATTCCAATATTGAAAAGTTCTTTGGGAGAATCCTCTCCTTTGGTCATAATCATGAATCAGGGAAACTTGAATTTTAATTTGCATTATAAAAAAAGCGGATGGCTCTATCTGGTATCTTAAATGAAACTTAGCTATTTACTCATTGTATTTTTTTGCTGGACCTTGAATGTTGCGGCAAGTGAAACGGGGTGGGCGGATGAGTTGATGAGGTTGGATTCTACTTACGACCAAACGAAACCTCAGGAGATCATTAAGGCCTATTTAGAATTTGTTGAAAAGTATAAGGGAGACTCAGCAATTAAAAGCGCAGCCTACCGGCGTCTGGGAAATTCTTATTCGGATATCGGAGATTATGAACGCGCTTTGTTCTACCAACTACGTGCCCTGGATTTGAACGATTATTTCGGTGGGGCACTTGCCAAAGGCTCCGGCTACAATAATATTGGAGGACTCTATTATTACCTGGGAGAAAAAGAGCAGGCAACCAGGTATTTTAGAGAAGCTTACAAGCTCTTTACAAAGGCACGGGAAGAGACAGAAATTGGTATTCGGGGGCAGGCAGATGCAACCATGAATCTGGCCTCTACTGAGCTAGAATTGGGTCATTTGGAAAATGCCCGGAGGAACCTGGATCTGGCGTTTAAGTACACCTCTGAGTATGGAGATAGTTCGCGAATCCATGCCTTATACATGATTGGAGCTAATATTTCCGAAGCAGCACATGATACCCTGGGGTGGAAGAATTACCTCTCTGAGGTGCAGCGTTGTTTAAACCAGAATTATGACCTGTACATAGCGCACGCTGCTGAAATTTCACTTGCCAAATATTACCAGACCCTGGGATTAATGGATTCCGTGCCTGTTGTTCTTCAACGTGCACTGGAATTGGCTTATTCGTATCAAAGCCCTGAATCAATAAGGCAATCTGCCCATTTGCTGGCTGATTATTATGAGTTGGTGGGCGATAGCGTCAACGCCTTTCAGTATCTGAAAGTTTACCAGGTTTTCAACGATAGCTTGTTGGATGCGAGCCGCATTCAGGCCTTGATTGATGCGGAGCAGAAGTACCAAAATGTGGCAAAGACTCAGGAATTGGCAGAACAGGAACAGGAATTAAAGCGTCGCAGGGTTCAATTGGTATCTCTGGGAATATTTGTTGGCTTGTTGCTGTTGTTGGCCATCGCTTTGATACAAAATAGAAACAAGACCAAGCGACTGGCTGAAAAGGAGTTGGAATTGAAAGATTCTCAGATTACTGAATTGATGCAAGACCAGGAACTGAAGAGTATAGATGCTATGTTAAAAGGGCAGGATGAAGAGCGTCAGCGGATTGCAAGGGATTTGCACGACCGACTGGGAAGTATCCTGTCTACGGTCAAACTGCATTTTTCGACTATGGAGGATGAAATCAGGAAACTGCAAGAGAAGCAGAACGACAATTACCATACGGCCACCCGGATGTTGGATGAAGCGGTGGAAGAGGTTCGTAAAATATCACATGATTTACATTCTGGAACCATCAACCGTTTTGGTTTGAAAACAGCTCTATTGCAATTGATTCACGCAATCGAAGGTGCCAATACAATAAAAATTCATTTTATTGACAATCAAATTGACCCGGAAATATTCAGTCCTTTTGAAGTGGAACTGTACCGGATCATCCAGGAACTTCTCAGCAATACCTTAAAACATGCAAAGGCGACAGAAGTGACTATCCAACTGACACTTCAAAATGGTTTTGTTACCTTCAGCTATGAAGACAATGGGGTTGGGATGCAACTGAATAAACTGGCTAAGCGGGGAATAGGACTGGAAAGCATCGAGAAGAGAGTGCAAAAGATCAAGGGAAGCAGCAATATTGACAGTACACCAGGCCACGGTTTTACCATGATAATAGAGATTCCAATATGAGTTCACCCATTCGAGTAATAATAGCAGATGATCACCGTATGTTTGCAGATGGATTGCTCTCGATCTTTCATGAAGATGACGACATTCAAATTATTGATGTGGCTTCGGATGGAAATGCAGTTTTGGAGAAATTGGCAAAAGCTTCCTGTGATGTGGTCCTGATGGATTTGAGTATGCCCGGAATGAACGGGGAGGAGGCAAGCCGAATCATCTTGAAAAATTTTCCGGAAACCCGGATCATCGTATTAACGATGCACCATACGGTCGATATTATTCTTCCGCTTGTCGATCTCGGAGTACATGGCTTTATGCTAAAAAATTCGGGTAGGAATGAATTGAAGAAAGGCCTTCAGGAAGTCATGGAAGGAAGAAAATATTACAGCCAGGATATTCGGAAAGTGCTCGAACGAAAGGAAGAACCCGGTAACCAAATGCGTTTTACTTCCCGCGAGAAGGAAATATTGATACTCATTTACGAAGGACTTTCCACCGCAGAAATGGCAGAAAAGCTATTTCTGTCTCCTTATACAGTAGAAACTCACCGAAGAAATCTTCTAAGTAAAACCGAGACGAAAAATGCTACACAGCTTATTAATAAGGCAATAGAGCAGGGCTGGATTCAGGTTAGGCCTCGTTTATGATTGGCGCATTAGTCGCGCAACATATTTGCCTATAATATCGAATTCAAGATTGACCGTATCTCCGATCTGGATCTGGTGAAATACTGTATGCTCATAGGTGAATGGAATGATGGCTACCCGAAAGCAGTCTGTTTCTGAATCGACCACGGTAAGGCTCGTACCATTCACTGTTATGCTTCCTTTCTCGACGGTTACATGTTGACCGGGTTCGTACTTAAATTGAAACAACCAACTACCATTCTGGTTAATTTTTTCGGTGCAGATGGCAGTTTGATCCACATGCCCCTGAACAATATGTCCGTCGAGACGCCCATTCATTTGCATGCAGCGTTCTAAATTCACCTGACGCCCAATTTCCCAGCTGGACAAATTGGTTTTATTCAGGGTTTCACGAATGGCAGTGACCACATGTGTATTTTCTTTTGGAGCGACTTCCACCACCGTCAGGCAAACACCATCGTGGGCTACACTTTGATCAATCTTTAACTCATTAGAAAGAGGAGAGGCAACGGTAAAATGGATATTGTCTCCTTCCTGCCGCACATCCTGGATTTTGCCCAATTGCTCTATGATGCCTGTGAACATATTATAGATGGATTTCAATAATTCCTGTAAAATTCTTTCTGACTATTTCAGAGCCATGAATTTCCCACACATCACAATGGTAAAAATAACTTCCCGGCTGACAAAGTTCTGCAGTGTTTTGATTTCTTCCGTCCCATTTAAATTGTGGATTTTTGGTCTTATATACCTCATTTCCTAAGGCATCGAAAATAACCAGGTCTATTTTCTGAATATTCTGAGACAGCTGTGGTTGGTACATTTTACCACTTCCAATAACATATTTGGCAGGCAATTGAAATAAGGCACAGAGTTCTACCTGCCTTTTATCGCTTGAATAAATGATTCTTCTTGAACTGTCTGTTGCCTCCAACCAGTAATGGCCAGGAGGATTAACCAAAATGCCGCTGGTACGAAAAAGGGTGATACTGTCGATTCGCACATTGCGGTAAAATATTTTGCTGCTATCATCCTCATCGTAACGATAGCCTTTCAGGTATACATACTTTGGGAAATCAGATGAATCGAGGTGATCTGTGAACCATTGAATTTGATACTTTTCCTGTTCGCAGAATTCTTTGACTTCAATTGGGATATTTACTTCTCGGAATCGCAAACTGTCTTTATAAAGACTATCGGCGGTCTGGGAAAAAGCAGACACGCTGAGTAGGAAAAAATTGCAACAGACCAGTAAATAGTTCACGGTTTCAAATTTAGAGTGCCCTTATGAAAGCAAAAAGCCCACCATCAATTTTGGTGGGCTTTTCTTAAAACGATTTTTTGTTTAGTCTTTGCTTAGCAATGAAGCGCGAATATATTCTCGGTTGAGCCGGGAGATAACCGAAAGTGGAATTTCTTTCGGGCATTCGGCGGAACAGGCTCCGGTATTGGTGCAGGCACCAAAACCTTCTGCATCCATCTCGTTTACCATGGCCAAAACACGTTTTTCGCGTTCGGGTTGTCCCTGAGGCAACAAAGCGTACTGCGATACTTTTGCACCGACAAATAGCATGGCGCTGGAGTTTTTGCAGGCAGCAACGCAGGCACCACAACCAATGCAGGTTGCTGCTTCAAATGCTTCATCGGCATTTTGTTTGGGTACCGGAATCGCATTGGCATCCTGGGCTGCTCCGGTGTTTACAGAGATATATCCACCTGCGTGCTGAATGCGATCAAAAGCGCTTCTGTCTACCACCAGATCTTTGATGATTGGGAAGGCATTGGCTCGCCAAGGTTCGATGACAATCTCATCTCCATCTTTGAAGCTGCGCATATGCAATTGACAAGTGGTTACCCCATGAAGCGGTCCATGTGCACGTCCGTTAATAAACAAAGAACACATTCCGCAGATTCCTTCACGGCAATCGTGATCGAATGCCACTGGTTCAATCCCTTTCTCAATCAGCTGTTCGTTTACAACGTCCAGCATTTCGAGGAAAGACATGTCGTCGCTGATGTCTTTAGCGTCGTAAGTCTCGAAGTTTCCTTCGGCATTTGCGTTTGACTGTCTCCAGACTTTTAATGTCAAATTCATGTACTTTCTCCTTTCAGGTTCTTATTTATAACTTCTTTGTGTCAGTTTTACATTTTCGAAGTTGAGCTCTTCCTTATGCAGGACAGGAGCACTTTCTCCGAGGTATTCCCATGCAGCGACATAGGCGTAATCTTTATCATTCCGCAGCGCTTCTCCTTCTTCCGTTTGGTATTCTTCACGGAAGTGGCCGCCGCAGGATTCGTTTCTGTTCAGGGCATCGCGGCACATGAGTTCTCCTAACTCGAGGAAATCGGCAACACGACCGGCTTTATCCAATTCCGGGTTAAACTCATCTGCTTTTCCCGGAACTTTCACTTCTTTCCAAAATTCTTCACGGAGGGCCTGAATTTCTTCGATGGCTTCTTTCAATCCTTGCTCGTTTCTGGCCATTCCGCATTTTTCCCACATGATTTTTCCGAGGCGTTTATGGAAGGAATCCACTGACTTACTGCCTTGGTTATTCATAAAGAATTGGATGCGCTCACGAACCTTGTTTTCTGCTTCGTCGAAGGCCTCATGATCGGTGGAAATGGCTCCGGTACGGATATCATCCGCCAGATACTCTCCAATTGTATAGGGGATAACGAAGTATCCATCCGCCAGTCCCTGCATCAAAGCAGAAGCTCCCAGCCGGTTCGCGCCGTGGTCGGAGAAGTTGGCTTCTCCCAATGCATAGCAGCCGTCGATGGTGGTCATCAAATTGTAATCTACCCATAATCCGCCCATGGTATAGTGAACGGCAGGGTATATTTTCATGGGTGTTTCATAGGGATTGTCTCCGGTAATCTGCATGTACATGTCGAATAGGTTTCCGTATTTTTCTTTGACAACGGCTTTACCCAATTCGGTAATTTTCGCAGCGTCTGCATCATGCAGGTTTTTTCTGTGAGCTTCCGCTTTTCCATAGCGCTGAATGGCGGCAGCATAGTCGAGGAATACAGCCTCTCCGGTTTTATTTACGCCAAAACCCGCATCGCAGCGTTCTTTTGCTGCGCGTGAAGCCACGTCGCGGGGTACCAGATTACCAAAGGAAGGATATCTTCTTTCCAGGTAATAGTCGCGGTCTTCTTCGGGTATATCAATGGCCTTTTTCGCGCCTTGACGCAATGCTTCTGCATCTTCCATCTTGGCAGGAACCCAGATTCTTCCATCGTTACGAAGCGACTCAGACATTAGGGTAAGCTTGGATTGATGGTCGCCAGATACCGGAATACAGGTCGGGTGAATTTGCGTAAAGCAGGGGTTAGCGAAATAAGCACCTTTTTTATGAGCTTTCCACGCGGCGGTTACATTCGAGCCCATCGCATTGGTAGAAAGGAAGAATACGTTTCCGTATCCACCTGAGGCTAATAATACTGCGTGACCGCTATGTCTTTCAATCTCACCGCTAACCAGGTTCTTTGCTATAATTCCGCGTGCTTTTCCATCCACAATAACCAGATCAAGCATTTCGTGGCGGTTGTACATGGTTACTTTTCCGGATGCAATCTGGCGGTTCATTGCAGAATAAGCACCGAGTAAAAGTTGTTGTCCGGTTTGACCAGCGGCATAGAATGTACGTTGCACCTGAACGCCGCCAAAAGAGCGGTTATCAAGCAATCCACCATATTCACGGGCAAATGGAACTCCCTGAGCCACGCATTGATCGATGATGTTAGCGGATACTTCGGCCAAACGATGAACATTGGCTTCTCGTGCACGATAATCTCCTCCTTTGATTGTATCGTAGAACAAGCGGAAGGTGGAATCGCCGTCGTTTTTATAATTCTTTGCGGCATTGATGCCCCCTTGAGCTGCAATTGAGTGAGCCCGACGGGGAGAATCCTGAAAGCAAAATGCTTTTACATTATAGCCCATTTCGGCGAGTGTTGCTGCTGCTGACGCTCCAGCCAATCCGGTGCCGATTATAATTACGTCGATATTTCTTTTGTTCGCCGGATTCACCAGGCGCACATGATCTTTATAATCTGTCCACTTTTTATCGAGTGGTCCGTTTGGAATTTTAGAATTCAATGTCATGTTTCGTCTCCTTATCTATTAGCTGAAATACATGTAAAGTGGAATAAGGGCAAAGCCTGCAGGTATTATTACTCCGAAAATCCAGGTCAGGCCGTTCAACAGTCCGTCGTATTTCGGATGACGCCATCCCATGGTTTGGAAGGCTGATATAAATCCATGGAACAAATGGAAGCCAATTGCGATCATGGAAACAACATACAGCAATACGATCCATGGTTCATGGAAAGCTTTGTCCACAACGGAATACAAATCTTTGTACGATTCCTGATCAATACCGCCATTTTTCTGAGCATAATCGAGATCCTTTCTAATGTCTTCGTATTTTTTGGATACGGGGTCATTTTCAAAACCTTCGACGTCGTTTGTCGCCTGGTATTTTTGAGCGGCTTCGTTTAATTCGGTCGACATGGTTTCCAGGAACGACTGGGTTACCACTTTTTCTTTTCCTCCTTCCGTTTTGTAAACGAAATAGGTCATATTTTTTGCCGATTCTCCGAATTTGTACTGGTACCAGAATTGCGCCATGTGAACCACAATGAAAGCAAGGATAATGGTTCCGAGCAATCCCATTGATCGGGAAGACCAGGTACTTGTCTGTGTTCCCGCATATTTTTTATAACCTTTCCCTCTGGCAGAGCGGTTTTTAAATACCAGAGTTAATCCTTTCAGGGCATGAAACAATATGCCTAGATAGGTCATGTAACTCGCAATCTTGATCAGCGGATTCGAGGTCATGAACTTGGTGTAAGCATTGAACTTAAACCCCTGGTCATCCAGAAATAATTGTAAATTTCCAATCAGGTGCACCACGATAAAGGTGCATAAAAACAGCCCGGTCAGGGCCATAAGAATCTTCTGTCCAATCGAAGAAGAGAATGTTTTAATCAGCCAACTCATACGGTTAATTGTTCGATTTGCCGTGCAAATTTAGCTTTTGACTTCATTTTACGTTTATCACAGAACGAATCTTTCTAATTTAAAATGAATCTAAGCTAATGGATACTTTGAGGATAACAGATATCTCAGTAGAAAGGTTTGAAGTTGTGGGTGGGCAAAAAAAGAAGGGAAGCAGATTGCTTCCCTTCACTTAACACGGAGTATTGGTTTGGTAGATTTATTACATAGGCGTTCTTCTACTTTTTGAAAACGTCATTTGGTGTCTGACACAAATATACGCGCCCATTGTTAAAAACAATAGGCCATTTTATTAAATAAGGGTTTTTTTTCAACACGTTAAGCCAACCTTCGTCATCGAATTCTTTTCCTCTTATTTCCGCCTGATATCGTGGATGGGCTTTGTTCATTAAATCCTTGGGCGCCAATTTCAAGGCATCAAGAATAACACGCAGGGTCGTGGTGGAAAGCGGGGCACTGTTTAATTCCTGAAAATTAAGCTTTGCTCCCAAGGTGCTTGCATAAGCACGCGTTTTCTTTCCAAGTGAGTCGTCTCCATTATAGAATAGGACCGATTGGGAATTTACAATTTGCATAGGCCAGAGTTTGGTAGGATCGTAATCTTAAGCCTGTGAGCAGTTGTAAGCTACAAAAAATTAGCGGGAAAACAAAATAGTTCTGGGTTTATAGTTTAAAGGATTCAAAAGGTTATCATAAACTATAAACCATAAACATTTAAACTGAAAAGGGGACGCCCGTATAATTGAACGGAGTAATATCCAAAAGTTCCTCCTTCACTTTCTCGCTCACTTTGAGTGTGTGGATAAATGCATGGATGGAATTTCTATTGATGCTCTCATTGGTTCGGGTCAATGCTTTTAATGCCTCGTAGGGCTTTTCATATCCTTCCCGGCGCAAAATGGTCTGAATGGCTTCCGCAACGACGGCCCAATTGTCTTCGAGGTCGGCTTCCAGGGCTAATTCGTTCAGGATTAACTTACTCATTCCCTTTTCAAGAGATGAAAAAGCAATTATGCTATGGGCCAGCGGAACACCAACGTTTCGGAGCACTGTAGAATCGGTCAAATCGCGCTGTAAACGTGAAACCGGGAGTTTGCCGGCCAAAAAGCCATACAGAGCATTCGCTATTCCCAGATTTCCTTCGGCATTTTCAAAATCGATCGGATTTACTTTGTGTGGCATGGCGCTGGAACCTACTTCGCCTTCTTTTAACCTTTGTTTGAAATAATCCATCGAAACATAGGTCCAGACATCCCGCGCAAAGTCAATCAGAATGGTATTGATTCGTTCCAGGGCATGGAAGAGTGCACCCAGGTTGTCGTAATGTTCAATCTGGGTGGTGTATTGTGAGCGATTCAGTCCAAGTTTTTCATTCACAAACTGATTTCCAAGTTTCACCCAGTCGTAAGAAGGATAAGCTACAAAATGTGCATTAAAATTTCCTGTTGCTCCGCCAAATTTGGCTGAGTAAGGAACCGCTTTTAATTGGTCTATTTGATTTTCCAGACGCTCCACAAAAACCATCATCTCTTTGCCTAAAAGAGTGGGAGAGGCTGGCTGGCCATGAGTCTTGGCTAACATAGTAACCTCTTTCCAGCTTTTCGCAAATCCGCGTAATCCATCTACAATCCGGAAGAGTGGAGGAAGAATTTCCCTTTCCACTCCATCTTTCAGCGACAATGGAACACTGGTATTATTGATGTCTTGAGAAGTCAATCCAAAATGAACAAATTCCTGGATGGATGAAAGTCCAAGTTTTTCGAGTTGGTTTTTAACGAAATACTCCACGGCTTTCACATCATGGTTGGTTACTTTTTCAGTGTCTTTGATGCTTAAGGCTTCTGCTTCTGAGAAATCGGTGACCATGCGGCGCAATGCAACTTTCTGTTCTTCGCTGATTTTTCCATCCAATTGAGGAAGTGGAATCTCGCTTAGCCAAATCAGGTATTCAACTTCTACATGCACGCGGTATCGGATCAATCCAAATTCAGAATAATACGGGGCAAGGGCTCCGGCTACCCGGCGGTAGCGTCCATCAACAGGGGAGACAGCGGTAAGAGGTGTAAGTTGCATTCGTAAAATTTCGACAAAAATAACTTTTCTTGAACCTTTTTCCCGACCTCAATTTTTCCCCTGCTCATTCGAAAAGCCTGTCCCATCTGCTAAGCAGATTATTTCTGTCGTATAACAGATATGGATGGAATGAGGTCACACAGATTTCCTTCTGCCGAGCGAAACATGCCGTTAAGCGATTTAACACTGTCAAATCCGCAGTTAGGACTTTATTTTGTTCACAGAAATGCACGGCCATCTGAGATGCACAAAGACCCGGTTGGTTCGATAACAGGATGATATCATGAAACAGTTTTTTAAATTCTTTTTTGCCTCTACGCTGGGCTTCATATTTGGCGCAATACTTCTTTTTTTAATTGGGATGGGCATCCTGGCTTCCATAGCAAGCAGCTTCAGTGAAAAAGAAGTCGCAAAGATTGAAGAAGCCACGATTTTGCATTTCAAGCCCGGCATGGGAATTCGGGAGAGGTCGGTAGAAGACTTGAACAATTTCGATATCAATACCTTTCAAATCAAAACAAAGCAAGGTTTGGCAGAGATTCTTTCCACGCTGAAACAAGCTTCCGCAGATTCCAGAGTGAAAGGAATGTATTTGGAAATTGACCCCACTTTTATGGCGGGGTATTCCACTGTTAAAGAAATTCATGATGCCCTGATATCTTTTCACGACAGCGGAAAGTTTATTGTCGCATATTCTGAAATTCTCGGTGAGCGTGGATATTACCTGGCTTCGGTGGCCGATGACATTTACCTGAATCCATCGGGCAATTTTATTTTTAATGGGTTGTATGCGGGTGTTTGGTTCTACAAAGACGCTCTTGATAAACTCGGAATAGAAATGCAAGTTTTCAAGCATGGTAAGTTCAAGTCGGCAGTAGAACCGTACATGTTCAACGAGATGAGTCCTGCCAACCGTTTGCAGGTGACCCGGTATGTAAACTCACTTTTTGATACCTATTTGGAAGATGTAGCAAGAGACCGGAAAATGACTGTTTCCGAGCTTCGGAATATTTCGGATAATATGCTGATTCGCAGCACGGAGGATGCCGTTAAATACAAGATGATAAGCAAATTGGCCTATGAAGATGAGGTTTTGGCCGATTTACGTGGGCGATTGGATTTGGATGAAGATGACAAGCTTCCGTTTTTAGAAATGAGTGCCTACCTGGGGGCGAATCCTCCCTCTAAAAATATCGGCAAAAATAAAATTGCGGTGCTTTATGCCAACGGGGTGATTCAGGACGACGGACAGGGTCAGGATGTGATGAGCGCTAAGGAAATCATTAAAGCCATCCGGAAAATCCGGAAAGATTCCACCATAAAAGCCTGCGTGCTTCGAATCAACTCTCCGGGAGGAAGTGCTCTCGCTTCGGATTTGATGTACCGGGAGTTGATCCTTCTCAAAGAAAAAATGCCATTGATTGTCTCTATGGGAGATGTGGCCGCTTCTGGCGGATATTATATCGCAGCACCGGCGGATGTCATCGTTGCGCACCCAAATACCATTACCGGTTCAATTGGGGTATTTGGCGTGATTCCTCAAATGCAGGAATTGCTGAATGAGAAAATGGGCATACATGTAGATGGAGTGAAAACGGGACAATTTTCGGATCTGGGAAGAATCGATCGGGCAATGACTCCTGAGGAAAAAGCCATTATTCAGGCATTCATTGAACAAACCTATGGCGATTTTACTCAGATAGTTTCCGATAACCGTCATCTGGCATTGACCGCTATGGATACACTGGCTGAGGGCAGAGTTTGGACAGGGGTTGATGCCAAAGCACGTGGATTAGTTGATCAGTTGGGAGGAATTGCTGCTGCAATTGAAATTGCACGGAAAAAGTCTGGCCTGGAAGAATATCGATTGATTTCGTATCCAATGCTGAGCAGTCCGTTGGAAATGATCTTCAAAATGCAGAAAGATGCTATGGCAGAAAGTCTGCTTAAAGAACAGCTGGGTGATCAGTATCAAATGCTCAATGAATTCCGCAAGGCAACACGGATCAAAGGCATTCAGATGCGCATGCCTTTTGAGATTCATGTGGAATAAATTCTCCATTTGGGGATTATTCTTTGCCTGGCTGCTGGAAGCGAACTGAGCGACGACCTATATTTGCCGGATGCAATTCAGGGATATCCCCGGACTCGAAGAAACCAAACAACGTTTAAAGCAGAATGCCAGCAGCGGCAGAATTCCGCATGCCCAAATGTTTTTAGGGCCTGAAGGGAACGGCAAATTGGCGCTGGCACTGGCCTATGTGCAGTATCTGAATTGCGAAAACAGGAATGCGGAAGATTCCTGCGGTATTTGTCATTCTTGCCATAAAGTTTCTAAACTTATCCATCCGGATTTACATTTTACCTTCCCGACGGTTGGGCCCAAAGCGCTTTCCTCCTCATTTCTGGAAGAATGGAGAAAGGCATTGCTATCCAATCCCTACATGAATGTTTTCGACTGGCTTAAACTACTGGATGCGGAAAATAAACAGGGGAATATTACTGTAGATGAATGCAGGGATATTATCCGGCGCCTTAGTTTGAAGAGTTTTGAGTCGGAATACAGGGTGCTTATTTTATGGATGCCGGAATATTTGGGTAAGGAAGGCAATACCCTTTTAAAGCTGATTGAGGAACCTCCAGAAAAGACCCTTTTTATCCTCGTAGCCGAGGATCAGGAAGAAATTATCACGACCATCCGTTCCCGCACCCAACTGGTAAAAATACCGGCATTCAGCGATCAGGAAGTCGCTCATTATCTTTTTGAGCATCAATTGACCGACAAGGAACAGGCCGACACCATTTCTTTTTTGAGTGAGGGAAACCTGAATAGGGCGATAGAGTTAAGTGCTTCGGAAGATACCAGCTTTTTCAGTTCCTTCAGAAGCTGGCTGCTGGCATGCTATGGAAGAAGAATTGGAGAAATGCTTAAATGGTCTGAATCAACAGCGGCCTTGGGACGGGAAAACCAGAAACAATTGCTTGAGTTCGGTATTAAGTTATTGCGGGAAGTCATGCTTTTAAAAACAGGAGCTGCTGAATTGATGAAGGTTCGCGGGGCGGAGCATGAATTTTCTGAAAAATTTGCGCTACTGGTCCAACTCAGTGATTTAGAAGAAATGAGCAAGCTTTTGAGCGATTATACCTATTATATTGAGCGCAACGCCAACGCCAAGATCGCGCTCTTTCAATTATCTTTGCTATTTAAAAATATATTGGCATCTTCGAAAGCCAAGTAATACAGATACGAATATGGGATGCAGTTCATGTGGAACAAGTGGAGGATGCGCACCCAAAGGTTGTAAAGGCAATGGAAACTGCAGTTCAGGCGGATGCAATAAGTTAAATGTATACGACTGGCTGACCGATATGGATCTTCCGACTTCCTATAAACCCTTCAACATTGTGGAGGTACGATTTAAAGGGAGTCGAAAAGAATTTTACCGCAACGAAGAAGGATTGGAGCTCTTTACAGGAGATCCTGTAGTGGTGCAGCGGGAAATGGGATCCGATATTGGCTTTGTTTCGCTGAAAGGCGAGCTCGTGCGACTCCAATTGAAAAAATACAATGTGGACCCTGAGGGACCACAGGTATATAATATTTTAAGGAAAGCTTCGGAGCGGGATATGGAACGCTACGATGACCTCAAAAGCAAAGAGCCATCCTTTTTGGAAAAGGCGCGCACCATTGCTATGAGCATGGGGCTTAAGATGAAACTTTCCGATATAGAAATTCAGGGCGATGGCAAAAAAGTCATCTTCTTTTATACGGCCGAAGAACGGGTGGATTTTCGCGAACTCATCAAGGCCTATGCAGAAGAATACCGCATGCGCATTGAGATGAAGCAGATTGGCTACCGTCAGGAGGCAGCCCGGCTGGGTGGCATTGGATCTTGTGGCCGGGAGCTCTGTTGTTCTACCTGGCTCACTGATTTCAAAGTCGTGAACATGTCGGCAGCCCGCTACCAAAATCTTTCGATTAATATGCTAAAACTCTCCGGACAATGTGGAAGGTTGAAATGCTGTCTGAATTATGAGTTGGATAATTACCTGGAAGCCCTGGAAGAATTTCCTTCCGGCGACCGGGTCAGATTAGACACGGAAAGAGGGATGGCTTATTCGCAAAAGGTGGATATTTTGAAGCGGATGATGTGGTTCAGTTACGACGACGATAATACCTGGATTCCTGTTGAAGTGGAGCGGGTGAATGAAATCATCTCGATGAACAAGGAAGGCAAAAAAGCACCAAGCCTTGTGGAAAGTACAGACAGCTCCAGAGCAATGCAGAAGGCATTGGATGCGGAAGACATTATTTCAGACAACAGCCTGACGCGGATGATGGAGAAGGAGAAAAAAGACCGCCGCAAAAAGAAAAAGAAGAATAACCGGAATAGAAACAAAGAAGAAGGCAATACCAAGCCGATTTCGAAAAACGAAGGACGTGAGAAAAAGGCGAAACCGAATAATCCGGAGTCGAAAAAGGAAGTTCAGAACAATCTAAACCGGAACCGGAATAACAAAAGAAACCAGAGACCAAAAGATGGGAATGCAGGGGGCACTGACTAGGGCAATACTATTTGTGGGAATACTGGGTTTGCTTAATGGATGCCAGGATGAATTGGTGTTCGATCAAAATCTTCCTCTTCCAGAGCAAGCATGGCATTGGAAAGAAAAGGCTCACTTTAACGTGAAGATTGAAGACACCACCCAACTTTATAAGCTCTTTGTGAATACCCGGATTACCGACAATTACCCTTACAGCAATTTGTGGGTGGTGATACAGGCCATTTCTCCTTCGGGAGATACCAGCTTCGCCCGCTCAGAATTGACCTTGTTTCAGCCCGATGGATCTCCCTTGGGACTGGAGCGCGGAACTGTTTGGGAATACCAATTGCCGGCAATTCCTAATATGGATTTCGATGAAAAAGGCACCTGGCTTTTCACTCTTGAACAAAATATGCGCGTACACACGCTACCCGGCATTCTTGACATTGGCTTGTCTATTGAGAAGCTGGGAGAAAAGTTTTGACCAGACCTGAACAGATTTTCATCCGAATCTTGAAGTCTTCGTACTTTAGTGCCAAAGAATATGTGTGGCAGATACGTCAATGTTAGCAAAATAGAAGCGGTAGAGAGGCGTTTTCAGGTGCGCTCGGATCATCCGGAAATGTACCGCATCCATGTGAACATCGGACCTGGATCAAAGGCACCTGTTATTACCCAGGAACATCCGGAACTCCTGCAATTTTACACGTTTGGACTAACTCCTTCCTGGTCAAAGAAAAGAATGTATTTGTTCAACGCCCGTTCAGAAGGCGATCATAACCCCGAAAATGACCGACGTTATACGGGCGCCAGGGGTATCATCTCCAAACCTTCCTTTCGATCGGCTATTCGTTCCCGACGTTGTTTGGTGGTTGCAGACGCATTCATTGAAGGCCCTGAAAAAGAGAAGCTCGAAAAGCCCTACCTGGTGTATCTCAAAGATGGAAAACGTCCTTTTGCTTTTGCTGGGATTTACGAAGAATGGACCGACAAAGAAACGGGAGAAATTATCCCGGGATTTTCTATCATTACGACCGTTGCAAATGAGGTGACACATAAAATTGGTCACCACCGATCTCCTGTAATTTTGCATCCGGAACAGGAAAAACGATGGTTGGATCCTGCCTTGAGTTTGCAAGAAGTAACTTCCATGCTGGCCCCTTATCCGGGAGAAGAGATGAATGCCTATCCCATAGACAAAGCCATAAAAAATCCCAGGGCAGAAGGAATCCAGTTACTGCAACCCACAGGGCAACGTATTATTCCGGAGTACGATTACGTTTTTTATGAAGACCTCAGGCTTGAGGGGATGGGCCACACTACTGCAAGGAAACGCAAACTGGATGAAGACCAAAGTAAATTGATCTGAGGTTCCCTTAAAATTTCCAGTTCAGACCCAGGCTTGGAAGAATGGGCAATTGGTTCACCCGTGAATAGGTCACCCGGTTGAAATAAAAGATATTCGCCCGGTTGTAGGCATTGATTAATCCCGCTACCACTTCAATCTTAGAATCCTTGTTGATTTCAATGGTTTTTTGAACACTCATATCGAGGCGGTGGAAATAAGGGAGACGGCCCTGATCAATCCCGGCATAAAGAATCCCTACGTTTCCATTGGAACTCGTGTAATTGGAGGAAATATTTTTGAAATTAAGCTGTTCGTAATAGCTCTGAGTCTGGGTAAAAGGGAAACCGGTACCGAAACTCCAACGCATATTGGCAGCCCAGGATTTCTTCTTGCCCCAGCGGTAAGAAACTACCAGATTGGCATTGTGGCGACGATCGAAGATTGGATAATAGCTTCTGAACTGATCTTTCCGGGTCACATAGGTGAGTGAGTATACCGCCCAAACGTACAAATTTCCATTGTCGTACTTCAATCGGGTGTCCAGTCCGTATGCCAGTCCCTTTTCAATGATATAGTCGATTCGCTGATATTCCGGCTTGTCGGCGTATTCCGGCGTGTTTTCGAATATTTTATCGCGGTTGATATTGGTCAACTGGAAAAAGTCTTTGTAGTAGCCCTCTATGGATAAATCCAAATTTTTAGCAAGATCCCATTCCATTCCGACAACGGCATGCCATGCCTTTTGCAGGCGGCTTGTTATATCCTTGCCCAGGAATTGACTGGGAAGATTATCGGGACTGGCAAGAAATCCATAGAACAGATTGACTACATCGCGATCGGAAGAAGCACTGATCAGGTTTTGAGAATAAAGTCCGCCCGCTGCCTTGAAACGAAGCTTGCTGTTTGCATTGAATTTCATAGCAAAGCGCGGTTCGGGGAAAAATTCGGAGAAAGAGGCATAGTACTGTAAGCGAAACCCCGGCTCGAACACCCAACGCGGAAGTACTTTCCTGTACCGTGCGTAGAGTGAGAGCTCTGTCATGTTGGAGTTTTGTCCTACGGACCTTCCATTGGCATTGGTAAAATCGAAATTCGTTTCAAAGATGTTCAGTTCGGTTCCGTAAACGAACTGGTCTTTGCCCATCAGGTAATCGAAATTCATTCCGATATTAAAATTCTTGATTCCGGATTGACGAGGTTTTCCATCTCCTTCTGTTTGTTGCATCAGGTAATTGGAATAGGAAAAGAATCCATCCATCTTGATTCTTGACTCATCCGGAAGCACCAGGAAGCGGGTGCCAAATCCACTGGAATTCCAATGGTAATCTGTTACGTTTTGGAAATTCACACCATCCTGGAAATTAAAACCGAACATATCGAGTTTACTTCCA
Source organism: Bacteroidota bacterium (assembly GCA_016124735.1). GTDB lineage: Bacteria > Bacteroidota > Bacteroidia > UBA8524 > UBA8524 > UBA8524. Next base: position 24,050 of record WGMZ01000023.1, read on the forward strand.
TTGGCACCCATGAAGCTAACTTTTCCATACAAGTCGCTGAAGGAATAAGGCAGGCGGTTCTTATCGAGGTAAGGGTAGAAATATTGTGAACTGTTTTTCAGATACGAGTTTTTGTAGGAAAGAATATAGGAAATGGAACCTTCTCCTTCCTTGTATTTTTTTAAAGGACCTTCCAAAAGAATTTTAGAAGTAAACGGATTGACCGCAATCTTTCCCGATTGCTTGACTCTGTTTCCTTCACGGGTACTCACATCTACAATCGCGGAAATACGTCCTCCGTATTGTGCCCCGAAACCGGCAGAATAAACGTCGGCACTTTTAATAATATCTGCATCAAAAACTGAAAATAATCCGATGGAGTGAAATGGCTGAAAAATGGTCATCCCATCCAGCAACACCTTGTTCATAACGGGCGATCCACCGCGAATATACATTTGTCCTCCCTGGTCGCCTGTTGTTTGCACACCTGGCAATACCTGAAGCGATTGTACCAAATCTGGTTCACCACCCAGGGTCACGAGCTTTGTCATGTCTTTGATGGTAATTTTCGTTTGAGAAATCTGAACATGTTCTTTTTTCTCTGCGCCCTGTGCATTCACCGTTACTTCGTTCAGCACTTTATCTGATTGAGGAAGGTACAGGTTTTGATTGGTAACTTTACCTGCTTCCACCTTGATACTTACCTGTGCCGAATCGTACCCAATGAAAGAACAAAACAGCGTATAATTTCCTGGTTTTACGCCAATGATATTGAAGAAGCCGTTTTCGTCAGTTACCGCTCCCTGCAGGGATTCTTTCAGATATACGTTCGCAAAATCGACCGGGACACCGGTGCCTTTCTCAAATACAATTCCTCTTACCTCACCGGTTTGTGCCCATCCTGCTACCGTTAAGAATAGCAAGCAGGACAGCCAAAAAAATCTTTTCATAAAAATTGAAGGGCCGAAGCTACTAAATTTCTGATTATCCACCTGAACGAAGAAAAGGCAAGAAGGGTTGAAAAAGGATGTAACTTTGCACCATGGAGAGTTTGCCGGTGATGGAACATTTTTACACCGTTCAGGGCGAAGGTAGCTACAGCGGGGTTCCAGCTTATTTTATTCGATTGGGTGGTTGTGATGTTGGCTGTGTGTGGTGCGATGTGAAAGACAGCTGGGATGCAGAGGCTCATCCAAAATTTTCGGTAGAGGATATCGCAAGCTGGCCTTTAAAGGCCAATGCCGAATTGGTGGTTATTACAGGAGGCGAACCCCTAATGTACGATTTGTATCCTCTGACCAGGGCTTTGCGTGAGGCAGGTTTAAAGGTGAATATAGAAACATCCGGAGCACACCCGCTTACTGGATCCTATGATTGGATTTGTTTATCGCCCAAAAAATTCAAGGCTCCACGCCCGGAAATTTGTTCTGTCGCACAGGAGTTAAAAATCATTATTTTCAATAAATCTGATTTTGAGTGGGCAGAGAAATATGCTTCCCGCGTTTCTTCACATTGCAGGCTATTCTTGCAGCCAGAATGGGAAAAGTCGGAACAAATGCTTCCATTGATTATAGACTATGTGAAAGCGCATCCACGCTGGAGAATCTCTTTGCAGACCCATAAGTTTATGCAGATTCCCTGAGCGGGAAGTTCCTTCACTTGGAATATGGAGTCAAGAAACCAGAGTCTGGTTTCTAACGTAGAGTTATTCCCATCAAGCCTCACCTCTCGGTGCTGCATTCGATTTTGGCAAAATCTTCGTTATACTTGTGGCAATGCATCTCTTAAGAAAACCGGGAACATGGCTGATGTTCCTTTTATTGACCATTTCTTCCTGCGCAGTATCGCAACCTTCCACAGATACGCATAGTAAAAAGGCAAGGGCTTACTTTATGGAGGCTTTGCAGTTCTATAATTTTCAGCAAACTGAAGAAGCACTCGAATCGGTCAATAAAGCCTTGAAAAAGGATGACACCTACCTGGATGCACTGATGCTGAAGGCCGATATTCTGAAAAATATGAAACGCTTCGAAGAGGCACAAGCCACCTATGATGCTATTCTGGCAATCAGCGATAAACTGACGGAAATCTATTTGTACCAGGGCGAGATGCAATTCAAGGCGGGTTGGTATGATAAAAGTATCATCAGCCTTGAAGCCTTTCTGAAAACCAAAACGACAGAGACAAAAAAGGAGTTGGCAGAGTCTCTCCTGGCCAATGCCAAATTCGCAGACCATGCGGTAAAAAATCCGGTACCATTCGACCCGAAGAACATGGGTCCTAATATCAATTCGGCAAACTCTGAATATTTCCCCGGAATCACAGCAGATGGAGAATATTTCATCTATACAAGAAAGATTGACGGACAAATGCCTCAGGAGGATTTTTACCTTTCCCGTTTGCAGCCCGATGGAACCTGGGGACCTTCTTTTAATCTGGGTCCCCCTGTAAATACTCCGGAAAACGAGGGATCGGTTTCTATTTCGACCGATGGACAATACATATTTTTCGCTGCATGCAACCGATCCAAGCAATATACAATGCATGGCAGCGAGGAAGGTTTGAGCAACCCACACGAGGTGTATCCTGGTTGCGACCTCTATTTTTCCCGCCTGAATGGCGAGAAATGGAGCATTCCCCGACACATGGGCTATGTGGTGAATTCCAGAGAATGGGAGTCGACTCCATCGCTGTCTTTTGATGGGTTAACTCTCTATTTTTCAAGTACCCGTCCCGGAGGATTTGGCGGTTCAGATATTTGGAAAACACAGTGGGATGGCCGCGGATTTGGTCAGCCAATCAATCTGGGACCTACCATCAACACGGCAGGAAATGAGCAGACTCCTTTTATTCATCCGGACAATCAAACGCTTTATTTTTCATCGAATGGAAGAGCCGGCATGGGAGGTTTTGATTTCTACTATTCGCGAACCAATGATTCGGGTAATTGGCAAGAGCCGGTTAATATGGGATATCCAATCAATACTCTTGGAGACGAAAAAGGATTGTTGGTGAACCGTGCGGGCAATTTGGCGTATTTCTCCAGCAAGGATCGCGCAGATGGATTCGGTGGGGTTGACCTGTATCAATTTGAATTGTATCCGGAAGCCCGGCCTCAGCCATTAAGCTATGTAAAAGCCATTGTAGTAGATGATATTACCGGCGAACCCCTAAGCGCTTCGGCTGAATTGATTGAATTGGAAACCGGAAACCTGGTGATTCAAACCCGCACCAATGAAAATTCGGGGTCGTTCCTGATTGTATTGAAAGATCACCACGACTATGCTCTAAATGTGAGCAAAGAAGGATACCTCTTTCACTCGGAAAATTTTGCTTTAAAACACAGCGATGAAACCAATCCTTTTTTGATAGAGGTGCGATTGAAAAAACTGAAAGTGGATGAAAAAGTGGTTTTGAATAATGTGTTCTTCGATGTCGATAAATATGATCTGAAACCCGAATCCAAAGTGGAGATGAATAAGCTCTTCACTTTCCTGGAAGCCAATCCGAATATTAAAATTGAAATAGGCGGACATACCGATAATACCGGCAATCCACAAGCAAACCAGGTGTTGTCTGAAAACAGAGCGAAAGCCGTTTACAATTACCTTGTAGCAAAAGGAATTGCCCAGGAAAGATTGAAGTACAAAGGCTATGGAGCTACGCAGCCGATTGCTCCCAATGATACCGAAGAAGGAAGAAGAAAGAATCGGAGAACAGAATACAGAATTATTTCCCTTCAATAGTCAGAGGATGAAGAAATTATTAAATTCGCCAGATATGAGAAGACTACTACTAGTAATTGCTACAGGGTTTTTCGTAACCCAAAAAATGAATGCACAGACGCTTAACTGCAACCCGGATGATTTGGCTGATATGTTCAGGCGTAATTTGATTATTGAATTTGCAGATACAAATGAAGCAGGTAGAGGTCAAATAACACGTTACCCTCAAAAAACATTGGGCTACCTGATAAAGGAAGCTGCAGAAGAATATTGGAAAGTAAATGCCAAATTCGAATTTGAATCCCAGGGTGAGGTAAAAAGAAACCTGGATCGCGGTGAGGCACGCAACGTATATATGTTTTTGACGCAACATCCGGATTCAAAGCCGGGCAGTGTCATCTGGATTTTGAATTATACTCGAGGTACTGCGCACAAAGAAGGCAAACCGGATTACCAGATATATCTTCCTGATTTGTCGAAGCGCACGGTGCAGGAGTTCACCAAATTCGACATCGAATGGGTTATCAGCGTGATGCAGGAACATATGAAGCACATGCAGAAGAGCAAGAAGAAAATGACACCCGTTGAATATTTCACTATTGAAGCTGCGAAAGAGTGTAAGATTATTAAGTCCAAGAATCCCAATGTTTTGGTAGATCAGGGGTATTTATCCAAATCAGTCGATGAAAAAGACGTAAGAAAATCATTTAGAAGATTACCACATAGTTTGCTCACGACAGGAGAAATTAACAGTATTCTTGCAAGCGAGTCGAAAGATACCTGCGCGTTGATTATTGTTTATCCTGGCAAGTTCGAATCACTTAGTACTTCAGCCATGGGAGAGAAATATATTTTCTGGAACAAGGTTTTGGTATATGGGGCAAACTACCATGTGCTTGGAGTAGTAGGTGGGGGGCGTAAAGACAATGTCTTGATAGATATTGAAAAGACCGACCTGGTGACTCTGATCCAATGTGATTGATAGAAGATTTCTATCTTTGCGGCTGTGAACAACACTGTCGCATTTTACACCCTTGGCTGTAAGCTAAATTTCTCGGAAACATCGACCATTGCCCGTCAGATGATGGATGCCGGCTTTGAAAAAGCTGAATTCCAGGATGGGGCTGCTGTGTATGTGGTGAATACTTGTTCGGTCACTGATCATGCCGACCGCAAATGCCGGAAGGTGGTGAAGGAAGCGAAAAGGTATAATCCGGAAGCCAGGGTGGTTATTGTTGGTTGTTACGCGCAGTTGAAACCCAAAGAAATCTCTGAAATACCCGGGGTCAATATGGTTCTGGGGGCTGCAGAAAAATTCAACCTGATTGAACATCTTAAAATGCTGAAGCCTGAAGAGGGGACTTTGGTAAAAAATGCAGATATCAAAGAGACCCGGAATTTTGTTCCGGGCTATTCTTTTGGCGACCGCACCCGAACCTTTCTGAAAGTGCAGGATGGATGCAATTATTTTTGCACCTTTTGCACCATTCCATTGGCCAGAGGATTTAGCAGAAGTGCGAGTATTGAAGAAACGCTGGAACAAGCGAAAGAAGTTGCAGCAGGCGGGGCCAAAGAAGTGGTGCTCACCGGAGTGAACCTCGGAGATTTTGGTAAGCTTCAAAAGGAAAGTTTTGCAGACCTCATCCACGAACTGGATAAAATCGATGGGATTGAGCGTTACCGTATCTCGAGTATTGAACCCAATTTATTGAATAATGAGATCATCGACTTTGTGGCTCGTTCTCAAAAATTCCTCCCTCATTTTCATATCCCATTGCAATCAGGAAGCAATAAAATCCTCAAGTTGATGCGGCGCCGTTATCAAAGGGAGCTGTATGCCGAACGCGTTTCTTTCATCCGCGAAAAAATGCCGGATGCCTGCATCGGGGTGGATGTCATTGTGGGTTTCCCAGGCGAAAGCGATGATGATTTCATGGATACCTACGAGTTTCTGAAATCGTTGGACGTGTCTTATTTACATGTGTTTCCATACAGCGAGCGGCCCAATACCAAAGCCATTCTTATGGATGATGTGGTGCCCGGTGTGAAGAGAGCAGAAAGAGCCGATATGCTTCGGATTTTGTCCGAGAAAAAAAGAAGGGCCTTTTATGAACAGCAGCTGGGGAAAAACGCCCGAATATTATTTGAGGCAGAAGAAAATAAAGGTCGTATGTTTGGATTTACCGAAAACTACGTGAAAGTGAGCACCGACTACGACCCGTTAATGGTCAATGAAGTGGTTGAGGCCCGGCTGACCGGAATCGGTCCTGAAGGAGATATGCATGCAGAGCTCTTTCAGGAAAGCTTAAAACATTAAACATGTATCCTAACCTCCAATATTTGTTTCAGGACCTGTTCGGACTGAATATTTCATTTTTAGCCTATCTGCAAAGTTTTGGTTTCATGGTGGCGGTGTCCTTCCTGTTGGCCAATTATACCATGACTTTGGAAATGAAAAGGAAGGAAAGGGAAGGATGGCTGCGACCTGTAAAAGGGATGCTTACACCGGAGGCATTTAAAAAGCAAAAACAATCCGACCTGATTGGTGGATTGGTAATGGGTTTTGTGCTTGGGTATAAACTGGTTCCTCTCTTTTCAGGAAGTGCCAATGTTTCGGATATAGCCGGGTACTTCTTTAGTTTGGAAGGGAGCTTTGGAGGTGGTTTGCTCATCGCCGCCATTTTCGGAGCCTTCAATTTTTGGCAGAACAGCCGTAAACCTGATCTTCAGGCGGAAAAGGAAGTTTTGGTCCATCCATATGAAATTATGGGAAACCTCACGATTACTGCGGCAATCGCAGGACTTATTGGCGCCAAGGTATTTCATAATCTCGAAAACTGGTCTGAATTTATACAGGATCCTATAGGCAATTTATTTACCGCCAGCGGACTTACTTTCTACGGAGGTTTAATTGTTGGAGGAGCTGCAGTATTGTACATGGCGGCGAAGCGTCACATTCACTGGCGTCATATGCTCGATATCGGAGCACCCGCCATGATGCTGGCCTATGGCGTCGGAAGAATTGGTTGCCAGGTAGCCGGTGATGGCGATTGGGGAATTGTCAACACTGCCGTAAAACCAGGTTGGTTGAGCTGGTTGCCCGACTGGGCCTGGTCCTATACCTATCCACATAACGTTTTGAAAGAAGGCATACCCATCGAGGGTTGCACCGGAGAATATTGTTTTCAACTGGCGGATGCAGTGTATCCAACCCCTCTGTATGAGGCAGTGACCTGCATTTTGCTTTTCTTCCTGATATGGAAGCTGAGAACGCGCGTTAAAACACCGGGAATGTTATTCTCCATCTACCTTATTCTGAATGGAGCAGAGCGTTTCATGATTGAAAAGATTCGTGTGAATAATAAGATGGACTTTTTGGGAATGGAGCTTACCCAGGCAGAAATAATTTCTTTTGGATTAATTCTCGCTGGCTTACTGGGTATCTGGTATTTTCGAAGAAGGCCACTTGAAAAGGCATAAAATTTGACTTTGTATAGGGAGAATCGCATGAAAAAACTCCTGTCTTTTACCTTATTTGTCCTGATGGCCGGTCTTTCTGCAAGGGCCCAGACAATTCTTCGCTTTGAGGTTATAGATGGAGATACCTTCCCTGTTTACCAGTTCGACGAAGTGATATTAAAGGATTTGAAAGATCCTGAGGCGGAGAAGAAATACCTCAAGCTGGTACAAGACGTGAAAATCACTTTGCCATATGCTAAACTAGCCGCCTTTCGATTGCAGGTAATGGAGGACAACCTGCAGATGATGAACAATGAGAAAGACCGGAAGCAGTATATCAAGAAAACACAAAAAGCAGTTGAAGAGCAATTTTTAGAAGATCTTAAAAGTCTCTCGATTGATCAGGGAAGGCTGCTTATCAAATTGATACACCGTGAAACGGGGAAGACTTCCTACGAAATTCTCAATCAATACACCAATCCTTTTACCCAATTCTTTTATCAGGGAATGGCACGAGTATATGGAACGACCCTGAAAACAACCTTCGATCCGGTAGAGTCTTATCAGGTTGAACATATTATTAAGTCACTGAAATTGGAGTAAGCCGATTTTTCGTTTCAGATCAGTTTAATCTTCTATTTCTTCACGGTATCTGCGCAAGACAGCTATGAGCCAATCTCCCAGATTTTCAGCCAGTGTTCCAATGGAGACTTCTTTCGGAAATGCCCGGCCTAACGGACAAAGTGGAAATCCCCATCTTAGCAGACACAGGTTCATAGCTATTCTCCATTCTTGTTCATGGTTGGTTGTTAAGTCTGTATAAAATCTTGCCAACGTGCTAAGATTTAAACCATTTCCAGGCCATTCTATATCGGACCAATCAGGAATCAGCTGTTTCATCAATTTGTTTTGCAGGGAAGATTGAAGATGAGAACCCAGCGATTCGACATCTTTCAGCCATTGGTGCATCGTATGGAGGCGCAAATGAGCTGGGAAATCATGACCCGACACGGTTTTTCCTGCTGTTATTACCTGTTCAATTTCTTCTTCCGACCATTGATGTTCGAAAGCAATCCACTCCTGCAAGATGCGGCGATGTCTATTTAAAGTATGCCTGACAGGAGAGAGGTCAGTAAGCCAGGAGTTTAATTTTTCTTCCTGTTTTTGAGAAATACGCGTTCCTGCCTGTTCAAACAAGGATTGGGACTCAATGGTGCCATTCAATAAAGAAAGAGCTTTTTCTCGTATGCCTGCATTATCCTCTTCTATCCAAACCTTTTTCATCTTCTCACTGAGCCAGGTAGTAAGAAGAGCTTCCTGATTGATGGACAATGCATTTGCCAAACGCAATATATGGTCGCGGGTAGGTATGCGGTTGCCATTTTCATAGCGGCTGACCAAACTTGCATCCAGACCCGCGCGGATTGATACTTCCAAAATGCTAAGGTTTTGGTCCAATCGTTGCGTTTTTAATTGCTGTGCGAGCATGACTTAGAAAGACATGACAAAAATAGTCATGCTTTCCAGTGGAGCAAACATTAGTGAGGCTATAATTGTCATCTTTGCATGCAGGTTTTTGATTTGAATAAGGCATTGAATGTTCATGATTTTATCCCCGAAGAATTCAAGGGGAAAGTGCTGTTGATTGTTAATATTGCCAGTGAATGTGGCTTTACGCCTCAACTAAAAGGGCTGGAAAATTTGTATCAAACTTATAAGAATGACGGATTTGAAATTCTTGCATACCCAAGTAATGATTTTAACCAGGAACCCCTGAGTCAGGAAGGGGTTAAAAACTTTTGTTTGAATCAATTCCGGGTAAGCTTTCCAATCATGGAGAAATGCCATGTGAAGGGAAAAAATAAGGCTCCTTTATTCGATTGGCTCAGTGATTACGGCAAGAACAGAAGAAGCCGGTTTGCACCATTTTGGAATTTTCACAAATACCTGGTAGATCGCGAGGGTTGGCTTGTTGACTATTACTTCACTCCGACCCGGCCGGAATCCAACAAAATCAAAAAAGCGATTGAAAAGCTTTTGTAATATTTTTGCGGGGTGAAGCGCCTGCTTTTAACATTTATTTTCAGCGTCTTTTGCTTTGGAATGCTATCGGCTGCATCGGATTCTATGCTTGTATCCAAACGTGAAATGCGCATTGACTCCATCCTTCAAAAGGCGGCTAGTTATTTGGGGGTAGGTTATTGTCGAGGTGGAGTCAATCGCAATTGCCTGGATTGTTCGGGATTTGTTCAAAAGGTTTTTGCATATTATGGTGAGGATTTACCTCATTCTTCTGCCGGGATGGCGCATCGCGGAAAGCCTGTTAAAAAGAAGGAAAACCTGCAGGCCGGCGACCTCATCCTTTTTAGGGGAAGGAATGCCAAAAGCAAGCATGTTGGTCATGTAGGTATTGTGGTTCAAAACGATGGTAATTCTATCATCTTTATACACGCATCGGTAAACAACGGAATTTGCTTTGAAGAACTGGAAACCTCAAGTTATTACCGTGTGCGTTTTTTGGGAGGACGAAGAATTATTCCCGAGGAGAAATAAGTCCTTCTTCTGAAATAGCTGGATAGGTTTTGGGAAAGTCCGATTGACTTAAATTCTGAATAAGTGAAATAACCTGTTTAGATGGATCCAGCATCGGGATGCCTTCTCCCACCTGACGAATTGCTATAATTTGCCCTTCAATAAATTTTCCGGAGCTGTCGAGGTTCACCAGGAGCAATGGACAAACGCCGTTGGGTCCACTCAAATTGAAACGTTCGTAGGTGGCGAAGTTGCCCAGACTGTAGGCAATAAGTCGCTCTTTATAAACTTCCATACCTCTTGTCACATGCGGACCATGCCCCAATATCAGGTCAGCCCCATGATCAATCAGGGTGTGCGTGAAAAGTCGCAGATTGCCGCGGTTCTCACCGAGAAACTTTTCTGTACCCTGGGCCACGTGCTGGAACTTGCTCCCCTCAGCGCCTCCATGAAAGGAGATGATGGTGATGTCGCAGAGGCTATCCAGATGATCTACAATTCCAGTAGCTGTTTTTAAATCATTCAGTTGCATGCAGCCGCTGTTGGGCGCAAAAGCGGCGAAACCATAACGGATCGAATCCACCGTTAGTATGGCAAATGGGCAAGATTGTAATCCGGCGTAGGTCAGTCCGAAGCTATCGGCAAGTTGCATGGTGCGCTCTCTTCCCTGTATTCCAAAATCACCGGAGTGGTTATTGGCCAGACTAAGCAGGTCGAAACCTGCTTCTGCAACGTAGGAGAAGTACCGTTCCGGACTCCGGAATGCATAGCATTTGGTGGAATCCCGGCACTTCTTGCTAGTCGGGATAGCATCATCTAAATAGGTTCCTTCCAGGTTGCCAAAAGTGAGGGTGGCATTTTGAAGCCAGGGTTTTACTGAATCGAGCAGGTGTAGCCCGTCATCCGGAGGCAAATGATTGGGGAAAGCAGGGTAGGCCGAACCAAGCATGATGTCTCCTACCGCAGCAATGCAAATCGATTTTGAGGTTGGCGGTACATTTTCAAGCAGGTTGACGCTGGAATCTGTTTCCATAATTAAATTGATCCCTTGCACAGAATCAGGTACCTGAATTTTATCCTGTCCAAATACAAGACACGTAGGCAGAAAAATACCCAGGAAAAAGAGGAAAATTCTTTGGATCATGATTCAAAGATAAAAAGACCAATGGATTGCACCTTGTCAGTTTTCTTTCTTCAGTACGAAGACCTGGTACCTAAAAAAGCCCGTTTTTTTCAGGGTATTGTTTCGGACAAGAGCGGATTCGCGAAAAGCGGATTTAAACCAATGGAGATAATCGCTTTCGCTGTGCTGTTGCGGATGAAGAATATCCCATTGGAATAGGCGGAAAGGGTATTTAAGCCAGGGAATTCTGTGCACATCGGTTGACAATACCAAAGTGCCTCCCGGTTTCAAAGCGTTCCATAAATTTTGGCCGGCAAGTTTCCAATCAGACACATGGTTAATCACGTTCAAACAGAAGATGAGGTCGTAATGTGCTGTCTCTTTCAGATCCTCGAGATGTTGCTGACGGAATTGATGTTTTTCATTTTGAACGGTATGGGCATTGAATTGTTCCCGATACGAATTGAGTAAAGGATCGACACAGGTAAAGGATGTATTTCCTAGTACGATATTTATTCCGGCGGGACCGCAACCCGCATCCAGACAAATGTCATCCTTTTTAGGATGGACGGCTATCTTGTTCAAGAAGTCGATCCAGTAGGATTTTTTCCATTGAAGGTATTCCGTACTCTCGTGTTTGCCCAAATAATTCTTCCACCATTTCAGCTCTGCTTTTTGGGCAATTTTCCAACGTCTCCGCATGGGCTGCAAATTATAGATTATAGAGTGTTTAGAGAAATTAGAGTTATTGGAGGTTATAGAGAATTTAGACTTCTTAGACTTTAGAGACGCTCCAAATAAACTATGATCCCTCAACACCTAACCATTTTGATGTCTCAATCTATCCCTTCTTTCAATTCCTCCAAAAAGGATTTCAGGTTTTTCAGGGTGTCGATGACATCGATTCTCTTTTTTTCAAGACGGTGGTCGCTCTTCAACTTATCATTTGCTCCCTGCAAAGTATAGCCCTGGTCTTTTACCAGATGATGGATGGTTTTGAGCAGACGGATATCGTCGGGGGTAAACTGCCGGTTGCCTTTCTTGTTCTTCTTCGGTTTGAGCATGGAAAACTCCTTTTCCCAAAAGCGAATTTGCGATTGCGAGGTTCCCAGCATCTCTGCTACTTCAGAAATGGAATAATACAGTCGTTCCGGATTGAGCTCCATGGCTGCAATTTAGGAAATCTGTAGAGTTTTTAGACTTTATAGAGAATTTAGAGTTTTTAGACTTCTTAGAGTTTTTAGAGTTTTTAGAGTTTTTAGACTTTTTAGAGTTTTTAGAGTTTTTAGACTTTTTAGACTTCTTAGAGTTTTTTTACATAAACTATAAACGCTCAACCGAAACTAAACAATGGGTATCCAAATCTCTTCTTCACTGTCCGGGTGTTCGCCTTTGTAGCGTTCATCCATAATTGCGAGGTGGGGGCGATCGTCTAATTTGTAATTCGATTTAGGCAACCAGGTTTCATGGATGAACCGGTACGTCTTCTCGCCTTCGCTTGCTGGACCCTTATGCAGAAATACGGCATACAGTCCTTGTGGCAGTAATAGCGGTTGGAATCCTGGAGGGATTTGAGATGATTTATCCACCGGTACTGCAGCCCACTTTTCGAATTCTCTGTGCAGATCGAAGACTGCATAGTAATCCGATGGATAGATTTCTAGCGAATACAAAGTATCGTTCAGGGGCATTTTAATTTCCCTTCTTCGCGGCATAAATGCTTTCCATAGTTCAGGGGTTCGGTTTTCAGCCAGACTCATCTTTAAGTGCTGGCCAATCAATAAAGTTTCAGGATGGGTTTCGGTGCGGAGGAACATGTATTGAGTACAAGAGTACAAAAGTACAAAGTACAAGAGTATGCGTTTGGAATCGAATTATTTTGCTTTTTCCTGGAGTTCTGCTTTTGTACCGAACCCACAGCGGAAACAAAAATCTACCCGGTCTAATTTTCCCTCATCTTCAAAGCGAAAGATAGCATGTTCTGTTCGAATAAAAATTACCCCTTGCCGATCAAATTGTTTGGAATTCGGATAGAGGGTACAAACATCTTTCGGTGTGCTGATTCCAATTCCAATGCCGTCGCTAAAACTACCTTTGGTTATGCTGATAATGTAAAGTTTTGGAGGGGACCAGGTCAGCATTTTTCTCAGTCGTCTGTATTTTCCGGCACCCAATGAGATACCCCGGTTCGTGTCCATACAAGTTAACCATCGGGTTCCCAAAACTTTTCTGTTGTTTCGACAGTGCTTAGGAATGCTTGAAATTATTTTTTGTTCTGGCACCAGAATGGAGCATGCTTTTTCAAAATCGGTATACTCGAGGAGAACATTGTTAATTCCGGAATCGCCATTTAAAATCCAGACCGGCTCTGATTGAGCATTGCCAAGGAAAGGGGAGAGTAGTACATAGAAAAGAACAAGTTTTTTCATACGTATTACTAAGGTACAATCTTTAGCTAAAAGCAACAAGAATCTAAACTATAAACCATGAACCATAAACGATTTCTGCAATCATCAGCTCACTCCACGATAATCCCAAACGCAGTAAGTAATCCTTCGAGGCCGTCTTTGCTAAACTTAGCCCCTTTAATCCGGTTTTTATCCGGGAAGAGACGATAATCCATGGCGCTGCGGAAATCGCATTTTTCCAGGTTGCAATCGCCGAATTGGACATTCAGCATGCGCGAACCGGCGAAGCTGGATTCTTTCAATTCGCTGCCGGTGAAATCCACGTCGCTGAGGTCGCAGTGGCGAAAGAGTGTGCGGGGCAATTTCATCTGAAAGAAACTACTATGGTTCAGTTTGCAATCGTCGAACTGAAGTCGAATTCCAAATTCTTTGGCTTCTTCCCAATGGATGCCCAATAATTTGCAGGAGTGAAAGGAACACCCTTGCAATCCGGTGCCCTTCATCTTGCCATTGCTGAGATTGCAGGATTCAAAAACACAATCGATAAACTGGAACTGACTAAAATCGGATTCCTGAAAATCGCAAGAATCAAAGGTGCAGTTTTCATATTCACCGGACTCAGGAAGCTGAGTCAAATTTTGAAAAGTCTCATCACTGAAATAGGACATACAACTGGAAGAGATTAATTGGGAGGGGCAATTTTCATCTTCCTGGATAATTATCCAAGAGAAGGAAGGATTTCTGGTTGGATGGCCACTTCAAAATTGACCGAATTGGCCATAAAACAAAATTGATGAGCCTTGTGGTGAAGTTCAGCGGCAAGTTCTGACTGCTCCATATTTTCAATCAGTACTTTCGGATGAAGAACCACTTCGGTGAATTTTCCTGCCCCTGTATCATCCTGGGTAAGTGTGCCAAGGGGATTATCCGAGTATGCGGTAACGATAATTCCTGCATCAGCACAAAAATGAAGGTACCAGAGCATATGGCAGGTGGCGATGGAAGCAACAAATAAATCTTCCGGATTATGCCTGGTCACATCTCCCCGAAAAGGGGCATCTGCCGAAGCCAGTATGTCTGGTTTCCCTTCGATGTGGATGGTATGACTCCTTTGGTAGGCGCGGTAATCGCTGGTGCCGCTTCCTGCATTTCCGGACCATTCTATGGTGTTGCTGTAGTGATGCGTTCTGCTCATGCAGGGAAGTTAAAAGGAATTTTTCATTGGAAGGTATCGTTGATTATTTAATCAGCACTTCATCGAAATACCTATTACGTAATTGGCGCAGTACAATTAAAACGGTATCTTATTGTTCCAAACCCAATCCTATGAAAGCCAGAGAATTTATAGGAAGTAGTTTACTCATCTTACTTCCGTTCATTTCACTTGCGGGAAATCAGCGTGCCGAGCGAGCTGCTTGCGTACCCGTCGCAAAATTTGTGTTTCAATCATCTGACAAACAAGTTCATTTTCAGGATTCAACGGGAAATGCCCAAACCTGGGAATGGACCTTCGGCGACGGACAAACATCGATCAGTCAGAATCCGAACCATGAGTATGCTGATTCCGGAACTTATCAGGTTTGTTTGAAGGTGACGAATAGTTGCGGAACAGACACGTATTGCCACTCGGTATATGTTTGCGCGAAGCCGGAGGTTAGTTTTACGTTTTCTGGTTCGGCACCGACATTTCAATTCACGAATCTGACCCAATATTCTGATTCCTGTATGTGGATATTTGGAGATGGGGGACGAACCACAACGTATAGTCCAACCTACACCTATCAATTTCCGGGGAAATATCAGGTTTGCCTTATTTGTCAGAATCCCTGCGGAAATCGCGATACCTGCCTTACGATAGAAAGTACCGGATTGTGTTCTCCTGAATCATTGACCCTAAATCTTTATCCCAACCCAAACTCTTCCCGGGCCATACTGCAGATAGAATCAGCGGATTTAAACTATCCTCTGGAGATTGATATTTTGGATGTTCAGGGGAAATTGCAGCGGCAATACCATTCAATAGTCGATACCAGGTTAAAGATTGAAAAAGGAAACCTGGTCCCGGGCATCTATTTTGTCCATGTCACCGATCAGGCAGGCATGCAGGGTAATTTAAAAATGCTCATTGAGTAAGCTCAGAGCATCCTTTTTTCTTCGCTCTTAAGTTCCCGCATCATCCAGGAATAAGCTTTACCCACCAGCACCGAATAGGTTTGTCCGGAGAAGGTCTGATGTCCGCCATGCACTTTATCCGTTAGCATCAATATCATTTGTTCTTCGTCATTGATGTCGAGTGTCACCGTGTAGCGGAGTAGTATGAGTTTCAGTTTGGTGGTAGAGCGCATTTTACGAGTACAAAAGTACGGAGTACGAAGTACAAGAGACAAGGTTTAAGGAGAATGTGATTTTGAGATGATGAGATTTTGGGAGATTACCGGAACACTTCTTCGGACAGGCTCGAAGTGACTGGCAGAACTTCACCCATTACCTCTTAAAACTTAACACTTAAAACTAAATCTGGCGTCTAGTCAAACGACTGATTCGATTGGCTCGCGATCTCCAGCACTTTGTCGTACTCTTCCGGAGTGAGGTCGTTGAAGTAGAAATTCACCGGATTGATTTTATTCCCGTTTTTAATCACTTCGTAATGCAGGTGAGGAGCAGTAGAGGTTCCGGAGTTCCCGATGAGTCCGATGACTTCTCCACGTTTGATTTCGTCGCCACGTTTTACTTT
Source organism: Bacteroidota bacterium (assembly GCA_016124735.1). Taxonomy (GTDB): domain Bacteria; phylum Bacteroidota; class Bacteroidia; order UBA8524; family UBA8524; genus UBA8524. Next base: position 40,010 of record WGMZ01000023.1, read on the forward strand.
GATCTTGCTCATGTGGCCGTAGAGTGTTTGGTAACCAAATCCATGGTCAATGACCACATGGTAGCCGTATCCACGGTCGTATTCCGCTTTGACCACTTTTCCGTTTCCGGTTGCGTAGATATCTGTTCCGACAGGAGCCGAGAAATCCATGCCCGTGTGCATTTTACGGGTTTTATAAATCGGGTGAATGCGGTAGCCAAATCCGGAAGCCATACGGCGCAGGTCGCGGTTGGAAACGGGTTGGATAGCCGGTATGGAGGCCAGCATCTCATTTTTGCGCGCTGCCAGTTTGGCCAGTTGATCGTAGCTCTTACTTTGAACCAGCATGCGGTTGCTGAGCTGGTCTACTTTTTTTGCCAGACCAATTAGTATTTCAGAGTTTTCGTAACCAGCTAATTCATTGTAACGTTCTACACCGCCATATCCTGCCTGACGCACATTGTCTGGCAGAGGGTCGGCTTCGAAGATGGCACGGTAGATATTGTCGTCGCGGTCGGCCAACTCGGCCAACATTTGATTCATGTCTTCTACTCTCTGGTCCATCAACTTCATCTGAAGTTTGTATTGGGATACTTCTCTTTTCAATTGTTTCTCTTTTGGAGAATCAATCCAGGTATAGGCAGCCAGCAGAATCAGGGCGCCAAAAACCATGGAAGCAGAGAGAAATCCGAAGACACGGAGAAAGCGGGTCCAGAAACTGTGGCGTACCCGCTCAAATTTCAGGTTATGGGGATTAAAAAAATACTTCGCTTTCTTCATTGAGTAGAAACGGTGGGCTTCCTATCTTTGCCCACATTTGATGCAAAGATAAAACCAAATTCCTGTTTAGGGATTTTAAACTTTAGCGATAATATTTACACGTATGAGTTCGAGCGAGATCCGTCAGCAATTTTTAGATTTTTTTGCCTCCAAGGGGCATCAGATAGTGCCTTCTGCACCGATTGTGGTGAAGAACGACCCAACCCTGATGTTCACCAATGCCGGGATGAATCAGTTCAAGGATTTATTCCTGGGCAATGAGCTGGCAAAATATTCCCGTGTGGCGGATACGCAGAAATGTCTGCGCGTGAGTGGCAAACACAACGATCTGGAAGAAGTGGGCGTCGACACTTACCATCATACCATGTTCGAGATGCTCGGCAACTGGAGTTTTGGCGATTACTTTAAAAAGGAAGCCATCGAATGGGCCTGGGAATTGCTGACCGGTGTCTATGGTCTGGACAAAGAACGCTTATACGTCACCGTGTTTGAAGGAGATGCTTCCGAAAAATTGGCCTTCGACGAAGAGGCTAAAAATGAATGGAAGAAATGGATTGCTGAAGAGCGTATCCTGAATGGAAATAAAAAGGACAATTTTTGGGAGATGGGCGAAACCGGTCCCTGCGGTCCCTGTTCGGAAATCCACATCGACCTTCGTCCCGACGAAGAAAGAAAAAAGGTGAACGGTGCAACACTTGTGAACATGGATCATCCCCAGGTGATTGAAGTATGGAACCTGGTTTTTATGGAATTCAACCGAAAGGCTGATGGAAGTTTGGAAAATCTTCCAGCCCGGCACGTGGATACCGGAATGGGTTTCGAACGCCTTTGCCGCGCTATTGAAGGCAAGAGTTCCAACTACGATACCGACGTTTTCATGCCGTTGATTCGCTTTGTGGAAACGCAAACCGGAAAACAGTATGGCCAGGAAGAAAAGCTGGATATTGCCATGCGCGTATTGTCCGACCATGTGCGTACGATTGCCTTTGCTATTCTCGACGGACAGCTTCCATCCAATAATGGCGCGGGCTATGTGATTCGCCGGATATTACGTCGCGCTGTGCGTTATTATTTCTCTTTCCTCGATCGAAAAGAGCCGCTTTTGTTTCAGATGATTCCAACACTGGCAGAAGGCTTTGCTGGTATTTTCCCGGAGATGAAACAGAAGCAGGATTTTATTGTGAATGTGATCAAGGAAGAGGAGAGTTCCTTTTTGAGAACATTAGGCAATGGACTGGAAATGCTGAAGGACTACTTCAACGCAGGCAAGAAAGATGTGAATGGAGAAACTGCCTTTTTACTCTATGATACCCACGGCTTTCCGCTTGATTTGACGCAATTGATTGCAACAGAAATTGGAGTGAGGGTCGATGTGGATGGATTCAATAAGCGATTAAAAGAACAAAAAGAGCGTTCCCGAAAAGCGGCGGCACAGGAAACCGGCGACTGGCAAACAGTAAGAGATGCAGATGCTACCCAATTCATTGGCTATGACGCCCTGGAAGCGGAAGTACATATTACCCGGATGCGTTCGGTGAAACAAAAGAACAAAGACCTGATTCAACTGGTGTTTGATCAAACGCCTTTTTATGCAGAGAGTGGCGGACAGGTAGGCGATACCGGATACATTGAATCGGCCAATGAGAAGATCCGCATCCTGGATACGCAGAAAGAAAATAACCTCATCATCCATATTGCCGATAAATTTCCGGAGAATCCTGAGGCGCTTTTCCGTGCGGAGGTCAACGGCCAAAAACGCCGCGATACCATGAACAACCACTCGGCAACGCACCTGATGCATGCTGCTTTGCGGCAGGTACTGGGAACCCATGTGGAGCAAAAAGGTTCCCTGGTCAACGAGAAGCACCTGCGCTTTGACTTTTCCCATTTCAAAGCCATGATAGTGGAGGAGATCGAGCAGGTGGAGCGCATGGTGAATGAGAAAATCCGGGAAAATATTCCATTGGATGAGCGTCGGGCAGTGCCGATTGAAGAAGCCAAAACCATGGGAGCCATGGCTTTGTTTGGTGAGAAATATGGGGATGAAGTGCGCGTGATCACTTTCGATCCTGAGTTTTCCAGAGAACTTTGCGGAGGAACCCACGTTTCGGCTACGGGCCAAATTGGTTCCTTTAAAATTATTTCCGAATCGGCTGTAGCGGCGGGGGTGCGGCGCATTGAGGCCATTACAGGCCTATTGGCCGAAAACCACAACCGCGAATTAGAACGGACATTATCGGATATTAAAGAGCTTCTGAAATCGAAAGACCTGGTAAAAAGCATCGTCAAACTGATGCAGGAGAAATCCGATTTGGAGAAGAAACTGGAAAGTCTGGAAGGAGAGAAGACCCAGCATATCAAACAGGAATTGAAGAAGTATTTGGAAGTTCAAGATGGAGTGAATGTGTTGATTTCGCGAATAGAAATTCCCAATGCCGAACAACTGAAAAATCTTTCCTATCAATTAAAAAATGAAATCCCCATGCTTGTATGTGTTCTGGGAGCAGTAGTGAACGAAAAACCATTGCTGTCCGTGATCATCGACGAAGAACTCGTGAAAAGCAAAGGCCTTCATGCCGGAAACATAGTGAAAGAAATGGCGAAGGAAGTGCATGGCGGCGGCGGCGGACAGGCATTCTATGCTACAGCCGGAGGAAGTGATGCCTCTGGACTGGATCGAGCCTTGGAAAAAGCGAAAACCCTCATTTAAATGGTATCATACAACCCCAAAGACTGGTTTAATCTCATCTTTCATTTTCATAAGAGTGATACGTTTCGGCGTTTGATTCCGGTTATGTTGGTAGTGGGTGCTTTTACTGCGGTGGTTACCTTTTTCGAAAAGGATGTGTTTCATCTGGAAGAAACACATAGCACAGTGATTTATCAGCTATTGGGATTTGTAATTTCCCTGTTACTGGTTTTTCGAACAAATACCGCTTATGACCGTTGGTGGGAGGGACGAAAGCAATGGGGAGCCCTGGTCAATGCCAGCAGGAATTTGTCGCTTAAGGTCAGGTATTTTGGTTCCATGGAATGGGAAGAGCGCAAGGAATTTATTGCCGAGATTGTCTTGTATGCAGAGGTTCTTAAACTTCATCTGCGAGATACCAAGCATGCGGAAATTCCCGCGGAAATGCATCAGCCAAATCATATTGCTTCCCGCTTGTATCTGCGTTTAAATAATTGGTATAATGATGGCAAAATTGACGGCGACCAATTGCGTATTCTGGATGGCGAACTCAAGGAACTTACCGACATCACCGGCGCTTGCGAACGCATTCGTAAAACTCCGATACCTTATTCGTATAATATATTTATCAAGAAATTCATCTTTGTATATGTGATGTCACTTCCGTTTGCACTAGTCAATGTTTATGGCTATGGATTGATTCCTCTGGTGATGTTCACTTTGTATGTTCTCGCTTCCTTGGAGCTGATTGCCGAAGAGATTGAAGACCCCTTCGGTGAAGATGCCAACGACCTTCCTACCGACATGATAGCGGAAACCATCGGGAAAAATTTGAAGGAGTTGGAAGAGAAGGTTGAGAGAGTTTAGAGTTCTTAGAGTTTTTAGAGGAATTAGACTGTTTGGTATTAACACTTAAAACATCAATCTCGGTTTTAACATCATCTCTGAATTAGGAGAATAATCCTATTTCTTTCTTATTGTATGTTCATTTTGTCTTGATGCTTCGACTTCGCTCAGCATAAATTCCAAACGAACCAAAAAATCAAGGCCAAAATAAGCTTCCCCGCTCTCTGTTTTTTCTTAACGGTCGGCCATTGCATCTGGCCTCCCTAAAAAAAACATCACGCCAACGCGCGGCCCGCATTTTGGCCAGCCCACCCGCAAGAAGCTTTTCAATTTCTTTCATACAGTGATGTTAGCTTAAGCTGGCGTAAGCAATAGGCGCCTAGCTTCCGTAGATGGGGTACCCGCTGACTGACGGAGCGTCTGTTTTCTTCGCTGTTTGAGCGAACGAAGTGAAGCGAGTTTGAAGAAAATAGCGGAGGAAGGCATAGCGGGTCATTGAGGAAGCAAGCGCGATTTTTTTCTTCCTTTTTTTCTAAAAAAAAGGAAGTAGAATAAATGAAAAATGGATGGATGAATCCTTCAATAAAAGGATTTGTGGGAGTCAAATGAATACGCATTACTTAACCCTTTAAACTCCTTTCTACCAGCGCAGGCAAGAACTGACGAATCAGCTCACTGTACGATTATAGAGTGCTCATACGTTATTCTGGAAATGACGCAGTTACGCAAACGAGTTACTTTTCTGACCCTTTTGATAGGAGGAATCATTGCCTTCGTTCTGGAGATTAGTCCGACGTGCAGAAAACAATCGATCATTCAACCACTTCAACATGTGCAAGGAGATATTCTGGATTCACTTGATGGAGTCTATGTGTACTACAATGGAAGTGTTAGCAATGTCAGTGGCCGCAATTTGTCAGAAGATGGCTACAATCTGGGACTCAAATACCAATGTGTCGAGTTTGTGAAACGCTATTACTACGAACATTTCAAGCATAAAATGCCCGATTCGTATGGGCATGCCAAATCCTTTTTCAAAGCAGGGGTGGAAGATGGAGAGTTAAATCCTGACCGCGGATTGACGCAATTTACCCAGGGCAGTAAAACCAGTCCTGAGGTGGGCGACTTGCTTATTTTCGATGGACATCGTCTGAATCCATACGGACATGTGGCCATTGTTTCTCAAGTAGAGGAGGATCGCGTTGAGATGATACAACAAAACCCGGGTCCGACTGCTCCTTCACGGGAATGGATCAGTTTAACTATCGATGAAGGAAAAATAAGCCTCGACCGTAGCGATTGTTTGGGTTGGCTCAGGAAGACTAGTAGGTAGTTGGTACAAGGTAGTTGGTTCGGTTTGTCTTGTCCTGGAATAGGTTGACAGTTTTGTTTTCTAATTACTCTTTCAAGTGGCATAGATTTCAGCAGGTTTTTTAAGACCGATAGCCATATGAGGTCTTTTTCTGTTGTATGTTTCTACTGCCTGTTTAGTTGCC
>WGMZ01000047.1 GCA_016124735.1 Bacteroidota bacterium
GGCAACTAAACAGGCAGTAGAAACATACAACAGAAAAAGACCTCATATGGCTATCGGTCTTAAAAAACCTGCTGAAATCTATGCCACTTGAAAGAGTAATTAGAAAACAAAACTGTCAACCTATTCCAGGACAAGACAAACAGAACCTATAACCTATGATCCAAAACCCTTACCAGGGGACCTCATCTCAAAGTCTCAAAATCTCAAAGTCTTTTTACTCCTGTATTCAATACTCCTTTACTTTATCCACATCCTTCCCAATTCCTCACTGATGCAATATATTTGAGGCTTCGATTATGGAGCAATTCATCGTTTCAGCCAGAAAATACCGTCCGGGCACCTTTGAAAGTGTGGTCGGACAGGGGCATGTAACACAGACATTAAAGAATGCCATACGCAACAATCATCTTGCTCAGGCATTTTTATTCTGTGGTCCGCGGGGGGTGGGAAAAACTACCTGTGCCCGTATTTTGGCAAAAACCATTAATTGCAGCAATCTGAAAGACAGCATTGAGCCCTGTAATGAATGCGAATCTTGTGTATCATTCAACAAGAACGCTTCCTTCAACATTTATGAGCTTGATGCCGCTTCCAATAATTCAGTAGATGATATCCGTGCGTTGGTAGAACAAGTGCGTTATGCGCCTCAAGGCGCCAGGTACAAAATTTATATCATAGATGAGGTTCATATGCTGAGTACAGCAGCTTTTAATGCATTTCTAAAAACATTGGAAGAACCACCTCCCTATGCCATTTTTATATTGGCCACTACCGAACGCCATAAAATCCTCCCTACCATTCTGAGTCGTTGTCAGATATTTGACTTTAACCGAATCACCATTTCATCCATGGTAGAGCATTTGAATGGCATAGCGGAAAAAGAAAAGGTGGAGGTCGAACAGGAAGCATTGCATGTCATCGCAGAAAAAGCCGACGGCGCACTTCGCGACGCTTTGTCCATCTTTGATCAGATGGTAAGTTTCTCAGGTGATAAACTCACCTATGAATCCGTTATCAGAAACCTGAATATCCTCGATTACGATTACTATTTCCGCACGATGGATCTGGTTCAGGCAGAAGACAGTTCAGGGTTACTTATTCTGATGGACGAAATTCTTAAAAAAGGATTTGATTCACACCTGTATCTCGGAGGGCTTTGCGATCATATTCGCAATTTGCTCATTTGCAAAGACGAGCAAACAAGAAATCTACTTGAGGTCGCAGAATCGGCAGCAATTCGCTACGATGAACAAAGTAAGGTACTCAGCAGCTCATTCCTCTTCAATGCATTGCAATTGGCAAGTCAGTATGATGCCTCCTTTAAGGCCGCCCGGAACCAAAGGCTTCATGTTGAATTGGCCTTGTTAAAACTGGCCAATCTGAACCGTGCGCTTCAACTAACTGCAGCACCTGTTCCTGCCGAGGAAAAAAAAACTTCAGTAGTTAAGGAAATTATTTTCCAAGCTCCTGAAAATAAGACAGATGCAAGCAAACCCCTTGCCCAAAAAGAAGAAACACCCGAAGTAAGCGAGGCTCCAAAAGAGAAGGTCATCAGCGAGGCTCCAAAATCCTCCTTACCTCCGGTAAGTTTGCACTTTAATCCCAATGCACAACCGAAAACAGAAATCCTGGAAGAAGAGGGTCCAAAAGCAGTTAGTGCTCCTCAGGTTCAGGGAACCGCTCGTTTGCCTTTAACCAAAGAAAAGGCTTCCGCCATTTGGATGGAGTTTGCCGAGAGCATGGGAAAGCAAAATAAAATGACATTGGCCACCGGCATGAAAAAAGCCGAATTGCTCTTGGAAAACCGTCAATTGAAGGCTGAGGTCAGTGGAAAGCATGTGGCAGAATTTATTACCGAAATCAAATCGGAACTGGTTGCCTATATGAACAGCCGGCTGGAAACCGAGCTGGATGGAATCTATATCACGGTAGGTAAAAGCAATCAGGAAGGAGCTTCTCCATACACGCTGGAAGAAAAACTGAACGCCATGGCAAAGACCAACCCACAGTTACCGGACTTCATGAAGGATCTGGGTTTGGAGTTGGATTATTAGGAGACGTTGAGACATTGAGATATTGTGACAGTGAGATATTGAGACAATTCTTTCAATCTCTAATTCCTCTAAACTCTCTAAGCACTCTAAAATCTCCCCTTCAATCTATTGCATCATCTGCCTCAATTACATATCTTTGCAGCCCTTTTAAGGAAATACACGATTTATGGAAATGAAAAACTATGAATCTGTGATCGTATTAACACCCGTACTTTCTGATGAGCAGTTGAAAGAAACTGTAAAAAAATTCAGAGAGTTGATCACAGAGCACGGTGGAGAAATCATCCACGAAGACAATTGGGGGCTGACCAAGCTCGCTTACCCTATTCAAAAGAAATCAACTGGTTTCTATCACATTTTCGAGTACAAAGCTCCGGGAACTGCAATCTCTCCTGTGGAATTGTCTCTGAAACGCGACGAGCGCATCATGCGTTTCCTCACTGTTTCACTCGACAAACACGGAATGATTTACAACCAACGTAAGCGCAATGGTGAGTTCAAATCAAAAGCTTCTGCAACAGCAGTTGCCGCAGGTACCAAAGTAAAAATTGAGAAGGAGGAAGAAAGCAATGGCTAAGCGTAACAGAAGAGGAAATTTCTTGTTCAACACCACTCCAACCGGTGCCACAACTAAGAAATATTGCCGTTTCAAGAAAAACGGAATCAAATATATCGACTACAAAGACCCTGACTTTTTATTGAAGTTTCTGAACGAACAAGGAAAATTACTTCCCCGTCGTATCACCGGTACTTCTTTGAAATACCAGCGTAAAGTAGCCCAGGCTGTAAAAAGAGCACGCCACATAGCTGTTCTGCCTTATGTTGCTGATTCACTAAAATAAGGAGGAAGAGAGATGAAAGTTATTTTGAAACAAGACGTTAAGTCTCTTGGATATAAGGATGATGTAGTATCTGTGAAAAACGGATATGCCAATAATTTCCTCATTCCAAAAGGAATGGCAATGGTAGCCAGCGAAACCAATATTAAAGTGTTGGAAGAAAATCTTCGCCAGGCGGCATTCAAACAAGAGAAAATCAAGCAAGATGCTGAAGCAATGGCCGGAAAGATGAACGGTTTGACCGTAAAAATCGGAGCCAAAGCTGGAGCAAATGATAAAATCTTTGGTTCTATTACTTCCCTTCAAATTTCTCAGGTATTGAAAAATGAAGGATTCGACGTAGACCGCCGCAAGATTGTAATCGACCAGGATATCAAATCTCTGGGTTCTTACACTGCTACTGTAAACTTGCACCGTGAACATTCGATTCAAGTAAATGTAGAAGTGGTTGCTGAATAAACCTTTTTAAGACAGTATAGTGCTACAAACCCTGATGCCTCTGGTGTCAGGGTTATTTTTTTGAAAAAATATTCAATGTGACACAGGTTACAGGCAGCCAATCAAAAGCATCAGACCTTTGTGTAGTTAATTAGAAAGAAAATGACACTTGAAACATTAATCAAAAGCAACCAGGGAACTATTGTAGACGTACGCACACCCGAAGAATTTATGGGCGGCAATGTTGTAGGTTCAATTAATATTCCTGTACATGAAATCGGAAATCGCCTGAACGAAGTTAAAGGACTTCAAACTCCATTGATTCTTTGCTGCGCTTCTGGTGGACGTAGTGGGATGGCAACCCAAATGCTTCAATCTCAAGGCGTGGAATGCTATAATGCCGGCTCATGGTTGGATGTGAATTTTTTGAAGAATAAGTAGAAAGTATAAAAGTATTGAGTACGTGAGTACTAACTTAATACTGAATTCTCAATCCTAAACCTCAACCTCATCATGTTACAAGCATTAAAAAATTTATTCGGATTCGGACCATCTGTTGATTTCAAAGAACTGATGAATCAAGGAGCGGTTATCGTCGATGTACGAAGCAAAGGCGAGTACCAATCGGGACATATCAAAGGCTCTCTGAATATTCCAGTCGACAGTCTTCAGAATAACCTGAATAAACTCAAAGACAAAGACAAGCCCGTAATTACCTGCTGTGCTTCCGGTATGCGAAGTTCAGCAGCGAAAGGTATGTTAAAATCCAAAGGCTACACCAACGTGCACAACGGTGGTTCATGGCATAGCCTGCAAAGCAAAATTCGCTAAGCTGGGAACACGAAAGATATTCAATGAAGCAAAGACTAAGTAGATTTTTAATTCAAACCGCTTTATTGGATCGAAGCGCCTGGAATTTTACCCGGGTGCTTCGTGTATCTTTAGGCACGGCAGTTCTGATTGCCGCCATTGCGCAAAAGGATATCATGCCGGCTTTGTTTGGAATTCTCTTCCTGTACCAGGGAATTTATAATACGGGGTGCCCGGGTGGAAGTTGCGGAGTGCCTTATCATTCAGACGGTGAGGAACATAGAGCAGCAAGCGAATACCTTGAAGTGGAAAGCGAGGAAATCAAAACAGACAAGCGATAGCCAACCGCTATTTTCTAACTCCCCGAATTGGGGGAGCCGCCCATGGATCATCAGGCCAGAAATGTTTGGGATAGCGTCTTTTTAACTCTTTTTTCACTTCAAAATAAGTTGTATTCCAAAAACTCTTCAGGTCACGGGTGGTTTGAACGGGTCGGTTTGCCGGAGAAAGCAATTCCATAATAACCGGAATATCCCCTCCATTTACCCGGGGTGTTTCCTCCAATCCAAAGCATTGCTGCAACCTGACAGACAATACGGGTGCATCACCATTTGCTGCATAACGCAAAGAAATTTGGGAACCGCTTGGCACCTCTATTTTCTGTGGGGCCAATTTCTCCAGGCGTTGCTGCATTTCCCAGGACAAGGTATATGGAAGAATTTCCATCAAATCTATTTTCTTCAAATCTTCGGCTTTTTTAACTCCTTTCAGGTAAGGAGAAATCCATTCCTCAACGTGAATCAATAAAGTCTCGGCAATTACTTCCGGCCATCCTTCTGTAGGACGCCATTGACGCAAAGAGAGGATTCTGTTTTGCCAGTTTTCTACCCGTTCGTCCCAGTTCAATAATTTTTGCCCCTCCGATTTTAAGGTCCTGCAAATTGCCGCGGTCAATTGTTCCTCGTCCGGTTCCGGCAAAGGCTTGGACTGTAGGATGATTGAGCCAATTCTAAGATCTCTGCTGGCCTTCAAAACTCCTTCGCGGCTATCCCAGGTGATAATCTCCTTTTGTTTGACAAGAGGGGCCAGGTCTTTTGGATTCAAAGGAGCGGCCATAAAGATTTTTCCCAATCCATCGCGCGCATCCACGTGAGCAATGGCCAACCAGGGTTCATGTCCCAAATCATCCTTCGGACCTGCCTGAGCATAGCGTCCATTGGCCAACTGAAACTGCGAATTATTTCCAGGTCGCGAAGAAGCAATTCGTTCCGGAAAAGCATAGGCAATGAGCAAACCGCAATCGTAGGCATCTGCCGGCCCATTGGATGCCTCCAGTGAAAACATGCGCAAGTAGCTTTCAGCCACCCGCTCTATTCTGCCCATTCGTGCGGCATCATTCGGGTGCTGCCTGTAACGTCTCAGGGCTTCAATTCGCAGGCTGATATCTATTCCCGAATCCCGGGGCAATGGATCTCTTTCTTCCAGGATAGCCGCCAAATCGCAGGCAAGCTGCTTCATTTCGTCCGTACTTGCCAAAAGAAGCATATGAGCAATGCGAGGATGACAAGGCAATTCAAGCATGGCCTTGCCATGCTCAGTGATCGATCCATTATCGATGGCTCCCAGTTCTTCCAACGTTTGGCGAGCCTGTGCAACATGACCCGCTGGCGGATGATTCAGCCAATCCAATGTTTTCGGGTCTTTCACCCCCCAATGAGCCAGCTCGAGCACCAGGTTTGCCAAGTCAGCTTCGAGAAGTTCCGGAATCTCATGTTCATTCAGGCGCAATTGATCCGCCTGGCTCCATAAACGATAACATACTCCTGGACTCAATCTTCCGGCACGTCCTGCCCTTTGATCGGCAGAGTCTTTGGAAATAGTGACTGTTTCCAAACGGCTCAATCCGGAACGCGGGTCGAAACGTTGCTTGCGCCCCAATCCGGAATCAACAACAATTTTAATCCCTTCAATCGTAAGGCTGGTTTCCGCAATGGAAGTGGCCAGAACGATCTTTCGCTTGCCTTTCCTGGATGGAAGAATGGCGGCCATTTGCCTGGATGGAGGCAACATGCCAAATAAGGGATGAATCTCTGCCTGAGGGAGCATACGCCTGAGATCTGCTTCGCATCGACGAATCTCCGCTTCGCCAGGCAGGAATACCAGTATATCTCCTTCCTCTTCAGTCCAGGCCTGAACCACCTTGCGTGAAGTCAATTCTGAAACCATCCGAATATCGGTTCCATCACCGTATCGAATATCGACCGGATATTGCCTGCCATCACTCCGAATCACCGGAGCATGCAATAAACTGCTGAGCTGTTCGATATTCAGAGTGGCCGACATTATAAGAATCTTCAAATCCGGACGCAAGACTTTCTGGGCTTCCCTGCACAAAGCCAGAGCCAGATCGGCATGGATGGACCTTTCATGAAACTCGTCGAAAATAATCATCCCCACTCCTTCCAATTCCGGATCTCTTTGAAGCATGCGGGTTAAAATTCCCTCGGTAACTACCTCCACCCGTGTATGCCTACTGATTTTTTGTTCAAACCGAACCCGGTAGCCAATTTGATGCCCTGCTTTTTCTCCAATCAAATCGGCCATACGCATGGCAATGGTTTTTGCGGCGAGGCGACGAGGTTCAAGCATAATGATTTTTTGGTGGAAGAGGGAATCTTCTTCCATGACTACCAATGGAATCAATGTACTTTTTCCAGCACCGGGCGGAGCATGGATGACCATTACATTCTCATCCGGTAATTTTTCCCGAAGTTCCGAGAGGATTTCTACAATAGGAAGGTCGATAGAAACAGGATCAAATGGCATGCATGGCAAAGATACACTTAGACATTGAGACGAAGTGACAAACGGCAAGGTGACGGAAATGCTTGTTCTTATATAATTTCACTGAATCATATATAACCAGATGAAACGTATATTTTTCCTATCCTTCTTTTTTTACTCCTTCCTTTTAAGCAACGGAATGAATGCTCTAAATGCGAATGAAAAAATAGCCGGGATTGACTTTTCTTTGATTTACCGAACTTGGCGTGTCAGAGAAGTCACGCTCAAATATGGAGATGAAGTAGAAGAAGAATCTGTGAATGGCGAAACAATGACCTTTCAAAAGGACATGACAGTTCTGCTCTCAGACAGTGAAAATAACGGCAAAGCCGAGAAGCTGAAATGGGAGATAGTGAAACCCAATCAAATAAAAATAGAAACAGACGACCTTCCCATGGTATTTACTGTCACAAAATTGACTCAAACAGAACTCATTTTACTCGCCAAGGTTGAGGAAGCAGAAGTTAAAATGACACTCAATTCTTCTCCCTAAAAAAGTAATTACAAACTCAGGAATTTTCAATTTTTTCGACTTTTCGCCTGTCTGGTATCTCTGATTCCATTCTGTGCATTTTAGTTGGCTGCACATGGGGACTTATTACAAATTATAAGCGCCGAAAAAGATATTCCCGAAGCAGGGTAATACAAAATCATCCAAAGCAGAGACGGTTAGTATTGGATTGCAAGTGATCAGGGCCTTTTGCGTCTGGATGGCTCCAACACGCAGGTATTCGCTACTGCAGATGACCTTCCCTCAAAAGAAGCCATCTATGTCGAAGAATACACCAACAAAATATTGATTCGCGTCTTACATAATGATTATTGGATATTCGATGGAGAGGAATTTACCACCCGCCCTATCAATGATTTGATTGACAAGAATCATGAGGATATTCGGTCGGAATCTGTGCATGGCGACATCCTATGGGTTTGTCAAAAAAACGCGATTATTTCGGCCAGTTTGCCCGGATATTACTCCTTCACAGAAAACACCGACAAAACAGCGATAGTCCTTCGAAATCTGGTCTAAAGAATCAAGTCAGGTGTTTCGTCGGTTCCATCAGAAAGCATATTCACAGCCCAAGCGCTGTTCACAACGGATGATGGACACTACCTCAAATTTTGCCTTCAACCCTCCAGGTCAACTATAATTTGTGGTACAAAACGACCATGAAAAAATTGGGTCGAAGGTACATCGCATTTGACCGATCCTTGCTCCGGTGGAACTTCAACCGTGGTGAACTTCTTGGTGAGATAGAGCTTCCGCCCATGTACTCAGCATCAATGCAGTTCATGGACAGGTTAAAATAGGCATAAGTGGCGGCTGTTTTGAATTGGATTCGCAATACCAAACATCGCGGCGGTGCTGCGGCACATCTATATTAAAGGGGGCCAAGGGTAACCTCCATGCTCGAAAACCAGGAATCCTATTTTTGGATGACAACAGCGGAGGGAATTTATCGGCTTCCCTGGTTAAACCTTCATTTGATTAGTGAAACTCAGATTCCTGAACCCTCCATTTTTCATTTCATGTCGGATGGACCCATGTTAATTGTTTCATCAAAAAACAACCTGTTGTCCTGGAGAAATCATCGGGAAGGATGGAATTATGTCACCGATAATACCAACCAGGAATTCTTTATTGTAAACGGGTATATCTACTCATCGAATGGGCACGTATTGGATCGGAAATGAAGTCATTCAGTGCGCCCTTTGCTTAAAAAATCAATTTCTGTTGGGAACCCGGATCGGACGCTTCGAATTGTCTCAAAAGAAAGATTCCACCGAATTAAAAAACCCCCAAAAACGTCTGGATTTACTGGATCAAAAAGAAAAGAGAGTAACCAAGTGCTTTAAATTGAAAATTCAGATGCGGAGGATACAGGTGTGAAGGTGACTTTATTCCTTAGAATCATCAAATAGGGAAAGAAATGCTTCTTTTCTTCTATAACTGATAGGCAAGTGTGTTCCATCGCTTAATTCAACGAAGCCTCCTCTTCCTTTGTCAATTTGTTTGACATGATTGAGGTTCACCATGACAGATCGGTGAATTCGAAAAAATAAGAAGTCCGGCAATCTGGATTCATATTGTCGAATGGTTCTGGAAACCAGTTGAGAGCTTCCCGTTGTGAAATGAATCCGGGTATAATTGCCATCTGCTTCAAGGTAAAGAACATCATCGAAAGAAATGGCCGAATAATCATTGCCATTTGAAACCAGCATTTTTTTCACTTCCTGGTCTGCCTCTGTTTGACGGCTGCCGGAAGTATATCTGGTTGATCTATTCTCTCTCTTTCTTATAACCTTTTGCACTGCTTCCAACCATTCCTGTTCCTGCACCGGCTTCAAAATATAGTCAACCACTTCCATTTTCAGAGCTTTAAGCGCATAGTGATCATGTGCGGTCACAAAGACTACCTCAAATGGAACAGGAAAAAAGCGATGCAGCAAGTCAAAACCTGACTCATTTTCCATGGTGATATCTAAAAAGACCAGCTCGGGTTTCTCATTAAGAAGGTGAAAATATGCCTGCTCTACATTATCCGATTCGCCAACCAATTGGATGATATCGGGATATTTTGCGATAAAGTGTTTAACAACTTCTCTAACATAGTACTCGTCATCTACTATAAAGGCCTTAAGGGGTTTCATTATGGATTACCTGCGCAAATATAAGGAGTAATCTCTCCAAATGAAGAATTTCGTGAATTGACGCGTTCACAAAGCTATTTTGCGCGTTCAATAAAACTTTTGACAATTATTCAATGTATTGCTCTAGGTTGGCTGCCGAATCTAGTGAATCGGAGAATTAGGAATCCCATATCTGCTCTCCACCTGTATTAAAATCCGGGAGACAGTCTGCCACCAGACAGACTGTCCTCCCAGGGTGGTTTTATCGAAACGAATTCACTTTCCGCCAGATGAGCCTAAGCCGATAACTTAATTGGAAATCAATTCATTAGAAAAATTTTCAAATCCTGTTCAAAATCATGTTTTCGAATCAAGCTTCGAGGTAACTTTATACTCGTCATAGAATCAAGAATTTCTTGCGTAAAAATGTGACTGAATTAAAAGTAGAACATGAGAACATTGCTTATCGCTTTAGGTGTATTCCTTTTTGTACTGGGTTGCAAAAAGGAGAGCAGTCCGGACAACAACGGAAATGGCACGAACAATTTTCCCAGCTCCGGGATAATCTATCAAAATAGTGGGATGTGGGTGATGAATCCGGATGGATCCAATAAGCGGGAGATCGCTTCAGTAACAGGAATGGCCAATTCCTTGTCGTCTTCCCCGGATGGAAGCAAGTTTGTCTATCATCGCTTCGGTACCGGGATTGTTGTGCTTAGTAAAGAAGGAGAAAAAGTTGTATTGAAAGATGATTTAGTGCCCAATCAGAGCAATGTCACCTGGTCGAAAGATGGTCATCTTTATTTGAGCTATTACAAGGCAAACACATTGGGTGGACAGTATATTTTCCGTGTCAATGCCGATGGCTCCGGATTGAGTCAGATTACCCCCGATTTCAGTGATCCTGTAGTAACGACTCCATACGATGACATGCCTTCGGTTGCTCCTGACAACTCTGCTCTGCTCTTCACTTCTCAGCGCTCCGGGAACATGGCCGTGTTGAATAAAATGGACATGTCGACCAAAAAAATCAGTTACCTGACCTGGCCGGATGGAACCAATGGATCCGGAACTATGGGCTTGTATGCTGCCGAATGTCCGACCTGGTCGCCAGATGGTTCAAAAATCCTGGTAGCAGCTTATACGGACAATTTACTTCCCCAGGCGGAGCAAAGCCATGCCCAGCTGTTTGTTATGAATCCCGACGGCAGCAACCCAACGGCTCTCACGCATTTTACCATTGAAAGGGCCCGTTACCCGGCCTGGTCTCCTGATGGCAGTCAAATTGTTTTTGAAAAGGACTCCATGTTTTACACCAAGATTTGCGTGATGAATGCAGATGGAAGCGGATTGAAAGTACTTGGATCCGGACAGTATCCCTGTTATATCGGACAGCCTCGATAGTTTATAAATTAAAAAAGCCGATCCGGACCGGATCGGCTTTGTATCATTATTACGGTTCGCCTCTCTCTGAGGCAAATTCCGTATTTCTTCTTTATCTAATGATTTCTACATTCACGGCATTCAAGCCCTTGCGGCCTTGTTCTACCTCATACTGAACGCGGTTATCTTCTCTTACCTGATCGATAAGTCCGGTTTCGTGAACGAAAATATCGGCACCACCATCTTCAGGACTGATAAAGCCAAAACCTTTGGCATTGTTAAAGAATTTTACTGTTCCTTGTTTCATGATTTATTAATTGTATTACGTATTTATTTTCTTTTATAATTCTTGTACTTCTTCGCTATCCTCTTCAACCGTGGCAGCAATTTCTTCTTCCACCTGTGTTCCGGCTTCAATCATTTCTTCAAAGGTAGCTTTGGGTTGAAACTTCTTTTCAAGCTTCTTTTTTAGTTTTTCTTCTCTTTTCTTGCTTTTTGATACTTCACGTTGTCTTTTTTGGAAACTGTGTTTTGATTTTGCCATAAATAATTACTTCAACTGATAAAGGTGTAAGCCTTCCCTGATTTTCCAGCTCTTCCTGTTCTTCCTATCCTATGGATATAGGCATCTTTACTTTTCGGTGCCTGGTAATTAATCACATGGCTTACTTCTGTGATATCCAAGCCCCTCGCAGCTACGTCAGTAGCCAGCAAGATTTTAACTCGACCCGATTTGAAATCCTGTAGTGCTTTTAATCGCTGACTTTGAGATTTGTTGCCATGAATCTGCTCAGAGGGTAATCCAATGCGATTCAGTTTCTTCCACAATGCTGACACTCCGCGTTTTGTTTCTGCAAAAACCAGCACCTTATTAAATTCATCCTGGTTCAGCATGTTCACCAAAAGATCGAATTTGTTTTCATTCGGTCCCACATGAACGGATTCCTGATCAATATGATCTCCGGTGCTTTGCCCGTCGCTGACTTTTACTTCGACAGGCGCATCCAATAATTCATCAATTATCTTTCTCTGACCGCTCTCTTCTGTCGCAGAAAACAAAAAAGTTTGCCTGCGATTCGGCATCGCATCCACCATTTTACGGATGTCGCGAATGAAGCCCATATCCAGCAAGCGGTCAAACTCATCCAACACAAGCGTTTGAAAATTTTCAAAACGTAATACGCGCTGCTGCATTAAATCGTTCAAGCGACCGGGAGTACCAATGACTACATGGCTTTTTCTCTTCAATTCATTGAGGTCGCGTTTAATATTTACGCCCCCAATAAAACATGAGCTAAACACATTCAGGCCTTTGGCCATATGCTTAAATTCCTCTTCCACCTGTACAGCCAATTCCCGGGTTGGTACCACGACCAAAGCCTGAAAATTTGCTCTTGAGCCAATCAATTGGTCGATGATCGGAATTAGAAAAGCACCTGTCTTTCCGGTACCAGTTTGGGCGATGCCCATTAAATTTCTTCCTTTTAAAGACGCTTCAAGGGTTTTATCCTGAATCTCCGTTGGAAATTCATATCCTCTTTTGCTCAGGTTGGCAATCAAATCCCTGTGAACAGGAAGTTCACTGATTTTACGCGTTGCCGTATACCCCTGTTCTTTGCGATCAACCGCTTTGCGGTTAAACAAACTGGTATGAAGTTCTGTAGGTTTTGCCTTTTTAGTGGCAGGACGACTGCTACGCCTTGCGGCTGCTGGTCGGTTTTCAATTGAGTTTTCGTTTTTAATACGTGCTTCTCTTCTTTTTTGGGTCTTATGCATTAACTAATCTTAGACCTTCGCTTTGATTGCTTTTCTCATTCTCTGAAAAACAACTTAACACAAGGCTGAGTACTATTCTTAGCTAAAATTACGGGAGAAGAAAGTTTAGGGAATTCCTAATACTTGCAACAGAATGATTTTCTGCTAAAAAACAAGTCAAAGGTAAGGCTATTTTTTACAAATCCTAAGCATATTATCAAATGCTTATAATTAAACCGCCCATTTGCCCAATAACATATACATTTCCAGACGCCTTGTAACTAAAAATAAATTTGAACGTCATCCACGAAACAAAGTTCAAGCTCTTAAATTTTAAACCAAACATGACCATCAAATGAAAAAAATTTTACTCCTTCTAACCATACTAATTGGTTTTTCCGGTTGCAAAGCAATTCTCCTGCGTGCCTATGGCTTTAAAAAGCCCAATATCGAAAATGAAACTTCCATCCGGAAAATGGCACTAAAATTCGGTCTGGATACGGCCAACATAGTTTCTGTCAATTCAAAAGATTTCCTGCCAATTTTAAAGAAGGGACTGCCCGAAGGCGGTATTTACGATAAAGCAGGAAATTATATTGAATACAAAAAAACCGACTCTTCCTGCAATGCGGGCCTATTTCAAATTATTCCGTCCCTTACTTTGAATGGCCAATACAATCATCCGGATAGTGCCGAAACTCTGTATGACCAATTTCATAAGTTCAGAGATTTAAAAGGTGATACTTTGGCTGAGCCGGAACCAGCAGATTATTATGTGCTTATTTACTGGAGTGTATGGACCGGAAAGCTAAACAAAGACCATGTGAAAATCTGGGAAGACCTGGCTAAAAACAACGCCAATTGCAATGTAAAGGTGATCAAAGTTAACATGGATGTTCAATCCTATTGGGACAAAGAATACCAGGATAAAATAATGCGCGCATTTCACTTCTAATGATTTGCCGCAAGGCAGAACCCGACTTCGACTCGCTGGGATTATTTGCTGCGCTCATGATCCAGGATGGGGTAGCCTCAACAGAATAGAAACCGGTCGCCATGCTGCGCATTGCTCCCTGTTTTTTTATTTCCATTGCTCGCTGAAGCCTCCGGCTTCGACTCGCTGGGAATAAAAAAAAACCGGTTCCTTTCGGAACCGGTTTCTATTCTGTTGGCGGAGAGAGAGGGATTCGAACCCCCGGTCCTGTTACAGACAACGGTTTTCAAGACCGCCGCATTCGACCGCTCTGCCATCTCTCCAGAGCGTGCAAAAGTACAAAAAGGGAGCACTTTTATGCAATAGGCCGAAAAAATATTTATTCCATCATTCGGTTGCCGAGTTTTTTATCCATCTGCTTCCTGCTTTGTTCCTTTCTTTCTCTTAATTGATCCAGAAAAATATTGAACTCGAAACCAATCAGGGTCACCACACAGTTCCAATAGATCCAAAGCATTATAACTACCAGCGTTCCGATACTGCCATAAATCTTATTATAAGCATTGAATTGATTTACATACAGACTGAGCAAAAAGCTCATCAATAAAATCAGTAACGTAGAGGCAATCGAGCCAGGATTGATAAATGGCCAACGACTCCGGTTGAAAGGTCCAAAACGGTACAAAGATGAAATGACCAGTTGAATCAGCAATATAACCAATAACCAGTTCAGTCCCTGGCCCAAATAGGTAATCAATTCTTTGCCGATAAACTCATGTCCTCTCATCCAGGAAAATGCAGCATCTCCGGCGGTAATCATGACCAATGCAAGCAGCAAAAGAAAGGAGAAGTATAAGTTCAACAGCACATTGTATAGCTTTTTCTTTAAAAAGTTCCGCTTGTCCATGATGCGCAAGGATTTATGAAAACTGCGAATCATGCTGTCAATGGCGCTGGTAGAAAAATAAACCGCCGCTAAAAATCCCAGAGAAAGTAGCCCCCCTCTTTGCTTGGAAAGGATGTCTTCCATTGTTTCCGATAGCGATTTGTATGCATTCTGAGGCATCAACCTTCGAACAAGTTCCAATAAATCGGTATGGGCCTCTTTAAAAGGCAGGTAGGCAATCAGGGTAAAAAAGAAGATGATGGCGGGAAAAATTGCCAGCATAAAGTGGAAGGCCATAAAACTCGCCCGCATGCGGATGTCTTCCCGATCGGCACGCACTAAATAGAAACTTAAAAACTGATACCAGCTAACTCCATCAAGACCGGGAACAAAGCGAGCTTTCCAGGATCCTGGTAAATTTTCCTGCAAGCGTTTCCATGGACGGAAACGCGCCTTCATGTGAAATACGGTTTGAATACCTCGAGCAAGCTTTGTGGACAACGTATTGGCCGCATGTCGCTTGCCCTTACAAAAGCCAGGTGAACAGTAGCTGTGTGAAGCAAATTTCCGCTTTCATCCAATAATTCAAATTCAAAACTGACTCTCGCTTTCGGTAATTCACGTAGCATCGTTCGGATGGTTATTTCATCGTCGTATAAGGCCGGGCGAATAAATTTGCTTTGAATCTCAAGAACAGGCATCATCACCCCTTCCTCTTCCAATGCTTTATAGGAAGTTCCCAATTGACGCAAAGCCTCAACCCGGCCTACTTCGTAGTATTGAGCATAGTTTCCATGATACATGTAACCCATTTGGTCGGTTTCACCGTACCTGACCCGCATTTTGAATTCGCTGACAAACATTAATGTATCCCCCTTTTTGAAAGTTCCAGTCGGTACTTCCTGGCATTCAGTACATGCTGGTTATAGCTACTTGTAAAGTTATGATATCCCGAAAAATCTTCTTTTGCACAAAAATAAATGTAATCGTGCTTTTCATTTTTTAATACGGCCTCTATGGCCTGGATACTGGGCATGCATATGGGGCCAGGCGGTAAACCATTGACCCAGTAGGTATTGTAAGGTGATTGAACTTCCAGCATGGCGTGGGTAACCCGGCGAATAGCCGGATTTCCTACTGCATAAATTACCGTGGGATCGGCCTCCAGCTTCATGCCTTTTCGCAATCTATTTAAATAAACACCGGCAATAGTGGGCATTTCATCCGCCTTTGAAGTCTCCTTTTCAACTATAGAAGCCAGGATACTTACTTCCACCGGACTCAATCCTTCCGTTTCCGCCCTTCTTTTCCTTTCCTTATTCCAAAAACCATCGTATTCCCGGTTCATTCGATCCAGTACCTCCCTCGCGGAAGTGGTCCAGTAAAAATGGTAGGTATTGGGAATGAATGCAGCTATTACGGTTTCCGTATTCCAACCGTATTTCGTTAATGCCACAGAGTCGTTAAGCAAATTCACAAGTTGCATACTATCAGCCGTCAACTCTTCACTTAAATAGGCAATCAATTGGGGTTTATTCCAGCTGCTTCTTAAGATGATTTTCACCTCTTCCTGTCGGCCACTCGACAGCAAACGCAAAATATCCTTATTCGACATGCCGGGTTTAATCCGGTACAATCCCGCTTTCACACGGTCCTGATAATCTGTCCAGGATGCCAGCCGGTTCAGTGATTCGGGGTCCCTCAGCAGGCTGTCTTTCCGGAAAATCGACATAACATCCTCCCAACCCGAACCTTCCGGGATTTTTAGTGAACGATTCCCGGATTGTGCAGTGTTTTCGCGGTAAACAAGGTCCCATCCGTACCATGAGGTAAGAGCAATAAGGACCAACAGGATAAGTAAGATTGGTTTTAGCCAGCGCATTTCGGGCAAATATAGAACATCGGAGCTTCTTGTCAGATAGCCCCCTGTTCGCTATGTTTGTCGGGAATTAGTATCAGGTGAAAATTGCATTAATAGGATACGGAAAAATGGGCCTGGCCATTGAAAATGCCGCCCTTTCCCGCGAACATGAAGTGGTAGCTCGTGTTTCTCAGGAAACCGGACAAGAAGAGTGGGACAAAGTAGGCGACGCCGATGTGGCCATCGAATTTACAGCCCCCCATGCGGCGGTTCAGAATATTCGTCGTTGTTTCGAGATGAATATTCCGGTTGTTGTGGGCACAACCGGTTGGTACGATCAATATGATGCGCTGAAATCAGAGGCAAAAGCCACTGCCAATAGCCTGCTCACTGCCACAAATTTCAGTTTGGGAGTCAATATCTTTTTTGAAATCAACAAAAGATTGGCAGAACTGATGGCTCCTTATAGTTCTTATGATGTGCGCATGGAGGAAATTCACCATACCCAGAAATTAGACGCACCAAGCGGAACTGCTATTTCCCTTGCTGCACAAGCCATTGACCGTCTGCCCTGGAAAAAGACATGGAAGCTGACCGACGAATTGGGAGAAGAACTGAGCCCGACCACCATGGGCATCGAAGCCAAACGAATTGACGATGTTCCCGGTACTCACAGCATAGTCTATGAATCCGCAATTGACAGCATAGAAATCAAACATACTGCCCACAGTCGGGCAGGATTTGCTTTTGGTGCAGTTTTAGCAGCAGAGTGGCTTCATGGTAAAACGGGAGTTTTCACCATGGAAAATGTGATTAAAAACTCCCTTAGTCTCGATTAATCTTACATGAAAAATATACTTGAACGCATCAAGAAGTTCTCCCGAAAAGAATGGATCTATATCTATATCTGGAGCACCCTGAATTTTCTGTTTTTTCTGGTCCTTTTGATTGGCGCCGGAGCAGGGTTCATTCATAGCCTCATCTATTTCCTCTTCTGGGAGCTGGTATTGTTCGGTTATTACCTCATCCGGGTAAGAAAAGGAGAAAAAGATACCAAAGGCCGCGAATGGGTGGATGCCATAGCTTTTGCAGTCATTACGGCTACCATTATCAAAACCTTTTTGGTGGATGCTTTTACCATTCCAACACCATCGATGGAAAAAAGCATGATGGTGGGCGACTTCCTTTTTGTGAGCAAATGGAATTATGGCACACGGATTCCTATGACGCCGGTTTCTTTTCCATTCGTACATAACACCTTGCCCGGTGGAAAAGGAAAATCCTATAGTGAAGCTTACGAACTTCCCTATTATCGTTTTCCTGGATTTCAAACCATAAAGAATAACGATATCGTGGTATTCAATTATCCGGGCGATATGGATGGAAATGACAAGCGTCCGGTGGATAAACGGGAGAATTACATCAAGCGATGCATAGGTATTGCCGGAGATAGTTTATGGATCATCGACGGTCAAGTTTATATCAATGGTAGTCCACTCGGATTTCCGGAATCTGCGCGGCCTCAGCACAAACACCTGTTCTTTTACAAACAAGGCATCGTGCTCAATCAAAAGCGACTTAAAAAAGTGTACGATATCAATCCGGATGCTATTCAATCAGTTGGAATTGAGAACTCGTACCTTATTGATATTCCCGATGATGAACTGGAGAAATTCATGAAAGATCAGCCGCTCGATTCTGTAGTGGAATTTCAGGATTTTATGTCTCGCTACTTCCCGGCAGATGCACAAGATCTTTATTTCCCGGATAAATACATTGGAAAAAGAGTCTTTAACTGGACTGTTGATAATTTCGGCCCAATCTATCTACCAAAGGAAGGAGAAACCATCACGCTCACTCCCCAGAATTTACCCATTTATCACCGTTGCATTACATTGTATGAAGGAAATACCATCGAGATGAAGGACGGAAAATTCATCATCAACGGACAGGAATCTTCAACGTATACCTTCAAGTACAATTATTATTGGATGATGGGCGATAACCGCCATAACTCACTCGACTCGCGCTCCTGGGGCTTTGTTCCGGAAAATCATATCGTGGGAAAAGCCTGGTTTGTATGGATGAGTTGGGACAAATTCGCTGATGGATTCTTCAATAAAGTGCGTTGGAACAGATTGTTTCGAGGGGTGAATTGAGGGAGTACGAGAGACGAGAGTCTTAGGTCGAATGGCGACAGCATATTAGCTATTGAGAAAGATGAATTCGGGTAGCCAGTTCGGTATACCATTTTGCGCTGCAAATGGTCAGATCAAGTGAACCGTCGGGATTTTCATGGATGAATACCGGTTCTCCCTTTTCTGAATAATAATCTCTTCCATCAACTTTAACCATGACTTCAGCGGTGCCAAAAGGAATTTTGTTCGAATAATGGCCTGTCAGATAAACGCCTGACCCGGGTAATCCTCTGAATCGAATCTGAATCTCTGTTTTTGGGGCATACACACGAATGACACCAAAATAGCCAACTAAATCGGGGCCAACAACCGAATCAATCTGCTGTAACTCATGGTAGCCATCCGCCAGGGTATTCTGTTCCAAAACACAAGCAGGTTCCGGGTTCGCGTGCGGGGTAATGCTATCTAAGTGGGTTACCGTTTTTTCATAATAATAGTTCCCAAACTGCGAATAATTCTCTCCTACCCAAATCCTAAAATTATATGCTCGATTTCTGGATAAGGTATCACTAAATACAAAATTCGAATTTTTATTTCCTGTTGAAGCGATCGGACCTTCAATAAGCGGCAAAGCAAGGGTATCGTAACAAACATAGTATTCAAAACTTCTTCGATTCATTAAACTCTGGCTATCGTATTCAAAAACCAATCGGTTATCGACGGTTGTCCAGTAAGCTTTGATACCTACATCCCCTAAAAGTTCTTCAATGGTTTTCCTTCTGCATGAGGACATCAGCAAAATAATTAACAGGAATAGCAGCGGTATTCGAATTATCCTTTCCATTTATACCGTATCCCAAGATTGATCGAATGATTTAAAAAGGAAGTTGTTGCCACCCCAAAATACCAGCAGTATGCAGCTTTGAATTCCATATTCAAAGAAAAGTTGTCGGAAAAATTATATAGAAAACCAGTATTTGCTCCGGGCTGCAAGAACAGGCTAGTTTCTTTTACATGCTCCTCTTCTCCCACCAGGTAGTCAATGGTTTTGTAAATACTTAGTATACCGGTGCTAAAACCAGCTCCTGCAAACCAGGACATTCTTTTTCTTTGGATGAGATAGAGGTCGGAAGTAAGGTCCAGGCTTAGCTTTCTAAAGTGATGAAACACCAATGTTCCCGTCACAATTTTATTGGTCGGGTATTGGTGCTTGTACACCGCATAAGATGATTCGTAAGGAATCAAAGAATAGGCGGACAAACCTACCCGGTAATCTCTTTTATTTTTTTTCTTGATCCACTCCAAATTGATTGTTGGAGAGATCTTCGTATAGTAGGCTGCCTGATCGAAAGTTCGAATTCCTCCTCCACTAAGGCCAAAATAGGTCTGGGCATGGCTAGTAAGTGGTGAAATGAGTATAAGGATTAGGTAAATGACTTTAGCTCGCATTGACGAATAGAATAACCGCGTACTGGGTCGGTTTATTGTCTAAATCTCAGCTAATTCTTTGGAGCCATGTCGCGCAACTTAGCATACAGCCTTTCCCCGATTCGGTCATGATAGGCCTGAGTTACATGAATGCCATTTTCCATGTTCATCTTCTCTTCATCATCCCGAATGAAGCCGGAAACATAGGTTTCGGAATCTGTTCTCATTGAGATGTATTCATCTAATGCCTTGCAAAATAACGGTTCAAGTAAGGTATTGCTTCTCCGGTTGGGACCAAGTAGCAGACAGCTTATGTTCTTTCCTTTGCATAAGTTAATTACATCATTGCAAAGCATCTGGTAGCGTCGTTTTGCGATTCTCTCATTGCCCAGCAATGTGCCAAGAAGGTAATTGCAAGAAATCAGGAATTGATGGAGTTTTGAATTCTCTGTTTTAATCTCAATGTGGCGTTGGCCTGGCATTTCCAGGTAATCGTATGTTTCCGAATTCAGTTTATCCAGTATGGCTAAATTCAAAGACCACTTTACTTTTCCTTTTTCGTTGGTATAACGATACATGGCTTTGACCATGCGCAAATACGGTTCAGGCTGAATATGAAATACCAATTGGTTCAGTCCCTTTTTTTCAAGCAGGGTTTCTATCCTTTCCAGTACCGTATTCAAACGCGCATAACGAATGATATTTATATTCAGGCGAATTGCTTTCTCACCTTCAATTCTCCTTTTGAGTTGTTGGTGAAAGAGGTCTTCAAAAACGATCGTATGTTGAACCGCAAAACAGCCTCCCACAAAACAAAATTCATTCACCGGACGAATGTCCTCAATAAAATTCTTCGAGGCCTTGTATTCCTGAAGGGAGATGAACTTGTCTTTACTTTTACTGAGTCCTCTTGTTTTATTATTTCTTTCGAATTCACTTACGAGCTCTAGCGCATAAGCTTTACCCATGGCAACTAATCCTGTGCTTTTCAACAATTCTTTGAATACAGAGGATGCTCCATTAAGCCGAAGGCATTGTCTGGACTGTTCCGCCGATAGTGTCACCTGACCATGAAACAGATTCTCATTATCCTTCAAATGTCCGAGCATCGCCTCAAAATGTGCGTCGTTGTTTCTGCATAAATAAGGCGAATTGATAACCCGGACATGGTATTTGGTTGCCGTTTTGGTGAGAACATGCATCCATTTCCAGTACTGCCAACTATCCTGATGAAAAAAAGGAAAAGCACCGATGTCAAGATTGTAATCGCAATGGCCAAATGCGATAAGGCTAATTTCTGAATTTCCCTCAAGCAAGGTTTCCAGATTCTCCAATCCTATCTTCGATTCAATAATCGGGATGAGCTTTTCAATCTGAATATTCGAATTTTTCAGTTTCTCAGAGATTTCGTCAAGTTCCTTGCGCTGACTAATCTTTGGAACAAAAAGCGCCTCCAGGTTTCTTCCCTCCAGCACAATTAAATCCTTTTCAAATTCTTCTGAGCTGATTGGATTGACGCGCACCCCTATTCTGCCCGTTATTGGAGCACTCGCCTTATTTAATTTGGCGAATTGTTCTCTGGCCAATGCCTTCAAGGTAGCGTCGTGATTTCCATCAAATGGGTTCACTTGTCCATCTTCAAAATCGAAACAGACAACAGCTCCAGACTCAGAAGCAGCTCCTATCTGAAGATTGGCCGAGGGTGTTGTGTATTTAATGAATTGATAGGCTTGTAAGGGCAAATGAATATGTTCTTAAATTTAGAAATTACAAAAGCACTGCGCTGTATAAATGGTAGTTTCTCAAAAGGTGCATTGAGCGAATAGCTAAAAGTGAATTTCTTATTCCTCTATATAGTTCAAATCCTTGGAAAAGGATTCCTTCAGCGAAAGAATACTGACAAGGGCCAATGCCATAACAATCAACCCAACCAGGGCTGCCGAATTTACATTTCCAAAAGTGGGCAGCAGGAACTGAAAACTTAATGTTATTACAGGAACGGAGCCCCGCACAAAATTCGGAACTGTATTGGTCACAGTAGAACGAATATTGGTTCCAAACTGCTCGGAAGCGATAATCACAAAAAGGGCCCAATAACCTGTAGCTCCTCCAATGGCAAAACATAACCAATAATACGCAGTGACACTAAGGCCATGAGAAAAATAGAGGAAATAGGTAATGAGAACAGCAGACATACCCAAATACAAGATGACCACCTTTTTCCTGCTCTTCCACCATTGAGAAAGCAATCCGCTGACAAAATCTCCAGCAGATAATCCAAGATAGCAATACATAAAGGCCTTGCCATTTACAACTGTGCCTTGAACGGCCAGTTCTTTTCCAAAGATATCGGCCGACAGAGAAACCAGGAGTCCGATCATATACCAGATAGGCACACCTACCAGGATACAGGCCAGATACTTTTTAAAATTCGTCCAACTTCGAAAGAGCAAAAAGAAATCGCCCTTTTTGATATGTTCTGCATGACGAATTTCCGAGAACATTCCGGATTCGAATACGCCAATCCGTAGTATTAATAAAACCAAGCCCAAGGCTCCTCCCATGATATAGGCAACACGCCAGTTCGGAAAAGGAAAATGGAAGAGGGACTCCAAAAAGGCTCCAATTTTTTCACCTTCTATTCCAATCAATCCTGCCAGCACTGCTCCCAATGCCCCGAATGTAACGACAATCATCGTTCCGACGCCCCGCTTATCCTTGGCCATGGTTTCTGAGATGAGCGTAATACCGGCTCCAAGTTCCCCGGCCAGTCCTATGCCCGCTATGATTCGCACCGCTGCATACAGCGGAATTGACGTAATAAAAGCATTGGTAATATTCGCCGCCGAATACAGCAAGATAGATCCAAAGAGTACTTCGACCCTTCCTTTCTTATCCCCTAGAATTCCCCAGATTAATCCGCCAAGTAACATCCCTGTCATCTGCATATTGAAAAGGAAAATACCGGTATCGGTCACCCATTGCGGGTTTTGGTCGGGAAACAAATACTGAAGGCTTTCTCTCTTTACGACATTGAAGAGAACCAGGTCGTAGATATCGACAAAGTAGCCCAATGCGGCTACGATGATGAGCATGATGGTTTTACGGTTCATTGCTCCGCTAATATAACGTTAGAAGTACTGAGTACAAGAGTACCGGGTACAAAAGACGGAGTTTGAGGTTGAGGCTGAGACTGAGGTTGAGGTTAAGTAAATAAACTATAAACCATAAACTATCAACATAAAGGTTCTAGTGCCTGTTTAAAAGGGGGCTTAAAACCTAATGTACTTAAGCAAATAACAAATCAAGCAACGTTTGCAAGCCATCTTCATCTTCTGAATCAAAGGAATTGAGCTGCGTGCTATCGATATCCAGCACTCCTGCAACATTTCCCGCTTTAAAATAAGGTAAAACTATTTCAGATTTCGATAAGGAACTGCAGGCAATATGTCCGGGGAAGGCATCCACATCCGGCACAATCATCACTTTTTCTTCCTTCCAGGCAGTTCCGCAGACTCCTTTTCCCAAGGCAATCCGGGTGCATGCTACCGGGCCCTGAAATGGGCCCAATACAAGTTCTCTGCCATCAGAAATATAAAAGCCAACCCATAACCATCCAAAAACTTCTTTCAGAACGGCGCACAGATTGGCCATATTAGCGATCTCCGATGTTTCTCCTTCGCATAAGGATTTAATGACCGGAACAAGGTCCTGGTACTTTTCCCTTTTGCCCAGAGCGGGATCAATGAAAAACGATTCTGACATTATTCAGTAGTCGCAGTATCCGCCGCAGGAGCTTCCTGGGTGGACTCTTCGCCTCTCATTTTGGCGGCTGCATCATCAGGCAAGGCGGTAGCCGCTTCTCTTTCGGCTTTTTTGCCTTTGTATTCCTGGTTGCGTTCCAAACTTTCTTCAACACCTTCTTTACCATAATGGCAAGCAGTAAAAGAGAGAGTCATCGCCAGACTCAGGAGGCTAAGCATTTTCATCTTCATGTTTTTAAATATCGCTGGCAAAGATAGAAATGTGAAGGGAAGTCGCAAAGGGGAAATTGGTCTGGAATAGGGAGACTAGAATCCACCAACAAGAGATGGCAAAGTGAATTATACGGAAAGTGCGGAGTTAAATTAAGTTCCTGAAAACCTGAACCCTTTCACCGAATTCAAAATTTTTTACCAAAAGCCATTTCGCAATTTCAAAAAATAGCTACATTTGCACTCCCACAAGCGAGAGTAGCTCAGTTGGTAGAGCGCAACCTTGCCAAGGTTGAGGTCGCGGGTTCGAGCCTCGTCTCTCGCTCAAAGAGCCACTTAGGTGGCTTTTTTTATGGGATGTTTCATCCGGATGCTCGGGTGGCGGAACAGGTAGACGCGCGGGACTTAAAATCCCGTTTCCCTAAAGGAAGTACGGGTTCGATTCCCGTCTCGAGCACTTTAAAAAATCCCGAAAATTCGGGACTTTTTTTGTTTATGATTTATGAATTTCTTTCATGATGAGAAACCATGAATCAGGAACAAAACCTGAGGGAAGAAAATTATATGCGTCTCCGCTTTATTGCCAATTCGACGTAATAAGGATAACCCAATATATTTCTTATTGTTTGTTCATTTTGTCTTGATACAAAACGAACCAAAAAATCAAGGCCAAAATATGCTACCCCCCTCTCTGTTTTTTTCTTAACGGTCGGCCATTGCATCTGGCCTCACTAAAAAAAACATCACGCCAACGCGCGGCCCGCATTTTGGCCAGCCCACCCGCACGAAGCTTTTCTATTTCTTACATACTATGATGTGAACTTATGCTGGCGTAAGCAATAGGCGCCTGGCTGCCGGAGATGGGGTACCCGCTGCCTGACGGAGCGTCCATATTCTTCCCTGTTTGAGCGAACATAGTGAAGCGAGTTTGAAGAAAATAGCGAA
>WGMZ01000003.1 GCA_016124735.1 Bacteroidota bacterium
ATGATCAACTAACTCGAAATACTTCTTTAATCCCTCAGGTAATACCAGATCCAGTAATATGTGTAATGACTCGTGCATAGAATTTATCCCTGCAAAAATCACCTTTTATTAATCAACCCCACAGGTTTCGTACTTGATCCAAGCAAGCTTGCCACCCTCGAAAACGAAAAAAGCCCGAGATTTCTCTCAGGCTTTTTCTTCGTCGGGGTGGCAGGATTCGAACCTGCGGCCTCCTGCTCCCAAAGCAGGCGCGATACCGGGCTACGCTACACCCCGCTTCCCTTATTGATGCACAGAAGCACGCGATTTTGTGATTCTTATTTCCGCATCGGGGCTGCAAATGTATGAAAAGAATGGACAATGCAAAAAGAAATTTTATGTGTTAGATTATGTCAGGATAATTCTATTTGAACGACCATGTCCGAAAAGAAATCTAAGTGTTAGAATTTAACGTAGATAGAAGCATGAACCAAGAAGCAAACAGCATCAATCGGGCGCTCCTCGAGGTACAATCACAATTGGAATATTTAACGGATCAATTGCCTGAAGGAACCTATGCGGAATCACTCGACATTCTGAATGGAAACAGCATAGGGAAACATTGCCGCCATATCCTGGAAGCTTTTGAAAACATGGAAAGCGGATTACCCAATGGCACAGTCGATTACGAAAACAGAAAACGTCAAATCATCTACGAGGTAGATCCCGATGCATTTATCGAACGATTGGCCAAGCTGATTCGAAATCTCAGCAAAGCAGAAAAATCGACTCCGCTAAAAGTCCGACATGAACCTTTCCCGGATCAACTGGATGCCCAGGAATTCAAATCAAGCCTCGGAAGAGAACTGCTCTTCAATATGGAACATATGATTCACCACATGGCGATCATTCGCCTGGCCGCTACCCATCAAAACCTTGACAATTGCCTGTTGCCCGAATTCGGTATTGCCTTTTCCACCCTTAACTACCAGAACAAATAAGCATGTGTACGCTGACTTATATCCCAACTGAAACGGGTTTTGTATTCACCAGTAACCGCGACGAGCAAAGCATTCGTGCACAAGCTGCTCCTCCCGAAGCTTACGACATCGGAGGACAAGCGGTGTGGTATCCGAAAGACGGACTTGCGGGCGGGACCTGGATTGCCAGCTCGGTAAAAAGGCAGCTTTGCCTGCTCAACGGAGCCTTTGATCGCCACGAAAGGCACCCGCCATACAGAAAATCACGGGGCCTGGTTTTGTTGGATAGCTTTAGATACAAAAACCTGTATGATTTCTTCCATCATTATTTGCTCGGGGAAATCGAGCCCTTCACCCTGGTAGAAGTATCGGATGAAGAAACACCCTGCCTGGCCGAATTGCGTTGGGATGGTGCCAATAAAAGCTACCGCGAATTCGATAGTTCGAAGGGATACATCTGGTCTTCCGCCACCTTGTATACGAAAGAACAAAGGGAAAAAAGAGAAGCCTGGTTTCTTGCATTCCACAAAAACAATCCTCATCCAACACAAAATGAAATTCTGGACTTCCATCGATTTAGCGGGGAAGGAAACAAACGCTATGACCTGGTGATGGAAGTAGGAAATAGCCTTCAAACTCTCTCCATCACCTCGATTGAAAGGTCTGAAAAAGAAAGATCCATGCGGTACCTGGATCTGTTAAACGACAGCGAATATGTACTTCGTGAAGAAAAATAGCCTCGCTGATTTTCGCGAATCCCTGCGTTTCGAATACTGGCCTGTTTGGCTGGTATACCTGCCCTCTTTGTTCTTTTGGGCTTGGTTTGCCATGAAATCAAGGGCTTTATTGTACATGACCGCCGCCAACCCGGGCATTGAAATGGGTGGATTTTTCGGAGAATCCAAAAAGGATATTCTCGATAAAGTTCCAGATCAATACAAGCCAAAAACCTGGCTTTTTGAAGACCCGATTCATCATCTGGCATCCTTTGTCCGCGACCATAACCTTACCTTTCCTCTCATTCTGAAACCCAATGTCGGTGAACGTGGAAGCGGCGTTGAAAAAGTCAACTCTCTCCCGGAACTACAACAATTCATCCAGAATAAAGAGGAAGCTTATCTCTTGCAGGAATGCTCGTCCTATCCTCAGGAATATGGTATTCTCTTTTGTCAGTACCCTGGAGAAAAAACAGGCCGGGTCCTCTCCATCACTGGCAAACGATTCATGGAGCTTCATGGAGATGGACATTCTACGCTTCGCGAATTGATGCAGAAAAATTACCGCTTTCGAAAACAGATTGATCGACTGGAATCCAGAATAGATCTCGACCTGGTTCCAACGGCCGGACAAAGTATTTTAGCAGAACCCATTGGAAACCATAGCCGGGGCACGGAGTTCACCAATGAAAACCACCTGATTTCTGAGGCAGTGAATCAGCTTTTTTCATCCATCTCCCTGCAGATGGATGGATTCTACTACGGTCGCTTCGATATAAAAGTAAAGAGCGAAAAAGATCTGGAAACCGGAGAAAACCTCCATATTCTGGAAGTGAATGGAACGACCTCAGAAGCCGGACATATATACAGCCGAAATTACGGCATATACAATGCATACCGTGACATCTTCCAGGGAATGAAGATGGTGCAGGAGTTGGGCACCATCAATCACAAAAATGGAGTGGCCTACACGTCTATGTCTACATTTATTCGAACTTTGAGAAAACACTTCTTCCAAGTAAAGTCGCCCAAGCATTTACCCGCCAATGTCATACCTGACTCTGTTTTTACTTAGCCTGCTTATCAGCTTTGTTGGCTCCCTGCAGCTGGGGCCGGTTAACAGCGAGGTTTTGAGGTTTTCCATCCGGGGGAAACATCGAGCGGCTTTACTCACCGGATTGGGTGGCTCAATTCCGGAATTTCCATACGCCTGGTTGGCAACTTACCTGGCAGATGGAATTGGACAATACGAACACTTGCGGCTTTTGTTCACTCTCATTTTTGTGGGAATCCTCATCATCATGGGAATCCGTATGCTGGTGAAAAATCCAGTAGATTTTCCGATAGAAACCTATCAGGTAAAACGCAAAGCTTTTATGGGTGGTTTTATTCTCGCGGCAGCCAATCCACAATTGATTTTCTTTTGGTCGGGTATCCTGGTTTGGTTAGATATCCACGAATACACCACCATCACTCGTTTATCCGCTTCTCTGGGAGCCTCTGTTGGCGCCTTGCTTTTGCAACTGGTGGTGGTTCAAATTGGAAGCAAGATTTATCGTCGAAATAAATTAAAGAACCTCAATACCATCGACAACGTGATGGGAAGCCTGATGCTCTTGCTGGCTGCCTGGTTTCTTTATCGATTACTCTTGTAGTGAGAAGATTTATGCAGAATCGCATCAGATTAAAATTCAAATAATACTACTCCTGGATCAAAGCAAAAAATGATTCTACTTGCCTTATTCATCTTTCTCTTTCTTTTTTAGAAAAAAAGTGATGAATCTCCGATTCAGTACCACCATTGATTGGTGAGAATCATCCTTTTTCTATTTTGTTGTGTGTTCATTTTGTCTTGATGCTTCGACTTCGCTCAGCATAAATTCCAAACGAACCAAAAAATCAAGGCCAAAATATGCTTCCCCGCTCTCTGTTTTTTTCTTAACGGTCGGCCATTGCATCTGGCCTCACTAAAAAAAACATCACGCCAACGCTCGGCCCGCATTTTGGCCAGCCCACCCGCAAGAAGCTTTTCAATTTCTTATAGAATGTGATATTAAGCTGGCGTAAGCAATAGGCGCCTAGCTTCCGTAGATGGGGTACCCGCTGCCTGACGGAGCGTCTATTTTCTTCCCTGTTTGAGCGAACAGAGTGAAGCGAGTTTGAAGAAAATAGCGGAGGAAGGCATAGCGGGTCATTGAGGAAGCAAGCGCGATTTTTTCTTCCTTTTTTTCTAAAAAAAAGGAAATAGAAAGAAGGATAAATGGATTATAAATCCTTCAATAAAAGCATTTGTGGGAGACACATGAAATAAGAACATGAATAATCTGACTAAAAGCATCAGACAGCTTAACAAAAATTAACAATCGATAGGAAAACGACTCATCCAAAATATTGGAAATGAAAATATTAAATTGTGAAACATACTCCACATTTTGAACGAACTAAATAATTAAAAAAATGAAATCTAAAACACTTCAATGGATTCTCAGCATCGTCAGTGCCTTGATTCTTTTCATGACCCTTTTTTACAAATTCACAGGAGCAGAGGAAAGTATTTATATTTTCACAACCATGGGCATGGAACCCTGGGGGCGCTATTTCTCGGGTGTGGTTGAGTTGGTAGCAGGAATAATCCTATTGCTTCCCCGATTTCGCCATGTAGGCGCTTTGTTGGCATTCGGGATGATGGCTGCCGCTCTCTTGTCTCACCTGTTTGTTCTGGGCATCGAGGTCCAGGGTGATGGCGGCTTGTTGTTTGATTATGCCATCGTTGTGTTCCTGTGTTCGGCAATCATACTATACATCAATCGCAATCGCTTAAAACCAGGAAAATTTCTGAGTTTTGAGGCATAAAAAAACCGGCTTAGGGGGAAGCCGGTTTGGGTAGTGGAAAAATCCAATCCGAACCAAAGGATATACTACCATTAGCGAATCAAATATATCTGACTCATGGTGTGAATTTATCGTCCATTTCTGAATGGCATAAACGAATTGTTGAATGGTCGCTTAAGGATGTGTTCCCAGTTCGGAAAGCGGATTTCCGGTGCATGCATTGGGAAAAGAGATATGCAAAATCTCACACATGCTGGGGGCAATATCCGTCGTGGATATCCGACGGTTGCTCCTGCCTTTGGGCACGCCATATCCATAAAACAGCACCGGCACATGGGTGTCGTAGGTATATCCGCTGCCGTGGGAGGTTCCATAGGGCCAGTGTTCCATCCAACCAGGCAGGAACTGAATAAACAGGTCTCCGGAACGCGAAGGCATATACCCGTTGCGGATATGGGCGAGATAATCGGTGGCTCCATTCCACACATCATGGGGTGTCCAGGTAGCGAAAACACCGGGCATCTCTTTCAATGCATCGGCCACCAGCTCCTCCACTTCTCCCAGAGGCAGGCCTTTCTCCCGGATGCGTTTTTTGTTCAGATAGACTTGTTCATTGAATACGCGTAGCAGGAAACTTTCCTGGTATTTGGCCATCATTGCTTGTTCAATCCGATGCGCCACACTATCAATCTCGAATAAACCACCGGGCATTCCCATGCTTTGTAAATAAGAGGGTACCTGATTCGCTCCATGGTCTGCTGTTAGAAAAACCGTATAATTTCCTGATCCTACCTTCTGATCCAATTCATAAAGCAGGCGTGCAATTTCCCGATCCAAACGCAGGTATATATCTTCCACTTCCACCGATTGGGGACCAAAAAAATGACCGGCATAATCGGTGCAGGAGAAACTCAGGCAGAGGAAATCACAGATTTCGTCTGCTCCCATCTTTTCTCCATCCAGAGCAGCCAGGGTGGCCTCCACTAAATATTGATTACCGAAGGGGGTGAAACTCAACAGGCCATAACCTCTTTCCTTCTGTATTTCGCGCAGGTCGTATGGAAACACAGGTGCCTTCCCTTTTTGTAAACTGCCTTCATATCCATTTGAATCGGCTGAGGATTCCATGTAGCTTTCAATCGGAAAGAGCGTATTCCAGGTCTGGTCTAAATATTTCAGGGCCAATCCCCGACGATTAAAAGCTTCTACCCAATGCGGAAGCGCATCGCCATACCAATCGCTGCTTTGCAGCTTCCCGCTTTTGCTGTCGTACCAATAAGCGCCATTGGCCGCATGCCCGGCGGGCAATATCGCACCGCGATCTTTGATACTGATTCCGATAATCTTGCTTCGTTTTTTGGATGCAATCGCCAATTGATCGGTCATGGTATTGGCCAATAAATTTCGTGGCGACATAGCCATTCCTCTTCCACCAATCAATTCGCTCAAACTGTCTTCTGCACAATACATCATATCTCCCCTTTGGCGGTCGTACCAGTCGTTGGCTACAATGCCATGATTTGCTGGTGTGGTCCCGGTATAGATGCTGGCATGTCCTGGCCCGGTATAGGTGGGAACATAATCGTAACGGGCATTGGTAAAAACATACCCTTCTCCCATCAATCTTTTAAATCCACTGTCACAATATCGGTCTGCATAACGTAGAAGGTAATCGTAGCGCATTTGATCGACAACAATGCCGATGGCCAATTTGGGTTGAGCTGTGGCTTTTACTCCAACAAGTACGAGCAAAAGCCAAATCCAATTTTTCATTTCTTGTTTTTATTGAATCTGAATCCGTGACGTGCTTACGCCATGACATGAATTGCAAGATCCGCTGGTTGCCGGTGACGGCATATATACTTTGTGTCCTATACTATTCTCTATCATAGGATAAAAACCATTGCCCACACTAAAAGCGTTGGTTGTGTAAAAATTACCCAATTTGTCAATACTTAAGGTAGCCAGGAGAGTACCTTGTCCGTTTGGTTCAGAATAGAGACGTACCGTTCCTCCACTTACTCCGTCCCCGGCTGCAGTAAAAGCCGAGCCCGCAATATTAAAACAACCGTAACCTCCACCTCCGTCATGGTGACAATCCATGCAATTTCTGCCATTGTTATGGCTTTCATTCCCTCCGTCTTTGCTGACATTGGTTTTACCGCAGCTACTACTTTTAGAGCAAGAGGAAATACTACCTAAAAAGCTGAATAACATCCCTGTTATTAACACGCTTAATGCAATCCGACTATTCATTTCCCAAAAAAACGAAATAAAGTGATTCCTAGTGTGAAATAATTGTGAATTCGCGACTTTTGAGTGGAATGGATATCAGTATCAATACACCTGCCCTGCTTTTTCCGGCGATTAGTTTGGTTATGTTGGCCTATACCAACCGCTATCTTGCCATCGCCTCTGTGGCGAGAAACTTGCACGACAATCAGATGAATCGCGACCGCGCAAAGGTTTCTGCACAAATACGGAATCTTCGCTTTCGACTGCGACTTGCCAGGCAAATGCAGCTGTTTGGTGTATTTAGCTTTCTGATCGCGTTGGCCAGCATGTATTTCATCTATATCGGACAAATGACTGCCGCACATTTTAGCTTTGCTACTGCGGTGCTTTGTTTTGTTATTTCGCTCGTTTTATCCATTGTAGAAATATGGAAGAGCACCGAATCTGTTGAAATTCATCTGAGCGATATCGAGGAATCCAATCCGGATTCCGTGATGAAGTTTTTGAAAAAGAAAGTAGGCAGCAAAGAAGAAGAGGCATGAAATGGATCAATGCAAGCGGATTGATATTGCAATTTGTTGCCTTTTGGCTTGCTGCACCCGAATTGCTCGGAGAAGTAACCTTGAAACGTTTTGAAAAGGGCTTACATAAACTGATTGCCCGCATTCCTTCCATCCTGTTTCTGGGTGTGATTATCGCCTACGCCTTGCTCTTTGCTGTGCGTGGATTGGTAAAAGGGATTGAGGCGGGACAAGGTCAGGGAAGTATCGATATCACCTCTTTTTACCTGCAGTTAGGCATTGCAAGCTGTATCTATTTCGCTTATGTCTTGTTTTACAAACGCATCAATCGCTGGATAGATATCCGTTTCGCTCAACCATTGAGTCAAAAAATCATCCATAATCAGGAAACTAGAAAACTGGCATTGGTCATTGGTGCCATCTGCTTTAGTCTTGGTTTCTTGCTTCAATTATTTGCGGTCTTATGGACTGCATAATTCCCGGCATCCACCTATTTTTGCAGCATGTCAGAATCAGGTGGCGTACGCATCAATAAATATTTAAGTGAGGTGGGCTATTGCTCCCGACGTGCTGCAGATGGATTGATTGAAAAGAGAAAAGTTACCATCAATGGCAAAGTACCCGAAATGGGAACCAAAGTGATGCCCGGCGACCAGGTGCGGGTAAATGGCAAACTGATCAGTGAACCCCAAAAAGAATTTGTCTACCTCGCCTTTAACAAGCCGGTGGGCATTGTATGCACCACGGATACTACGAGGGAAAAGAACAATATCATCGACTATATCGGATTCCCACAACGTATCTTCCCCATCGGTCGTCTCGACAAGCCCAGCGAAGGACTTATTTTCCTGACCAACGATGGCGACATTGTCAACAAAATACTGCGGGCTAGAAATAACCACGAAAAGGAATACCTGGTAACAGTCGATAAAGCGATCAACCCGGATTTTGTGCGGCGTATGAGC
The DNA here is from genome assembly GCA_016124735.1 of Bacteroidota bacterium. Lineage (GTDB taxonomy): Bacteria > Bacteroidota > Bacteroidia > UBA8524 > UBA8524 > UBA8524. Next base: position 8,229 of record WGMZ01000003.1, read on the forward strand.
AATGGAATCCCCATTCTCAATACTGTGACCCGAAAATGCAAAGTGGAGCAAACAGGCCCGAAAAGCTTTCGGATTGTGCTCACTCAGGGATTGAATCGACAGATTCGGCGTATGTGCGAATACATGGGCTATAATGTCGTTAAATTGAAGCGCATCCGTATTATGAATATATCCCTCGACATACCCGTCGGGCGTTGGCGTTATCTCACAAAAAACGAGATGAAAGAATTGAATCGATTGGTCGCCGGGTCGGCGAAAACCATCGATGAATAGATAAAGAAACACTGATTTCCAGTTTATCCAGATACGAATGTACTCTGTACCCTCGTACTTTGATGTATCTCATTGTCTCAATATCACAAAATCACATTGTCTTTAATACTCCATACTCTTGCACTTTCATCCCCTTTTCGATTTCTCCCGAATCACGCTATCTTTGCCGGCTGAATTAAGTAAACATATATGTCAGGATTTCAAGTAACCACATTAGGTCAGTTTATCATCGAACGTCAGGCAGAGATTCCAGGTGTTAAAGGTGAGTTTTCCCGTTTATTGCGCGATATAGGTATCGCTGCCAAGATTATCAGCCGGGAAGTAAACAAAGCCGGTTTAGCCGAAATTCTGGGAGAAGCCGGACACGAAAATGTTCAGGGCGAAGACGTTAAAAAACTTGACATCATTGCCAATGAACTCATGATCGACTGCCTGAGCAAAGGCGGCGAATGCTGTGCAGTGGCATCCGAAGAAGATGAGCATATCATTCCCATTACCACCCCTCAGGCCAAAGATGCCAAATATGTTTTGATGATGGATCCGCTCGACGGGTCCAGCAATATCGATGTCAACGTTTCCATTGGAACGATTTTTTCCATTTTCGAAAGAGTGAGCCCGGTAGGATCCACCCCTACCGAAGCCGATTTTTTCCAGGCTGGAAATAAATGCCTTGCTTCCGGATACATGATTTACGGCACCTCTACCATGCTGGTATACACCACCGGAAATGGAGTAAACGGATTTACCCTCGATCCATCGATTGGAGAATTCTGCCTGTCGCATCCTAATATCCGCATTCCGAAAGACGGAAAAATCTATTCAGTGAACGAGGGAAATAAAGCGGATTTTCCACAGGGACTGATCGATTATATCGACTGGTGCCAGCAGATTGATAAAGCAACCAACCGTCCCTATTCCAGTCGCTATATCGGATCCATGGTAGCCGATCTGCATCGCAACCTGTTGAAAGGTGGAATCTTCATCTACCCGATGACCACCAAAAAACCACAAGGAAAATTGCGTCTCCTGTACGAATGCAATCCGATGGCATATATCATTGAACAAGCCGGTGGACGCGCAACCAACGGATATGGAAAACGTATTCTGGATATTCAACCTACCGAATTGCACCAGCGGACACCTGTCCTGATTGGTTCTGAAAATATGGTATTGCAATTGGAATCCATGCTGGAAAATACTAGCCTGGCACAATGAGAGTCTTTAAATTTGGTGGTGCTTCGGTAAAAGATGCCGAGGCAGTAAAAAACGTGGTCAATGTGCTTCGTTTATACGAATCAGAATCCCTGCTTATTGTCGTATCGGCGATGGGTAAGACCACCAATGCGCTGGAACGATTGGTAAAAGCCTATGTGGAGCAGGATATGGCAGGGATGCAAACGGTTTATGCTGAAATCAAGGCATTTCACGACGAGATAATTGCCGGACTGTTAAAACACAAAGACAGCCACGCATACGACGATATCGAAAACCTCTTTATCGAACTGGAGTGTTTGCTGGAAACTCAATCCGAAGGCAGCTACGACTACAATTACGATCAAATTGTAAGTTATGGAGAAATATTCTCCAGCCGTATTCTCAGCACCTTTCTCAAAGAAGCAGATATCAATAATCGCTGGATAGACGCACGCAACTTTATACAGACCGACGGTCATTACCGGGAAGGAAAAGTGGACTGGGAACTTACGGCCGGAATTATTGGCCGGAAACTCAAACCTATTGTTCAAAAACAAAAAGTGGTTACCCAGGGATTTATCGGGCAAACTCCGGATAAGCAGACTTCCACTCTGGGTCGGGAAGGGTCCGATTATTCTGCTGCCATCTTCGCCTATGGCCTGGATGCAGAAGACGTAACCATCTGGAAAGACGTAGCCGGTGTGATGAATGCCGACCCTAAACGTATGCCCGAAGCCATTAAAATCGACGGGTTAAATTATAAAGTGGCGATAGAATTAGCCTATTACGGTGCCACAGTCATTCACCCCAAAACCATACAGCCGCTTCAAAGCAAAGGCATTCCGCTTGTAGTAAAATCTTTTATGGATCCGGAAGCCAGCGGAACAGAGGTGAGTGTCAGAATACAGGAAGAAAATGCGGTACCATTCTATATTTTCAAAGATCATCAGGCATATATCAGTGTATCATCCAAAGATTTCTCTTTCATTGCCGAGGAACATCTGACCCATATCTTCGCTTTGCTAAGCAGCTACAACATTCGGGTGAATGTGATGCAGAATTCAGCCATCAGTTTCTCACTGGTGGTGAACGACGATCCAAGAAAACTGGAAGCATTGCTGGAGGTTTTATCAGAAGATTATCAGGTTCAAATGGAAAGCGACGTGCAGCTCATCACCATTCGAAATTATCAATCTGCGGATGTTTCGTCCATTGTAGGCGATAGAAAAATCTGGATGGAACAGAGAGGTGCGCAAGTCCTGCAACTGGTTACGGCAGGCGCTTAGTCTTCAATATATTTGGCCCGAAATATTTCAGAATAGATAAAGGCCTTACGGGCATCGAATTTCTCTTTTTTGATCATCTGATGTCCGACTGAGTTTTCCGGCTCCCGTCTTTCCATTTGCTCTTCAAGCTCTTTGACATGCTCCTGAAGTGAGGTTTCATCTATTTCCACACTGTATTTCTCCTGAGCAAGGTGTGCATCCCATTCACGATGATGAAGCTCCTCATATTCCTTGGTCTCAGGCATTTTTTCATCCATGCCCCGCACATTCCACTCTTCATCTTCATCTTCTTCCCGATAGTGGCTCGAACTCGCTGTACTGACCTTTTCCTCTTCTTGCCTTACAAATTGAGAAACTCCGGTAGTTCGGCTCAAAATATCCTTCAACTCATCCTCCCAGGATTTTTGCCCTGAGGTGGATTTCCTTTGCTGTCTTAATTCATTTCTCTTCTTTGTAGCTTTTCCGGCAGAATAAATGAAATAAATAATGATGCCGATGATATAGATTAGGATTTTATATTCCATATACTTGTCATCGAATATAAGTTATTATAATTTACCCCGGATGATTTATACCCTCCTTTTAGGAAGCAATCTAGGAGATCGAAATCGGTATCTCAGTGCAGGCAAAGACCTGATGGAAAAGCATGGCCGTATTCTTGGCGCAAGTTCCATACAGGAAAGCAAGCCTTGGGGAAAAACAAATCAGCCGGATTTTCTGAATCAGGTGATTTTGTTTGAATCGGATCTTGAGCCTGAGGAATTGCTTCAAACAATCCATACAGTTGAAGGGGCACTGGATCGTGAACGTCAGGAGAAATGGGGACCCCGTACCCTGGATATTGATATTCTCTATGCTGAAGATTTGGTGGTGGATACGGAAGATTTAAAAATCCCGCATCCCATGATTGCCGACAGACAATTCACCCTGGCACTGCTTCAGGAAATTGTACCGGATTTTGTCCATCCGGTAAATCACATGAGCAATGCCGAAATGCTCAAAGAATACCTTCAGGATGTTAACTGATACTTCCGCGCACTTTTTGAGTGAAGTCGCGCAAAGCCACTTGCATCTCCATCCCCTCGCGCATCTTTTCCAAAATGTATTTGGCCCCAAAGGCATGGGTTAGCCGTTCTCCTTCGTCTTCGCCGTCTATGGCGATGGCTGGAATCTTTCCTTCGGCCAAATCAGCCTCTGCAAGGGTGATTTCCTCCAACGAATACGACTCCACCATTTTTTTAATTGCCTGAATTTTCATTTTAATTAATGCTTTGAATCAGGCGCTCAACAACCTCTTCTTTCGACGTGAAGTCTGTAGCTACCAATTCGCCTCCTTTAAAGGTAGCGAAAAATGGCAAATTACTCACTCCGGCCAACTTGCGAGCTTCCGGACTGTTCTCGGCATCCACATCCAGAAAGGTGATTCCCTTGTATTCATCACGCTCCGACAATTTCTTGAATTTGGGGGCAAAAAGACGGCAGTTCCCGCACCAGTCGGCGTAGAACTTCACTACCACTTTATCATCGGTATGAATTATCTGATTGAATTCTGAATCTGAAACTTTTTGTACCATGTTATTCGTATCGTATCAATGTCATTACATCAAATGAGGTTCCAAAAATACTAAACCCGTTGAAATCACCGGACACTTTTTAATTCCCCGCAGTATTTCATCTGAGGATAAACAGATTAATGAGGAGAATTGTTTATTTGCGGTGTATGGATTCCCTGAAAAAGAACGGCCCGATAATCCTGATCCTCTTATTGACGCTCATTCCTCGCTTCCTGATGTTCCCGTTCGAGTCAGGCGACTATACCTCGAACCTGAGTCTCTGGTACGACCAGCTGAAAACCGAAGGTTTCCAATCCCTGAAAACCGGATTTCACGATTATACGCCACCTTACCTCTACCTTCTTTATCTGGTTGGTTTCCTAGGCTTACCAAAGCTGTACGCCATCAAACTCATCGGACTGCTTTCCGATTATCTTTTGACGGTCTCCGTTTTCCTGTTGGTAAAGGAAAAACATGGTAAAAAACCCGGCTTCATGGCAGCCATCCTCGCCTTATACCTGCCAACTGTTTTAATCAATGCCTCCTTGTGGGGACAATGCGATAGTCTTTATACTGCATTTTTACTTTTGGCTTTGCACCAATGGATGAAAAATCAGGACCGCCGCGCCATGCTTTTTTGGGGAATTGCATTTGCATTAAAGATACAGTCGGTTTTCCTCCTCCTGGTTCCCGCCGCACTTTTGGCTAAAAAGCAGATGAGTTGGAAGGAAATTGTTTGGGTTCCCCTCATCTACCTTATTGCCATCTTGCCAAACTGGTTGGCCGGTAGACCTTTCCTTGATCTATTGGGAATCTACCTCCATCAAAGTGGAGAGCATACCGGACTGAGCTCCTTTGCACCCAATGTGTACCAATGGCTTTCCTGGGCCCCGAATGAGTTATTTACACAAATAGGAATTGGCTTCGTTGGCTCCGTTTGTGGACTCTTTTTTCTTTTCATGATCTACCATAAAGCAGAATTAAAGAAAGAACGCATCCTGCAAATCGCCCTTTTTTCAGCGCTCTTTATTCCTTTTTTCCTGCCTCGAATGCACGAGCGTTATTTTTTTCTGGCCGATATATTATCGCTGGTTTATGCCTTTTATTTTCCCCGAAAATGGTACCTGCCCCTGCTGATAGTTTCGGCTTCTTTTTTCAGTTACCTGTATTTTTTATTTTCAACCTTAATCGTCTTTCCCTTCTCGATACTCGCTGCCTTAAATGCGTTGGCACTTATTCTGGTAGGCAAAGATTTATTTCAGACATTGGTATTAGATGATGGAAGTATATCCGATTCGCAAAGCACGCTTTGAAGACGCCCGCAGCATCGCGAAATTTAACCAGAACATGGCGCTGGAAACCGAAAACAAGATTTTGGCAGATGAGGTCATTATGCCGGGAGTGGAAGCGGTTTTAAAAGATGAATCGAAAGGCTTTTACTATGTTGCAGAAACAGATGAAAAAGTAATCGGACAACTCATGATTACCTTTGAATGGAGCGATTGGAGAAACAATACCATTTGGTGGATACAAAGTGTATATGTAGATGAGCCATTCCGGGGAAAAGGAATCTACAAAGCCTTGTATGAAAAGGTGAAATCAGACGCTCGGAATGCAGGCATTCAAACCATTCGTCTTTACGTAGAGAAGGAAAATCATCTGGCACAAAGCGTTTACCAAAAACTTGGAATGGAAGAAACGGTATACGACATGTACGAGGTCAATCTTTAATTATGCGGGCATACACCGGATTGATTCGCGAATAGCGTACTTTTACACGACCGTAAAGTGGAAAATCTTCAATGTACTTATCGGGCAAAGTCTTGGTAAATACTTTTCCGTTAATTTCATACGAATACTGGTATTCCCAATATCCTCCCTTGTTGAATCGAAGCTCCACATGGCCAATGGTTACTTCAGAATAGAAAGCAAATTGATACCAGGCCACCCCCTGAGCCGTTGCAATAGCCAGGCTCAGACAAATACTCAGGCCAATGAAAAAATTGCGCACCACACGTAGATGGATATTGTATCCCACACTCTTCAGTAAATTTTGATGCAACAAATCAATAAAAGCCATTCGTTGCAAACGCACATTGCCAATCACCATAAAGACAAAGGCGAGAATCAGGCTAAAAGGAGAAAAAGTCTCCAGGGTATAAAACCAATTTTGGAAGAACACCAGAATGCCGAGTGCTATCAATGCATAATTTAATCCCTTTCGCAGGCGTATGGGAATCCCAGAATGCAGCCGATGGTAGGCTGTTTTAATGCTTGCGATTTCCTCCTCTTTCCGGCGCCGGATCAAGTCTTCACGCATTTTACGCCGTTTTTCTTCTTTTTCCTTAACCGGATCCGGGTTTGTCTTGAGAAAGCTCTTCAATCCCGACAATCGGATATCGTAATCGTATTTACTATCCTGCTCGCCCAAAACATTGTAGGCATTGCTGATCTCCTTGAAGCGTTCCTCCGCATGTTTGTTGCCTGGATTTTTATCCGGATGAAATTGAACCGCCAACTCCTTGAAAGCGCGTTTCACCTCTTTCAAGCTGGCATAATCCGGTAAACCCAATATGGTATAGAAACTTCTCTGCAAAATGTATCTTCGAACTGTGCGACGCTCACAAAATAAAGGATTGATTTTATTATTGCCTTGGTTCTGTTTTCTTTTCGTCACCGGGGCTTGTCATACAACGAAAAAAGCGATGGAAACTTACGGAGAAACGAGTGTAAAACAACTGGCAACCTTCCCCGACTGCCACTGGATCGACCATAAGCCTGAACTGTCTGATACATCTGCTCTTGAAAAGCTGAAAGCTCAGGACTGGACAAATTATTCCTTTCGGGTCTATCTTGGCTGCTGGTGCAGCGACAGCGAACATCTTATTCCCATCTTCAGATCACTTTGCGATGCGGCGCATATTCCAGAGACCCGGGTTCGTTATTTCAACTTAGACCTCGACAAAGTTTCCCCTTCAGGAATCGAAAAGCAAGACCGCATCGAATACCTTCCCACCATCATTGTTTTGAAAAATGGAAAAGAGACCGGGCGCATTGTGGAAACAGTTAAAGAAGATTTGGCAAGCGAGCTACTTCTTATCCTCTGATTTTCGGTAGGTATAATGAATCTGAATCGGTTTCGCCTTTTCGTCGACCTGATCAGAATCTTCCGCATCATCTACTTCCCAATACGGCTCAACCCCATCAAGATCCGAATCATCCCATACCTTTTTTTTATCATCTGCAGGACCTTCTTTTCGAAAGAAAAAGGCCAATACGGCACCGCTTAAGAATCCGGCCAGATGCCCTTCCCAGCTCACATGCGGTTGCACCGGAAACATTCCCCAAATCAAATATCCATAGAGCATAATGACTGCAAAAGACAGCATGGTAAGTCCTTTGTTTTTTCGGATAAAGCCACTGAACAAGAGGAAAAAAGCCATGGAGTACACCAATCCGCTGGCTCCAATATGAATGGTTCCTTCCGCTCCTAAAAACCAGAGCATCAGGCCATTCATCAGAAACTGCCAAAACATGAGTTCCCATGCTATGCCGGAAAAAAAATAAAACAAAGCGGTACCTAGAATGAGGAGTGGAAATGCATTGGATAACAAATGCTCCCAGCTGGCATGCAGAAAAGGACTAAATAAAATGCCCCGTAAGCCAATCCAGTTTCCGGGTTTTAACCCATAGTCATCCCAATGAAAATCACCGAAAACTTCCAGAGTATACACCAACACCATGATTCCTACCAGGACGACAGGATAAATCAAAGCGCGATAGAACTGCTGTTTCTCTCGATTCATTTTGCTTGGGTTTTGCCAAAAGCGGGCCTTCTCCTATTTTTGTTGCAAATTGTCAGGAAATGTTCGGGAAATTAACAGAAGCAAAACAGAAAGCCGAAGAAATTAAGCAACGATTGGAACAGGTTTCTGTGATGGGACAATCCGCAGATGGGGCTGTTCGCGTTGTCGTATCTGGATCCCGACGCATTTTGGATATTCTGATTAGCGAGGAAACGACCTCGGCTGAAATGCAGAAAACCCAGCTAATTGAAGCCATCAATCACGCGTTGGAACAAGCCGACAAAGTGGCAGAAGCTGAGATGGCCGAAATAGCAAAAGAATTAATGCCTGGCGGACTCGGTAGTCTGGCCGGCATGTTTAAAAAGTAAACATCAACTATGTACAACACTATTCTCACTGAAATCAAAGGCTCTAATTTCTGGATTACCATTAACCGGGCGGACAAAATGAACGCCTTAAATATTGAAACTCTTCAGGAAATAAAACAAGCGGTAGAAACAGCCAACGCAAACGACCAGGTCCTTTGTATTTTTCTTACCGGAGCGGGCGAGAAAGCCTTTGCCGCCGGAGCCGATATCTCTGAATTCGCTGATTTCAGCGAAGAAGAAGGAACAAAAATGGCTGCCGAAGGGCATGCCGTAATGTTTACCATCGAGCAATCCAGACAACCTGTAATTGCATTGGTCAATGGATTTACCCTCGGTGGCGGATGCGAACTCGCTATTGCCTGCCATCTGAGAATTGCCTCGGAAAATGCACGCTTCGGACAGCCGGAAGTGAATTTGGGACTGGTTCCCGGCTACGGGGGAACTCAGCGCCTGTGCGATATCGTAGGAAAAGGACGCGCCATGGAAATTCTGATGACCGGCGATGCCATTAAAGCACCGCGAGCATATGAAATAGGCCTGGTCAATTATGTTGTACCCATCGAGAACCTGTATGAAAAAGGAGAAGAGCTAGCCCGCACCATTGCAGGTAAATCACCTAAAGCCATTCGTTCGGTTATTGAATGTGTGAATGCACACTATGCAAAGGATATAGATGGCTTTAACTATGAAATCACCCGCTTTGGAAAGAGTTTCTCTACCGATGATTTCAAAGAAGGTACCCAAGCATTTTTACAGAAAAGAAAGCCAGACTTCAGAAATGCTGAAAGTTTTTCCTCTTGAAGAAACGACAAACGTTCCCTAAAAAAATAGTCATATTTATTTTTTTATATCTATCTTGACCCTGATTTGGAAACGGACCTACCCTTCCTGACCGAATCGTGGGATATAAAAAAAACAGAATATGGCAAAAACACCTACGGTTGTCATTGCAGATGACCATCCAATTTTCCTATTGGGATTAAAAAGCGTGCTTGAGAAAATGCGCGATGAATTTGACCTGATTGGTGTGGCTGAAAACGGAAGCCAGGCCTGGGAACTCATTAAGAACAAAAAACCTGATATTGCTTTACTGGATATCGAGATGCCGGACATTTCCGGACTGGATATTTGTGAAAAAGTAAGGAGCGACAATCTCTTCACTAAGGTAATTGCACTGACCGTTCACAAGGATGAAGACATTTTTAATCAGGCGCTGGAAGCGGGTGTACATGGATATATTCTCAAAGAGAACTCCATCAACGATTTATCTGAAGGAATCAAAACAGTGCTGAGTGGAAACTTCTTCTTCTCCGCATCTGTTTCAAGTTTCTTGTTAAATCGTACTGCACGGCAGGTTGCGGTTGAAACAGAAGTGAAAGGGCGTCGTCTAACTAAAACGGAAAAATACGTGATGCGCATGATTGCCGAAGGGCATACCAGCAATGAAATTGCGAAGAAAATGCGTATTAGTGTGAAAACAATTAACAACCACCGGGCAAATATTTGCAAGAAACTCAATCTGAAAGGCACCAATAGCTTATTGGTTTATGCCATGAAGAATAAAGAGAATTTTATCTGATAGCCAGGCTGGTTAAATGAATTGAGTGAGTCGGTTTCCGGCTCACTTTTTTTATGGGGTATTCTTACTATTATATCGCAGCCATACTTCGACAGGCCATGACTGCTCTTTAAAAAATTCATCCCAATGTCTCACCTCTCAACATCGCAACGTCTCCACTAAATTTCTGTTAAATTAACCTTTCCTCGCGATAAATCGCGACGCTACTTCAACAAGAATTAAGGAAGTCAATACTTTGTCTCAAAATCTCGCCTCTCAACATCACAACATCTCCACTAAATTTCTGTTAAATTAACCTTTCCTCGCGATAAATCGCGACGCTACTTCAATAAGAATTAAGGAAGTCAATCATTTGTCTCAAAATCTCGCCTCTCAACATCACAACGTCTCTTCTACTCTTGTACTCCTAAAGAAACTTCTCCCCGTATTTCAACTTGATATCTGTTACGATCTGTTTTACTTCCTGCTCTCGGCTGCGGTCGCATACCAACAATACCTTCTCCGATTCGACGATAATCAGGTTTTCGACCCCATTGACCACCACCAGTTTTGAATCGGGCACGGCAATCATATTTCCGCGCGAATCGATGGCATTCACCAACTTTCCATTGATGGCATTTTCGTTGTTGTCTTTTTTATGTACATCGTAGAGTGAACTCCAGGTTCCCAAATCCGACCAACCAAAATCGCCAGGATATACAAAAGCATTGTCTGCTTTCTCCAGCACACCATAATCAATGGAAATATTGGTGCACATTTGGTAAGCGCTGGCAATCGTTTCTGTCTCTTTATTCGTGCCCAGCGTATTTGCTGCATTAACAAACAGCTGGTTCATCTCCGGTAGATGCGTCTCAAAGGCCGATAGGATGCTCTCGAGGTTCCAGATAAATATTCCGGCATTCCACAAAAAATCGCCACTATCCAAAAAGGTTTGAGCCAGCTCCAGAGAGGGTTTTTCCGTAAAAGTCTTCACTTTATGAATATTATCCGTTACCGGCTCTTCCCGCTGCTGAATATATCCGTAGCCGGTATCCGGACGATGCGGTTTAATGCCAATGCATAAGAGGGCATCGTGCTCACTGCAAAAATCCATACCGCCCTCGCATATTTCCAGAAAGGCATCTTCATTCAGAATCAGATGATCGCTGGGCGCCACCACGCATACTGCATCCGGGTCAATCTTTGCGATCCGATAGCTTGCATAGGCAATGCAGGGGGCCGTATTCTTTCCAAAAGGCTCCGCCACAATCTGCTCCAGCTCCATTTCGGGAATATGCTCCCTGACCAGGTCTACGTATTGGGTATTGGTGACAATGTAAATGTTTTCTGAAGGAAGTATTTTTCTGAAGCGTTCGTAGGTTTGACGTATCAGGGATTTCCCCGTTCCCAGTATGTCGATAAACTGCTTTGGCTTCTGTTTGGTACTCACCGGCCAGAACCGGCTTCCCACTCCCCCAGCCATGATTACCGCATACTTGTTCTTTTGAACCATAAAAATGTTAAATTCGCGTAAATTTTAAATAGCCTATAGATTAAACACCTACCAGCTAAGAAAATCGGTTGCGAATTTAAGTAAATGAGTTATTTCTGACTTGTTTTTTAATCCGGTTTATTGTTAATTTAAAATAGGCTTAGCGCTTACGTCATGGTAGAATCAATTGATTTGAAGGGGGCCCTGAAAGAATTTTTTGGTTTTGATACCTTTAAGGGGAATCAGGAGGCCATTATCCAGTCGGTTGTAGAAGGGAAAGATTGCTTTGTCATTATGCCTACCGGTGCAGGGAAATCCCTGTGCTATCAGTTGCCCGCATTGCTTTTAGATGGAACAGCCATCGTTATTTCTCCGCTTATCGCACTGATGAAAAATCAGGTGGACAGCATTCGGGGTTTTGGCAGTTCAGATGCAGTTGCTCATTTTATGAACAGTTCGCTGACCAAGGCTGAAATCCAGAAAGTGAAGTCCGATATTCTGGAAGGGAATACCAAATTGCTTTTTGTTGCTCCGGAAACTTTGAAGAAGGAAGAGACCGTCGATTTTCTTCGGCAGATCAATATTTCCTTCGTTGCGGTGGATGAGGCGCATTGTATATCGGAATGGGGACATGATTTCCGTCCGGAATACCGAAACATCAAGAAAATTGTAAAAGATATCAGCGATGTGCCCATGATGGCACTCACTGCCACCGCTACTCCAAAAGTTCAGGCGGATATTCAGAAAAACCTGGGCATGAACGATGCCACCGTGTTCAAATCCTCTTTTAACCGTTCTAACCTCTATTACGAGGTGCGTCCGAAAGAGAAGAAAGACCGGGTGCTGAAAGAAATTGTATCGTTCATCAAAAACCGGCCGAGAAAATCAGGCATCATCTATTGCCTGAGCCGGAAAAAAGTTGAGGAAATCGCTCAGATGCTTTCGGTAAACGGCATCAATGCGCTGCCTTATCATGCAGGGATGGATGCCAAAACCCGCGCCTTGCATCAGGATAAATTTCTGATGGAAGATGTGGATGTAATTGTTGCCACCATTGCATTCGGAATGGGGATCGATAAGCCGGACGTGCGTTTTGTGATCCATTACGATATCCCCAAATCTCTGGAAGGTTACTACCAGGAAACCGGACGCGCGGGCCGCGACGGACTCGACGGAGAATGCCTGCTCTTTTACAACCCGGGTGATATCGAAAAGCTGGAGAAATTCATGAAAGACAAACCGGTATCCGAAAGAGAAATCGGTTCCCAACTGCTTTTTGAAACTTCTTCCTATGCCGAATCATCGCAATGCCGCCGCAAAATGCTCCTCCACTATTTCGGAGAGAAATTCGATGAAGCTGATTGCAATAAGATGTGCGACAACTGCCGCCATCCGAAAGAGAAATTCGATGTGAGTGCAGACATGCAACTGGTGCTTCGTGCCATCGAATCGCTCGGACCGAAGTTCAACCTCAAACATGTGGTGGATGTGTTAAAAGGAGTCAAAAGTTCGGAAGTGGCCGATTACGGCAACGACCAGAACGAATATTTTGGCAAGGGAGCAGATAAAGAGCCTATATTCTGGAAGGGCTTAGTGCGTTTGGGACTGCTAAACGGACTGCTCTTTAAAAGCATTGAAAACTACGGACTCTTAAACGTAACAGATAAGGGACGCGAATTCCTTGCTTCTCCATCAAAACTGGAAATGGCTATCGACAACAGCTTTGAAAAGGTGAACGACGAAGAATACGATACAGCTCAGATGGAGAACATCTTTGATGAGACCCTCTTCGCCATGCTCAAAGACCTCTGTAAAAAAGTAGCGAAACAAAAGAACCTTCCTCCCTATGTCATCTTCCAGGATCCTTCATTGGAAGACATGGCAACCAAATACCCTGTGTCCATGGAAGAGATGGAAAACATCGTCGGGGTGGGAAAAAACAAAGTCATTAAGTTCGGAAAACCCTTTGTGGAACTGATTCGTCAATATGTAAAGGAAAATGATATCGAACGTCCGGCAGATATTGTGGTGCGCTCCGTGCCGAATAAATCCGGAAAGAAGATTGCCATCATTCAGAATATTGATAAAAAAATTGGACTGGATGTGATTAGCCGTTCCAATGGAATGAGTCCGGAAGAATTGATGAAGGAGATTGAGAACATCGTCTACAGCGGCACCAAGCTGAATCTGCATTACTATATCAACGACATGCTGGATGAGGAAAGACAAGACGAAATCTTTGATTACTTCCGCTCCTCTGAAGTTGATTCACTGGACGATGCGTTCGATGAATTCGATGGAGAATACAGCCACGAAGAATTGCAACTGATGCGTATTCAGTTCATTTCGGATATGGCCAATTAATTTTCCAGGAAGTATTTGTACAATTTCAGAATCTTCTTAATTTTGCATCCCCGCAAGGGAAACTGTCCGATGGTGTAATTGGCAACACGTCTGATTTTGGTTCAGAAGAGTCTAGGTTCGACCCCTAGTCGGACAACATCAAGCCTCACGAAAGTGAGGCTTTTTTTATGGGTTGAGGTTGAGATTCATGTTGAGATTGAGGATTAGGATGAGGATCCATTTAAGTTTAGTCTAAATTGCATTCCATTTAATAATTCCTATTTGAAAAGGATTTAACACAGCATCCTATTGGTCATCCTATAATTTCTATTTTAGGGTCTGCTGATTTTATTGGGTTACAAAATGTGTAATGCTATAGATTTTGACCAGGTTGCTTGGCGAGTTGGCATTTAATCTGGACATAAACGGAGCATAGGAGTGTCGGATTGAACTCAGATGGGCCTTTAG
>WGMZ01000049.1 GCA_016124735.1 Bacteroidota bacterium
AAAGCAAACCGTGTTGATTTGCAAGGAGAATCCTTGAGAAAATAAATCTAATTTTACACCCGCTCTTTAAAAAACGACTCCCATAAACCAGAGGGGTCAATTTGCCCGGAATAGGGGGTCAATATCGCCGGAATACACAATAAAACGCAACCTGAACAAGTTTGGAGAAAAAAATGCGGACCTCAGAAACAGGAAGAGAACAGATTGGCCCGCGTTTAAAGCAAGCAACTTGAAAACAGTAAAGGAATTTGAAGCTAAATTTTCGAGAATTTCCATCACTGGTCAAAATGAAGCAAATCTTGTCCTGGCCTTTGAAGCGGAAACTAAATCTATGGATGAAATTAATTTAATTACGACTGTATCAGCGTATGCAGATAACCCTATTATAGGAGAAAGGTTACGTAAACTGCACAAAGCTCAGTTGGAAAGAAAAATTGAATAAATCCACTGGCTCAGCAAAACATAGATGCAATGCCTTTTGGAACACTTTGCAGAGCCAAACCTTTAGCCGCAATTTTATGAAAGGATTTCGTCGTACAATTTTTCTCACTTTAGCAATCACACTAGCTGCATGCATTCAATTCAATGACGGGAATCAAGGAAGTGCCGGCGATACCCAAAGCTCGGCATCTGACAGCTTGGTATTAAGAAACAAAAACTTAAATCAACCAGGCAATTCAGATACTATTGGGTATGGAAAATGTGAGTTGGTGGGTGAGTTTTCATCCCTGGCATATTTTGATCGTCATGATTTTCAACTCCGTTATACCAAAGACTTTCCGGCTTACAAGTTCAGATATATGGTCAATCCAAACGTTGATCGGACGATGTGGGACAGCCTGGGAGAAATGGTCCTGATTGGCATCATAGGTATTTACACCAACGATAGTTGGAAGGTCTATCAGGACTATTTTATTGAAATTGATAGTGTGCTATCCCTACAAGTCAATGATAGAGGAAATCCGGAAATCTTCATCTACAGTTCACCCAGTTGGGACACCTATTTTTCCAGTAGCGGAAGTGGCTGGACAGAAAGTCAATCCGCCCTGAAAGTTATCGACATTGATTCGAACAACGTTCTTTTAGATGTAATCTCAGATTACGAACACAGGACCTGGTCTAATGATGAAAGTCCCGGCAATTTTGAATTGAAATGTTCGTGTAATTTGAATTTTAGCCCAGGTATTTTAATTGTCAACAACTACCTCTCATCTTTTGAGGGAGAAGAAGATGAAATTGATCCAGAGGACAAAACTCCACCTTGTCCACCTAATGGGAAGTATATACTCATGGAGAACTTCTATACAAGAGAATAATATGAAAATTCTGTTTAGCTCCCATTGAAACAAACAACCCTCATGAAAATACATATCGAAACGGAACGGCTCATTTTAAGAGACCTGGAGATGACGGACGCTGAAGGAATGTTCCAACTGGATTCGGATCCCGAGGTACATGAATTTTTAGGAAAGAAGCCCATTAAAACCCTGGAAGAAGCGGTCGAGGTGATCGAACGGGTCAGGAAACAATACGAAAGAAACGGGATTGGAAGATGGGCGATAATCGACCGGGAAACGGGCGATTTCATTGGTTGGGCCGGATTAAAATACGAAGAGGTATTAAGAAAGGAATTCTCATATTATGATCTCGGCTACCGGCTTAGAAAGGATTATTGGGGAAAAGGAATCGCCACGGAATCAGCCATGGCTTCGCTGAATTACGGATTTGAAAAACTCCATCTGTCGGAAATCGGAGCTGCCGCCGCAGTGAATCATCTGGTTTCAAATAAAATCTTAAAAAAGATTGGTCTCAATTTCATTGAAACATTCGTATACGACGAAATACCGCATAATTGGTACGCGATTAAAAAAACCGAATGGCTGAATAAGCAAATGAACGGCTAAAAAGCGCCCAAAGAACCGCTACCCCAAATACCGCAGGATTCGGATTTTATAAACGCAAAACACTTCAGATATTCGTATACATGCAAACGGAAGAATGAGTTCTCAAAATCAAATCGATTACCAGCGGATTGCCGAAGCGATTGAATACATACAAACGCATTTCAAAGCGCAACCGGATTTGAATGAAGTGGCGGAAAAAGTTCATCTCAGTCCGGCACATTTTCAGCGCCTGTTTACCGATTGGGCCGGTACCAGTCCGAAGAAATTTCTTCAATTCATCAGCCTCTCCCACGCCAAAAAAATCCTGAAAGAGGAGCAAGCCACCTTGTTCGATACGGCGCTGGATACCGGACTTTCCAGCACCAGCCGGTTGCATCATTTATTCGTGAGCATCGAGGGCATGACTCCGGCCGAATACAAAAACGGCGGCAAGAATCTACAGATCCATTACCGTTTTGCCGAAAGTCCGTTTGGGAAACTGCTTATTGCTTCCACTTCCAAAGGCATTTGTTCGATGACTTTTGAAGCGGATGAAAAAACCGCTTTGCAAAATCTGCAGGCCAAATTCCCCAATGCTACTCTGGAAAGAAAGACAGATGTCATGCAGCAGCATGCTCTGGCCATTTTTCAAAACGACTGGAGCCAGCTGAACAAAATCAAATTGCATCTAAAAGGCACCGACTTTCAACTAAAGGTCTGGGAGGCTTTGCTCCAGATTCCAATGGGAAGTCTGTCAACCTACGGAAAACTGGCTGCTCAGATCGGAAGTCCCACTGCTTCCCGGGCCGTCGGAACTGCAATTGGCAGCAATCCCATCGCCTTTTTAATCCCCTGCCACCGGGTGATTCAGTCGACTGGAAATATCGGAGGATACATGTGGGGCAGCACCCGAAAAACCGCCATCATTGGCTGGGAAGCCGCGAAAATACAGACAGTCTAAAATCTCTAAATTCTCTAAAATCTCTAAAAACTCTAAACCCTCTACCAATCAACCAGCCTTAAGTCCTTAGCATCCCAATAGTCCAAAAAGTCTAAAGAGTCTAAAATGTCCAAAGAGTCCAAGAGCTCTAAAATGTCCAAAGAGTCTAAGAACTCTAAATTCTCTAAAATCTCTAAATCCTCTAAAAACTCTAAACCCTCTACCTACCTATTACCACTTCGCCGTGTTCAGAATAATCCAATTCCTATTTATATTCTTTCCTTATTGTGTGTTCATTTTGTCTTGATACAAAACGAACCAAAAAATCAAGGCCA
This sequence comes from Bacteroidota bacterium, assembly GCA_016124735.1. GTDB lineage: Bacteria > Bacteroidota > Bacteroidia > UBA8524 > UBA8524 > UBA8524. The sequence goes on from WGMZ01000049.1 coordinate 3,159, forward strand.
AAATAAGCTTCCCCGCTCTCTGTTTTTTTCTTAACGGTCGGCCATTGCATCTGGCCTCCCTAAAAAAAACATCACGCCAGCGCGCGGCCCGCATTTTGGCCAGCCCACCCGCACGAAGTTTATCTATATCCAACAGACTGAGATGTAATCTTATGCTGGCGTCAGCAATAGGCGCCTGGCTTCCGTCCCGAATTGGTCGGGAGGGCACCCGCTGCCTGACGGAGCTTATATCCCGCACGTGCGGGATAGCGGAGTAAGGCTTAGCGGGTCATTAAGGAAGCAAGCGCGATTTTTTTCTTCCTTTTTTTCTAAATAAAGGAAATTGAAAGAAGGATAAATGGATTTTGAATCTGTCAACAAAAAGGTTTGGTGGGAAATAAACGGATACCCATGACTATAAATTAGTTTTAAGTTTTAAGCTTCTGAATAGTCCAAAAAGTCTAAAGAGTCTAAAATGTCCAAAAAGTCTAAGAACTCTAAACCCTCTAAACCCTCTATAAACTCCAAACAAAAATTCACGGAAATCAGGTATATCCTCCGTAGGGGTTAACCCCTAACTTGCAGTTGTTAATGATTCCTGAAGAAGTAGGTCCGTCATTTAAAATTGACTTCCGCACATACCACAGGAAATGCAGTATACTAAAAAGCAAAAAACAAGTATTAACAACTAAATATCACACCACATGAACAAAGAGACATTATTAGCAGAAATTGCCAAAAAACACCAGGAGTTAACCGCAACACCAATGACCAATTCCTCGTTCTGTTTTCCAGCAAATGGCAATCCTCCAACCTTTACAGTTTCCTGGAACCATAATTGCCCACCCAGCGTCATGTTGTATATCTATCATGGAAAATGTGAATTTTCCTATGGCTCAAATGGCGGATCAAATAACCCGACTGTCTTTTTGGACTCTACGGGTCAACAAGGCGGTTATGCAGCTCAAACCGTTAATCTGACTGGAGAAGGGAATGCGATCGACTTGATGAATTTTATCAACATGGCGACAGCCAGTCAAAATTTCATAGTCGGGGTCTCCTGGTAAGGAACTTCAAAAATTAATTCAGGCATTTTTTCAATCAAAACCCTTTGCTTAGCAGAGGGTTTTTTATTTTTATTTTAATTTTCATTTAATCAAAGGATAAGCTTTGAGCGGCTCGGCAGTTTGAGAATGGTTGAAGCACCTTTAGACACACTCCATTAAAGCCCTCACTTCACCAATACAATGCTTCTGCTCCAAAAACGTTCAAGCATACACCTACTCCCCAAACTCCACATTAAAAATGAAAACCATACTTCTTCTCTGTATATTGAATTTCTCCATCCTGGCCACGGGGCAAGAACTCCAAATCACAAATTATATTGAGACAGTCAAAAAACAGGACCTATCTGACTTATGGACTCTGGCCCAATTTCAGGTGGAAGATGATACGGTTACCGTTGAGCGAGCAGAACCTCTCGGGTATATCGGTGACAATTACCAGAGATTTTATATTCATTTTATCTCAGTGATTCAAAACCCAAAAAACAAGTTGGAATACTTCGTTTATGGCAAAACCAAAGTGAAAGACAATATCTGCTCTTTCCAGGGCACTTTAATCATTGAAAATGCACAAACCTATATCGGACCGGAGTTTCCAACGCTTAAGCAGGGATTGGTAAAAGGGCAATATCACTTTTATGAGGACCCGGATCAAAGTGGAACGGGTAGCCTGAATGGTTGGTTTCAATCAGATTTTTATATCGATGAACAAGGCCGTTTAAAATACAATGCCCTAATGTTCATTGCCGATGGATTTAAAAACAACCAGTTCGAAGGAAGCTGGACAAGTTATAAATCCGGAGTTTCAAAGAAATGCAATTGGGGAGACTACCGGATTCCCGACAGCAATGAACTCGATTATGGTGCAGGAGAATTTGGACCGAATGACAAATACGATAATTTTGGGTGGCGCACGTATCGGCTGTCCTGGGAGAATCCAACAAATCAACCTGAAGTCGCAAAAGCAAGGCAAATAGAACAGGAAAAATGGTGGTTGAATAAGTTGAAATAGCTTTAAGTGTTAAGTTTTAAGCATCCCAATTGTCCAGGAAGTCTAAAGAGTCTAAAGAGTCTAAAATCTCTAAAAACTCTAAAATCTCTAAAAACTCTACATTCTCTAAAAACTCTAAAAACTCTAAAAACTCTAAAAACTCTAAACCCAACCAAAAGCTCCTGCTACCGCTGTACCAGAATTATCGAAATGAGACCGAAAATTTGATCGGCTCATTTTCCGATGAAGAAAAAAAATTATACCGAACTATTTATCGGGAGCGATACAAATCATGAACAAAACCACCCAAGAGATTCAAAGCAAAAAATCGGAATAATATGAAATTCTCACCCTTCAATGACGTAGTTAAACTTTGCCTTCAGGGAATGGAGATGGAGGAACAAAAAAAGACAGCACAAGCCATCCAACTTTTTTTTCAAGCGTGGAATGAAGCAAGCGATGACTTCGAAAAGTTTCTTGCAGCCTATTATTTATCCCGACAACAAAACTCAGTTTCTGAAAAATTGAAATGGCTCTCCACCTCTTTGCTCTATGCAAAAAAAGTGAACGATCCTGCGGCTCAGAGCGCCTTTCCTGCGCTTTATTTAAGTTTGGCCAAATGCTACGAAGATCTGGGCGACCAACCCAAGGCTAAAGAGTACCATGAATTGGCCAAATCCTTTCAATACCATCCCGGCGACAAGGGTCCTTTTTACCACGGCACGAAAGCCCAGTTAGAACCGGGTGAGTTGCTTAAAGCTGGTGGACAATCCAACTACAAATCAGAAGTTAAAATGAATCATATTTATTTCACCGCCCTCGTAAATGGAGCCGGACTCGCTGCCGCTTTAGCAAAAGGTGAAGGAAGGGAGCATGTCTATGTGGTGGAGCCTACGGGTGAATTTGAAAATGACCCGAATCTGACGGATAAAAAATTTCCAGGAAACCCAACCCGTTCCTATCGCAGCGAATACCCCTTGAAAATTGTTGGAGAGGTCAGCGATTGGAATCGACCAGGCCCCGAATCGATTCAAAAATACAGGGAAAAACTATCGAACAATACAGGCGAAATAATTAATTAGTCGGAAATGCGAAGTGCGCCAGAAACAAATTCAAGAGCGATTTTGACAGGCCGACTCAAAGAATGAAATATTGACCCTGAAAGTTGCGCTATATTTTAAATTAACCATTAAAACTAAGTCCGATTTAAAGCGAATACATGAGAGAGAAACGGGTTGGATAATCTATTTAAGAAGAAAAATGACAAATCAAATTTACCCTTGCCTATGGTTTGACGGACAAGCCCAGGCCGCTGCAAAATTCTACTGCTCCATCTTTAAAAATTCAAAAATTACGAGCGACAATCAAATGGTTGTGACCTTTGAACTGGATGGAAAAAAGTTTATGGGATTGAATGCAGGTCCCCAATTTAAATTCAATGAAGCTGTTTCATTTGTGGTGGATTGCGAAACCCAGGAAGAAATTGACCATTATTGGAACGCATTAACCTCCGGCGGCGGGAGTGAAGGAAATTGTGGCTGGCTAAAAGACAAGTTTGGCGTTTCCTGGCAAATCGTTCCCATTGTATTGCCCAGGCTTTTAAGCAATCCCGACAAAGCCAAGAATGTCATGGATGCCTTTTTGAAAATGAAAAAATTTGACATCGCTGCATTGGAAAATGCCTGAATCTACAAGGATTTCCTCTGTTTTTATTCGAAGGAATCATCCACCCGAATACCCTGCTTCATTTATATCAATCATTGGGAGGTAGATGAATATGCAATCTTTCGAAAAAGCCGATTCTTCTTTGACAATCAGATGTGGAGGGTATGGGCAACCGCTGTCTGATAGTTTAGTACCTTTATCCCACCCTATTACCAAAAAGCCTTTTCTGCAATCCGGATGTCAGGAATTGGAACATACCCGTGCTTGCAACCCAAACAAAAGAAGAATATTCTCCATGAAAACAGTAGCAATTGTCGGAAGTTCAAGAAATGACGGAGATGCCGCAAAATTGACCGAACTGCTGATCCATCATTCGAATTGGGAATTGATCAATCTGAATGATTACCAATTCAGCTACTTCGATTACCGCCACGAAAACAGGAACGATGACTACCTGGCCCTGATGAAGAAAATTATCTGCGACTACGATACACTGGTTTTTGTAACTCCTGTATACTGGTATGCAATGAGCGGGATCATGAAGGTGTTTTTCGACCGCTTTACCGACCTGCTCACCTTAGAAAAAGATCTCGGTCGCCAATTGCGGGGAAAGAATATGGCGGCGATAAGTTGCTCCGTAGGCAAACATCTCGGCGACTATTTTTGGCTTCCCTTTTCGGAAACAGCAAACTATTTAGGCATGAAATACCTGGGGAATCTGCACACCATTGCAGGAAATGTAAACCATAGGGAACTCTCTCAACTCATCGCAATGATTGAAAAAGAAAAACCTGAAGTCAAAGCGGAATAGCGCAAAAAAGGACGAAGTTTCATCTTAAATTTAAGTACTTTGAAACCCCGCCCAAAGCAAAATGCGGTGCGGGAAATTTTTGCAAAAACAATTCAAACCAGGCGAAAATATGGCCACGAATCACTCACGTTTGATGCTCAATGCTCCGAAAGAAAAAGTTTGGGAAGCATTGACAAATCCGGAAAAAGTAAAAGCCTGGCAATATGGAAGTATTCTGATAACCGACTGGAAGCCGGGAAATGAAATCCGTTTTAAAACCGAATGGGAAGGACACCTCTTTGAACAATGGGGAACCGTATTGGAATTCAAGCCCTATGAAAGTCTGAAATACCGCCTTTTTGCCCCAAGCCCGGATTTGGAGGATAAGCCGGAAAACTATTTTGTGATGGAATACAAACTGGTCGAAAAAGATAACGGAACGGAGTTGTTGATTATTCAGGAAGATAATCGACCGGGTGCCAAACAAGAAGAAGAACAGGGAATCGAAAATCCGGTATTAAGTATGTTGCGTGATTTGATCGAACAGAAGCATTCTGCAGCGTGAAGCCATTTTCGAATATGAAACTATTGACCCTAACACTCACCTGCTTCCTTTGTTTTACATGGATCAGCTGCCAAAGTAGACTGAACCTGCAGGAAGTCATTGAACTAAATGAACCATTCTCCCTGTCTGTTCGAAGCGTGGACCCCGAAACAGGACTCAGTACCATGAAAAGTGAAAAAATAGAAGTCAACACACTCAAATGGAACAAGCTGGTGGTTTTCGTGAAAAACAATCTCGACGCCTGGCAGGAAAGTCCCGCATCCTATATCGGCGACATTAATGTGACACAAAAGGACTTCCGACTAATCTACTCAAAAGGAAGCACAGGGGTGGTAATTGCTTTTACAGATGCAACAGGCTAGCCCCATCAGTACACCCGGAAAATTGATCCGGGAGATCTTGATTTTCTGAGCGAATAATTGAAGACAAGCTGACAATCTGAAGTGCTCGCACACAACGACTCCCTACCCCTTCCCGAATAGTCGGGACGCAAGCGCCAGGAGGGGAAGAAGCTCATCCAATTCTTCCGCCATCCTAAATTAAAAATGAAAGATGAAGCAAGCGCTCATTTTTAGGCAGGCAAAAGACTTGTATATTTCAGGGTAAAATAAAAACGATGGCCCATATCAATCCACACATAAACTTTAACGGCAATGCAGAGGAAGCATTCCACTTTTACAAATCGGTGTTTGGAGGAGAATTCTCTAAAGTAATCCGCTTCAAAGACATGGCCGGGGCAGAATTTCCAGTTGCAGATCGGGAAGCAAACAAGATCATGCACATTGCACTGCCCATTGGCCATAGTATTTTAATGGCGAATGATGTGCCGGAAATACTGGGCCGAACCAATGAAAATGAGAACAGAAGTAAAATTGTGGTCCATGCAGAAAGCAAGGCAGAAGCAGACAAACTATTTTCCGGTCTTTCGGAAGGTGGACAAGTTGAAATGGCCATTTCCGACAGTCCCTGGGGCACCTATTTTGGAATGTTCCGGGACAAATTTGGCATTGAATGGATGATAGAATTTGACTCAAACCAAGGCGGTCCCAAATAAAAGTAAAGGCTATAAAAAGTCCCTGCAATCCATCTCATAAAGATGAGTATTCCGAATGGAAGGCTGGAATTAAACATCTTTTGTCTGGATTGATTCCCGGCATGCAGAAACAGAAATTCCGATTCAAAGTAACAGTCCACCAAAACCAAAACATGAGAAAAGTAATTGCAGCACTCAATATGACCATTGACGGAATTTGCGACCATAGGGCCGGAATTCCCGATGAAGAAATACATCAGCATTATACCGAATTATTGGGACAGGCAGACAAGATTCTCTATGGAAGAACCACCTACCAGCTGATGGAATTTTGGCGACCATTTTTGGAAAACCCTTCGGAGCAAAAATCAATGAACGACTTCGCTGCAGCAATTGACAAAATTCCAAAAATTATTTTCTCTCATACGCTTAAAAATGTAGATTGGGAAAGTGCACGCCTCGCAAAACAGGACTTGCGAGATGAAGTAATGGAACTAAAGCAATCCGGCATTGGAGAGAGTAAGAATATTATTGTGGGCAGTCGCAGCATCATTATACAACTATTGAAACTTAACCTGATTGATGAATTCCAACTTTGCATCCATCCTGTGGTGGAAGGAAAAGGTTTGTCCTTGTTTCACGACCTGAACAAACGGATAGTATTTAACCTTGTGGAGACAAAAACCTTTCATGGTGGAGCCATAATCCTGTATTATCAACCAAAATACGCATGACAAGCAAGGGAATGCCCGCTTCTAAAAATGGAAATAGGGTGAAGCAGAAATTAACAGATCATAAAAAGAAAAAATTACTTTATCTGTCGTTACTGGCCATCGGCATTGTGTATGGTGACATCGGTACCAGTCCGCTATACGCAATCAGGGAGTGCTTTCATGGTCCGCACGGCATAGAAACTACACCTGACAATATCTTTGGCATCCTTTCCCTGGTATTCTGGTCGCTTATTCTGGTTATCTCCATTAAATACTTATTGATCATCTTTAAAGCCGACCATAACGGAGAGGGAGGAATTCTTGCTTTGATGGAGTTCGTCAGGCCAAAGAAAAAAGGGCTGCGTCTGGGAATTATTTCAGCACTCGGTATTTTCGGAGCTGCACTGCTTTATGGTGACGGAGTAATTACTCCAGTCATTTCCGTATTAAGCGCCATCGAAGGATTGGAAGTGGCCACACCATTATTCAGTCCCTTTATCATCCCGATTACCATCATCATCTTACTGGGTTTATTCTTATTTCAAAAGAAAGGCACCTCGCTGGTAGGCTCCGTTTTCGGTCCTGTTACCGTTGTATGGTTCCTCACCCTGGCAGTACTTGGCATCTCGGTGATCATCAGAAGGCCTGAGATCCTTTTGGCCATAAACCCCTATTATGCCATCCATTTTTTCATCATGCATGGTACGCACGGATTAATAGTATTGGGAGTTGTTTTTCTGGTGGTAACAGGAGGCGAAGCACTCTACGCCGATATAGGGCACTTCGGCAAAGCACCGATCCGATTGGCCTGGTTTACTTTGGTATTGCCCAGTTTGGTCATTAATTATTTTGGTCAGGGCGCTTTGTTGCTGGAGAACCCGGAACTGGCAAGCAATCCCTTTTATTTGATGGCCCCCTCCTGGGCCTTATACCCTCTTGTGGTGCTCGCCACCATGGCAACCATAATTGCCTCGCAAGCCGTCATTTCCGGTGCTTTTTCACTCACCTTTCAGGCGATTCAATTGGGCTATCTGCCGCGTTTTGTCGTAAAACATACATCAGATGAAGAACGAGGTCAGATATTTATTCCGAAAATCAATACGATGCTCATGGTTGGTACAATTCTGATTGTGCTTGGATTCAAGACTTCCAGCAACCTGGCTGCAGCTTATGGACTGGCGGTAACCATGACCATGGCCATTACCAGTTTACTGGCTTTTATCGCCATGCACAAGATCTGGAAGTGGGGACTTTTAGTGTCCACGCTGGTTACCCTGCTCTTTTTAAGTATCGATCTTTCCTTTCTCGGCTCTAATCTCGCAAAAATTGCCAGTGGAGGCTGGTTGCCCCTTTCCGTGGGTATTTTGGGACTTAGCATGATGCTTACCTGGAAAAAAGGAAGAAGGTACCTCTCGATTCAGTTGAAGAAAATCACACGACCCATTCAGGCGATAGTCGCCGATTTCCAATCCGACAAATATCCCCATGTACCGGGCACCGCCATTTACATGACCAGCAATCCGAAGTCGGTGCCGCCCTCTTTAAGCCTCAATCTTAAACACAATAAGATATTTCATGAGCAGATTCTTATCCTGTCAATCAATTTCCTCCAAATTCCACGAGCCAATCCTGAACATCGAATTCACATAGAGAATTTAGCTCCCGGTTTCTTCGTGATTACAGCAAATTATGGGTTTATGGAAAGCGTAGATGTGAGCACCCTCATCGAAGAACTCAAAAAAAACGAAGCGCTGAAAATAAACACCAAAGACATAACCTATGTGCTTGGACACAAAACACTGATTGCCTCCAGATCGGTGGGAATGAATATATGGCAGGATAAGATCTATTTGTTTATGTCCAAAAACTCACAAAAGGCAACGGCCTATTTCAAAGTACCGCAGAAAAATGTCTTTGAAATTGGAACACAGGTCAGCATCTAATGTCCTGAATCCCAAAAGATATTCGAGGCTAAGCCATAGGCCCCTGGCTTCCTCACAGGAATGTTTCCGGCTATTGATATCCGGAAAAGAAGCCGCAGCAATAGGAGATGATAAATTCAGATCCGGCTACCGAACCATTTTTTGAAAGGGAACGAAAAGGGGCCTTTGCGAATGGACAGAAGAAAAATAGCGGAGCGGTCAGGTGAATTCTTTAAATAATTTTTCACGGTAATCGGTCAATACTTTCATCTTGTCCTCCTGGATTTTTTTACCCAGTTCCCTTCTCGGACAATTGGCATTGTATTTCGCTCCCCAGTCCATGATCTCAATAATAATCGGAAGCAAATCAATTCCTTTAGGTGTCAGGCTATATACAAACTTCGACTTGTTTTCAGCAGCCACCTTCTTAGTTACAATATTTTCAGCCTCCAGAACATTCAAACGATTGACGAGAATATTCGACGCGATTTTTTCCTCCGACTTTAAAAATTCGCTGTACGATACCTTTCCTCGGAGCATGATATCCCGAAGAATCAACAGCGACCATTTATCGCCAAAAACGTCCAAAGAGCAACTAATCGGACAGTCTGACCTATTCTTTTTCATGACATGAAAACTAAAGCACTTGCAATTTACAACAACCTATGTATATTCGCATTACTTGCAAAACACAATAACTTTTAGTATTGACATTATTGGACAAAAACATGGAAAACTCAAAATCCATAAAAGAACTGCTGGACATTTATTACCAGGGCTTTGCAAAGAAATCAGGATGGGAATCCGTTATTTCAGACGACTTCATTTTTATTGCAGACAATATGGAGAAAGCGGATGTAAACAATGGGAAAGAAACCTATCTGCGCATCATTCAGCGATTTTCAAAATTGTATCATAATCTGCGCATCAAGAAGATGATATTGGATGATACGAATGCCGGCGTGATTGTGTACTACGACTATATCTTTCCCAACGGGAAGGCTATTTCCGGAGATGTGGCCGAATTCTGGACCGCAAAAGATGGAAAACTTAGCTCCCTGCACATTTACTTCGACACCCTCACTTTTGATAGAAACACGCCGAAAAACTAATGGCCTACAGTGAGGCGCTTGCGCAAAAAATCAGAAAATCACTCGATCATGTGGCCAATGTGGAAGAAAAGAAAATCTTCGGCAGTCTGGCCTTTATTGTCAATGGAAAAATGTGCTTGACCGCGGGTCCGGAAAGAATGATGTGCCGAATTGGTCCAAAAATGCACGAAGAGGCAGTGAAAAACGAGGGATGCACTACGGTTATGATGGGCGGACGGAACTACTTGGGCTATATTCATATCCAGGAAAAATACCTGCAAAAGGAAGAGGATTTTGCTCAATGGCTCAGCCTGGCCCTGGAATTCAATAAAAAACTGACTTCCAGTTAGCGGTAAACGCACGGAGTAGGTGCAAAATACCGGGCGTTTCAGAATCCTACTCAAACCATCCAGATTCTAACTGTGCTTCTTTTCTTTCTCCTCATCTCAACCCTTCTGCAGGCTCAGATCAGGCTAAAAACGGAGGCTCTATAGGTATCTGTTATTCTGGTCGGCTGCAAGTACTATTGCTTCGCAGACATGAAGCAGTCAATTGAGTTGAACACATGTATATTGACGTAAATATATCAATCCTAAATTTTCACAGCTTATCAAAGACAACTTTGGCTTTACAAATAATGACTTGAAATTATTTTTACCTGTGTATGCGTTTATTTCCTACAAAACCTTTTGGTTGACGGATTCATAATCTAATTATCCTTCTTTCGATTTCCTTTATTTAGAAAAAAGGAAGAAAAAAATAGCGATTGCTTCCTCAATGACCCGCTAAGCATTCCTCCGCTATCCCCTACGTACGGGATTGCCGCTCCGTCAGGCAGCGGGTATCCCATCTACGGAAGCTAGTCGCCTTTTGCTAATGCCAGCTTAATATCACGTCACAGCCTATAAGAAATAGAAAAGCTTCTTGCGGCTTTGATTTTTTGCTTCGCTTGGAATTTATGCTGAGCGAAGTCCAAGCATCAAGACAAAATGAACATACAATAAGAAAATTTGATTATTTTCATGAATCCGAGGTGGTATTGAAGCGGAGACTCATAAAATTTCATGACTGTCCGTTTAATTCCCACCACGTCGTATTCTGGCGGAGCTGGAATCTAACTTGCCTGTAAAAATACAGGATATGACTCATTTAGAATTCTTTAATCGTTACAGAACTGAAGCTCAATGTAAGGCCCATTGGG
>WGMZ01000006.1 GCA_016124735.1 Bacteroidota bacterium
ATCTAGCCGTAGCTCCTTTCTCCATCTCCATCAAAACTTGTTGTTTGAATGATTCACTATATCGAATCACCACTCCTTGTTTTCTTTTCATGTTGATCAGTTTTTATACTGTCAACTTTTTTCAGGACGATACAGTTTGTCAATGTGTGGCTTCCGAAATCTTCCGTCTTCCGAAATTTTCCGTTTTCTGTCGTCTGTTCTCTCCTTAAAACTTAAAAAGACTTCTCACTCAAACCTGAGACTTTCAATCGGGTCAAGCTTCGCTGCTTTTCTGGCGGGGTAGAAACCGGCAGCGACACCAACAATAAAGCAAAGTGTTACCCCTAAAGCCATCCATCCCCATGGAATAATAAAGCCTCCTCCCACATAGCCCGAGACGAAATTACCGATGGCAATCCCTCCCAAAATGCCCAGGATACCTCCAACCTGACAAATACTTATCGCTTCAATCAAAAATTGAGTCATGATGACTCCGGGGGTTGCGCCTAGCGCCTTGCGGGTGCCAATTTCCCGGGTTCTTTCGGTTACTGAAACCAACATGATATTCAATAAGCCAATGGCTGCACCGAGCAGGGTGATAAACCCAATCACAGTCGCGGCGATGGTCATATAGCGCAAATTTTCTATCAGGGAATTCGCCAGACTATCGCTTTTTAAAATTTCGAAATTGGTTTTTTCTTTGGTGCCCAATTTTCGAATACGACGCATCATTGCTGTAGCCTCGTCAATAGCGGGTTCCAGGAGTTCCGGACTTCCAACGCCCACATTGATGTCGTATGAGGTGGATGATTTCAGGTATTTCTCCCGGGCAACAGACACAGGTATAAATACCATGCGGTCGGTTCCGGAACCGATGGAACTGCCTTTGGATTTAAGCACCCCAATTACACGGTACGCAATGGACCCAACCAGTACATTTTGGTCAAGGGGATTGCTGTTAGGGAAAACGCGCTGCGCCACGGTACTTCCCAAAATCACAAAGTTGTTGTTGAGACGAATGTCTGTATTACTGAAATTCCGACCCTTTTCAATGGAATAACCTGCCACATCAAGATAGTCTTCGTCAATGCCGTTTACACTGATATTCGGGTCGGTTTTATTGGAGCCCGATTTTACAGTGGAAGCTCCGGTCACATCCACATAAATACTGATTACAGATGGAAACTTAAATTCCTTTTTAAATTCTTCGGCTTCCCGAAACAAAATGGGGGTATTCTCTTTTTTGAATCCTCTTCGTCCACCGCCAAAATGGGCGCTTCCCACCCGGTCGTTGATGCTGAAACTATTTGCACCAATTTCCGTAAACTTCTGATTGATGGAGCTTTTGATTCCATCTACAGAGGTTAAAACTCCTACCAATGCAACAATTCCCAATGCGATGATGAGGCTTGTAATAACCGACCTTGCCATGTTGGCCCGAATGGCATCGATGGCTATTAAAAGGTGTTCACGGATTTTCACAACACAATGCTACAAGAAAAAATATGGGTGCAGGGAAGCTTTCGCTTATCGGGTCTAAATTATCGGTGAAATTTATCCGCGAAAAACAAATCCGCGGCTGTTTCCTACATCTACATAATCGACCTCAAGTCCGGCAATATAAAGACTTTCCCCTTTTCGAATCAGCACACGGATATCCTCGATTTGGTATACCTCATCTTGTTCTGTTTTCTGATCAAAGCCAATCATTTTTTCCACCACCATGCAGCCTTTTCCTCCCTTCACGCCAATACGAAGACAGGTATCTTCGTTGAGATTCATAGACTTGCGTAAAGCGCGGATATGCTCCAAGGCATTTTTACTGAATTTGATGGGAAGCGACATTCTGCTACAAATTTACGCTTTATCGCCTGTCTTTTTGTTCATTTGCAGATACGATATAAGCCTAAAAAGAGATGGATGTATTGAGTTTCATTATGGAGGTCTTCAAATTGACCTTGCCCGCGCTGGCCGTTTTTCTGGTAAGCTATTATGTTTTAAAACAATATTTGGACAACGATTACCAGAAAAAACTTCTCGAAACTAAACGAGAGAATGCCGGACAATTGGTGCCGGTTAAAATGCAGGCTTATGAGCGGATGATCTTGTATCTGGAACGCATCAATCCGAGCAATCTTTTGGTTCGTCTCACCACGGCTAACATAACTGCTTCGCAGTTAAAAGCCGATCTCAATCATGCCATCAATGAGGAGTTCAATCACAATATCGCCCAACAATTGTACATCAGTCCGCAAGCCTGGAAGATTATCCGGGTGGTAAAAGAACAATTGGTTCAAATTATTAATAACTGCTATGCCGAGCTTGATGCCGAGGCGCGGGGAGTAGATCTGAGCCGGGCTATTCTGGACACGATGATACGAAATGAAGAAGTGCCTACCGATAAGGCCATCGAGTTTTTGAAGAAAGAATTTAAACTGGTATTTGACTAATTTTAATCTGCCTTGAGCAAGCAAACAAAAGATACGTATGAGGCCTGGTCGGCACGAGCGACGAGAGAACTGAAGGGAAAGGCACTCGAAAGCCTGAATTGGAAAAGCAGCAGCGGACTTTCATTTCATCCCTATTATAGCTGGGAACAAGGGAATAAGCGGTTTCCGGTTCAATGGACCCGAACCGGCAATGAATGGGATATTTGCGAGTCAATCCTGGTGAATGAGGCCAAAGAGGCGAATAAGCAAGCTTTATCGGCGCTGAACGCCGGTGCCAACGCCCTCTTGTTTCAATGGACAAGCGCTTCCGTTTCTCCATCTGAATTATTGGATGAGATAGGCTTGCCTTATATTCAATGTAGTTTTCAGATGCCAGCGGAACAAATCAATGAGTGGGCCGTTGCTCTCAGAAATTATATCGATTCCAAAGGGTTTGATTCGAAAAGCTGTTCGGGTTTTCTGAAAGTTCATATGGAGGATGCGAGCGATGGGAGCGTCCTGGCCAATCGTTTGGAACTGCTTTCTAATTCGCGTCCAATCATTCAGGACCTGCTGCCGGCGTATCGAACAGGAATTGCTCATGTGGCTCTGTTTGCCAATCGGGGTCTCCACGCAGCGCAAGAGTTGGGAATGGCCTTGTACTGGTATCAGTATTTATTGGAACAGGGTTTTGAACAAAATGAATTGCACCTCTCTTGTGGAAGGGATTTTTATACCGAATTGGTCAAGTTCAGAATTGCAGGAAATCTGGCGGGTCAGATAGCAAAGGCATACGGAAAGACAAAGGCTATAAGAATTCATGGAATTTCCTCATCGCTGTACATGAGCGATCTGGATCGTTATAGCAATTTATTGCGTTTGACGACAGCGGCCATGTCTGCAGTAAGTGGCGGAGCGAATTCAGTGCAGCTCAATTCTTTTAGCAAAAACAGCGAAGATTCAGAAAGTTTTAAATCAAGAATTACCCGGAATATTCAATTGGTTTTGTTACACGAAACCGGAATCGGTGATGTGAGGGATGCAGCTGCCGGATCTTACTTTTTAGAAGAGATGAGCTTCCGGTTGGCGGAGCAAACCTGGGAGTTCTTTGTGTCATTACAGCCCTATTCCGGCATGCCGGAATTCTTGCGCTCGACAGAATTTCTAAAGCTTATCCGCGAGGCAGAAAAGAATGCTATAGATGCCGTAAGCTCCCGGAAAGCATTTTTCCTTGGGGTGAATCAGTACCCGAATACCCTCGAAGAAACTCCGGAACTTCCCAATACAGAAGAGAAGGCATTTGCTCCGCTGCATTTATCGGGAATGTTTCATCATCTGAAAAAAGAAGGCAAACCTCAAAAGGCACTTTTGCTGAAAAAAGGAAACCTGGCCATGCGGAATGCCCAGGCAGGTTTTGTTGCGAATTTCCTGCGATGCGGTAACTGGGAGCTTAAAGAGATCCTATGGAATGATGAGGCGCTGGAAAAAGCTGATTTATATGTGCTTTGTTCCTCCGACGATGAATATGCGGAGTGGGTAAAATCGCCCTTGTTGCGAGAGAAAAATATTGCCATTGCCGGAAACCCGGGAGAGTCAGAAGACGAATTTCGTCGGGCTGGAGTCGGCCATTTCATCCACGTAAAAAGTCATTTGTTCAAAACGTTAAGCCAGTTGGCAAATTCCTAACATGAAGAAAAAATTCACTAAAGAAGACCTTCATTTAGAGGCTCAACCTGAAGCACGGCATTTTCCGCAGGAGGGCGCCGGTGCCGGACTGGCTCCTTATCTGAGAGGGCCCTATGCTTCGATGTATACCATTCGTCCCTGGACGATTCGGCAATACGCTGGTTTTTCCACCGCCGAAGAATCCAATGCTTTTTACAGACGAAATCTTGCAGCAGGGCAAAAAGGACTTTCCGTGGCTTTCGACCTGGCGACCCACAGGGGCTATGATTCGGATCATGAACGCGTTTCGGGTGATGTTGGAAAAGCAGGTGTAGCCATCGATTCGGTGGAAGACATGAAAGTGCTCTTCGACCAGATTCCATTGGATGAAATGTCGGTATCCATGACCATGAACGGAGCAGTATTGCCCATTATGGCCTTTTATATTGTGGCAGCGGAAGAGCAGGGAGTAAGGCCCGATCAGTTGAGCGGGACCATCCAAAATGATATCCTAAAAGAGTTCATGGTGCGGAATACCTATATCTATCCTCCGGCTCCGTCCATGCGCATAATCGCCGATATCTTCGCCTATACGTCGAAACATATGCCGCGGTTCAACAGTATATCCATCTCAGGATACCACATGCAGGAAGCCGGAGCGACAGCCGAAATTGAGTTGGCCTACACCCTGGCTGATGGATTGGAATACCTCAGAAAAGGAATTGAAGCAGGTTTGGATATCGATGCCTTTGCGCCGCGCTTGTCGTTCTTTTGGGCTATTGGGATGAACCATTTCACAGAGATTGCCAAGATGAGAGCCGGCCGTGTCTTGTGGTCGGAAATCGTTTCCCGCTTCAACCCCAGGAATCCGAAATCGCAGGCATTGCGCACCCATTGCCAGACATCCGGCTATAGCCTCACCGAACAGGATCCATTTAATAATGTGGCCCGCACCTGTGTGGAAGCCCTGGCTGCTGCTTTCGGCGGAACCCAGAGTTTGCATACCAATGCCTTGGATGAGGCCATTGCGCTGCCAACCGATTTTTCCGCGCGCATTGCCCGTAACACGCAAATATATCTTCAGGAAGAAACAGGAATTACCAAAGAGGTGGATCCTTGGGGAGGCTCAGACCATGTGGAAAAACTTACTGCTGAGCTGATAGAAAAAGCACGGGAATTGATGGATGAAGTGGAGGAATTGGGTGGCATGACTGCCGCCATTGAAACGGGCTTGCCAAAAATGCGGATTGAAGAAGCTGCCGCCAAGAAACAGGCGCGCATCGATTCAGAAAAAGAAATAATTGTTGGAGTCAACCGCTACCAGATTGATGAAGCATCCCAGCTCGAGATACTCGAGGTGGACAATACAAAAGTACGCGACGGACAAATAGCCCGTTTAAAAGCCATGCGCGCATCGCGCGATGAAGTGGCAGTACAAAAAGCGCTCTATGAGCTTACGGAAGCAGCCAAAGGAGAAGGAAATTTGCTCGAAAAGGCAGTAAATGCCGCACGCCTCAGAGCATCCCTTGGAGAGATATCTTTTGCACTGGAGAAGGTGTTCAATCGATACCAGGCTACTATTCGTTCAATTTCCGGCGTATATTCCAATGAAATTCAGATGGACGAAAAATTCCTATTGGCACGAAAAAAAGCCGATGCATTTGAGGCCAGGGAAGGCCGACGCCCAAGGATCATGGTGGCAAAAATGGGACAGGACGGTCACGACCGTGGAGCAAAGGTGATTGCCACCAGTTTTGCTGATCTGGGCTTTGATGTGGATATTGGTCCGCTCTTTCAAACCCCTGCCGAAGCAGCCATGCAGGCGGCCGAGAACGATGTCGATGTGCTCGGCGTGAGCAGTTTGGCTGCCGGACATAAAACCCTGGTGCCGGAAGTAATCGCCGAATTGAAAAAATTGGGTCGCGATGATATGATGATTGTGGTGGGGGGAGTCATTCCTCAACAAGATTATCCATTCTTGTTTGACGCGGGCGTCAATTTTGTGTTTGGTCCCGGGACCATAATTGCAGATGCTGCCTGTAAAATATTAGATGATTTGAAATCCGCTTGAGTAAGAGATTCAGCATAGCAGAATATAAAAAGGGACTACTCGATGGCAACCGGGTGAGTTTGGCCCGCTGCATTACATTGGTGGAGAGCAAGCTCGCCTCAGATCAAGAACTGGCCGGCGGATTACTGGAAGCCATTATGCCGCATACGGGTCATTCTATCCGCGTGGGAATAAGCGGCGTTCCGGGGGTTGGCAAAAGCACCTTTATTGAGTCTTTTGGAACCTATTTAACAGAACAGGGGCATAAAGTTGCCGTGTTGGCCATTGATCCCAGTTCTTCCCTCAGTAAAGGAAGTATTCTGGGCGACAAAACCCGGATGAATAAACTGGCAGTCAATCCAAAAGCATTTATTCGGCCCAGCGCATCCGGAGGAAATCTGGGTGGAGTGGCTTCAAAAACCAGAGAGAGTATTTTACTCTGCGAGGCGGCGGGATACGATTGGATTCTCATAGAAACGGTTGGGGTGGGGCAAAGCGAGACTCTGGTACGTGAAATGACCGATTTCTTTTTACTTCTGATGCTTGCCGGAGCAGGAGATGAGCTGCAAGGAATCAAACGTGGCATCATGGAAATTTGCGATGCTTTGTTGATTAATAAAGCTGATGGAGATAATGCGATTCCTGCCAAACGGGCAGCCGCAGATTATAAAAATGCCTTGCACCTGTTCCGGGAACCGGAATCTGGCTGGCTTCCCAAGGTAGAAACAATTTCTTCCCTGCATGATCAGGGAATTGACCGGGTCTACGAAATGGTAAATGCTTACCACAACCATACCCTGCACAATGGCTATTTCGAAGAAAATCGGCACAAGCAGGATATTGCCTGGCTGATGGAGCTGATTCGTGAGGAGTTGTTGAAGAGTTTTGCTCAATTCAGGCAGGACCAAAGTATCTGGGAGGAAGAGACCTGTGCTATTAAGTCAGGGAAAATACCGGTGCGCACAGCCTTCCAGCATATTATGAAGGCCTATCGCCAATAGTTCTTCACAGGTAATCCACAATTTTTATAAAAGGCATTCAGTCACTTAGCCGGAATTCCGCAATATTTCAAGCGGGAAAGTTCACTCGAAAGGACGATTTTCCCGTAATTGCATCCCCCTGTTTAAAAAATGAACACATTGAAGCAAATAACTATGTTTGGGCTTGCCATTGCCCTTTCCGGTTGTAGCTCCTGGTATTTAAGCCGGGTGGAGCCGCTTCAATACAGGGTTTCCGATACATTGTCGCATGCAGAACTCCATGCATTGATTGCCCCTTATAAGGCACATACCGATTCGTTAATGAATGGGATAGTCGGAGAACTGCCTTTTGATTTGGAAAAAGCCCGACCCAACGGGAATCTGGGATTGTGGATGGCAGATGCCTGCCGGAATCAGGCAGAAAAAAAACTCGGGTATGAGGTGGATTTGGCCCTTCTCAATTATGGTGGAACCCGACGGCCTTACCTGCAAAAAGGACCGGTGAGTCTGGGTATGATGTATGAAGTAATGCCCTTTGAAAACCAAATGGTCGTTTTGAAGATGAAGGGCGATCTGCTGTATGAAATTTTAGCACATGCCGCACAGGAAGGAGGAGAACCCATTTCATCCGGAACATTGGTATCCGTTGATTCGGATAAAATTCGGGTGACTGTTCAGGGAGAAGCCGTTCTCAATGGTAGGGAATATACCCTGGTTACCAACGATTACATGTACAACGGGGGGGATGGATACGATATGATGAAAAAAGCCCTGGGCATTGAATACCTGGGTTCGCTTCGGGATGCCCTGATTGATGAAATGAAAATGGGAAGCTTATTTCCGGAAGGATTGACAATTCGATGGGAGGGACTGAATGACTGATCGCAGGCATTTTATAAAACAAGCCGGTGTTTTGGGAGCCGGGTTGAGCCTGGTACCGCAGCTTGCCCTGGCATCAGGTAAATCCGAGCGGCTTGTGATTTTACATACGAACGATTGGCATAGCAGGATTGAACCTTTTCCGTTAGATGGGGGACGCCTGCAGGGATTGGGAGGAGCCGAGCAGCGCATGGCACTGCTTCAGAAAATCAGAAATGAAAACGAGCATGTACTATTGCTCGATTCTGGTGATATGTTCCAGGGCACTCCCTTTTTCAATTTATACGGTGGCGAACTGGAATTTCGTTTGATGAGTGAGATGGGCTATGATGCTGCCACTTTGGGGAACCACGATTTCGATGCGGGACTTGAGGGTTTGAAAAAACAATTGCATCATGCCAATTTCCCGATTCTTTCGGCTAATTATGATTTTAGTGAAACCGAGTTGAAGGGAGCATTCCAACCTTACCACATTCTCAGGAAAGGTCCGTTTAAAATTGGACTCTTCGGAATAGGAATCCAATTGAAAGGATTGGTGCCCGAACCACTTTATGGGAGAACCCGCTACCTCGATCCTCTGACAATAGCGAACGAGACGGCGAACTATTTAAAAAAGAAGCAAAATTGCGATACCGTAATCTGTCTTTCACATCTTGGGTACAAGTACTCAGATTCCAAAATTAGTGATGTGATTTTGGCGAGCGAAAGTGAGGAAATCGATATCATTTTAGGTGGGCATACCCACACATTTATGGATAAACCAGTGGAAATACTGAATAAAATGAAGCAACCAGTTATCATTAATCAGGTAGGATGGGGTGGTGTCATTTTGGGAAGATTGGACCTGATTTGGAACAAAGGAAAAATCGGCGCAAACCCGCATAACACTATGTTAAAAGTTTCTTAATATTCAACCATTTCAAATTTTTTTTATCCGTTTTTTAAGAACATTTTTACGAACAGATTACCGAATATGTCTACTCAAATGGAAATGACCTGTGAAACCGTGTGGCAGAACTGCCTGAAGCTCATTAAGGATAATGTAAATCCACAGAGCTTTAAAACATGGTTCGAACCGATCAAGCCCATCAAGTTAGAAAACAAGGTGCTGACCATACAGGTGCCCAGTCAGTTTTTTTATGAATGGCTGGAAGAACATTATGTGACCCTTCTCCGCAAAACGCTAAAACAAGAGTTGGGCCCGGCATCCCGCTTGGAGTACAATATTATTGTGGAAAATGGAGGCAGGGGAAACAAACCCTACACCATTAATGTCCCAACGAACAACGCGGCCCGGGCTGAGCAAAATGAAGTTGGATTGCCCCTGAACATCAGTACCAATATTAAGAACCCCTTTATCATACCGGGTCTTAAGAAAATTAACATTGATGCGCAGCTCAACCCGAACTACACCTTCGAAAATTTTATTGAGGGCGATTGCAATCGTCTGGCCCGATCGGCAGGCTTTGCGGTAGCCAACAAACCTGGAGGCACCGCCTTCAATCCGCTGATGGTATTCGGTGGTACGGGTTTGGGGAAAACCCACCTGGTTCACGCCATTGGCAATCATATCAAGCAAGTGAACAAGAACAAGGTTGTACTTTATGTTTCTGCAGAGAAGTTCATGAATCAATTCATCGACTCTTTGCGTAACAGCAACAACAACGACTTTGTGAATTTCTATCAGTACCTCGATGTATTGATTATAGATGATGTGCATTTCTTCGCGAAAAAGGAGAAAACACAAGAGATATTCTTCCAGATTTTCAATCATCTTCATCAAAGCGGCAAACAGCTGATTCTTACCAGCGACCGGGCTCCGAAAGACCTGAAAGACATGGACGAACGTCTGTTGTCTCGCTTCAAATGGGGTTTGAGTGCCGATTTGCAGGTGCCTGATTTTGAAACACGGGTGGCAATCCTCGAACATAAAATGTACACGGATGGCATTACCCTGAGTCGCGAAGTGGTGGAATATGTGGCGCATAGTATCGATACCAATATTCGTGAGTTGGAAGGGGCCTTGATTTCCCTGCTGGCTCAGGCATCCTTAAACCGCAAAGAAATTGATCTGGATCTGGCCAAGCAGATTCTCAAGAATTTTGTAAAAAATGTTTCCAAGGAAATCTCCATCGAGTATATCCAAAAATTGGTTTGCGACTATTTCGGAATCAGTATCGAAATGGTGAAAAGCAAAACAAGGAAACGCGAAATTGTTCAGGCAAGGCAAATCTCAATGTACTTCGCCAAGGACCTGACCAAATCATCTTTGAAAACCATTGGTATGCACTTCGGCGGAAGAGACCACTCCACCGTAATTCACGCCTGCCAAACCGTCAATGACCTGATGGAAACCGATAAAAAATTTAAAATGGATGTAGAGGAATTGTCCAAACGCATCAAAATCAACACCCTCTAATTCAAAAACGCATAGAAAAAAGGACTTTCGACATACTGTTGTGAGTCCTTTTTTTCGTTTTATCCTGAAAATTGGGACGCAATTTGCTTCTTTGTACCACCATGCCACGCGTTATTGCTTTATTTTTTGCATTGATCATCTTTTTCGCCTCTAAATCTGCAGGCGACGATGAAAGTGCTACGCTTGTTAAGGAGTTCCAGCGCATGGAGTATTTGCGCAAATGGGAAAACGAACAGATCGATTCCTTTATCACTAAACTGCATGAGAGCAAATTGTTCAATGGAACTCTGCTGGTTGCCAGAAAAGGAGAGATCGTGTACTTCAATTCCATGGGAGTGGCCAACCGTGAAACCGGCGAAACCCTCACGAATGAAATGCCCTATCAAATGGCTTCGGTGAGCAAGCCCGTCACGGCATCCGCTATTATGTTGCTGGTTCAAAGAGGAGAAATCAATCTGGATGATAAAATCACCAAGTACCTTCCGGAACTGACACAGTATTATAAAGTGAAGGTTCGTCATCTATTGACCCACACCTCAGGTATTCCTGATTATATCTATCGTTTTCAGACAGCCTGGGACAAAGATGCATACATGAGCAATGACGATTTGCTCGCGTTTTATGCCAAAAAGAAATACCGGACCATGTTCAATCCCGGTTACCGCTACGAATACAGCAATACAAATTACGCCTTTCTCGCTTCTATTGTGGAACGGATAAGCGAAGAGCGTTTTGCTGATTTTGCCGAACACGAAATTTTCGAGCCTTTGGGCATGTGCCATACCCATGTTTTTAATCCCGAAAGAGATTCTTTGGGAGCGACACCTATTTTAGGCTACCGTTGGTATGGAAGAAGATGGTTGGAATATGGTACCGACTGGAGAAATGGAATTGTAGGCGACAAAGGAGTCTTTGCTACGGCTGACGACATGATGCGATTTGCCCGGGCATTTGAAACCGACTACCTCTGGTGCAATGAAACAAGCTGCCAGATTTTTAAAAAGACCTATACCCGAGGACGTGGAATGTCGGAATACGGCTATGGATGGCGCATGCGCGAATGGGACAGCATGGATGTGGTATTGCATTATGGTTTTTGGAATAGTTTCCGTACCGGGGTAATTCAATTCCCGGAATCCGACGTAACCTTCGTTATTCTGAACAATTTTACGGGCTCAACCAATGGTCGTGTTAACAATCGGGATTATGTGATTCGTGAATTGATGAAGATCATGTTTCCGAAAGAAGAGAATTTACCGGTATTGGCCAATCTGAGCGACAGTCCCGACGAAGGAACTGAATCCGAAGAAGGTGGGGGACAACCCCTGGAAGAAGAAGGCGGATCTTCAGATTGATTTTTCAGGCAGGATTGCCTTTCTGCCCATTTAACTGCATTTTTGAGAACATTTTAATAACAAGGAAGAATGGGAAGAGCGTTTGAATTTCGCAAGGCCAGAAAGATGAAGCGTTGGGACGCAATGGCCAAAGGTTTTACCCGCATGGGAAAAGAGATTGCACTGGCAGTCAAATCAGGAGGACCTGATCCGACGACCAATGCCCGTCTCCGTGTCGCCGTGCAAAACGCGAAAGGAATCAATATGCCCAAAGACCGGATCGAAGCGGCTATTAAACGGGCGTCATCCAAGGAAGATAAAGACCTGGAAGAAGTGGTATACGAAGGATATGGCCCCGGAGGGGTTGCGATTCTTGCGGAATGTGCTACCGATAATATTAACCGGACAGTTGCGAATATTCGAAGCTACTTCAATAAATGCGGCGGGTCGCTAGGCAAAACCGGGTCGCTGGATTTTATCTTTACGCGGAAAGGTGTTTTTAAAATCAATGCGGAAGGAAGAGATTTGGAGGAACTGGAACTCGAATTAATCGATTTCGGTTTGGAAGAAATTCAGCAGGAAGAAGATTTGCTATTTATCTATACGGCTTTTGAAGATTTTGGCAATATGTCAAAAGGTTTGGAAACGTTGGGAATTGAACCGATCTCCTCTGAATTGCAGCGCATTGCCTTGTCGGAGACAGAAATCTCGGATGATGTAGCAGAGGAGGTGATCAAGCTGATTGAAAAGATTGAAGAAGATGATGATGTTCAGAACGTCTACCATAATATGAAGTAGATACTGACGGCTTAGTTCGTGTAGCTTTAACAGATAAAAAAAATCCCGATTGCATGGCAACCGGGATTTTTTTATGCCTTGTTTCCTGAAAATTATTTTCCGGAAATAGCGGCAGCAGCATCGTTTGCAGCCTGACGTGTAGCACGGGTAGCTTCAACAGTCAGAATTGCAACATTTGGTGCGTGCAGTAATTCAATGTTAGGAACGGAAACGTTCTCCACTTTAATGGATTTACCGAGTTCCACATTGCTGATATCGACTGTAATACTATCCGGAAGGTCTTTCAACATTCCTTTGATACGTACTTTTTTCAGTTTAACAGCAAGACGTCCACCGGCACGAACGCCAGGGGAGTTACCTGTAACAATGGTAGGAACCGACAGTACAACTGGCTTATCCTCCTTAACTTCGAGAAAGTCAACGTGAATGATCGTATCATTCACAGGATGGAATTGAACTTCTTGAACGATGGCTTTGTAACTTTTTTCTCCCACTTCGATTTTCACCAAATAGGTGTTCGGAGTGTAGATCAAGTTTTTGAAGTCATCGGTGTAGACTGCAAAGTTTACCTGCTCTTCTCCACCATAAAGTACACAAGGTACCATTCCGGCTTCGCGGGTACGCTTCGCAGAAGTTGTTCCAACTGCTTCTCTTTCAAGGCCTTTCAGCAGAATTGTTTTCATTTATTAACTAGTTTTGGGCTGCAAATTTAGTGAAGGTTGATAAGAATTACTAATCTGAAACAAATTACTGATTGAGCCATATTCAACGACATTGCGAATTGCGTCGGCAAACAGTGGGGCGGTGCTCAGCACACGGATCTTAGCCGACTCTCTTTTCAATGGGATGGTATCGCAAACCACGAGTTCGTCGAGTTCGGAACCTTCTATATTTTCATAAGCTTTACCAGAGAGCACAGGATGGGTACAAAAGGCGCGAACGGAGCGGGCTCCTCTTTCTTTCATCATCTTCGCTGCAAGGCAAAGGGTACCACCGGTATCTACCAGGTCGTCTACAATAATTACATCGGCACCCTGTACATCCCCAATTACGGTCATGCCGGCAATCTCATTCGCCTTTTTCCTTTCTTTGTTGCAGACAACCAGGTCGCAGTTCAGGGTGTTGGCAAAATACCGGGCACGAGGTGTACCGCCCATATCTGGGGCAGCAATGGTGAGGTTTTCGAGTTTAAGGTTATTGATATAGGGGATGAAAATCACGGAAGCATCCAGGTGATCTACCGGAATATCAAAGAAACCCTGAATCTGCGCAGCGTGCAGGTCCATGGTCATCACACGGTGGGCTCCAACAGCCATCAGGATGTCGGCTACCATTTTTGCACCAATGGCTACACGGGGTTTGTCTTTTCTGTCCTGACGGGCCAATCCGTAATAGGGTATTACTGCTGTGATATAATGTGCAGATGCTCTCTTGGCAGCATCAATCATCAACAAAAGTTCCATCAGGTTATCAGAAGGAGCAAAAGTGGATTGAACCAGAAAAACATCGCAGCCACGCACACTCTCTATAAAGTTGGCATGGAGCTCTCCGTCGCTGAACTGACTCAGGCTGACATCTCCGAGAGGTTGTCCGAAATGATCGGCAATTTTCGAAGCGATGTACTGTGAATTCGTTCCGGAGAAAATCTTGATAGGGTTTTTATAAGCACTATTCACGGCAGTAGATTTAATGGGTTTTGCAAAGGTAGCGAATCGGGCAGGAGAATCGGGTAGGTGTGAATAAAATGTTAAATGAGTAGATGCTTACAGAGTAGCAAGACGATGAGACTTTGAGATTTTGAGACTTTGGGATTTTGGGATTTTGAGATTTTGGGATTTTGAGATTTGAGACTTTGATGCAGGAAATCGGGTATCGGGTTTCAGGTATCTGTCTCTATTATCTGGCGTCAAATTGCATGGTCTGGAATCTGGCGTCTTCTTAAATCTTAACACTTCAATCTAAAACTGCCCTCAATTTCATATATTCATCCGATGTTTGGAATCGTTGTTATGATGGCTTTATCAATTTTTCTATACGAACAATGGGAATAAGGAAGCTTCAAAAAAAAGTGAAGGGGCTTTTGCTCCTAATCAATTTGTTGCTGACTCTCGGTGCGGCTGCCCAGAATGAGGTGGAATTTCGCATGGCTTATGGTGGACTAAGTGACCCGTGGTTTTATGGTTTTCGGCTTCCGATTCCAAGTTCGTACCAACTCGGACAACCTGCATTTTCTTCAGGAATAGTGATTCAACATAAGCCAGTGGGCTTGTCTTTTCGTGTACGTTATGGTATCGATTATTCTTACCGACGTCTCTATTTTCATAACAACTCTGCGGAAGGGCAGGGAATAAATGTCCCGGCGGGTATTGAATTTCGCACCAAAGGCAAATGGCAGTTTCGGGCCGGAGGAGGATTGCGAGTCGGTTTTTATTGGAATAGCCTTCAGCATCAGGACAATCAGGTTACTTTTAAAAGGATAGTGGTTTCGAGCTACCTGGATTTGATGTTGGCTTATCAGATGAATACTGAAAACACGTTGTCATTTGGAATTTCAGCTATTACGGATTGGTCGCCTTACGCTTTAGAAGGCTGGTTTAACTCTCATGGTGGTTCGAACAACTGGCCCATGTGGTATACCGGGAATTTTCTGACCCTCCGCTGGATTAAGGCATTGCCACATTTGTAGGAAATGGGTCGACGTTTTTCCAGAACAGTGCATGGGATTTGTATTCTTTACGGGCACAAGGCATCTGATGTCTTAAGTATGAGGTCTGGCATCTGTCGTCTGGTGTCTGCCGTCTTCTTAAAACTTAAAACTTAACACTGCTTCTGGTATCTCTCCTTTAATTCTCCTATTTTGGCTACAAAAAAACCATTATATGAATCGAATTAAATTCTTGTTAGTCATCCTGCATGTAACGAGTATGCTTGCTCAGGCTCAAACTTTTGAAGTACATGAATCACCAAGCACAAAAATAGAGAAGGAATACTTGTCTTTAGGGAAGTCTGGAAGTAATGAATGGAGTATTCACAATCAGGGAATTAATGGTTGGGAATTGGTTAGTAGCGACTTCAAAGGGAAAGAAATTGGAAATATAGTGATGGATAGAAACCTTCCTTCCGAATCATTATCCTTGGATAATGCATGGCTAGTTGGAAAGGAAATCACCCTTGTAGGTTACTATTGGAACGAAGAGAATAAATCCGAGACATTCTACGTAGGAAACTATGACATGAATGGAAAACAAATTGGAGATTGGATTCCCCTGGCTACCATTGCTGTGACACGCAATGAAATTGCAGAAGCGAAATATCTACTTTCGGAGGACAAGCGTGGGTTTGTGATTTCAGCTTTATCCCCAGATATAAAGGGGGGTATAATGACCTATCAACTTATGAGTTATTCCTTTGCGG
The DNA here is from genome assembly GCA_016124735.1 of Bacteroidota bacterium. Lineage (GTDB taxonomy): Bacteria > Bacteroidota > Bacteroidia > UBA8524 > UBA8524 > UBA8524. Next base: position 15,948 of record WGMZ01000006.1, read on the forward strand.
ATAAGAAAAATCATGCCTACGAGTTTAACCTGAAAACCAAAGAAAGAGATTTGGTAGCGTATCACTTTACTGCTAAAAGACCAACAAAAGTGATTGTTACGGAGCATGGAGAAGATCATCCGGATAAATCAGAAAAAATTGCTAATAAGCAAGACCCTGAATTGCATCAGATTATGGTGATAGATATGGAGAAAGGAAAGCAGGAGTCATTTGAGTTTAGCATTCCCGACAAATTAATTATTGATGCTATTGGTATTGAAACCCCCAATGGAATTGCTGTAGCAGGGTTCTATTCGGATGAGTTAAAAAGAAAAAAGGCAGATTGCGATGGTAATTTCTCGCTTATTCTCAGCTCTGGTGAATGGGGTACGGCGAATGTCGAAGCATGGGATTTGGCATTTAAAATCGAGGCCCTGGGTAAAAAGGCAGCAGAAAAAGGGAAAGCTTTGAATGGAGCGCACAGGGTGCGGTATATTAAGAATATTTCGGGAGGGAATTTCGCCGTATTCGGAGAACAATACGGTGATTTTGAAAATGATCAGGGGAATAAAGTTCATTATAGTTCTGGCATCTTATGCGTAGCCTATGATGGCTTGGGCAAGACAGTTTGGTCCCATTACATAAAAAACATTGTTGAGAAAGTTTACGACGACGAAAATATTGGGTTCAACGTTTTTGTTACGCCAAAATATGTTCATGTTGTTTTTATGGATGATCGTGGAAATTGGGGTAAAAACGGACGGGAAGATGAGGTATCATCCAGAACCAAATTTTGGAATTCCTATTTTACCTCTGCCACATTTGATGAACAGGGAACTTTAGTTTTTCATCGGATTTATGATGCGGATGATATTCATTTAATGATGGATCCAAAAAACTGTACGGAATCTGCGGATGGTTCCGTAGCCTTTTATGGAAAGATAAAAATGAAGAATGGCTATGGTCGGGTGTATTTTATAGACTAGGATAAGTACTTGGACAAATTAGCCGGAGGTGGATTTTTTTCTGCCTTGTTGAAATGTTGGTGAATCAGACCAAACAGATTTAGGTTCTACCCTCTACTTAAACTTCGCACCACCGCGGGCACAATAGTTTTGGTTAATGCTACGTCCAAGATATTTCCTGCATCCCGGACAGCGCCAGTTATATACGGAGTATGCCAGGGCACAGATAACAATTCCAAATGCAATTTTTCCTAATGTATCGTAATCGAGTCCGAAGAGTGAAGTTTCCGGATTTGAGGATAAGAACAGCATTCCCAGAAAAGTAGGAACCAGAAAAAGTGCGACAATAAGTTGTCTCTTTCTTCGCCTTTGGTATGCTGCTTTGATTTCATTTGACTCCATGGAATGGGTAATTTTTTGATGATTGAGGGCGCTAAAATAGGGTCTGCTGATTTTCTACTTTCATTGTATAAAATATTGATAATCAACTATATTATGTGGATAATATATCTTTAGTTATACTCATAAATGCACGGTTTTAGTAGGTTTGGTGTTAAATTCCATGCACTTGTTCA
>WGMZ01000019.1 GCA_016124735.1 Bacteroidota bacterium
CCTTCCGGGCCGAGCGGCTCAGAGTTCCTGTAGGGTTTAGCGTTTAGAGTTGAGAGTTTCGCAGAGTAAAGTGCACTCAGGTCTTCCGGGCCTGGCGGCTCAGAGTTCCTGTAGGGTATAGCGTTTAGAGTTTCGCAGATTAAAGTGCACTCATGCCTGGCGGTGCGGCGCCTCTCGGGTTGGACTTCTTTGGTCCGCTATGAGTGTCATGATGAAAGATTGGGCAACCCCTTCAGGGTTGTTGACCGGCTTTGTGTTGAAGTTAAGGATGGTCCGACCCCTCCGGGGTCTTTTTGGGTTTAGCGTTTTCATGGCTGATTCAAATGCCGCTCAGGCCTTCCGGGCCGAGCGGCTCAGAGTTCCTGTAGGGTATAGCGTTTAGAGTTGAGAGTTTCGCAGAGTAAAGTGCACTCATGCCTTCCGGGCCGAGCGGCTCAGAGTTCCTGTAGGGTTTAGCGTTTAGAGTTGAGAGTTTCGCGGAGTAAAGTTCACTCAGTCCTTCCGTGCCGCGCGGCTCGTTTTGTTATTGGTTGCTGGAACTGTGGCCGACCTGGTATTTAAGTCACGGAGATGCTTTGGGAAAAGGTTGCGAATTATCGTGGCCTTTTTTGGTGCAATACCAGCTCATTGAGGCCTCGTGGGAGATTCGTAATTCTGTGGATAAATAAAATGGGACAAAGTGGGGTAAAGTGGGAAAATGTGTCTCAAAATACCCTAATTTTACACTTTGAAAGGGTAAAACATGTCCCAGTTTATCGGAGAATACGAGTGTAAAATCGACGCGAAAGGCCGCATCAATCTGCCTTCCAGTCTGCGCAGGCAGATTCCGGAAGAGGCAGGCGACCGTCTTGTCGTGAACCGTGGCTTCGATAAATGTTTGGTGTTGTATACCCGTCAGGAATGGCTGAAGGAAACAGAAAAAGTAAGTCATCTTAATGCGTTCAATAAGCGCGACCGTATGTTTATCCGGCTCTTCAATAATGGAGCGACGGAGATTCAGGTGGATGCTGCATCCCGGGTGAATATTCCGGCGAAGCTATTGGAATATGCTGATCTGAGCGGTGAATGTGTGCTATTTGCTTATGGCAATAGAATTGAGATTTGGTCGCCGAAGCATTATGATGAACAACTTAACATTGATCCCGACGAATTCAGTAGCCTTGCCGAGGAGGTAATGTCGGGAGATAAAGGAGGGCCCAATGAGTAATTACCATGTTCCGGTGATGCTCAGTGAATGCCTTGATGGCCTAAATATTAACCCCGGTGGAATCTTTGTCGACGTCACATTCGGTGGGGGAGGTCATAGTCGTGCCATTTTGGAGCGACTCGACACAGGTCGCCTGATTGCTTTTGATCAGGATGATGATGCACAGGCCAATGCTCTTCAGGATCCAAAGTTTACCTTGGTCCATCACAATTTTCGCTACCTCAAACGCTTTTTGCGCTACCATGACGCCATTCCGGTTGATGGGATATTGGCCGATTTGGGAATCTCATCTCATCAGATTGATGAGGCCGAAAGAGGTTTTGCGCACCGCTTCGATGCAGAGCTGGATATGCGGATGAACCGCGAATCCGGAAAATCTGCTGTGAATTTAATCAATGAAGCGCCGGAGGAAGAGTTGCAGCGGATTCTTCGATTCTACGGGGAGCTTTCCAATTCAAGGGGCATTGCATCGGCGATTGGCGCCGCACGTGCTCGTCAGCCCATTCAGACAACCGGAGAGTTGAAAGGAGCCTTGGCTCGTTTCGCTCCGCGAGGCAAAGAGAATCAATTTTACTCCCAGGTATTTCAGGCTTTGCGTATCGAAGTGAACGATGAGCTTGCTGTGCTCCGTGAATTCCTTGAACAAAGTGTGGAAGTGCTGAAAGTTGGTGGGCGACTGGTGGTGATGTCGTATCACTCGCTGGAAGATCGACTGGTTAAGAATTTTATGCAAACCGGTGATTTTGAGGGAAACGATACCCGCGATGTTTTTGGGAACCGGATTCGCCCTCTGGAGCCAATTGGAAAAGCCATTAAGGCAAGCAATAATGAAATCGCACAAAATACACGGGCACGCAGTGCTCGTTTGCGCATAGCAGAGAAAAGATGAATCGCATCAAGGAAGATACACGAAGCAAAGATGCCCAACCGGAGCAAGACGCGGTGAAAAAGCGTGGCAAGCTTATCGAGCTCGGTGATATGCAGTGGGGTGCAGCGGATATCCGCCGCATGTTCCCATTCATCTTCTTCATGGCTGGCTTGGCCATCATCCATATCTACAATTCCAATGTAGCAATCAAAACAATGCGTGAGAGCGACAAGTTGGGAAAGGAGATTAAAGAAGCCCGGGCAGAATATATCAGCGTGAAATCGGAACTGATGTACCGAAGCAAGCAGTCGCAGGTAAGCAAACGCCTTGAAGGAACGGGATTAAAAGAACTGAAACAGCCACCGTACAAAATAACCGAAACCAGGAAAGAGCGGGATGAACGTTAAAAGGGCCATACTATGGAGGGTGTATATCGCCTTTGCGGGAGTTTGTCTTTTTGGGCTGCTAATTCTCTGGTATGCTTTTAAAATAAAGGTGGTAGAAGGAGAGAAGTGGAGAGAAAAGGCACAGGAGCTGACCACCGACTTTCAGACCATTGAAGCGGTACGCGGAAATATTTATGCGGATGATGGATCCCTGCTCGCCACCTCGGTCCCTATCTATGAATTGCGGATGGATTTTCGCGCCGGTGGCCTAAGCGACGAAATATTCAAAGAAGGCATCGATTCCCTGGCATATCTTTTTTCAATCACTTTCCAGGATAAGTCTAAATCGGAGTATCTGCGTGAATTCATGAACGCCCGGAAATTGGGCAAACGTTATTTCCTGCTGAAGCGACGTCTTGGATTTCAACGGGTGAAAGAAATGAAAACCTGGCCAATTCTGCGCCTGGGTCAACATAAGGGAGGTCTGATCATTATAGAGAAAGACCAAAGACAACGCCCCTTTCAATTACTCGCTTATCGTACCATCGGATATTCTGTCGATGGAGTGGCTCCGGTAGGACTGGAAGGCGCATACGATGGCGTATTGGGAGGTGTTTCCGGCAAACGCCTGATGCAGAAAGTCTCAGGTGGATTCTGGATTCCGGTGAACGACGAAAACGAGATTGAGCCGGAAAACGGCAAAGACATTTATACCACGATTGATATCAATCTGCAGGATGTAGCGGAAGATGCCCTATACGAAACCCTCGTAAAAAATGATGCCATGAACGGCACCGCCGTTTTGATGGAGGTGGAAACAGGTCACATCAAAGCCATTGCTAACCTCACCAGAAAATCTGAAGGGGTCTATGCGGAAGAATATAACTATGCCGTAGGAGAAAGTGCTGAGCCTGGTTCTACAATCAAACTGGTTTCGCTCATTGCACTTTTGGAAGAGGGAGCTTCTATGGGCGACTCGGTCGATGTGGAAGGTGGTATCACCACCTATTTCGACCGGAAGATGAAGGATTCAGAACCCGGTCATTACGATAAACTCACACTCCAACAGGCGTATGAAAAGTCGAGCAATGTGGGAGTATCCAAGCTGGTATATAAACACTTTAAAGACCAGCCGCAAAAGTTCGTGGACTATTTCACGGAACTCGGACTGGCTGAACCACTGGGCTTACAGATAACCGGCGAAGGAAAGCCGCGCATCAAACAACCGGGCGATAATGATTGGTATGGTACCACCCTGCCCTGGATGTCCATTGGCTATGAGACGCAATTCACCCCATTGCAGATTCTCTCGCTTTATAACGCTATCGCCAATAATGGAACGATGGTCAAACCTATGTTGGTTACCCAGGTGCGTCAAACAGGCAAGGTGGTTGACCACTTTGAACCGACGGTTATCAAGGATAAGATCTGCAGCAAAGAAGTGCTGAAAAAAGTACGGATTGCCATGGAAGGCGTAGTGGCTCCCGGAGGTACGGCCCGCAACCTGATGAATCCGAATTATACTGTGGCAGGAAAAACCGGAACAGCACAAATGGCCAGAGGCGGTCGCTACAATAAGTCATTTTACAAATCTTCTTTCGTGGGATATTTCCCCGCAGATCATCCGAAATATACCTGCATCGTATCCATCAACGGAGCCTCCCGCGGCGTGTATTATGGCTCGGCAGTGGCGGGGCCGGTATTTAAGGAAATTGCCGATAAGGTGTATGCGAACAGCCTTCAAATGCATCAGGATATTGAGGAAACCATTGAGGTGCCTGAAATGGAAACCCCACCAAATATAGCCGGACAAATGGATGACATTCGGACTGTTATGAACGACCTGGGCATTTCCAATAAAGTGATTGGCGATGAGAGTGAGTGGGCCCAAACCCGTCGACTCAATAAAAGCATGGAAGTGGAAAAAAGAAAGGTGATTGGAAACCTGGTTCCCAATGTGGTCGGGATGACTTTAAAAGACGCACTCTTTCTACTTGAAAATGCAGGGATAAAAGTACAAGCTGTAGGCACCGGAAAAATCAGAAAACAGTCCATGCGGCCCGGAAGCCGTGTGTACCGGGGCGCCACTATAATTCTTGAGTTGAGATGATGAAACTGAAGGAGCTCATACAGGATATTGACTTGCTGAAAGGCAGTAATTATCAGGCAGACAGTCAGGTAAAGGGCCTGACCATGGATAGCCGCAAGCTAGAACCAGGCTTTGCCTTTGTAGCTATTCGGGGCAGTGTGGCAGACGGACATCAGTTCATCGCTCAGGTGATTGAGGCCGGTGCCACTACTATCGTTGCAGAAACTACACCGACCCATGACGGTGTGAATTGGATTCAGGTCAGGAACACGCATGAGGCGCTGGGTCAAATGGCTTCTGCTTTTTACGGGCATCCGTCTAAGAATTTAAAACTCGTCGGTATTACAGGTACCAATGGCAAAACAACCGTTGCCACTCTTTTATATGAACTCTTTCTCCGGATGGGTTACCGGGCCGGGCTGCTGTCAACAGTTAGAAACAGAATTCACAATAAAGTCCTTTCCGCTACCCATACGACACCCGATGCCGTGAGTTTGAATGCCTTGCTTGCCGATATGGTGGCCGATGGCTGCGATTACTGTTTCATGGAATGCAGCTCGCACGCGATTGAGCAAAGGCGAATTGCAGGTCTGGATTTTACCGGAGCGGTCTTTACCAATCTCACACATGATCATCTCGATTACCATAAAACCTTTGACGCTTACCGCGATGCGAAAAAGTTATTCTTTGACAAGTTGGACAGTCATGCTTTCGCACTGGTAAATAAAGACGATAAGAACGGAATGTACATGCTACAGAATTCGCGGGCTTCTAAATATACTTACAGCCTGAACAGCATGAGTGATTTCCGCGCCCGCATTGTTGAACAGGATTTCAATGGGATGCTCCTTCGTATCGGTGACACGGAAGCCTGGTACCGCCTGATCGGTGGCTTCAATGCATACAACCTGCTGGCGGTATATGGTTCCGCCTTTTTACTTGGAATGAAGGAAGAAGAAATCATCCATCATCTAACCCAATTGGGTTCTGTTGCCGGACGCATCGATTCCATCTCGGTCCATGGAGTAGTGGGAATTGTGGATTATGCCCATACGCCGGATGCCTTGAAAAATGTGTTGGAGGTAATCAATGCCATTCGAACACGAAATGAAACCTTGATTACGGTAGTAGGATGCGGAGGAAATCGGGATACGGCTAAAAGACCCATCATGGCCGATATCGCTGCCAGATTAAGCGATCAGGTCATCTTCACTTCAGACAATCCGCGCAGTGAAGACCCGGAAGAAATATTAAACCAGATGGAGGCAGGAGTTTCTCCCAACCAATACAAAAAGACCATGCGAATCAGCGATCGCAAAGAAGCAATCAAGGCGGCGGCACGCTTCGCACAAAAGGGCGACATCATCCTCGTGGCCGGCAAGGGCCATGAGACCTACCAGGAAATTAAGGGGGAGCGATTCCCCTTCGACGATAAAGCGATTTTAAAAGAGACGATAGAAAAACTAAACACCTAAGGCCATGCTGTACTATCTCTTCCAATACCTGGACAAACATTTTAACCTCGCAGGGGCCGGGGTTTTTCAATACATTTCCTTCCGGACGGCAGCAGCCATTATTCTGTCGCTTATAATTTCCATGCTGATGGGCAAAAGGCTCATCGAATGGCTCCATGGCAAACAGGTAGCGGATGAAATACGCGACCTCGGCCTGGATGGTGAGAAACAGAAAAAAGGAACCCCAACCATGGGTGGTATTATCATCTTATCTGCCATCCTGATTCCTACCTTGTTATTTGCCCGCCTGGAAAATATCTACATCATCCTGATGATCATTTCCACCCTCTGGCTGGGCCTCATCGGATTTTTAGATGATTATATCAAAGTATTTAAAAAGGACAAACAGGGCCTTGCCGGTCGGTTTAAGATCCTGGGTCAGGTAGGCCTCGGTATCATTGTTGGAAGTACCCTGTTTTTCAATGAGAATGTACGTCTCCGCAATTATTTATCTGTTGAGGAGGCGCAGAGCCTTGCTGGTACAGCGATTCATGAGAACGATTACAGCTTTGATACCAAAAAGGGCGAAGTAGGTCGCTTCATCGATCATACCGGCGATACCCTTTTTTATCAGGATCTGAAGTCGCTTTCGACCACCATTCCTTTTATCAAAGAGAATGAATTTGACTATGGCAATATTACGCGCGCCATCGGTGATACAGACGGTAAACTGAACTGGTTGCTTTACGTATTGGTGGTGACTTTCATTATCACAGCCGTTTCGAATGGCGCCAATATTACCGACGGGATCGATGGCTTGGCTGCGGGTACTTCCGGAATTATGGGACTGACCCTGGGAATCTTTGCTTACCTGTCGGGTAACATCCTGTTCTCCAACTACCTCAACATTATGTATATCCCGAATTTGGGAGAGCTCGTGGTCTTTTCCGGAGCATTTGTCGGGGCTTGCATTGGCTTCCTATGGTATAATTCCTATCCGGCTCAAATTTTCATGGGCGACACTGGCTCATTGGCTTTGGGAGGCATCATAGCCACACTGGCCATCATGACCCGCAAGGAATTGCTGATTCCAATCCTCTGCGGAATCTTCCTGGTGGAGAACCTCAGTGTAATGATGCAGGTGAGCTATTTCAAATACACAAAAAGGAAATATGGAGAAGGACGCAGGATTTTCCTGATGTCGCCACTTCATCATCATTACCAGAAGAAAGGTTACCATGAAGCGAAAATTGTTACCCGCTTCTGGATTATAGGAATCTTCCTGGCCATACTGACAGTAATCACCCTCAAACTCCGCTAGTGAACAAAAGACTTGTCATATTAGGTGCAGGAGAAAGCGGAACAGGTTCCGCCATCCTTGGGAAAGCTCAGGGCTGGGAAGTCTTTGTTTCTGATCTTGGTTCAATCAAGGAAGAGTACAAAGCTGAGCTGGATGCAGAAGGCATAGCCTGGGAGGAAGCTAAGCACAGTGAAGAGTTGATATTAAGTGCCAATGAAGTGGTGAAAAGTCCAGGAATTCCTGATAAAGCACCCCTCATTAAAAAGCTGCATGAATTAGGCATACCGGTCATTTCTGAGATTGAATTTGCCTCAAGGTATACCGACGCGAAGCTAATAGCCATTACGGGTACCAACGGTAAAACCACGACAACATCCCTCATCTATCATCTTTTTGAAAAGGCCGGATTGAATGCAGGATTGGGTGGCAATATTGGTAAAAGCTTTGCGCGCCAAGTAGCCCGGGACAAACGCGATTACTATGTGCTGGAGCTCAGTAGCTTTCAGTTGGATGGATGTTACCGGTGCCGCTTTGATGCGGCGGTATTGTGCAATATCACCCCGGACCACCTCGATCGCTATGAATACAAACTGGAGAATTACATACGATCCAAATTCCGTATCACGCAAAATCAGGGTCCGAACGACCTCTTTGTGTATTGTGGAGATGACGCACTGACCATGGAATGGATCGGTCATTTTTCTATTGAATCAAAATTAATCCCTTATACCATCGATAGCCCGCATCAAATTCCTGGTGCCTGGGTGGAAGATGGACAAATCCATATCACAATGAACGACAACGAAGAAAACCAATTTACAATGGCTATACAGGAACTCTCTTTACGCGGTAAGCATAATGCTTACAATTCGATGGCGGCGGCCGTCATTGCCAATGCGTTCAACATCCGCAAGGAAGTAATTCGCGAAAGCCTTTCAGATTTTCAAAATGTGGAACACCGGCTTGAATCATTAGGGAAGGTTAAAGGAATTGAATTCATCAATGACTCCAAAGCAACCAATGTTAATTCATCCTGGTATGCATTGGAAAGCATGGACCGTCCGGTTGTTTGGATTGCTGGCGGAGTAGACAAAGGAAACGACTACAACCTTTTGAAACAACTGGTAAAAGACAAGGTGCGCATCATCGTTTGCCTTGGGCTTGACAACCGCAAGATTCACGAAGCGTTTTCCCGCGACGTGGACATGATACTGAACACAACCTCCATGCAGGAAGCAGTGAATGTGGCCTATCACATGGCAAACAAGGAAGAAGCCGTATTGCTATCTCCGGCCTGTGCAAGCTTCGATCTATTTGAGAATTACGAAGACCGGGGCCGTCAGTTTAAAAAGTATGTAAAGAATCTCTAAGATGAATTGGCTGCTTAAACGGATAAAGGGTGACCCCGTCATTTGGGGAGTGGTCATTGTGCTTTCCATTTTCGGATTGCTGGCGGTATACAGCTCAACGGGCTCGCTTGCATTCAAACAAAAGGGAGGCAATACCGAATTTTATCTCTTTAAGCACTTGCTGTTTATTCTGATCGGTCTGGGATTGATGTGGCTGGCGCACCTGCTGGACTACCGCTATTATTCGCGGATTTCGCAGTTGCTCCTATACATCTCCATTCCGCTGCTGATTTACACCCTCTTTTTTGGCGTAGAAATTAATAATGCAGCAAGATGGATGGCCATTCCCGGTACTGGTTTGACCTTTCAAACATCTGATTTGGCGAAGCTGGCGCTCATCATGTATGTGGCGCGTTTCTTATCAAAGCGGCAGGATACGATCCATATTGCCAGCTCGGCGTTTTATCCTCTCCTGATGGCCATCTCGATTGTTTGTGTGCTCATAGCACCGGCCAACCTCTCAACTGCACTTGTCATCTTTTCAACTTGTTTATTGCTCATGTTCCTGGGGCGTATACCGTTGAAATTTATTCTGGCTGTAGTAGGTAGCGGCGTTGTCTTTTTCATATTGGCAGCCACCCTGGTTTTAAAGATGCCCGACGATAGCATTAAAAGTGTTGCCCGTCTGGCCACCTGGAAAGCGCGGATTGAAAACTTTATGGGAGGCGAAGAGAATGTCGGAGGGAATTATCAGAGCATGCAGGCGAAAATAGCCATTGCCAATGGTGGTCTGTTGGGCAAAGGGCCGGGGAATAGCGTGCAGAAGAATTTCCTGCCGGAGTCTTTTTCTGATTTCATCTTTGCCATCATATTGGAGGAATATGGTTTATGGGGTGGCATCCTGCTGATTGGTTTGTACCTCACCCTTTTGTACCGATCGATTCGAATCGTTATTCGAAGTCCGAAAGCATTCGGCGCCCTGTTAGCGGTGGGTTTAAGTTTCAGCCTGGTCATTCAGGCACTTATCAATATGGCCGTTGCGGTCAATATTTTCCCGGTTACCGGTCTGGCGCTTCCATTAATCAGTATGGGAGGTACCTCGACCTTATTTACCAGCGTGGCCATCGGAATCATCCTTAGTGTGAGCAGGAATATTGAGCCAGATGGCGATGAAAGCGAGGAAGAGCCGGTATTGGAGAAAGGAGGGAATCATGTCATTGCATAAAGTCATTATTTCCGGAGGCGGAACGGGTGGGCATATATTCCCGGCCGTGGCCATTGCAAATGAAATCAGGCAGGAATACCCTGACTGTAAAATTCTGTTTGTCGGCGCCAAAGGGAGAATGGAGATGACACGGGTGCCTGAAGCAGGTTACGAAATTGAGGGGCTGGATATTGCTGGTTTGCAGCGTAAATTTGATCTCAAGAATTTTTTGTTGCCTTTCAAAGTAATAAAGAGCTACCGTCAGGCGGCTGCCATACTGAAAAGATTTCAGCCGCAGGTGGCAATTGGCGTGGGAGGCTTTGCAAGCGGACCGTTGCTGTTTGCAGCTCAGAGAAAAGGCATACCTACCTTGATCCAGGAACAGAATTCCTATGCTGGACTGACCAATAAATTGCTTGCTCGCGGTGCAAAGAAAATTTGTGTGGCCTATAGCGGGATGGAGGCATATTTCCCCGCAGAGAAACTGGTACACACGGGCAATCCTGTACGCGCAGAAATGGTGGATTGGAAGGGGAAAAAAGAGGAGGCCTGTACCTTTTTTGGTTTGAATGAAGAGCAGGCGGTAGTGCTTTCGATCGGAGGAAGTTTGGGTGCGCGGAGCATCAATCTTGCATTATCGGAACATATCAATCGCTTCCGGGACTCCAATGTTCAATTGCTTTGGCAAACAGGGAAAGCCTATGCGAATAAAGCGGCTGATTTGTCGGGAGACGGCATCCATGCAGTGCCTTTCATCCAACGAATGGATCTGGCTTATGCTGCTGCTGATGTAATTATTTCCCGGGCAGGGGCCTTGTCAATCTCAGAATTATGCCTGGTGGGCAAGCCATGCATTCTGGTTCCATCTCCCAATGTGGCGGAAGATCATCAATCTAAAAATGCAAATGTATTGGTAAAGGCAGGAGCTGCCTTGCTGGTGAAAGATCAGGAAGCATCTGTAATTCTGGTAGATGAGGCATTAACTCTACTGAAGAAAGAAGAACTGAAAAAAAATCTCAGTGAAAATGTAATGCGCATGGGAATATCCAATGCGGCAGAACGAATAAGAAAAGAAATAGAAGCTATTCTGTGAATCGCGGGAAGAATATAAAAGCAGCCTATTTTTTGGGTATTGGCGGCATCGGCATGAGCGCTCTCGCACGCTATTACCATGCTTTGGGGTATTTGGTTGCGGGTTATGACAAAACAACGTCTCCCTTGTTGACAGATTTGCAGACCATTGGAATTGAAGTGGTGTACGACGAATCGGTAGGAGCTATTCCAGCATCAATCTCCGCCTGTAAGATCGACGAAGTGTTGTGGGTATATACACCCGCAATACCGAAAGACCACCAGCAGCTGCTTTGGCTCCAAAAGGAAAAGGCAGATCTCCTGAAAAGAGCGGCGGTGTTGGGACAAATTACCAAAGGAAGAACTACCCTGGCGGTAGCAGGAACTCACGGTAAAACAACCACAAGTACATTATTGGCACATCTCCTCATTGAAGGCGGTGTAGATTGTACGGCATTCCTTGGTGGAATATCAACCAATTATGGGGTCAATTATATTCAGGCAAAAGATCCTGATAATGCTCCGGTAGTGGTAGAAGCGGATGAATTTGATCGCTCCTTTCTTCAATTGCAGCCAACCAAAGCCATTATCACTTCTGTGGATGCCGATCATTTGGATATTTATGGGGAGGCCGATGCTTTCCGGGAAGGCTTTGAAGCCTTTTCGCAATTAGTACCGCCAGATGGCTTACTCGTTCAGAAGGCGGGATTGAATTTAAAGACCAATGCGAAATCACTGACTTATGCCGTGGAGCTAAGTAGCGATTTTACAGCACAAAATATACAGATTGCTCGGGGCACCTACACCTTTGACCTGTTTACCTCGACGGGAGTCATCCCGAATCTTAGCCTGGGGTTACCCGGAAGGCATAACATGGAAAATGCCGTGGCCGCTTCAGCCATTGCACTCAGTATGGGTGTTTTGGAATCAGACCTGAAGAGAGGCCTTGCTTCATTCAGAGGGGTGAAAAGACGTTTCGAATATGTGGTGAAAAGGAAAGAGCATGTGTACATCGATGATTACGCACATCATCCTGAAGAATTGAAAGCGTGTATTCGTTCGGTAAAGGAATTATACCCGGATCAAAAGATTACAGGGGTATTCCAACCGCATCTGTTTACCCGTACACGCGATTTTATGGATGCATTTGCTGCCAGTTTGAGTTTGCTGGACATCTGCATCCTGATGCCCATTTATCCGGCCAGAGAAAAGCCAATTGAAGGAGTGAATTCTCAGGCCTTGTTGCGCCTGATTTCCTGCAATGAAAAGACTGTTTTGAGTTCGCAAGAGGTGGTTGATTATGTAAAGCGCAAACAACCACCCTTGCTTTTGACACTTGGAGCCGGAGATATCGACCGTATTGTTCCGCAATTGAAGGAGGTACTGGTATGAAATGGAAAGGATATTCGATAAAGAAAATAGTGAACACCGCCGTTTGGACGACACTCATCCTGTTTGTTGTGGTCGTTTTGGGTATGGCTCGAAATGAACAGGAGAACACATTATGCAGCAATGTGAATATTGAGATGAAGCCGGATTATGAGCTTCTGTTCACAGGTTGGGATGATGTGGCCAAAATGATTACCGGAGATGGCAATGTTGCCTCGATGCAAGGCAAGCCCTTATCCACTTTCCGGGTAGGAGAGCTGGAGCAAACTCTGGAGCTAAGTCCTTTTATCCGCAACGCGGAAGTATATACCGAGATGGATGGAACACTAAGCATCGAAGTAGAACAAAGGCAGCCCTTATTTCGGGTTTTTCGGCAAAACAGCAAAGGATATTATGTGGATAAGGAAGGGAAAAAGATGCCTTTGTCGCCTAAATACAGTGCAAGGGTAGTTGTACTTCGTGGTGTGGTAAAAGAAAATTACGACGGAAATGACAGTATAAAAACGGCCGTGCTTGCCGATGCGTATCGGCTGATAAACGCCTTGTCAGAAAACGATTTGTGGCGCAGGCAGATAGATGAAGTGGTTGTAGATAAGCAGGGAGAGTTCACCTTAATTCCAATGGTGGGCAATCATAAAATTGTGATAGGAAGCACAAACAACCTGGAAGAAAAGCTCCATAATCTTCGTTTGTTCTATAAGCATGCGATGAACCGCGTGGGCTGGACCACTTATAAAGTGATTAATTTAAAGTACAGTGGACAGGTTGTGTGCGAAAAATGAGCCCACATGCACGATTAATAAAAGTATAATTGAATACTATGCATAACTCAAAGATTGTTGTCGGACTGGATATCGGTACCACAAAGGTTTGCGCCATCGTTGGGCGCTACAACGAATTCGGTAAAGTAGATGTGCTTGGAATGGGAAGAGCTGATTCTCATGGCGTTTCCCGTGGTGTGGTGAGTAACATCAACAAAACGGTTGAAGCCATTGAAAAGGCAGTTGAAGACGCTTCTGAGAAATCGGGGGTCGATATCCGTCAGGTATACGTAGGAATTGCCGGACAACATATACGTAGCCTTCAACACCGTGGAATCATCGTTCGCAGCGATGTGGATAAAGAGATTGATCAGTTCGACCTGAACAAGCTCGAGAGCGATATGCATAAACTGGCCATCGCGCCAGGAGATTCAATCATCCACGTTCTTCCACAAGAATACATGGTGGACAATGAGCCGGGGATAAAAGATCCAATAGGTATGAGTGGTGTGCGATTGGAAGGTAATTTCCATATCATCACAGCATCCATCAATGCAGCTAAGAATATTTACAAGTGTGTGAACATGGGTGGTCTCGAATCCATGAGCCTCATCCTGGAACCTCTGGCCTCTGCTGAGGCAGTATTGAGCAAAGAAGAGATGGAAGCCGGTGTGGTTCTCGTTGATATAGGTGGTGGTACCACAGATATTGCCATTTTCCATGAGGGAATTATCCGTCATACTGCTGTAATTCCTTATGGAGGTAATGTCATTACAGATGATATCAAAGAAGGGTGCAATGTGATGCGTGACCATGCAGAATTGCTGAAGATTAAATTCGGATCGGCGCTGGCAGAAGAAACCAAGGCAAATGAAATCATCACCATCCCAGGATTGCGTGGACGCGAACCCAAGGAGATTGGTGTACGCAACCTGGCCCGAATCATTCAGGCCCGCGTTGAAGAGATTTTTGAATTGGTGTATTGCGAGATTAAGAATTCCGGACTCGAGAAAAAGCTCATTGGAGGCATCGTGATTACCGGTGGTGGCTCGCAGTTGAAACATATCACCCATTTGGTTGAATACATTACCGGCCTGGATGCCCGTATTGGTTACCCGAATGAACACCTTGCCAAAGGCATGGTGGAAGAGGTGAAAAGCCCGATGTATGCCACATCCATTGGCCTTTTGATAAAAGGATTGAAGGCTCCTGATGAACAAGTTGCCTCTCAGGAAAATGGTAAGATGAGAACGGGGAGGGATACACGTCAGGAAACCCTCGAAGAAACCATGGATAAAGAAAACAAGAACTTCCTCAATAAAATCAAGTTTATGGTGCAGGACTGGCTCCGTAGCGATACTGATTTTGAGGACTTTTAAAAAAAAATTATGTTGAACAAAGAACCCAAATTTGTCGTAGATCTTCCAAAGGACCGCAGCTCCATCATCAAAGTGATTGGTGTAGGAGGCGGAGGAAGTAACGCCGTGAATCACATGTTCCGCCAGGGAATTGCCGGGGTGGATTTCTTTGTGTGCAACACGGATTCTCAGGCTCTGGAATTGAGTCCTGTTCCGAATAAAATTGCCATTGGCAATACTCTCACTGAAGGTTTGGGCGCGGGCTCTGAACCCGAAATCGGAAAGAAAGCAGCCTTGGAAAGCATTGAAGATATTATTGATCGCCTCGGTGTGAATACCAAGATGTTGTTTGTAACCGCAGGACTGGGTGGAGGTACCGGAACGGGTGCCGCGCCGGTAGTGGCGCAAACAGCTAAAGAACTTGGAATTCTCACAGTGGCTATTGTAACTACTCCCTTTGCATTCGAGGGAAACAAAAGGATTGAACAGGCAACGCAGGGATTGGAAGAAATTCGTTCCTGTGTGGATGCGATTCTCATCATCTCCAATGACAAGCTCAAGGAAATGTATGGAAATCTTTCCCTGAGCAATGCATTCAGTAATGCGGATAATGTGTTGACCATTGCAGCCAAGGGAATTGCTGAGATCATCACCCTGAAAGGGATTATGAATGTCGATTTTGCCGATGTGAAAACGGCTATGACCGATAGCGGAGTGGCCATTATGGGCAATGGTATTGCCGAAGGAGAAGATCGCGCGATCAAGGCTGCACAGCAGGCGCTTGAGTCTCCCTTGCTGGATGAGAATCAAATTCGGGGAGCAAAAAATATTCTCTTGAATATCACCTATGGCACCGAAGAGATTCTAATGGAAGAGGCAACCAAAATCAATGAGTTCTTTCAGGAACAGGCAGGGCGTACCGCCAATCTCAAATGGGGCTATTGCAAAGATGAGAACCTTGGAAAAAGCCTGTCTGTGACGATTATTGCCACCGGATTTGAATCAAGAGAAAACACCCTGATTGAAACAAAACAAACCGTCGTGGGCACTCTCGATATGAAGAAGGAGGAAGAAGAGGAAAGAGGCGAAGCACCAAAAGATTTGTTCGATGGTACGGAAGCGGAAGCAGAGGGCAAGGAGAAAATGGTGGAGGAACATTCCGGAGAAGATGAGATGGAAGCCGAACGCATTCAGCGGATTAAAGACCGCATGCGTCAATTGCGCCAATTGAATGATGCCTACCAGGATCCGGATGGAGTGAATGAATTACACAATCAGCCAGCCTACCTGAGAAGAAAAGTAGATATGGATGATGTGAAACCGTCATCCGAGCAAAATATATCACGTTATTCTCTTTTTGAAGATGAGGAAAAACGCCCTGAAATCAGAAAGAACAACAGTTTTCTGCATGACAATGTAGATTAGTTTGACAGTTAGATGTCTTTGGGAAGACCACGGCCTTGGCCGTGGTTTTTTTGTGAAAAGCCCCGGCATTTCATTTTCACTTTAAACAGTAATTGTTTACTTGCAGCTATGATTGACTGGTCGCGACATAAACCCGAAGCGGGAAGACTTTTATTGTCGGAGCCAACATTGGCGGATCCTAATTTTGCCCGGACGGTGGTATTGCTGACTGCACATAATGAAGAAGGCTCCGTGGGCTTTGTCCTGAACCGTCCGTTGCAAATTAATATGTCGGATTTAGGCCATGGTTTTGACTCTATCAAACTGCCTCTATATGAGGGTGGACCGGTCGAATTAGATACCTTGCATTATGTACATCGCCTGGGTCCGGGTATTCCGGGAGCCACAGAAATTGGCAATGAAGTGTATTGGGGTGGTGATTTTGAAATTGTCAAAAAGGCTTTAAAATCCTATACCAGCGAAACCATTCGGTTCTTCCTGGGCTATAGCGGATGGGCAGCAGGTCAGCTGGAGGATGAGATAGCACAGCATGCCTGGCTGGTAGCTCCGGCGTTGGAAGAAGATATCTTCCTGACTCCTCCGGATAAGCTTTGGGAAAAATGCATCAAAGGTTTGGGCGGCGAAGAAGCAGGTCTCGCCGGATATCCAATGGATCCCCGTTGGAATTAATCAACTTCCGTTTTGATACCGTTTGATTTTCAGGAATTCTAGCGTTTTTTTATCATAAAATAGTTATAGATAGCTAGTTAAATAACTAACTATATATGGCGAATTCAAAATCATATTATAGGTATCCATAATTTTCATATCGATTAAATCAGTCTCTTATATTCATCGAAAAAACGCTATATATCGACTATTAGTAGAATGTTTGTCTTAAATTATTGGAAACAGAATTATTATTGTGTGATATAGTAACTAGGAAAAAATATTCTTGTTTGTGCATTGAAAGGATTCAATAAATAGAATATATGACCTAGGTCTCTATATTTATAATTCTACAAGCCATGAAAATAAATTATCTACTATTTCAATTGAACCGGAGGAGAAATTCTTCGGTTTTGAAGGGCCTGGTGGCTTTGTCCATTGGGCTATTTGCATACGGAGGTGCCTTGGCACAAACGTACACCTTTACAAATGCGGGTGCGAGCGGCCAAAATGGTCCGTCGCAATCCCAGGTAAATTCTGCTTATTCTGGTACAACTCTGGATGCGAAAGTGACTGTACTGAGCGGCATTCAGTATTGGGTAGTACCAAATACGGGAACCTACAAGATCGAAACAACAGGTGGTCAGGGTTACGGGCCATACGGCGGCCGGGGAGCCTACATGTCGGGAGATTTCCTTCTGCATGCGGGCGATACACTGAAAATATTGGTAGGTCAAAAAGGAGCACCTCCCGTAGGATCGGGCACCAATCAATTCGGTGGTGGCGGTGGTTCTTTCGTGACCTACAAGAACAATACTCCCATTATCATTGCCGGCGGTGGCGGTGGTTCTTGGGCCTCAACTTATACGAGCACAACGGATGCCAGTACGGGCACTTCCGGGAATACTGCGGCAAATGGACCTACAAATGGTTCCGGCGGTTCCAATGGCAGCGGCGGTGCTGACGGCGGTATTGCCGGTGGTGGTGGCGGCCTCACAGGCGACGGTGGAGTTTCTCCCTACGGTGGATTGGCCTTCGTGAATGGAGGAACCGGAGGTAAAGCGACCTCCAATGGTGGAGAAGGTGGTTTCGGTGGTGGCGGTGGTGCCAACAGCTGGGATAACAGACGCGGTGGTGGCGGCGGTGGCTATAGTGGCGGCGGCGGTGCCGGAAGTACCACAACGGGTTACCCCGAAGGTGGTGGCGGCGGTTCCTATAACGCAGGAACGAACCAAAGCAATTTGGCCAGTGTGGGCTATGGAGATGGAAGCGTCATTATTACTACTTTAAAAACAGGTGCACACAATGATATGGGTGTGATCTCTATTGATTCCCCCACAGTATTCTGTTCGGGTATTCACAATGTGGTGGCAACCATTCAGAATTTTGGTGCCAATACCGTGGATAGTGTTCACGTAAATTGGTCTGTCAACGGATCGCTCCAACCTGTTTATTATTATGCTGGAAGTACCATCGATACCATAGGTGGAAGTGCTTCGGCTACCAGACAAGTGACCATAGGTAACTATAATTTCGGATCCTCTTCCTATTTAATTAAAGTTTGGACATCGAACCCGAATGGTGGAAGTGATACCGTCCATAACAACGACACAACCATTGCAACCAAACAAGTTAATTTACCTGCTCCCGGTGGACTACGATACAGTACGCTGAATGCAACCAATGCGACCCTGGAATGGAATGGAGGTTCGGTATCCAATACCTGGGCATACGTTAATTCAACAAGCATTGGAACACCAACGGGTCCGGGCACTACCGTAAGTTCAGACAGTGTTTACCTGAATAACCTGAACGAAAGGACAACATACTACCTCTATGTCAGAGAAATATGTTCAACCGGTGACAGTTCTTCCTGGGCCGGTCCTTTCCAATACAGAACGCCTTGTGCCAATATTTTAAATGGTACGTATACCATTGATCCGTCTCAGTCCGCATCGGCAACAAACTTTAAAACGTTTGGAGACGCCGCTTATGCATTGTCTGAATGCGGTGTGTCTGGCCCGGTTTTGATTCAGGTTGCATCTGGTACTTTTACTGAACGTGTCGATTTCCAAACGATTAGTGGCGCATCATCTACCAATACAATTACCTTCCAGGGTGCCGGAAAAGGTTCAACCATTCTGACGAATAATGGAAGCTCCTCTGCTAATTGGGCAAATATTCTGATGAACGGAACCGATTACGTGACCTTCCGAGACATGACTATTCGCGCACAAAATTCCACCAACGGTATTGGCGTGTTGCTGACCAACCAGGCAGACCATAACCAATTCATCAATCTAAATATTGAGATGAATACTTCCTCCACAAATTCCAACGTTTGGGGTATTGCGGCATCTGGTTCTTCAACATCGGTTACTACAGCAGGCGATGCGGCCAATTACACCCTCGTGGATAGCGTAACTATCACTGGTGGATATGGCGGTGTATCTTTTTACGGAACCAGTTCTTCCGGCGCACACAGCTTTGGTAATAAAGTGAAGAATTCATCCATTACGGGTACCTATTACTATGGTATCAGATTCTATTACCAGAATGAGCTCGTAGCAGACAGAAACACGATTTCTAATTTTCGGAATTCCACTACCTATGGAATGTACGTGTACTATTCTTCCGATTATATCGTAAGCAATAATAATATCACCTCAAACTACTACGGCTTGAATGTATACTACTGCGACCGCTATTTGATGAGTGGTTCTTTCAAAAGCCTGATCTACAATAACATGATTACCAGCAATAACTATTACACAGTCTATTGCTACTATACGTATGATGCAAACTTCTACCATAACACGATTGTCAGTCAATATGCCAGTGGTAACTACTTTGCTTATGCCAATAACCTGGATTGTCGCAATAACATTTTTGTGAACAAGAATACCAGCTCAACGGGTTATGTAATGTACATCGTAAGTGGTAGTCAGACGCATATGGATTACAATATCTATTCTGGAAACGGAGGAAGTTTCATCTATCACGATGCGGCAATTCCAAGTTACAACAGTTGGCTGCAAACATTCCCGACATTGAATCTTAACTCTCAGGAATTGGCTCCGGATTTTCAGAGCGCAACCGATTTCCACCTCGATTATTCCAATCCTTTCCCCAGAGGAGAAAGAACACTCAATATCGCAGATGACATCGATGGAGACCTCCGCTGTGAAATTGCTCCAACCATTGGGGCAGATGAAAGCGAATACCAAAATCCATCTCCAACTGCGGGAATTGCCAGCAGCGATAGTGTCTATCTGAATTCTCCTACTACCTTCTATTCTGCATACCAACCCTTGCCTGGGTTACTTTGGGATTATACCTGGTATGTAGATGATGTGTTAAAAAGCACAGAACTAAACTTCACACAAACTTTTGCCAATTCAGGCACCTACGAAGTTAAACTTCGGGCACGTAGCTGTTCTGGAAGTGATTTGGACAGCATTCAGGTAAGTATTGTGACACCTACCAGCTCTCCGGTAACCGACTTCACAGCCAATAAATTGATATTGGATATTACAGAAACCAGTGACCTGAGTGATCTTTCGCATTTCGGTGCCACCCAATGGGAATGGACAGCCGAACCAAGTTCCGATGCAGTATTCAGTAATGCTTATAGTAGCAACCCAAGTGTATTCTTTACCAGTCCGGGAACTTACCGTATCTGCCTGAAAACAGACAACGGCGCCGGAGCAGGTAATAAGTTGTGCAAAAATGCCTATATCAGTGTAAACGATGACCAGGTAATGTGCACCGGAACATCCAGTTCTCATTCTTCAGGTCGCATCAGCGACGATGGAAGTTCCGTTGGAAATTATTCCGCGAACAGCAGCTGTAATTTCCGCATTGAGCCTTGTGCCGGTAAAGTGACCCTTCGTTTCACACAATGGGCTTTGGCAGATGGAGATGATGAACTTAAAGTGTATGCCGGTACGGATAACAGCGCTACCTTGTTGGGTACTTTCACTGGTAATTCAACATTGCCGGGAGGTGTGAACGGTCTCATTTCAAACACCGGAAAAATGTACCTGGAATGGAATACTTCTCCAACCGGTCAAGCGGCTGGTTTTATTGCCTATTGGACCTCAGAACCTGATCCGAACGCGATGCCTCCTGTGGCCGATTTTACAGTTCCAGATTCGATTTTCATCGATCAGGTTGTAAAATTTGAAAGTACCTCTACAGGCGATGGACTCAGTTATGATTGGGACTTCGACTACCCGAATGGACAGATCGGATTAGAAGGTGGAAATAAGGATTTTGACCGCTATAAATGGAATGCATCCGGTACCTATCCAATTGCACTCAAAGTGCACAGTTGTTCCGGTGGAGACACCATGACCAGAAATATTCAGGTGTATGTTCCTAATTCTGCCCCTGTTGTTGGGTTTACTGCAGACAGAACCAAAGTGCCGGTTCTTACTACAGTGACCCTTTCCGACAGCAGTTATCAGGGTGGAACTAAATGGAAATGGACCGTAACGCCATCAAATACGGCGAATATTCTCACTCCGTTAGATCAACCTGAATTGAAAGTGAGTTTCATTAAGAGTGGAAAATACACGGTGAAACTGTGGTCAAGCAACTCAATCGGAGCGGATAGCCTAATTCGTGTCGATTATATCGACGTCTTTGATTACTGTGCTCCGGTAGTGGGCAATCTTAGCAATGACGTGGCAATCAGCCGGGTTAAATTTGGCCATATCGATAATTTCAGCGGAGTTGGAACAAACAAATACAGCAGCTACCTGAATGATTTTCCTGCGGAAAAAATAGCTTTAAGAGACAGCGTTGAAATTAGCATTGAACGCCTGAGTAATACCGATCCTATTAACAGAAAAATCTGGGTGGATTGGAACAACGATGGCGACTTTAATGATGCAGGAGAAGAAGTGGCAAGCCAAGCATCGGGTTATAGTATGGTATATACTACCAAAATCGCTGTTCCTTCTGGCGCAACAGCTGGATACACTACCTTACGAGTTGGGGTAAGTTATGGTCAGGATGTAAACCGTCCATGTGGCATCAACCCAACGGGCGAGTTTGAAGACTATCCCGTATTGGTGGTTGTTGACAACATGGCGCCGCTAATTCAATTGCATGGACAAGATACCGTCTGGGTAGAAAAGGGCTATTCATACGTTGATGCGGGTGCTATAGCAACCGACAATATCGATGGAGACCTGACCTCGTTGATGAATGTGGTGAACAACGTAGATACTTCTCAGGTTGGCTCTTACTGGGTTCGCTACAACGTGAGTGACCTGGACGGAAATGCTGCCACTGAAGCAATACGCGTGGTAATTGTTACTCCGGATGTAACCAAACCAGTGATTGTGCTGAATGGCAATGCAAGTATTAACGTAACTGTCAATACAAGCTATACTGATTCAGGTGCAACTGCCAGCGATTACTTCCAAATGAACCTCACCCCACAACTCATGTTTGGCGATAACATCGACCTGACAACCATTGGCAGCTACTACTACTATTACACGGTAGAAGATGCTGCTGGCAACAAGGATTCGGTGGTTAGAATTGTGAACGTGATCGATGACATCAATCCGGTATTGAATCTGTTAGGCAACAATCCGCTTCATGTTGAAGTGTTTAGTTCGTTCAACGATCCGGGTTATACCGTGAGCGACAACTACTACACCCTGATAAATGTTCAGGTGGATAGCTCAACCATTCAATTGGATAAACAAGGTGTGTACACCGTTACATATACTGCAAAAGATGGCTCAGGCAACTTGGCCATGTTAACCCGCGAGGTAATTGTTGAAGATAAAACTGCTCCGGTATTGAGCCTTATTGGCTCGGATACTGTGATGGTGGATGTTTTCACCAGCTACAATGAACAGGGTGTTCAGGTAACGGATAACTTCTGTTCCGGATTGAAATGGAGCGTAGATATACAACCAAACATTAAGGTGTTGGGCGATTATATGCTGACGTATTCAAGCACAGATTGCAACGGAAATACCTCAGCCACTTTGACTCGCGTTGTGAGGGTAGTGGATCGTATTGCTCCTGTATTGACTTTGAATGGCTTTGCCGTCAATTCAGTACAACGTTGGGAAGGCTTCAACGACCCTGGTGTAAGTATAGATGATAACTACTACAGCGAATCCGACTTGCAGGATAGCCTGGTGATTACCAGCAACCTTGATCCGAATTGGATAGGACTTTACAGCATCTGCTATCAGGTAACCGACCCTTCAGGAAACAAATCAGGAATGATTTGCCGTACAGTGAATGTGGTAGACAACGTGACTTCTGTAAATGAAGTGAATGAGACGAAATACAACATTTATCCGAACCCCTCCAGAGGGCAGTTCTCCTTGGATTTCGGTGCGGTACTGTCTCAATCTGCCGATATCAAAATAATGGATATGACCGGAAAAGTAGTGTACGATGGAGCTGTTCAGCCAGGTAGGCAAATAGCAAACTTTCAGCTTGAACTTTCTCAGGGCATGTATTATGTGATGGTTAACAGCAATGCAAACCGTCAGATACTTAAGATTCAGATCCTTCCATAAATTGGAGACGATTTGGTTTGACGAAAGGGTACCCGAAAGGGTGCCCTTTTTTGTTTGAAAACAAGTAAAAAGAGGATGAATTTGTATTTTGGGAAACTATTATGAAAACAAAAATGAAAAACTACGCTTGGATTGTCGGCATAGCTTTGGTTCTGCCCACAATTGCATGGAAAACACTGGCATCCAACAAAGCTTTGGTTGATGTGGAATGCTACGAAGAAAAAGGAAAAACCTATTACCGCGGGGTTTGGATGAAGGGAAAGGGCGGACAAACCCTTAAAAATTACACAACTACCGATGAATTTCAGGCGGATGTGGAGTTAATGGTAAGCAGCGGAAATGCATTAAGAGACATTGCCATTAAAGAAACAGAAGAAGGACCTCAGGTTGTGGCGGTTTACGATAAAGATCCCACCAATTGGGAACTGGTTCGGCTCAATTCCTGGGAAGAGTTCGAAAAAGACTGGAAGGCCAAACAGAAAGAAGGCATGCAAATCATGGATTTTGATTTTTACAGTTACCTGGGCGAAGACGTATACTACGGTGTTTACTGGAAGATGGACAAAAAATCGGAGGTGTTTACACAGGCAAACTGGACGAAAATGTCGGAAGAAATTGTGGAGAAAGGCAACAAAAAATACGAGCTAATGGACGTGGATCGGATGAAGATTGATGGCGAATGGAGCTACGTGGCTTTCTTTAATGAAACCGAAAAACCTCTGGAATACAAAGCGTTTAAATTAACCAGTAATGAAGCTTTGGAGCGCCAGGCTGCGGCCAATGCGAAAAAAGGAATAATCCTGACTGAAGCAGATGGATTTATTCAGGGAAATGCAATCACTCATTTAGTAGTCTATGTGAAACAGCCACAGCCAAATTTCTTCTTTACCAGCGAAGACTGGACAACATTCGAGGAGAAATTTAACTCAATGAACTAGTCAATATGAGCTGTCAGCCGGCGGCTGACAGCTTTTTGTCATCCCTTTGTCAAACTTATAAGTGACGTTGGTATCTCTTCTTCCCGCAATGTAACTTGCCACCATGGAGAAGAGGTGGGTAGCGAAGCAAAGTCCGGATAAAGCGCAGATTGAATCATTATGCCAGCAGCTGAAAATCAGTGAAGCGCTGGCTGTCTTGTTGATTCAACGGGGAATAAAGGATTTTGATGAAGCCAGAACCTTTTTCCGCCCTTCCCTAAAGGATCTTCATGATCCTTTTTTGATGAAAGATATGGATGCGGCCGTTGAGCGTATCAATCGGGCCATTGATACAGGAGAGAAAATCCTGATCTATGGAGATTATGATGTCGATGGAACCACTGCGGTTACCCTTTTTTATTCGTTCCTATCATCTATCTATCCATCTTGTTCTTATTACATACCCGATCGCAACAAGGAAGGATACGGCGTTTCTCTTCTGGGGATTGAATATGCGAAGGAGCATGCATATACTCTGATGATATCATTGGATTGTGGAGTGAAATCTGTTGAGCTCGTTGGACTGGCAAAAGAAAATGGAATTGATTTTATCATCTGCGATCACCATAATCCGGGACCAGAATTGCCCCCTGCCGCAGCTGTTTTGGATGCCAAGCGTGCGGATTGCTCCTATCCATATAAAGAACTAAGCGGCTGTGGAGTTGGATTTAAACTGGCACAAGCCCTTTGTCTGGTAAGAGACCTGGATGAAGAAGTGGTTTTTCAATACCTCGATCTTCTTGCAGTAAGCATCGCTTGCGATATCGTGGAAATGCGCGGTGAGAATCGCATTCTTACCTGGTGGGGCATGCAGAAGTTAAACAGTCATCCTGTCCCGGGATTGAAGGTGCTTTTGGAAACAGCATTTAAAGATAAACCCAAATCGCGCTACGATATTTCTGATGTGGTGTTTTATGCCGGTCCACGTATCAATGCAGCAGGACGCCTGGAACATGCCTATGGTGCAGTGGATCTTTTATTGGAAAAAGATGAAGCAGAAGCCGCTGAATTTGCCTCCAAGCTTCATCTCACAAACGACAATCGGAAAGATTTGGAGGTGGCCACAACGAAAGAAGCCATAGCGCAATACTCCAGTCTCCCCGACTATTCAAAACGCCGGTCGACGGTAGTTTACAGTCCGGGATGGAACAAAGGAGTCATCGGAATCGTGGCTTCCCGTTTGGTTGAGGAGTTTTATAAGCCAACGATTGTGCTAACTGATTCCGGGGATAAAGTGGCCGGCTCAGCACGCTCTGTGGAAGGGTTTGATATTCATGAGGCAATTGACGCCTGCTCGGATCACCTTCTGCAATTTGGGGGGCATACCCATGCGGCAGGATTGACTCTTCTGAAAGATCAGGTGCAGGGATTTATAGATGCCTTTGAGCAAGTAGTATCAAAAACGATTCCTGCTGAATGCCTCCAACCGGAGATTCAGTACGATTTGGAACTGGATATTAAGTCCATCTCGATTCCTTTTGTAAAAAAGATGATACAGATGGAGCCCTTCGGTCCCGGCAATATGAACCCGATATTTATGAGTCGGGGTGTGCGTGATACGGGCATGGCCAAAGACTACGGAGAACATCTTTCAATGAACTTTTATGGGGCAGAGGGAGTTTTGGGCGCGATGGCCTTTTTTCAATCCAGGCATTACCATGAGGTAAAGCAGGGCAAACTTTTTGATATTTGCTACCATATCGATTGGACCGAGTTTAACGGAAAAGAAAGAATGCAGATGCGTATCGTCGATATGAAATTGAGTACAGCATGAAACTAAGGACCGAGAATCTGGTAAAGGAATACCGCAAAAGAAAAGTGGTGAACGATGTATCCATCTTTGTGGATCAGGGAGAAATTGTCGGGTTACTGGGGCCTAACGGTGCAGGAAAGACCACCACATTTTATATGACTGTTGGTTTGGTGAGTCCCGATGAGGGGAAAATCTTTCTGGATAATGACAATATAACACGCTTACCAATGTACCGGCGGGCGAAGATTGGTATCGGATACCTGCCTCAGGAAGCTTCCGTATTTCGGAGGATGACGGTGGAAGACAATATTGCTGCAGTTTTGGAAATGACTTCACTGTCCAGAGCAGAACAAAAGGAAAAGCTCGAGAGCCTCATAGATGAGTTTAGTTTGGAGAAGGTGCGGAGAAATATGGGCAGTGTTCTTTCAGGGGGAGAAAGGAGAAGAACGGAAATAGCCCGGGCCTTGGCTACTGATCCGAAATTTATTCTCCTGGATGAACCTTTTGCTGGTGTGGACCCCATTGCCGTAGAAGATATTCAGGGTATCATCTATAAACTCAAGGAAAGAAATATTGGGGTTTTGATTACTGATCACAATGTGGATGAAACCCTGGGAATTACTGACCGGGCCTACCTGCTTTTTGAAGGTAAATTACTTAAGGCCGGCACGCCTGAGGAGCTCGCAGACGATGAAATGGTTCGCCGGGTTTACCTGGGAAAAAACTTTGTTTTGCGACGGAGTCATATCGCCAAAAACAGAGACCTGTAACTTTGCGGCTTTGCTTCGTTATAGGAAAAAAGAATTCCTATGCGACGTGTCATCTATTTCTTTCTGTTGGCCGGCCTTGCATCTGTTGTCCTAATTTTCGACAAGGAAGAAGCGGCCCCTCAAGCTCCAAGTCTGGAGAATGTCTCATCTGAAAATACGGATTGGAAAAGCTTTCTTAGCGATGATCAAAATCTTCCATCGGAGAGTGAACGCTTCGTTCAGTATGAGAAGATAACTCCTTTGGAGATTGAAACGAAAGAAGCATGTGCCTATCCAGTTTCACATACCAAGAAGTCTGATTCAAAGGTGCTGGATGATATTCAAAACTGGGAATCCATTCCGGAATTCAAAGAGGTAAAAAATATTAAGCCTCCTGTTCCGGGAGTACTTCCCCCGGCGTCGTCGGTCATTTTGACGCCAGAAGATATTCATAAAGAACAGTTGGTTTCATTGCAGTCGGGTGCCTACCTGAGAATTCCAGCCGATGCGCTGGTAATGAAGGACGGAAGTGCGCCTACCAAGCCAGTGAAAATATCGTATTGTGCTCTGAATGATCCGGTGGATATATTTCTGTCGGGCGTTCCAATGAAATATGATTCGGCCGGGCGTTCAGAGACTTTTCGCACAGCAGGCATGTTTCGTCTGGATGCAAGGACTTATTCGGGAGAGGAAGTAACGGTGAAGGAAGGAAAGTCCCTGCATCTGGACATGCCGACTGGCGATACCAGCGATGCCTACAATTTCTACACATTTGATGAGGATGCTGGTGAGTGGAAATTCGACTACCCCGCTCCTCCTGCCGTCAGTATATTGGATATTGTGTTGGATACCATGAACATTGAGTACAATTTCGACGCAATATTATTCGCTCAGAAATTTGATGATCCGAAATATCATTTTTTATTGAGCCCCGGCAAAAACAGAGACATATCTCAGGCGAAACCAGGGAGATGGTTTCATGGTCCCTACGAGCGTACAATGCGCAAAGCCTTGTACGCATTGAATTATCGTTCCAGTAATTTTATAAAATTACGTCCATTTAATGCAATTGTAGGATACGATGAAGACCATCGACCCATTCGCGATCTTAGATTTCGAATTTATACCATTGGAAATGGCAATGAATTTTTTCGGGAGCTGAACCAACTCAGGAATTTCAACTTTTCTATTGACGGACTGGAGGATATTCGATTGTTTTATAAAGAATATGTCAGAGGCAGAAAATACAATGAAGTACGCATTGAATATAGCCCCGGAGATGAAGAATGCACTTTTTTATTAAAGGATGCGGGAGGGATTTCAAGAATCCAGGCTAAAGTACATTCCGGGAATGCTTTGCAATTAAGTTCATTTGCAAAAGTACGTTTTGCCTATGCTCTAAAGCGGATCCGGAACGCCACGGATAAAAAGGCGGAGGTGCATGATAATATCATCCGAAAAAGAAAGAAATCCTTTGTTGAGAGAATGCGGTGGTTCAGAGGATGGGCCACCCCCATCTTTTTGAATAAACAATACCGGCAACTTTCTATTCCGGGTTTCGGTACATATAACTGTGATCAAATTGCACGAATGAAAGATCCAAAACCGGTTGCAATTCGATTTACGGATGAAAACGGTGTCAAATTGAAAATGTCAGGAATTACCGTTTGCGATACCCGTATTCGGGCCACTTTTAATTTTTGGAGCGGCAAGAGACCCATGGTAAGTAGCAATGGTTTTGGATTTGTTCTGCTTAATACGCCGGATAATAAGACCTATTACCTGAATCAATCGGCCTGGAACGGAGCGCGGGTTTATGCATTGAAGGAGCTTCCGGAAATTGAGAATTCGGGGCAGCTGAAAAAATTGCTGTTTAATTGATCCGGTTTATTGCCTTAAAGGGTAAAAATAGCAGCCACATATAGGGCCACCTCTACAGGGACGTTTTTGAAATATTTATTTTGGCAGAGGTTGGATAACCCCTTCGGGTCGGGAGCTTATAATTCCTTCAGATGGGCACGTCTTATTCCGAGTAAAATCAACCGCGCCTCCGTCGTGCGTCAGCCTATATTCCTCTGCGTCACCGCGTCAAAATATTAGCGAGTAAAATCAACCGCGCCTCCGTCGTGCGTCAGCCTATATTCCTCTGCGTCACCGCGTCAAAATATTAGCGAGTCAAATCAACCGCGCCTCTGTCGTGCGTCAGCCTATATTCCTCTGCGTCACCACGTCAAAAATTTATTCGATGCCAATAGCGTTCGAGTTCGTAGTCTGAGTTCGGGAATCTACGACGGGATCCTGTTACCCTCTCTTAATACGCTCGCTCGTGAACCCCTTCCATGAAATTCACGAAGGCTTTGTTCACTACACGGAAACCTCCAGGTGTCGGATAGTTGCCAGAGAAATACCAGTCGCCCAAATCGTTTGGACACGCTTTGTGCAAGTCGTCGATGGTTTGGTAAAGGATCTCTACATCGGCATTGATATCCTCAGGCGTGATAATTTCTGCAATCTTGGCGGATATTTGATCCTCGCTAAACAGAGCATATACTTCCTGTAAGGCATTTCTCATTTCATTTTCAGGCTTCAATAATTCCAGCTTGGCATTTTCATACGCTTCGTCGAGTTTGTTTTCGAGATGATTTTCTTCCAATAGCTTCAACAAAGCCTGAAAGGCAACAAAGTCTTTCATCTTGCTCATATCGATGCCGTAGCAATCCGGGTAACGAATTTGCGGAGCGGATGAGATGACGATAATCTTCTTCGGTTTCAAGCGATCGAGGATACGAAGGATACTCAGCTTTAATGTTGTTCCGCGAACAATGGAATCGTCAATGACCACCAGCGTATCAATACCGGGACGAATAATTCCATAGGTGACGTCGTATACGTGTCCAACCATATCGTCGCGTTGCTGATCTGCAGTGATGAAAGTACGCAGCTTCACATCTTTGATCGCTATTTTTTCTCTTCTCGGACGCAGCGACAGGATATGTTCCAGTTCGGCTTCGCTCATGGTGGAGCCGTTCTTCAGAATTTGTTCTTTTTTGTATTCGTTCAGGTAATCCTGCAATCCATCTATCATCCCATAAAAGGAAGTAGAGGCTGTGTTCGGGATATAGGAAAATACCGTGTTCTCAAAATCGTTTTCAATTCGTTCCCGAAGACGATTTGATATCAATCTTCCAAGCTCTTTTCGCTCATTGTAAATGTCCGCATCATTTCCTCTGGAGAAATAGATGCGCTCAAAGGAACAGCTCAAACGTTCGGTAGGAGTCAGTATATTTTCCTCGCTCACTGTTCCGTCTTTCTTCACAATCAGTGCATTTCCTGGTTGAATTTCTTTAATCTTATCGACAGAAACATTGAAAGCGGTCTGAATGGCCGGACGTTCGCTGGTTACAACAACCACTTCATCATCTTCATAATAAAAAGCGGGACGGATTCCTGCAGGATCGCGAAGAATAAAGGCATCTCCCTGTCCAATCATGCCCACCATGGCATATCCGCCATCGATGTTTTTAAATGATTTTTTCAGAATACGAACCAAATCCAGATTGGAAGCAATCAGCTGGCTTATCTCTGCATTTGAATAACCCAGGTTATTGTATTCATCAAACAGTTGTTGGTTTTCATCATCCAGAAAATGACCGATTTTTTCCATCATCAGGACGGAGTCGGATTTCTCTTTTGGATGCTGGCCAATTTCCAGCAGCTGACGAAATAGCTCGTCTACATTGGTCAGGTTAAAATTACCGGCAAGTACCAGGTTTCTGTTCTGCCAGTTGTTCTGACGAAGAAAAGGATGGCAATTTTCAATGGTGTTTTTCGCATAGGTGCCATAACGCAGATGGCCGAGAATTAACTCTCCGACAAAAGGTACCTCATTTTTAAGGTAAGGAATATCTTTTCTCTGCCCTTCGCTCAGCTCATTGAAATGTTTATGAATGTCCTTAAATACACTGGCAATGGGATTGTCAGAATTGGAACGGGTGCGGCTTATATAGCGTTTCCCCGGATCTACATCCAGTTTGATTGTTGCTACCCCGGCACCATCTTGTCCGCGATTAACCTGCTTCATCATCAGCAGGTTCATTTTTTTAATCCCGTAAAAAGCACTGTTATACTTCTCCAGATAATAGTCGAGCGGCTTTTTAAGCCGGATGAATGCGATACCGCATTCGTGTTTGATCGGATCACTCATGATGATTGCGTGTGCAAAGTTAATAAATCATTATCCCAAGGAAAGAATGTATGCACAGCAAAATCAACGCAAAATGGATGCCCGAATGTATCTTTGGGTCATGAAGCGGATTGGAATCATCAATGGGCCTAATCTAAACCTGCTGGGCAAGCGGGAACCAGGCATTTATGGAGATGAATCTTTTGAGATCTATTTGGAAAAATTGAAAATAGATTTTCCTGATTTGGAACTCCGCTATTATCAAAGTAATGTGGAAGGAGAGCTCATCAATAAATTGCATGAGTGGGGATTTACCACGGATGGCATTGTGCTTAATGCCGGAGGATATACCCATACCTCCGTGGCTATTGGCGATGCTATTGCTTCCATTGAAACTCCGGTGATTGAAGTGCACCTATCAAATATCCTCGCACGCGAAGAATTTCGCCATGTCGACCAGATTGCCCGTTCATGCAAAGGTTCTGTCATGGGATTTGGAATGGACTCATACCGCCTTGCAATACTGTCCTTGCAAAATTAATTGGTATCTGTTTTCGTGAAGCGGATGAGACAGCCGCCTTCAAATCGAATAAAATAAATACCACTGGGCAAAGTGGAAACGTCGAGCCCATCTTCATCTACAATTCCTTTTTTGCACACGATTCCCTGGTAATTCACGAGGTCATAATTTACCCCGGTGGCTATACCTCCTATTTTGAGTGATTTGTTGGCGGGATTTGGATAGGCATATCCGGTATTTCCTGATTTGCTTCCTTTGTAATTTGAGATGATGGAAGCAGAATTTAGATATTCCAGTGCTGAGAATACATCCATGTTTTTAAAACTCTGTACTCCTATCGTGTCAACAATTTTTGCATTGGGTAAATGAATAAGCGTGACACCCAAATTGGTCAAAATTGCCATGCGAGATTCTCCAATATTCAGGGTATGAAGTGATGTAATCCAATCGACACCATTCAAAACCCCAATGTCATTGTATTTATTCGATTGAGGATCTACTTCCGTTAGTACCTCCTGCTTGCCATCCCAGTATAACCCGTATAGTTTTTTAGAAATAGAATGAAATTCCATTGCCTGAATATTTTTGGTATCCGGGATGTTTTTCAGAATAGCACCATTGGTCGCATCGATGGCTGTTATGCCCAAATTAGTTTTGATATAGATGATTGAATTAAGTAAGTCCATCGTAGACTTTCCTTGAGTCTGAGTGATGGTGTTTTGCGTAGATAGCAACTGAATAGTTTTCGTGCTGGGGTCAACGGCCAGAATTTCCATGGTTAGTTGATTGCGGTGAAAGGCAATCAATTTATTATTGATTTGGTCAAATTCAAGGGATTGGACGGAGATTGAACTGGCAATAGTGTCGATTACTTTTCTCGTATTTGGATCAAAAATAAAAATGGTTGTTGGACTTGCGTGAAATACCCGATTGTTATTCATGTCATAACAATACAAACCAGAATATATAGCGTTGGATGGAATGTCATTTCCAATGAAATAAGTTTTAGATTGGGTATTGAGGATGCCACATTTTAGCACTGAATAGGAATTATGCTGACTAATTGTGAAAAGACTGTCCGAAAATTGAGCCTTTGCCTCGGTTAACAAGGCTGTAAGGAGAAAGACGAGAGTTAACTTTTTCATGGCAGAGAGATATATCATAGAAATGACTCTGTTAAATGTTCCGGAGTTGCCTTTGCGGGAAATCCTTTGTCGAATCTTGCTGGAAAATCAGGATATTCGGAGCATAATGTTAAGAGAACTGGAAGAATCCATCGCCTTCATCCGAACTCAAACGGAGATGATTCCGGATGCAGGAATTATCCTCGGAACAGGATTGGGCGACCTGGTCAATCATGTGCAGATTGAAACGACTTTAGAATACAAAGACATTCCTCATTTCCCGTTAAGCACCGTTGAGACGCATAAAGGGAAATTGATATTTGGAATAATGGAAGGGAAAAAAGTAGTGGTCATGCAAGGACGCTTCCATTATTACGAAGGTTATTCCATGAAACAAGTGACCTATCCGGTGCGGGTCATGAAGATGTTGGGAATTCAAAATCTCTTCATTTCCAATATTGCAGGCGGTATTAACTCCTCTTTTGAATTGGCTGATTTGATGGTGATTGAAGACCATATCAATCTTCAGCCCGAGAATCCATTAACTGGAAAAAATACAGATGAACTGGGGCCCAGATGGCCCGACATGTTCGAGCCTTATAAAAGGTCCTGGATAGATTTAGCTTTGCAAATCGGAAAAGAAAAAGGTTTCCGCATGCACGAGGGCGTTTACGCCAGTGTAGCTGGGCCGAATTTGGAAACTCGTGCGGAATACCGCTATTTATCCGCTATTGGGGCAGATGCAGTAGGTATGTCGACTGTGCCGGAGGTCATAGTTGCGCGCCACATGAATATTCCTGTTTTTGCCTGCTCGGTGATTAGTGATTTATGTTATCCGCCCAAACTGAAACCGGCCAATATAGACGAGCTTTTGCAAGCCGCGGCAGATGCCCAACCGCGTCTGAGTGTTTTATTTCGTGAACTGATAGCAAGGGTTTCATGAATGCACCGAGGCTCAAAAGGATGCTCTTGGCATGTTCCGTCTGTTTAAGCAAGAGCAGAATCCATAAATCGAACTTGCCAAAAGGCTTCGAACGTTTTGCCGGGTTCCAGCAAATGCAGCCCTTCTCTTTCGCTCTCATCTGTTGAGTCAGCGTAGCCATACCAGGGTTCGAGGCATAAAAAGGTTTCACAGGATTTCTTGGTCCAAATCCCAAAATCCTCAAAGCCTCCAAATTGCATTTCAAGATGAATATCCGGGCCAATTAATTCAACTTTTCGACTGTTCAGTGCTTTGAGTACAATCGCGTCTTTGTTAAAAAGATCGACGCTCAGTGGCAGAATTTTACCAGAACCAAGGGATTCAGTTTGGCCATTAAAAAGTCCATCTTCCAATAAATGCCTTTCCAGGTTCTCATCTTCTGAGAACTGCATGTTCAATTCTTTGAAACCGCCTGCCGGAAGGAGAAACCCAGGATGTGCCCCCAAAGAAAATGGAAGGGGCCGGTTTCCCGGGTTAATCACCTGGTAGCGGACATGTATTCCATCTTTTAGCAAGGAGTAGGTGAGCTCTAATTCGAAGGGGAATGGAAAACGTGCCAGGGTTTCGCCGCTGTCGTAGAGGCGGTAGGTCTGGGCGTGCGAATCTGCCGATTCCACTTTTTCGAACGCCATATCCCGCGCAAATCCATGCTGGTTCATTGGGTACGCTTTCCCATCCACTTCAATCTGGTTGCCTTTGGATTTGCCTACCCGAGGGAATAAAACAGGAGAATGCCTGGGCCACCATTGTTCTTCAGCCGTCCAGATACGCTCCTTACCTCCAACAATCAGGCTTTGCAACTCGGCGCCGAAAGCGGAAATCTCAGCTTGGGTATCAGAGATGGATAATTGCGTTTTCAATTTCTTTAAAGCTGTTTTTTCTGCGGATAAAATGTTGCCAGACAATCGAACCTTTTAGCATTCCTACTCTGTTCGAATGATGCATGGTACGGCTTTCTTTGCGTTTGGAAATCCAATAAGACAAACGAGAATAAAAAAGAAAATGTGCTTGAACAATGGCCCAGGTATTTTTCCATTGCCCTTTACTTAAAAAGAGTATTCCAGCGAGCCCGTCGAGAACCAATTTTACCGGCATCTTCCAAAGCAGCTCGCCCGCATCCATGTTCTTGGTCATGGTGATGAGTGTGTTGCGGAAATTGAGTCGTGTTTTTTTCGGGTTCTCACGAGTGAGGGTTCCGCCGCCAACATGATAGACCTTGCCATCCGGCACACAGGTTACCCGATAACCCCGGTTTTTCATGCGCCAGCAAAGATCAATCTCCTCCATATGCGCGAAATAATCGGCATCCAGTCCTTTTAACTCTTCCCAGATTTTTCTGCGCACCACCATGGCTGCCCCGCTGGCCCAGAAGACGTCGCGAATGGAATTGTACTGGCTATTGTCTTTTTCTACAACATCGAATATTCTGCCCCGACAGAAGGGATATGCAAAGCGGTCTATAAAACCACCCGCCGCACCGGCATACTCAAAAAGATGTCCATCCCGGTAGCTGAGAATCTTCGGCATGGAAGCCGCCACATCCAGCTCTAATTCCATGTGTTGTATCACTGGATTCAGCCAATTGGGCACAACCTCCACATCGGAATTGAGCAATACGTAATAGTCCCCGTCGATATTTTTCAGTCCTTCATTATAGCCCCCGGCAAACCCATAGTTTCTGTTCAAAGCCACCTGCCGGATTTCCGGATGATATTTTTTCAGAAAGTCAAGCGAGTCATCTGTGCTGGCATTGTCAATCACCAAAATTTCAAAGTTGGGATAATCCGTATGTTTCAGGGCCGGAATGAATTTCTCCAGGAACGCCCGGGTATTGTAATTCAGGATGGCAACGACAACTTTCGGGCTCATGAGTGGTGAGGTTCATTTTTATAAGGAATGAAGACAAAATGCGCTTGCGCTCCATATACCACAAATAGGCATATTTGTTCTTTTGGGTTTTTGTAGTTGGCCTTGAAGAAATCAATCTTCTCGGCTGGGATGAGATTTTTTTCCTGGAACTCTTCCAGGGTGGAGGCGCTGATACTCCAAAGGGTGGCCATGTCCGACTTGTCGAGAATAACTTCTCCTACCTTCACTTCATCTTGATGTGCAATAAAGATGGGGAATTTGGAATAACCTTCCTGCATAATTTCAAGAGCAGTTTCCCGAATAGAGGCCTTCATCAATATCAATTCACCGCGCAGGTGATCGAGCTGCGCTTCCCATTGTTTATCCAGCATGTTTCAAAGTTAGTAAAACAACATTTTCTACATGATGGGTATGCGGGAACATATCTACCGGCTGAACTTTTTCAATGGCGTAGAGTTCTTCCATCATAGCCAGATCGCGGGCTTGGGTAGAGGGATTGCAGCTCACATACACAATCTTTGGAGCTTTCAATCTTAATAGCATTTTAACCACATCAGGGTGCATGCCTGCTCTGGGCGGATCTGTTACGATCACATCCGGCCTGCCTTCATATTCTACGAAATCATCATTGAGGATGTCTTTCATATCCCCGGCATAGAATTGCACATTGTCAATTTGATTATATTCTGCATTGATTCGGGCATCTTCAATTGCCATTTCTACATATTCGACACCCACAACTCTTTTAGCCTGATTGGCTAAGTACAATGCAATGCTGCCGGTTCCCGTATAAAGATCGTACACCAATTCATTTCCGCTAAGTCCGGCAAAATCTTTAGCCGTTTGATAAAGTATTTCGGCCTGCCTGCTATTTGTTTGGAAGAAACTCTTTGGTCCAACTTTGAATGTCAAATCGCCAATTTTCTCCAAAATATGATCCTTTCCATGAAAGCATTTGATTTCCTGGTCATACAGGGTATCATTTTTCTTGGTATTCACTGCGTACATCAATGATGTAATCTGTGGAAAGGCATTTTTCAATTGTTCAAGGTAGGATTCAATGCCATCATTGGGTTCGCCAAATGCCACAATTACCATCCATTCGCCAAGTGTTGAGTTGCGGATGATAAAAGAACGCATAACGCCTCCATGGTTGCGCAGATCATAGAAGCTAAGTCCCATGTCGATTGCCAGTTGTTTGCCAAACCGCCTTATTTGATTCATCGGATCGTCCATCAAATGACAGGTATGGATATCCAGAATTTTATCGAATTTCCCTGGGACGTGAAAACCAAGTCCTTCGAGTGGGCCTTTATTTTCCACTTCCATTTCCTCTTCCAGCAAATAGCGTTGTTTAGTGAACCCGAAGTCCATCTTATTCCGGTAGTGAAAGGAATCTGCTGATCCTTTGATGGGCATCATCTCTGGAAAATCCAGATGTCCGATCCGCTCAAAGTTCTCTTTTACCTGAGCTGCCTTAAATGCCAATTGGTTTTGGTAGCCGATATGCTGCCATTTACAGCCACCGCAAACGCCGAAATGTTCACAAACAGGCTCAATACGTTCTGGGCCTGCTTCATGCAATTGAATAATCTTCCCGAAAAGATTGCCCTTTTTCTTTTTGATCACGTGAACATCAGCCAGGTCGCCTGGAGCAGCATGAGAAACAAAAAGGGTCTTTCCATCTGCATGCGCAATGCATTGACCTTCGGCTACAGCCTTTTCAATTCGAACATTTTCGAAAATAAACTTCTTCATTCGCCGCAAAGGTCAGCATGGAACGCTTTCTGTCCAAATTGAAGTTTAGAGGATTTAGAGATTATAGAATATTTCGAGGAAGCACGGTTCTTTGAAACTTTTCGTACAATGGATACCGGCGAATGCACTCCTTCGCTTCTTTCACCTGATTATTTTATCGTAGTAGAGTCCGTTTTGTTAACACATTGCTCGGTAAATCATGTTTTGAATGTTGATTTTACGCTGAATCAACAAAGCGCTTCGCTCGGCGTCATAAAAATTTTGTTCAAAATCAACCGCTCCTTCGTCGTGCGTCAGCCAACATTTGCAGCGTCTTTGCGTTAAAAAATTTGAGCGAGCAAACTCAACCGCGCCTCCGTCGTGCGTCAGCCAACAAGTACAGCTTCTTTGCGTTAAAAAATTTGAGCGAGCAAACTCAACCGCGCCTCCGTTGTGCGTCAGCCAACAATTACAGCGTCTTTGCGTTAAAAAATTTGAGCGAGCAACTCAACCGCGCCTCTGTCGTGCGTCAGCCAACATTTGCAGCGTCTTTGCGTTAAAAAATTTGAGCGAGCAAACTCAACCGCGCCTCCGTCGTGCGTCAGCCAACAATTACAGCGTCTTTGCGTTAAAAAATTTGAGCGAGCAAAATCAACCGCGCCTCCGTTGTGCGTCAGCCAACAAGTACAGCGTCTTTGCGTTAAAAATGCCGCGTGGCATTGGGGTATTTTGCGCCCAGTCGGCGGTATCGAAGTTCACTCAATATCCATCGGAGGAGAGAAAGAAGTAATCCGAAAACCAGTGAGGAGAGAATATATTGTCCCAGATTATTGCCAATGATAACTTGCAATGCGGGTATAGGA
This sequence comes from Bacteroidota bacterium, assembly GCA_016124735.1. Taxonomy (GTDB): domain Bacteria; phylum Bacteroidota; class Bacteroidia; order UBA8524; family UBA8524; genus UBA8524. Next base: position 37,824 of record WGMZ01000019.1, read on the forward strand.
TTATCGAAAACATAAATAAGGGTCATGAAAACGGCAAAGGTCAAAATGAAATAGAGCAATCCATAAATCATCCAAAACCTTAAAAACCCCCTTTTACGCACCTGGCTCCATTCAGCGAGCCAATGTTTATTTTTGATATCATTTTTTGAATCCATCTGATTCAAATCGTGTGCTTACCAAATATACGTATTAGCATGTAAATCGCAAGGAAACCAAGTGGATACAAGACGAGTGGATGGATTCCGAAAGAACTGGGTATAGTGCCAATAACCACAGATATTGCCCCGACAAGCAATGCATAAGGCATTTGAGTGCGTACATGGCTCAGGTGATTGCAGGAAGTGGCCAGGGAGCTGAGAATGGTCGTGTCGCTGATCGGACTGCAATGGTCGCCCAGCACGGAGCCGGCCAGAACACAGCTCACCACATTGTAGAACAGGTTTAAAGTATCCACTTCAGGGAACTGTTGAGAAGCACATAAAAACCAGCTGGCAGGAAGAATCATGGGGTAAAGGATTGCCATGGTGCTCCATGAAGAGCCGGTGGAAAATGAAACCAAAGCTGCAAGCAGGAAAGTAAGTGCAGGCAAAAGGAAGGGACTTGCATTCAGATCCTGTAAAAATCCGGTAATGTAACGGGCAGTGTCTAAATTCTCCGTCAATGTGGAAAGCGTCCATGCCAGACATAGAATAACCACGGCATTCAGCATAAAGCCAAAACCCTTGAACATGACAGACAGACTTTGTTGCAGATTTAAAATTCGCTGACCCACACTCAGAGTAATTCCAGTTCCAAGTGCGCTGAGTGAGGACCATAACAGGGCTTTATACGAATCAGCATTCCCAATGATTCCCGATACACGCGACCAAAACCCTCTCTCCGGGTCGGTCCAGATCAAAGGGTCGAAGCCGGTTACCCAAAGCCCCGCCAGTGTTCCAAAAATGAGCACCAATACAGGAATGATTGCGTTGAAGGCTCTTTTTGGTGCATTGGGATCGGGTTCAAGAGCTTTTATTTCTTCGCTTTCAGCCAGATCTGTTTCGGCTTCTTCATCTCGTAACACCCGGTTTTCTGCGTGATACATTGGGCCAAAGTCCTTTTTAGAAAGAATCAGAATCAGGATGAATGCTAAAGTGAAAACAGGATAAAATGAGAACTTCAATGAAGAAATGAAAACACTGTAGGGACTGCCTTCCAGACCATAAATGGAGGATATTCCATCCTGAATATATCCCAACTGCGCGCCAATCCAGGTAGTTACAAAAGCCACAGATGCCACCGGAGCTGCTGTTGCATCTACTATATAGGCCAGTTTTTCGCGGGAAATTCGAAGTTTGTCTGTTACCGGACGCATGGTATTTCCAACAACCAGGGTATTGGCATAATCGTCGAAAAAAATGAGTATGCCCAGGGACCAGGTGGCCAACTGGGCCGAAATACGGGTGCTTGCATAGCGTGAGATACGTTGCACCATACCCGCCATACCTCCATTTTTAGAGATGACAGCTACCATTCCACCAATCAAAGTGGAAAAGAGTATGATGCTCATATGTCCTTCATGGGCGATGGACGGAAGAATGTAATCGGTAATACTCAGGAAAAAACCGGAGAGGAGAGGGGTGCCGCTGGCACTGTAGTGTAAATGCAGAAGAACACCTGCGAAAATTCCGAGGAATAATGAGCTAATAACTTCCTTGAAAAGAATTGCAAACAGAATCGCAATCAATGGAGGGATGATACTCAGCCAGCCTGGCATTAAGGTGAGGTCCAGATGTCCGCCATATGGCGATCCATCTTTATATAATGTATAATCAATTGAAGAGGAGCCTTCTTTTAGATGAGGTCCCTGGAGGGATGCCCCAAGGAGGGGTTGTACATATTTAAAATGCGTCGTGCCTCCATAAAATTGAATGCTGTCTGGCTGAACACTTCCCGTTACGGAAAATTTTAGGGCATGCCCGGCCATGATAACACCCGACTGCTTCACAGAAAAATCTGCTTTGGCATAATTTGGGCTGATGGCCGACAAGAGGACCGTGACGAGGAATAATAAGCGCAGATTCCGCATTCCGACGAAGATGACCAATTTGGAGGAATTCGACAACCCGTCTTGTGGAATAAAATGTAGGCAAAGCTGGAAATTGCTCATGGTAATTACGCACTTTTGTTGTGATGCCGGAAAAACGTCATTCAGGAACAAAGGATGAGCTCAGCTTATTGAAAGGCGACAACAAAGAGTTTGCTCAGCTTTATTCCCGGTATTATCCGCTTTTGATTGGGGTAACACGAAGCTACCTCCCCAAGGAGCAGGCTGGAGATGATTTGGTTCAGGATGTATTTGAGAAACTTTGGCTGAAAAGAACGGAATTGGAGATTGATAATCTCCGGGCCTATCTTTTTGGTATGATGCGCAACAGGTGCCTGGATGAACTAAAAAGACGAAAGGCATCTTCCCAACTGGATCAGGTGGAAGAAATGGCTGATGAGCAGGAAGGGATGGCTAAGATGGAAGCCAAAGATCAGGGAACGCATATTCAAGAATTGATTCAAAGGCTAAGTCCGCAGTGCAGAACCGTATTTCTTCTGGTTCGCTTCGAAGGCATGAAATACAAAGAAGTAGCCGAGTTGCTGAATATTTCGGTAAAAACAGTCGAAAACCATATGGGCCGCGCATTGAAGGTGCTTCGTTTGGGCTTGGACGACCGCAATGCAAGCTGGAGCGCGACCGCGGTATTCCTGTTATTTGCTGCCGATTTTCAACCAATTACAAATATTTTTAATGACGCATTGGGGGTAAAAGGCGGATGAATCGTCTTCATGGTGTAGCATGACAGATCTACGCCCCGATATCGATGTATTGATGGCCAAAAGGCTGGCTGGAGAAGAGAGTTCTTCCGACAAGGAAACGCTTGATTCCCTATTGGAAACGCATTCGGATGAATGGTTAAAAGCAGAAAAAAGCTGGCTCGCCGCCAAGAAAGATTGGTTCACCGAGGAAGAATCTAAAAATCCGGTGATGCCTGTTTATTTGCGGTCCAATACCAAAAAAATACCGTACGGGTGGATTGCTGCTGCTGCCTCCCTAATTCTTATTGCCATGATATCTTTCTTCTTAATCCGGGAAAACGAAGTGGAAAAATTCGCCATTCTGACCCAAACAGCTACCGAAGCCGGTGAACAAAAAGAACTGAAGCTTTCGGATGGTACCCTGGTTAAAATGAATGCGGCGACGACTCTTCGCTATCCGCAAGAATTTGCCCCCGACAAAAGAGAAATCTTTTTGGAAGGAGAAGCCTATTTCGAAGTGATTCCGGATGCCAATCGCCCTCTTATTATCCACGGTACTGAAGCCAATGTAAAAGTTTTGGGGACTGCATTCAACGTCAATGCCTATCCAGGTAAGCCGATGGAAGTGGCTGTACGCAGCGGAAAAGTAAACATGGTAAGCCATTCTGGCACAGGAAAAGATGTGATGATGGTTCCGATGATGAAAAAAGGAATCAGTAACAAAGCCACTGGCACCTGGGAAATGGTGAATTCAGACGATCAGGATTTTGATTGGCTGGAAGGCAAATTGGTGTTTAAAGATGCACCGCTCAAAGATGTTATTACAGAAGTATCGCGCGCATACGGCGTGAAAATTAGCCTGGAGAACCAGGAAATGGCTACTTGCCATATCTCATCAACATTTTATCGAAACTCTATCGAAGAAGTGCTGGAGACCTTATCTTTGATCACAGGATTACACTACGAGCGCATTGGCGACCGTTACGTAATCCGTGGCAAAGGCTGCTAATGCAGAAGGTTTCATGCTCAAATATCTGATAGCTGTGCTATTCATGGCCTGTAGCGGTACGGGCTACCTTTTCGCTCAGGCGTTTCAAACCAAGGTGGATATCACGGCGAATGGTATCCCTCTTAGAGACGTATTGAATCAGATTGAAGCGCAATCAATGGTGCGTTTTTCCTATTCAGATGATGTGATTCCGGTTGATAAACCGATTCAGCTTAAACTGAGAAATGTGCGACTCTACAACGCACTACAGCAAATATTTGCCAATACCTTTATTGACTTTAAGGAAAATGGGATGCAGGTGCTGCTCTTTAGAAAAGACCTTCATCTGAATCCCGAAAAAGAATTTACTATCAGTGGATTTGTTCGGGAAGCAACATCCGGAGAACCCTTGCTTGGAGTGCATCTGGCCGTGGCCAATTCTTATCTCGGTACTACCACCAATGCCTATGGTTTTTATTCGATTAAACTCAGATCGGATACGTTTCACCTTCAGATATCCTATGTGGGATATCAAACACGAGAGCAGTTCATCCTTCTCGATCGGGATATTCAATTAAATATGGTTCTTGTCCCTAATGCAGAACTAAAGGAGGTGGTGGTGGAAGGAAAAAAAGGCGAACCAACACCTGAATTGAAATCCATTAGTAAGATGGAAGTCCCAATTGCCGAAATTGCGAAAATACCAGCCTTGTTTGGAGAAAAAGATGTGTTCAAAGCGTTCAAACTCCTACCAGGGGTTCAGTTTGGCAACGAAGGCCAGGCCAATATGTTCGTAAGAGGTGGGGGAGCCGACCAAAATTTGGTGATTTTGGATGACGCAACGGTATACAATGCCTTTCATCTTTTTGGCCTTTTTTCGCTCTTCAATGGCGATGCGCTTCGTTCTGCCCAGCTCACCAAAGGGGGATTTCCGGCCCGCTACGGCGGAAGGCTGTCGTCGGTGATGGACATTCACATGAAGGATGGAAACAAACAGTCGTACCACGGAACGGGAACGATTGGTTTGCTCTCTTCTAAATTTACCCTTGAGGGTCCGATTAAGAAAAACGTGAGCTCGTTTTTAATTTCAGGAAGGAGAATGTATTGGGACATGATCCTCAATAATTTCCTCCGGTCCAGACAACAAAATCTGACATTCTACTTTTACGATATCACAGCAAAAGCCGATTATATTTTTAGCGATAAAGATAAGCTGTTTCTAAGCGCTTATACCGGCAGGGACCGTTATGGCTTATCGGAGGGAAATAGTCAATATTCGTCTGGCTCCGGCATCAATTGGGAAAACATCACTTCAACCCTTCGCTGGAATCATGTTTTCAATCAGAAATTATTCATGAATACCTCGCTCATCCTGAGTAATTATCAGCTGAGGGTCAATTCAACCGGGACCTATGATTTTAAAAAATACGAGGCACGCCTATTCTCGGGAATTCGCGATTTTAGTGTGAAAGCCGACTTTGACTATAGCTATTCCCAAAAACGAAAACTGAAGTTTGGACTAATTAGTACGTCCCATCATTTTACACCGCACGGATATTATGAATACAATGAATTGGGAGGACGACTGATAGCCGGATCGGAACATTATAACTCGCAGGAATCCGCTGTTTATCTGGAGGATCATTACCAGATGAATCGGCACGTTTCCTTTGTAAATGGTCTCCGCGTCAGTCATTTTAACAGTTCAGGAAAGAATTATGTGCGCGCCGAGCCTAGACTTTCTTTTTGCTATAACCCCAATAAAATCTCCTCTTTCAAGATAGCTTATACCTTGATGAACCAATACATTCATCTGTTGACGAATACAGGTGTGGGTTTGCCTACAGATTTATGGGTGCCAAGTACGCCGAATATCGGTCCGCAACAGTCGCAACAAATTGCGGGAGGCTATAGCAGATTGATTAGAAAACTCAGGTCGGTGATGAGTATCGAAGCCTATTACAAATACTCTACTGGTGTAATTGGATATAAGGAAGGAGCCACTTTTATTGAGGTAAACCCCAACAATGAACCGGCGAAAGTTAATTGGGAGCAAAATGTAACCCAGGGTCGGAGTTGGAGTTATGGAGGAGAATTTTTATTGCAAAAGAAAACCGGACCCTTTACCGGATGGGTAGCCTATACCTTGTCCTGGACCTACCTTCAGTTTGATGAACTCAACAGAGGGCAGAAATTTTTTGCACGCTACGACCGCCGGCATAGTGTGGCCCTGGTAGGCAATTGGGAAATCAACTCTAATATCACGTTAAATGCCACATGGATATACGGAACAGGCAATGCTATTACGCTTCCGGTGGCCAGTTTTTATGCCGTACAACATAATCCGACTTCACCCGATTTCAATAATTCAATCCTTGGTAGTCAGATACAGGAATATGGATTGAGGAATCAATACCGAATGAGTCCGTACCACCGATTGGATTGTGGAATACAGTTTCATAGAAAGAGGCGTACCTGGTCACGCATTTGGGAAATAAGCGTCTATAATTTGTATAACAGAAAAAATCCGTTTTACTATTACATCAGTACCGACAGCCAGGGAAACGCAAGCCTACAGCAAAGGTCCTATTTCCCAATCATTCCATCCGTTTCATATACCATCAAATTCTAATGAGAATATTTCTTTACATATTCTGCTCTGTGTTCTGCCTGGCTTGCGACAAAACGGCGGACATTCAGCTGCCTAAATCGAACCCGAAAATTGCCTTAACAGGCTTTTTATCTCCTGGTTTGCCAATTCAGATAACCTTGATAAAAGTTCAGCCTTTATTCGGAGGCTCAACCATCAATAAACCTTTATTCATTGGCGATGGAATTGTATACATATCCAACGGAAATGATACCAGTCAATTAAATCTTTCGGCATCTGGCGAATTTTACGAAGAAGCGATCCCCAACATAGAAATACTTCCTGGGAAAACGTATTATGTATGGGCGTCCGCAGCCGGACTCCCACCCGTTTCGGCCTCCTGTACCGTGCCTGATTCTTCTGTGCGGAGTTTCTCTATGAGCCACTATGCTTCCAAGACAGATTCGGATACTACCTTTTATATTTCCATGGTTTGGAAAGATATTCAGGGACAATCGAATTTTTATCGGATTTACTCCAACCGACAGGATTCTACAGCATCCAATTTAACAAGCCATTCCTACCAATATAGTACCTCGTATTACAATGATTTTGGAAGAGATGGAGAAGAAATACAAACTTCACTGGGACAGGTTTCAGGAGGAGGATCCAATACCCGACATCGCTATATTTTGGCTGGTTTGATTACCTGCGATGAAAATTATTTTCGCTATCATCTCGGACTAGAAACCCTGAATGCGGGGGATCCCTTCGCACAACCCAGCAGCCTCTATAGTAATGTTCAGGGAGGGGTGGGTTGTTTTGGCGCTTATTTGCAATACACCGACATATTCAAGGTGTTTTAAAGACAATTTTTCATGCTCCTGAAGAATGGTGGGATATTCGCATCAGCATTTCTGAAATATGGCACGAAGAGACAGAACAGAAAAAGTTGATATGCCGAGGGCAAAGCTTTCCCGACAGTCGATACGGAAAGGCTTGCAACTTTTCTCCTATATAGGCAGCAATAAATGGAAATTTTATCTGGGTTTATTCTTCCTGGCGGGGACCGGGGCTACCGCGCTGGCATTCCCAACAATGATTGGCGAGATTCTCAAAGCAGCAGATGCGGACTGGTCGCAGTTGGTAAAATGGGGTTGGATTATTCTGGGCGTATTTGTGGCCCAAACCGTTTTTTCCTATTTCCGCATATACTTATTTGTGGATGTTACGGAACGAATGTTGGAAGCCATTCGTAAGGCAACTTACGAAAACATGATAAAGCTCAATATGAGCTACCTGACACAAAGAAGAGCAGGGGAGTTGAGCAGCCGGATTTCAGCAGATATTTCTCAGATTCAGGACACATTTACCACCAACATTGCGGAATTTTTAAGGCAAACAATTATCATCATCGGAGGAATCATTCTTCTCTTTACCACTTCCGTAAAGTTGGCTCTGGCTATGTTGATAATAATCCCACCTCTCGCAATATTGACGGTGATCTTTGGGTATTTCGTTCGCAAGAAATCCAAAGGAGTGCAGGATCAGGTAGCCGATAGCAATACCATTGTAGATGAAACATTACAAGGAATTCATAATGTAAAGGCATTTGCCAATGAATACTACGAAGTGTTCCGTTATGGAAAATCTACCGGTGAAGTAAGAAAGAAAGCCATTCAGGTTGGGCGCATGCGGGCGGCCTTTGCATCATTCATTATCTTTGGATTATTTGGTGGAATTGTCGCACTGATATTTTATGGTGCCTATCTCAAACAACAGGGACTCATGGAATATGGCGACCTGGTTCAATTCATGCTATACACTGTATTTGTAGGGGGTTCCATTGGTGGAATTGCCGAACAATATAATCAGATTCAGAAAACTTTGGGCGCTACCGATCGCGTATTGGAACTTTTAAACGAAGATGCCGAATTGGTTGATATGGACGGCGATCGCCGCAAATCCTATCCACGTTTTCGCGGTAGTTTTCAGTTTGAGAAAGTTGAATTTGCCTATCCCTCACGTCCGGAAGTGACGGTTTTGAAAGGTGTTTCTCTTGAGGCAAAGGCAGGTGAAAAAATTGCACTCGTCGGACAAAGTGGTTCGGGAAAAACTACTCTGTCATCTTTGCTGTTCCGCTTCTATGATCCGCAATCGGGTAGTATTAAGATTGATGGTAAAGACATTCGGGAATACCCGCTGACATACCTGCGCAGCCAAATGGCTATCGTACCTCAGGACGTAGTTTTATTTGGTGGCAGTATCCGGGAAAATATTCTTTACGGAAAGCCGGAAGCTAGTGAAGAGGAAATAATTGAGGCTGCCAAAAAAGCGAACGCCTGGAATTTTATCAGTCAATTTCCTGAAGGTCTGGATGCCATAGTAGGAGATCGCGGTATTAAACTCAGTGGAGGGCAAAGGCAGAGAATTGCCATCGCACGGGCCATATTGAAAGATCCATCTATTCTTATTTTGGATGAAGCGACTTCGTCACTTGATTCAGAATCAGAGGCATTGGTTCAGGAAGCTCTTGAAAAATTGATGAAGGGAAGAACATCCTTGGTTATCGCTCACCGGCTCAGTACAATTCGTAACGCAGACCATATACTGGTTCTCCAGGATGGAGAAATTCACGAAAGCGGGACACATGAGCAATTGATTACCAGGGAGAATGGTATCTATAAAAAATTGAATAGTATGCAGTCTGACGTGCTCATTTCATAATACCAGGAGCCATTTATCGAAAAAGTTTTAAATTTTATCAGAAGCTCATGCAACAAAAGGCCGGGTAATTGGTTCTAATAAGTAGGTATGAGAAACTTTTTTAGCAGGTTATTTACGTCTCTCTTTAAAAAATCAGGAAAGCCGGGTTCTAATTCGGACTTCCACCTCTTTATCTGATTTATTCCAATGGGAGCACTTATCGGATAATCCTATATTTGGGGTTATGTGCAAGGCGTGTATCCTTTTCATTTTTTCAATCTTCTTTTTTTCTTGTCAATCTCCGAATAATGTAGACCTGGTTTTGTTCAATGGGTCCATCCATTCTTATGGTCAGGGAAATATTGATGCCACATGCTTAGTTGTAGATGATGGAAAAATTCTCGCAATAGGCGGGCAAGATTCCCTGAGGGTATTATACAAGGGGAGGCAGGAGATAGATTTAAAAGGTAAAAATGTCTATCCGGGCTGGCATGATGCGCATGCGCATTTTGCAGGCTATGCCCGCGGACTTTCAGAAATTGATTTAAAAGGGTGTCATTCATGGGACGAATGTCTTGAACGAATAGCCACCTACATTCAAAAATACCCGGAAAAGAAATGGATCAGAGGAAGGGGATGGGATCAAAACCTTTGGGGCGGCAACTATCCGACCCGCAGGGAAATTGATTCGCTCTACCCAAATAAATTCATTTATCTGTCGCGGGTAGATGGTCATGCGGCCCTGGTGAGTGGAAATGTTTTAGAGCGTGCGGGCTTCGACTTGAATACACAAATAGACGGTGGGCAGCTCCTGCACTTTGATCAAACGGATCAACTGAGTGGCTTGCTGATTGACGCAGCAGCAGATAGGGCAGCGGATCAAGTACCGGATTTAAGTATGGAAGAATGGAGCCAGGTATTAAAATTGGCAGAAACAAAACTGCTGGCACATGGAATAACTGCGGTAACAGATGCAGGCTTGCCACTAAATATGATAGGTATTATTGATTCTCTTCAGGAAGAGAATGCCCTTCACTTGCGGATGAATATTATGTTATCACCTGATGCGGATGCATTTGCCTATGCAAGAGAACATGGAAAAATACAAAAGCCCGCATTGAATGTTTTAAGCTTCAAACTGTATGCAGATGGGGCGCTGGGTTCCCGGGGAGCGCTATTGAAAAAACCCTATTGCGATCATAAGGGTTCTGGTTTGGCCATCCATCGACCCGTGTATTTTGACAGTGTTTGCACCATAATATACCACCTGGGCTTTCAGGCAAACACACATTGCATTGGCGATTCAGCGAATGGCTTGATTCTTCATACTTATGGGAAGTTCCTGCAAGGGAAAAATGATCGACGTTGGCGTATTGAGCATGCACAGGTAGTGGATTCTTCGGACATGCACTATTTTGGTGAATACAGTATTCTTCCCTCTGTGCAGCCCACTCATGCCACCTCCGACATGAAATGGGCGCAGGATCGCTTATGCCTGGAACGCATGTCCGGAGCTTACGCCTATCATTCTTTATTAAATGTAGCTGGGATATTACCACTGGGAACGGATTTTCCCGTGGAAGATATCAATCCGATGTACACCTTATTGGCAGCAGTATACAGGCAAAACAGCAAACTTGAACCCGAAAACGGGTTTCGCGCGGAGGAGGCCATTGATTTGAATACTTGCTTGAGAGGAATGACTTGGTGGCCGGCATGGGCAGCATTCAGAGAAAGAGATTGGGGCGCTCTCGAACCCGGTATGTTCGCTGATTTTGCGGTATATGACAATGATTTGTCCAAATGTACACCAAATCAAATTGCAGATATCAAGCCGCGGGAAACCTGGATTGATGGAAAAATGAGGTGGTCAGCGGGAGCTCGTCAAATCGAATAATCAAGCATCAATTGCTCGCGAATTACTCGTCCTGATCGTCTTCTTCCAATACTTTGTTGACAGAAGCAGGTTTACTGCTTTTTGGAAGTTTTAATTCATACGTCTTGCGCGACTTATTTTTTAGACTTCTGGAGGAAATCCAGGGATTTAAGATTTTCAGATATTTATAATTGCTGCCCTGTTCCAGGGCGAATTCAGGCCAGTTGTTAACCGTTGAATCTACCTGAATGCTTCGGGTCGGAATCGCGCTGTATAAAGCATCTGGTTCCAGCTCAAATCCATATGCTTCCTGGTGGGAATAAATCTCTTTTGCTGCCACTATCCGAAACAGATATCTGGCGGTTTCGGAATTCAGATGCAAGTCGTAGTAGTTGTCTACTCCCTGACTTTTTAATTGCCTTTCTACTCCATTCTCTCCCATATTGTAAGCGGCAGCAGCCAATGTCCAGCTTCCCAGTTTTTCTTGGTTGTCTTTCAAATAAGCACAGGCAGCCTGCGTAGCTTTTGCCAAATGGTAGCGTTCGTCTACTTCGTTATTCACTTCCAGTCCGTAGCGCTTCCCCGTTGATGATAAAAATTGCCAGAATCCTGCGGCACCACTTGGAGATACAACATTGGAGAGCCCACTTTCAATCATGCAGAGGTACTTGAAATCATCCGGCACGCCATTTTCTTTTAAGATGGGTTCTATAATTGGGAAATACTTATGAGCCCTTTTCAGCATCAGGATTGTATTGCTATGCCAGAAAGTGTTGACCAATAGTTCTCGGTCCAGTCGCTCACGCACGTCGGATTCATTCAGCTTTAATGCTTCTCCGGCAAAATTCAGGTCGGCTGGAATCTTTGGAATGGTTAAGGTCCCATTAGGATGGTTCACAACCAATGAATGTTTCTCCTGCTTACCGGCAAGAGAAACCAAAATAATTGCCGACAAAGCAGCGCCACCGAGCACGTAAAGGAAATTTTTGAGCATACGCATAGAGATGCAATATTTAAGCCTGATTTAACTTTTGCTTCTTACTCTTCTCAACCAACGAGGAAAAACAATGATTCCGATTATAAGATACGGATAATAACTCAAAAGTCTCCATAAGAAGGCTTGAAAACCGGATAGATTTGGTAAAGTGAATTCTTTCAAAAATCCCTCAAAAACTATTTCGGCTATGCCGCTGCTCCCAGGAGTCGGACTAATCAGCATGATGACCCACATCACCATTTGTCGGGCATAGATGATGAAATGGTCTACCCCGGACATGAATGCAAGTATCAGGCAGTTGATAACCAAAAAACGTGCGGTCCAGGAAACAAAAGTGGCGGCAAAAGATTTGGCCCAAAAGCTGAATTTCTTTCCTTTTAATTCCAGGGAAGTGGTGATTACTTCATCTCCAACCTCTGCGGCTTTGTTTTGGAACCTTTTCAAGACAGGTAGTCTAAAAATTCGGACCAGGAATTTTTTAAAGCCTTGAGGATTGAAAAAGAGCGAAAGCAGAATAATGGTGGTCAGGAGAAAAATGAACCCATATCCTGCATAGAAGATTCCTTTGATCCCCATGGTGATGCCGAACATATTTTTTTGCAGATCAATAGGAAACAGGTTGTTCCAGCCGGCAAGTACAATACAAATGGGCACCATGATGATATAGAATAGTTCATCAAGCAGAGCTGTAACCAGTACAATGGCCGTGCTTTTACCGAGCGGAATTTTTTCCTGATTAAGTATAAACATGGCTATGCCTGAACCACCTACGACGGAAGGAGACAATGCAGAAGCAAATTCCCAAAGCATAATCACATCAAAAGCTTTCTTCCAGCTCAGCTTTTTTTCAGTCAGAATTCGAATACGCACCATATAGCCAACATCTCGCGCAGCCATCATCAGAGCGCTCATCACTAACCAAAATACGACATGGATAGACCAGTGTATCTGCTCGTATGATTTTGGATCAAAATCATGAAACACCAAATACAAAGTCACAGCGAGGCCAAGCACAATCGGAATAATGACATTCCGGGTGCGAAATTGCTTCGGGGTATCTAATTGTGGGCTTAGTTCGGGCAAATTACTGGCCTTGTGCCAGCGAATATCCCTGCTTTTCTCCGAAATTCCTCAACATTTCCATGGAAGTCACAAAGAGTTCATTGGAAATAATCTGAATCATTTGCCATATTTCTGTAGTATTTGTTTCTCCCGTTTCATCATGGCAAACAATGCGGCAACGGTGGTGGTTAACACACTCGGTTAATACAGATCCGGTAGGCCAAACCTGGGTGCCACGGTTTGAAATCATCTGCAACTTAAATTTCGCAGGCAAACGATTTTCAATAATAGCAGCGACTTCATCCGCTGATTTTTCAGAGTCGATGAACAAGTCGCTACCAATCAAAACTTCTTTTTCAGTGCGAGGGCTGGCCATCATAATACGCGAAGTGGGCAATTGTGGTTTTGCCCATGCTTTTCCGGCCGTGCCAGCTTTTCTGGGTTCAGATTCCAGTGGAGACTTGCCAAGGTTTTTGATAATGGCATCCGCAAATTCGGTAGTATTGCTGGAAGGGATTGATTTATCGCCAAAATCACCGGTATGAATTCCCTGCTCCAGAGTGTAAAGCAACGCGTTTTCAATCGCAGCTGCTTTATCGCCATGTCCCAGGTGACGCAACATCATCAATCCACTCAATAAAAGAGAAGTTGGATTGGCTATGTTTTTTCCTGCGATATCAGGGGCGGTGCCGTGTACCGCCTCAAAAATGCAAATATTATCGCCGATATTAGATGATGGAGCAAAGCCCAAACCGCCTACCAACCCCGCGCATAGGTCAGAAACGATATCCCCTTGAAGATTAGGGAGAACAACTACCTGAAATCTTTCGGGCATGGAAACCAATTTCATACACAGATCATCTACGATGATATCACTGGCTTCGATTTCCGGATAGTCTTTCGCTACCTGATAAAAGGTCTCAAGGAACAAGCCATCGGTCAGTTTCATGATATTAGCTTTGTGACCACAGGCTACTTTTTTAAAACCTTCCTTGCGCGCCAGTTCAAAAGCAAAGCGGTGCACTTGTTCGGAACCTTTGCGGGTAATAAAGCGACGGCAAACGGCAACATCGTTTGAGTTCATGTGCTCAATGCCACCATAAGTATCTTCGATGTTCTCGCGAACGATGGTAATATCAATGGGAATTCCGGCTTTACTGTAAACCGTGTCAACACCTTTTAAAGATTGGAAATGACGGCGGTTCGCATAGGTGCTCCATGTTTTACGGGCCGTAACATTTATGCTTTTCATACCCTTGCCTTTGGGAGTTTCCATGGGACCTTTGAAAAGAATGCAATTGGATTCAATGCTTTCTTTTGCCTGAGGCGTCATTCCGCTGGTATAGCCCTGCAGGAAAAATTCTTTTCCCATTTCCACGAATTCATAGTCAAGGTTAACCTGGGCTGCATCGAAAATCCGAAGCACGGCATCCATGATTTCTTGTCCTATTCCATCTCCTTTAGCAACTGAAATTTTTGTCATGATTTATACTGATTTCCAAACGGCTGCAAAAGTAGGGTATTCATGAAGGAAATACGAAGCAACCTGGGAAATTATCCATGAGAAACATTAATTTTTGAGTGAATTTTTGGCATCCGGCCGAATCCTCTTTTTTTGTAAGCACCCTCATGCATCCCATCAGAAAATTAATTCAGGAAGGAGAGCACGAATCTCTCGATTTTAAACAGGAGATATCCAGTGCCAGAAAGATTGCGAAGACCATGGTTTCATTTGCCAACCATAAAGGGGGGAAGCTGTTGGTTGGGGTACGCGACAATGGAGCAATTGCAGGCGTAAGATCGGAAGATGAAAAATACATGCTTGAAACAGCGGCGTCATTCTATTGTAGGCCGGAAATACAATTGAGTATTGAAGAGTGGGAACTGGATGGAAAGACCGTGTTAGAAGTAAATGTTCCCGAAGGAAAAGACAAACCTTATGCGGCAATGGGTGAGGACAATAAATGGTGGGTCTATATCCGGGTAAAGGACAAATCATTGCTGGCAAGCAAAATTGTGGTGGATGTACTTCGGGCAGGTAAAAAGGAGAACCTGATTCAATTTGGTCACAATGAGAAGAAGTTACTCGACTATTTGGCTAATAACGACCGCATTACTCTTGCTGTATTTTGT
The DNA here is from genome assembly GCA_016124735.1 of Bacteroidota bacterium. Taxonomy (GTDB): domain Bacteria; phylum Bacteroidota; class Bacteroidia; order UBA8524; family UBA8524; genus UBA8524. The sequence goes on from WGMZ01000019.1 coordinate 52,963, forward strand.
AAAATAGTCAATATATCGCGAAGAAGAGCAAGCAGAATCATTGTGAGTCTGATTCGTGCCGGGGTCATCCGTTCCCATAATACTGAAAAAACCGAGTATTATACTTTAAGTTAATGGTACTCTCAAACAATTTTGAGCTATATCCTTTATCTTTGATAGTACTCAACTAAGAACGTAAAAGAACTAGAATGAAAAGATTTTTCGTTTTCATCTCGCTCCTATTCCCTGTCGTCGTTTTTTGTCAGCGTAATCAGCCTAGACTAGAACTTGTTTTTATGGGGGGAGCATCAGCCTACTCTGGGGATGTAGGGGGTGATCAGACAAAATTTTTAAGCGATCATTTGCAAACAATGGGTCCTGCTGTTGGAGCTGGATTGCGTTTACACATTACTAATTTTTTGGCCATTCGTGGAAACTTCAATTATGCGGTAATTAATGGAGCAGATAGCCTGGCCAATTCCATTGGCAGGAAAGACCGCAACCTCAGCTTCCGAACACCGATTTATGAGGGGACTCTCCTGATGGAATTCAGTTTGTTTAACTGGGCTCATGTGCTGGGAGAAAAGGTCAATTCTGTCGGCAAAGGAAACTCAAATCTGTATGTATTCGGAGGGATGAGCTTCTTCAAATTCAACCCGCAAGGGAATTACCAGGGGCGTTGGTATGATTTGCAGCCTTTGGGTACGGAAGGTCAGGGTGTCAAGCCGGGGGCGGCAAAATATTCCCTGACTTCATCCGCCTTGGTTGTTGGATTGGGATACAGGGTCCTGTTGGGCGGTCGTTGGTCGCTTGGTATGGAAGCAGGAATGAGAAAGACTAACACGGACTATCTCGATGATGTAAGCAAGTCCTATTACGACAATAGTCAAATTATAGCCGCACATGGGCAGGTGGCCGGTGCCCTGGCCAATCGTGCTGTCGATAAGGAAGGAAATGCTGTTGTCATGGCTTCTGGCGCACAAAGAGGAAGCCCGAAATACAATGATTATTTTGGATTTGCTCAAATTACACTGGCTGTGACTCTTGGCAGCGATGGTAACGGAGCTGGTTATGGAAGAAAAGGAAAGTACCGGACCAGAAACCGTTGTTTCCAGTTCTGAAAAATCACCCGCTTATTGTACTTTTGCTCCATGAAATTTGGAGTAGTCGTTTTCCCTGGATCTAATTGCGACAAAGACCTGATCTGGGCTGTCGAAAGAGCTACCGGGTCACCAGCGGTTGAATTGTGGCACAAAGACACGGATTTAAAGGGATGTGATTTTATCTTCATTCCCGGTGGATTTTCATACGGGGATTATCTCCGCAGTGGCGCCATCGCCAAATTGTCCCCAATCATGGGAGCAATAAAAGAATTTGCTGACAAGGGCGGTTATGTTATGGGTATTTGCAATGGCTTCCAGATTTTATGCGAAAGCGGACTGCTGCCCGGAGTTTTGCTTCGCAATAATTCCATGCAATTCATTTGTGAAAATGTTTACCTGAAAGCAGAGAATAATTGCTTGTTGACGCGTGGATTGAATAAAGAGGAAGCTTTGAAAATTCCAATAGCTCACGGCGAAGGCAGGTATTTTATTGATGAGGCAGGATTGAATGAGCTGAAACAAAACGACCAGATTCTGTTTCGGTACTCAAATGAAAAAGGAGAAATTTCAGAGGATTCTAATCCCAACGGCTCGTTAGAAAATATTGCCGGTGTTTGCAATAAATCGAAAAATGTATTCGGTATGATGCCTCATCCGGAACGGGCCGCAGATGCGGTTCTTTTCAATGAAGACGGGATGAAAATTATCAAAAGCATACTTCTCGAAGAAGTGAATGCCTGATAATTTTATTGATCGTTTGTCTTTATTTCATTTTTATTCCTTTCTTCCTGCGCAGGATTTTATATTTTCGCTGATTCCTGTAAACGGATGTATACTCATTTTATCGGTAAAGTTACTTCTTTAACACCTACCTCGGTGGTCGTAGAATGCCAGGGTGTGGGATATGAATTGCATATCTCCCTTTACACATTTGCTCGGTTGAAAGACAAAGCAGATGCAAAAGTATTTGCTCATCTGGTAGTGAAGGAAGATGCGCATACCTTGTATGGATTTGGAGATGAATCGGAAAGAAGTTTATTCCGTCAACTTATTTCTGTTCAGGGGATTGGCGCTTCTACTGCGCGCATGATATTATCGTCTATGCCTCCACAGGAATTAATGCATGCAATAATCCAAAGCAACGTTGCGTTATTGAAAAGCGTCAAAGGAGTGGGCCCAAAGTCCGCTCAAAGGATTGTTTTGGAGCTGCAGGATAAACTGCAGAAACAAGATATGGAAGCCGGCTATTCCCTGAGCATAGCTTCTGGAAACCAAAATAAGAACGAGGCAGTAGATGCACTTGTGATGCTTGGATTTTCGAAATCAGCAGTGGAAAAGGCTGTTTCCAAAGTTCTGGAGACGAATGGAAGTTCCGACTTCCAAGTTGAAGAAATAATTAAAACTGCTTTAAAATCATTGTAGCCTATAGCCCACTCCTACTCGAATAACTAAGTATAAGTTGACTATTAAATCTCTGTCTGGTCTGTTCGCTACGGTGATACTTTCAGGGCTGTTCTTTGCTCTGGCTGCAACGCCTGAATGGAATTATAGGTACCTTACCTATAATCCGTTCATGGGTCCGGGTGATAGTACGGAGAAAAAAGACACGCTTAAAAGCGACTCATCTAAACTGATCTATCCTATTCAGGATAATCCCGAGTACGGAAATAAGCCGGTAAATAATCTGGATTTTGAAGACCCTCAAGTCATCCAGACAGAGACTTATTTCGATACAGCTGACGGCACATACAAAACAAGGAGAATGATCGGTGATATGGAATATCGACCAACCACCGTTAAATCGTTCGATGAGTTTTTAAAGGATATTGCCAAAAAAGAGAATCAGAATTATTTCAGACAACGCGCCAATGCCAACAGTTTTGTGCAGGGTGGAGGATTGATTCCTCCAATTAAGGTTGGTCCTAAAGTATTTGATAAAATTTTCGGGGGTGGTACCATCGATGTGAAACCCCAAGGTTCTGCGGAACTCACATTTGGATGGAATTACAATGTGGTTCGCAACCCGGCCTTTACTGCGCGCCAGCAACGGAATGGACAATTTGACTTCAAGCAAAAAATTCAAATAAACCTGAATGGTTCCATTGGTGAGCGGATGAAACTTTCGGCCAATTACGACACGGAAGCGACTTTCGATTTCGAAAACCAGATGAAACTCAACTGGGCAGGTAAGGAAGACGATATTATCCAGGGAGTTGAATTGGGTAACGTTGGATTGCCACTGAATTCCAGCCTTATTAACCCTGGAACCTCACTGTTCGGTTTGAAAACAAAGCTGCAGTTTGGTAAAGTAAGCGTAACCTCCATTTTCACTCAACAAAGAAGTCAAAGTACCTCTACCTCAGTAACTGGAGGGGCCCAGATTACCAAATTCAATATTCAGGCAGATAACTACGACGTAAACCGCCACTTTTTCTTATCGCAGTATTTCAAAGACAACTATGATAAATGGATGTCGAACCTGCCTGCTATACAATCTCCGGTAATTATTAACCGTGTGGAGGTATGGGTAACAAACCGCGCCAAAGATTACAGCTCTGCCCGCGATGTGATTGGTTATATGGACATGGGTGAACCTGATCCCTATAACACAACATGGAATGGTACGAAACAAGGACCATGCACTAATTCTGCAAACGAATTGTATGCAAGGGTATCCTCGGATCCGAATGTGCGTTCTTCATTTACCTCTGTTCAAACCCTGGAAGGCGGAACCTATAACCTGGACAAAATCCAGGATTTCCAATTCCTGCAAAGCGCACGTCAACTTGGTCCGAGTGAGTTTACCTTCCAGCGGAACCTGGGTTATATTTCCCTGAATACAGCACTGAATAATGATGAAATTCTCTGTGTAGCTTATGAATATACGGTGAACGGAGCGGTTTATCAGGTAGGGGAATTTGCTGTGGATGTTTCAGACGATCCCGCAGATCCTAAAATTCTGAACCTTAAAATGCTCAAAGGAGCTACCATTACTACGGAATTACCTATATGGGATTTGATGATGAAAAACATCTATTCCCTGGGATCATATAATATTCAACAGGATAAATTTTACCTGGATGTGGTTTATGCGGATGACTTATCAGGCGCAGATTATACCTACCTTCCAGCCAAAGACGAACCGAATATTGGTACCAATGTTTTGATTCACACTTTGCGCCTTGATAATGTCAATGTGCAGGGGGAACCTACTCCGGATGGTGTATTTGACTTTCTTCCGGATAAGACCATTCAAACCAGCAATGGACGAATCATCTTCCCGGTGAGAGAACCTTTTGGTTCCTACCTCGATACTTTATTGACCCAGCAAGAAAACAAGGACCATTACGTCTACCAGGAGTTGTACGATTCGACGAAATGGCTGGCGAAACAGGTCGTTCTCAAAGATAAATTCTTCCTGCGGGGAAGCTTCCAAAGTGCGTCGAATAATGAGATTTCCCTGAATGCCTTTAACGTGCCCCAAGGTTCGGTGAAGGTTACAGCAAACGGAACACAACTCACCGAAGGAGTAGATTTCATCGTGGATTATACGCTGGGTAAGGTGACAATCCTGAATACGCAGCTGCTGAATTCCGGGGCTGTAATCAATGTGACCTCGGAAAACAACAGCTTGTTTAATGTTCAGCAAAAAACGGTGGTTGGTACCCGGGTTGATTACAAAGTCAATAAAGACCTGATTTTGGGTGGAACAGTCATGCACCTGTGGGAACGTCCGCTTACTCCTAAAGTAAATATTGGAGATGAGCCTCTCCTGAATACTATTGTTGGTCTGGATGGTAGCTACAAAACAGAAGCGCCCTGGTTGACCAAGATGATTGACATGCTTCCTCTGATTGAAACCAAGGAAATATCAACCATCACCGTATCGGGGGAATATGCACAGCTCTTTCCGCAACAGCCGAAAACCATTGGTGCAAGAGGAACATCCTATATAGATGATTTTGAAGGCGCAGAAACGCCATTCGACATGCGTCTTGGGAATAATTGGTTTGTGGCGGCAACGCCGGAAGGTCAGCCTGATGTGTTCCAGGATGGCAGCGAATATGGAATCAGATCTGGAAATCACCGGGCAAAGCTGGCCTGGTACACCATCGATCCGATTTTCCAAAGAAATCAAGTCAATACCCAGCCTTCCACTCCTCCTCATCTTCGAAACAATACGGCGTCAACATCCAATCACTACACGCGGATTATTCAGGTTCAGGAAGTTTTCCCCAACAAGCAGTTGCAAAATATGGCCCCGAAAAACCTGCCCACGCTTGATTTGGCTTACTATCCAAACGAAAGGGGACCGTATAATTATGTGACTACCGGATTGAATAAGGATGGAACATTTGTGGATCCAAAATCCAATTGGGGTGGTATACAACGTAGAATAGAAACTAATGACTTTCAGGCGGCCAATATCGATTACATGGAAATGTGGTTCATGTCGCCATGGATGTACAATCCGAATATTAAAGGAACGATGTACATCAACCTGGGGCAGATTTCAGAAGATGTTTTGAAAGACCGTTCCAAGTCGTTTGAGAATGGATTGCCTACAGATCCTACAAAAACAAATCAGACAAGAGAGACCGATGTGGCACGCGTTCCTACCGGTCGCACCCTGAATAATGCATTTGTCAATGAACAAGGTGCACGGGATAAACAAGATTTGGGACTGGATGGATTGAACGATGCCGATGAAAGAACGTTCTTTGATTCCGCTTATCTCAGTCAATTACAAAATTATCTGAATCCGGATGCCTTCCAGAAAATCCAGGATGATCCAAGTAGCGATAACTACAAATACCATTCATCTTCTCAATACGATGATGCCAAAACTCCTGTTCTGGAGCGCTACAAACATTATAACGGACAGCAGGGTAATTCGCCGCTGGCAACTTACCAGCCCGATGGATATCCGGTTGGAAAAACAAATATTCCGGATGATGAGGATATCAATCAGGACTTCTCTCTGAATACTATCGAGGAATATTATCAATACAAGATTGAGATTGATCCCAATAAACTGGTTATCGGTCAAAACTTCGTTGCGGATATTCAAAAATCAGCGGTGAAACTGGATGACGGTACCCAACCGGATGTTTATTGGTATCTGCTTCGTATTCCAATCAGTGCGTGGGATAAAAAGGTCGGGAATATTCAGGATTTTAAATCGATTCGCTTTATGCGTCTGATGCTTACGGGTTTTGATACCTCTGTAGTCATTCGTTTCGGGCAGTTTCAACTGGTTCGGGCAGAATGGAGACGCTATCTGAAATCGCTCGATCAGGCAATAGATGCCACGCCTACCACCCCGGTGACCTCAACAACCTTTTCGACAGGAACGGTAAATATTGAAGAAAATGGTTTCCGGAATCCGGTAAGCTATGTGGTTCCGCCAGGTTTCTATCGTGTAATTGACCCGACGACACCAGGTAACGTTCAACAGAATGAGCAATCAATTCAGTTGAAGGTTTGCGATTTGAAGGATGGAGATGGGCGTGGTGCATTTAAAACCACACAGCTGGATATTCGGAATTATAAGAAATTGGAGGCTTTCGTGCACCTGGAGGCAGCAGGAAGCTCACCGACACTGAAAGACAAAGACCTTTACGCTTTTGTACGCTTTGGCACAGACCTGGAAAATAATTACTATGAATATGCGGTGCCATTGACCGTAACCAAACCTCACGAACGTGACCCGAACAAAATTTGGCCGGCAGAAAACCAGTTGAACGTAACCTTACAGGATTTGTATGAGGCAAAACAAACACGCCTGGAAGGAAATTATGCGCTTACTCAGGAGTATATTAAATATTTACCAAACGGTGCGGTGATTCGACTCAAGGGATTACCGGATGTCAGCAATGTGCGAGTCATAATGCTGGGTGTAAGAAATCCATTGAAAAATGGAAATCCAAACGACGATGGATTACCAAAATGTGCGGAACTGTGGTTTGATGAACTTCGAATGACAGAGTTTGTGAATACAGGTGGTTGGGCTGCCAACGGTCGGATGGTAATGAAATTGGCCGATCTGGGGAATGTCACCGCTTCTGTAAACTATCAGAGTATTGGTTTTGGTGGTCTGGACAAGAAACTGAATGACCGGAATCTGAATGAAACATTCATGTATGATGTTTCGGGAAGTCTGGAACTTGGAAAGCTCTTCCCGGCGAAATCGGCTATTTCTTTCCCGATGTATGTGGGTAGAAGTGAAACACGTATTACACCGAAATTTAACCCACTGAACCCTGACATCCTGCTGACCACTGCATTAAACAATGAACACGATCCGGTTAAGCAGGCTGCATTACGACAGGCGGCAATTGACCGTACCGTCCGACGAAGCATAAATTTCACCAATATTCGAAAGAATAGAACGGGATCGGGAAAATCCCATATCTGGGATATTGAGAACTTCAATGTTTCCTATTCCTACACAGAAATAAATCATACCAACCAGCAGATCAGGGAAAACTTACAAAAGACCTACAAGGGGAGTCTTGGATACAATTTTTCGAGTCCGGCCCCCAAAATAAAGCCATTTAAAAAGTTGGGTAAATCGCCCTGGCTGGCCCTGATCCGCGAATTCACCTTCTCACCCTATCCGAGCTCGCTCGGGTTCCGAACCGATATAGACCGCTACTACTCGCGACTGATTAATCGAAACAACGATAACCCGAATACAATCGTTCCGCAGTTATATAACAAGAACTTTACAATGACTCGTTATTATAACATGCACTGGGATCTCACCGGACAGCTGACTCTGGACTACAATGCAACGAATAAGGCCAGGATTGATGAACCGGTAGGTAAAGTAAGCCGTCTGGAAAACCCGGATAGCTTTCAGGTAATTGTAAATAACTTTAAAAACCTCGGTCGAAACACGAATTTCAACCAACAGTTGACACTGAACTATACCGTGCCATTGAACAAAATACCCATTTTGAACTGGATCAATATCAGCACCAGTTATCAGACCAACTTCGAATGGAAAACAGCTCCTCCTGCAACGAAAAATTTGGGTAACGATATGCAGAATTCGCAGGTTTATTCTGTGAATGGACAGTTCAATATGATGACACTGTACAATAAGTTCCCGTATCTGAGAGACGTGAACCGAGGCAAGCGTACCAAGAAAAAGAAATCGGGGAATCCTCCCGAAGGAGAGGATCCGAAGAAAAAGCCGAAAGATGATGAGATGACGGGTGCAGGGCCATTCTTTGCCCGCTTGCTGATGAGTGTGAAGAATGTGCAATTCAATTATTCTCAGACAAACGGAATCTTCCTTCCCGGCTTCATGAATAAGACCCAGTATATCGGGAATAATTTCGACGTTAATGCTCCTGGTTTGCCATTTGTCTTTGGTAGTCAGGATCCGAATATTCGCTTTGATTTGGCAAATAAGGGAGTTATGTCTACTGACCCGAATATTTTTAGTCGATTTAGTCAGAATTCAAGCAAGACATTCGCGCCAAAGGCTACTTTGGAACCAATCCGGGATCTACGAATAGACCTTTCTGCAAATAAGAATACCATTTACAGCTTATCATCTACCTTCAAAGCAGATTCCACTGGAGCATTCCTTGATTTTGGATTGCAGGAAGCGGGAAGTGAAGTGATAACCATCAATACACTGAAAACGGCTTTTGATAAAGTTGACAAGCAAGGGCGTTCTACGACATTCCTGAAATTCCAAAATAATCGGTACACGATGTCGAAGCGAATTGCATTAGAGGAAGGAGCCAATCCAAATATTCTTGATCCGGATGGTTATGTATTGGGATATGGTAAAAAGGCGCAAAACGTCATGATTACTGCATTCCTTGCGGCATATACTGGCACAGATCCGAATTCCCAAAAGCTGAGTGCATTTCCTCGCTTGCCGTTCCCTGGTTGGAACATAACCTACAGCGGATTGAATCGAAATAAACAATTGGCCAAGATATTTACGAATATCACTTTCCGTCACTCATACAGCTCAACTTATTCCGTGCAAAACTATACCAGCTCCTTGCAGGCTGGAAGCTTGAACAGTGCAGGCAATTATTTGCCGCATTATGTGATTCAGAGCATTACAATATCCGAGAGCCTGAAACCATTCCTGAGTATCGATGTAACCATGAAAAATGGATTGATGGGTCGTCTGGAATACGACAGAACACGAACAGTATCTTTGAATTTGCCAAGTCCAAGGGTTACGGAAAACCGTACCACTCAATTCGTAATAGGTGTGGGTTATAAAGCAACCGGAATCCGACTGCCCTTCAAGATTAACAGGAAAAGGCCATACCTGAAAAACGATTTGAATATCCGTTTTGACTTCACAATTCAGGACAGCAAAAATGCAGTTTCGGAAGTAGATGTTGTGACGACAATTCCTGCGCAGGGTAACAGAATTGTGACGATAAAACCGACCATCGATTATAAGATCTCAGACAAACTAAACCTGCGTCTGTTCTATAACAGGAGAGCAACACAACCTGTAGTGGCTAGTTCATTCCCAACGGCAATAACGCAAGGTGGTATCACGCTGCGTTATACCATTCAGTAATAGACTTAATCGGCCTTATTCAAACTGTATTTAAGGTTGCTGGCACTCATGATATCTACCTTTACTGAGCCGACAAGAAGTCCGGCTTTCACGCGAAGGGGAACCTTATTCTCATCATCGCTTACCCAAAGTTCCAATCCCTCCTGATCTTTAAAAACCCGGTCGGCAATTACCATGGGAATTACTTTTACTGCATTTATTTTTCCCAGGTCGGTCTTGATGACTTCCCGTTTCACAAATTTGATTTGCAGGTCGTGTACTTCTCCGTCGAGGTAAACTTGTAATGGAAAAACATCTCCTTTTTTGGCATCTTTTACATTGAGGGTTCTGGCGTAATAGATGGATGAAATAATGTCTTGCACTTCGCCGGAAAATGCCACACTGCCTTTGCGGGCGCTGTTTACCTTTTTCTTTTTGTAATCGAAAATGGCAAAGTCGCTGTCTTTGTAAGAGCCTTCCTCCATAATTTTGGAGAATTGAATTGGCTGGCAGGAAGCAGTGTCAATATACGTTTGGTAATGATCCCGAACTTTATAGAACCAGTCAAATCCTGAATAGGACCTTCCTTTTGCGTGTACATGAAATACCGCTCTGTTGTTAATGGTCTTTAGCTCATCTTCAACGCTCATTTCAATCTCTCCGGCATCCAGCAGTCCATAGTGAACCCGATAATAAAGCGTTTCTCCCTTGGTCCATGCATCGTTTTCCCGAATATGAAAAAGAGTGTCTGTACCCGCGGCCGTTTGTTGGGGTATTTCTTTAAGCAGAGGACTGCCGGCCATAAGAGCCGATATAAGTGGAAGGAATAGTTTCATGGCTCATCGTATTTGAAGAGTAAAATTCAAAAGATGTTCCAAACTAAATAACAAGAGCGAAAATTGGCTTAGCTTATTTGTAGTATAGCACCTCGCCGGGCCCTTTTCCGCTTACTATGAGCGTATCTACTGGTTTCACATGATAATAGACATCGCCTGTGTTTTCCATCTTACATGTCAAACGTTTTTCTGCCCGGATATGAATGGCATTCAATCCATATTGATAGATGAACGCATCATTGCAATCCAGTTCTGCGCCAGAGTATTCACCCGTTTCATAGTTGATTATTTCCAATACTTCACAGGCTCCTTTTACGTTTACCTGTCCGGCCTGCCAATGTTGTAGCCAAAATGCCCGAACCTGAATATTCAGGTTTTGATCATGCGTGCTTTTATGGATCATCGTGATGTGATCGGCAAATAATGTATCCTCGCAAGAGAATGAGGCATCATCCATTGAATAAAGATACTGAAGCGAGTCTACATAGACATCACATCGAATGCGGTCTTTTAATGAACGCAACCATTTGCAGCGATTCTTATCCTGGAGCATTAATAAATCTCCTTTTACTTCTGTTCGAAGCCCACTGAATAAGTTCCCTGGGCCACTGAGCTCAATAGTGCCCAGTTTCGAGGGGTCGAAATGTAAAAGGACATCAATTCTGTCTTCTGCCTGAATGGAATGGAAAGGGCCTGTTTGTCTGACAATGGTAGCAAAGTCGCCCTTCTCTGTGCAATCCTGTTCAATCTTGTTGCAAGAAAGAAAATGAAGGCCAATGATTAATGCTGCAATATGGTATACGCGATTCCCCATTCGAAATAATCAGCTCGTGCAAAATGTGTTTTTAAAGAAAAGCTGGCCAGCAGGTTTTTGTTGATTTCGTATTTGAATCCGACCCTTTGATAGACGGGCCCTTTATTCCATTTGGCTGCATACAGATAGATGCCGCCCTCCGTTACAAAATGCCAACGCCCCACTATAAGATCATGTCCAAGCGTGAGTCCAACTTCTGCAGCGTCTTTTAGTTTTGGTTTTCCCTTCACGTCATCTGCATTGTCTCGGTAAAAATATCCCGGGTCATAAAAAATATCCGCACCCCCGCTCACCCTAGATTTTGGAGTACATAGAAAATAATTGCGGTAGCCGATGATGCCTACAAATACCCGCTTTCGGTATACCAGTCCGGTTTCTTTGGTCGCAGCAGAAAATTTAAATTCCTGCCTTCGTTCGCGGGCACCTTTTTCATCTTTATAGCTGTATTTTTCGGCTGGTTTCCCTTTGGAAAGGTATCCCAATCCGAACCCAATTTCCACGCTATTCACCCCAAGGTTCGGCATTTTAAAGTTGGCATTGGAAAAGTGGGTGATTCCTGCAAGAGCCGAAATTTCAATCTGCTTACTGAGCATGAGATGATAGATGAAATGTACTCTCATGTTGGCATTGATATGAGAGCCAATGGCCTTATTTTCTAAATTGACCATGCTCCAGGTCTTGGTTAAATATCCGATACCTGAGCCCAATCGAAAATTAAGTTCTTGTCTTGGTTTATTAAGAATCTTGAACTCGATATAAGGTAAAATACCAAAAGCCTTTCCGGATATATTGCTGCCTAAATCAAGATAGGTAAGGTTAAATCCGATTCGTGGCGACCTGTATAGTCTTGCCCAGTTTAAATCCTGATCCTGAGTGAACCAGCTAAAATTTAATTCCAGCGTATGGGTGGCCGCCTCCATGGGAAGCATGGTTTTTCGGTGCGCCCACATGTATCCAAAATTGGAATTGACGCCAATATTTGGTCCTCCCGCAAAGACAAAGGGGACAGCAGTAACTATCCATGCCAGGAAGAAAACTGAGCGCCAGCCTTGAAGTTTCATTAGATATCGAAGTGAATGCCCTGAGCCAGAGGTATATCGCTGCTGTAATTGATGGTGTTAGTTTGCCTGCGCATGTATGCCTTCCAGGCATCAGAACCGGATTCTCTTCCTCCTCCGGTTTCTTTTTCTCCTCCAAATGCCCCGCCGATTTCCGCACCTGAAGTGCCTATATTGACATTGGCAATACCGCAATCGGATCCGGCTGCAGACAAGAATTGTTCTGTTTCTTTTAAGCTGTCGCTGAAAATGGCAGAACTCAACCCTTGTTTTACATTATTTTGAATGGCAATAGCTTCTTCGAGTTCGTCGTATTGCATTAAATAGAGGATAGGAGCAAAGGTTTCTTCCTGCACAATGGGCATTTCATTTTTCACCTCCGCCAGGCAAGGCACAACATAATTTCCCAAAGAGCTGTCTTCTGAATAAAGAGTGCCCCCATAAATTATTTTTCCGCCTTGTTCTTTGACGGCTTCCACAGCCTTCAAAAATTGCTCAACCGCTGCTTTATCTATCATTGGCCCTACCAGTGTGTCTTTTTCAAGTGGAGATCCAATCCTCAATTGGGGATAGATGCCGAGTAATCGCTCTTTCACTTGTTCGTAAATAGATGAATGAATAATCAATCTTCGAGTGGATGTACAACGTTGTCCGCATGTGCCAACTGCTCCGAAGACTACTCCTTGCAGAGCCATATTTAAATCTGCATTAGGTGTAAGGATGATGGCATTATTTCCTCCTAATTCCAGTAATGAGCGGCCGAGACGCGCTCCAACAGCAGCGCCTACTTTTTTACCCATACGGGTGGAACCGGTGGCGGATACCAATGGAACACGGGTGTCATTGGACATGAGTTCTCCGATACGGTAATCTCCAATAATGAGATTGAAAACGCCTTCCGGAATTTCGTTATCAGCCAATACATTTTTTAGGATATGTTGGCAGGCAATAGCTGACAATGGTGTTTTTTCTGATGGCTTCCAGATACATACATCGCCACAAACAGCAGCGAGCATTGCATTCCAGCTCCATACTGCTACTGGAAAATTGAACGCGGAAATGATGCCCACAATTCCCAAAGGATGCCATTGCTCGTACATTCTGTGCGATGGACGTTCACTGTGCATGGTAAGACCATGGAGCTGCCGCGACAAGCCCACGGCAAAGTCGCAGATATCAATCATCTCCTGCACTTCTCCCAAACCTTCCTGAAGAATTTTACCCATTTCGTAGGAAACAAGGGTGCCTAATTCCTGCTTGTATTCGCGTAATTTTTCTCCATACTGGCGAATGATTTCACCGCGTTTCGGAGCGGGAATCTTGCGCCACACAACAAAAGCCTCTTGCGCTTTTTTTATAATTGTCTCATAATCATCCTTACTTGCCAAACTGACTGAAGCAATTTTATGCCCATTAACAGGGCTAAATATTTCGCGGGTTTCCCGCCCTTCGGAAGCCAACCAGGTTTGACCTGTTGATGCGGCATTATTTTCGGGTAGGATGCCCAGCTCACTAAGGATGTGCTGAATGGATGTTGAGGCTTGTTGCGTCATATAGCAAAGGTATAAAATGTGAGCTTAAAGTATAATTTTGCGGCATGCTTCGTCGTAGCTTTTTTTGCCTGCAGTTTTTTCTGATCGGTTTTTTTGCTCAAGCTCAGGGTGAATCTCAGCTCCACATAGGCGTAGGAAGTCTTAGCGATTTTTATCCTTTAAACTATAATGGTAAAATTTACCAGGCCACGGCTTTGGGTGCAGGGGTGCGTATAGGTTTTGAAAAGGAATGGAAACAGCTGGGTTCCGGACACTTCAATATTGGAGGCATCGTTTCTTTTGGGAAAAGTACGGGAACCTATGGCATCCCCGGACATAGGGTTCAGCTTACCTGGACACATGTCGTTTGTGCTGCTCGTTTAGTATATGTTTATCCCTATAATGAAGACTTGAATTTTTATGGGGGATTGCATCTGGGTTTGGATTCGAAATCCTATCAGGAACACTATCTGGGAGGCATTCCTAGCGGGACTATTCAGCAAAGTATTGGAAAATTGTTCCCTTATGGAGGGATGATTGTGGGCGCGGATTACAAATTGGGCAGACACTATGCAATTTATAGTGAGTTAGGCTATGATCTTTTGTGGTTTACTCTGGGAATAAAGTCTTATCTTTAGGTAACATGAAAACCAAAAAGGAAATCGCAGAGAATTGGCTACCCCGTTATACGGGGATGCCGCTCGAATCCTTTGGCAAATACATCCTGCTCACCAACTTCGATCATTATTTGGAAATATTTTGTCGGCTCACCGGGGCAAAAGAATTGGGAGAGGACAGACCTTTTCAGGTGGCAACCGCAGGAAAACTAACCATAATAAATTTTGGAATGGGTTCTCCGAATGCTGCTACTGTTATGGATTTGCTGAGTAGCATTAAACCCAAAGCTGTGTTGTTTTTGGGTAAATGTGGTGGCTTGAAGAGAAAAAACAAAATTGGAGATCTTATTCTTCCGATTGCTGCCATTCGCGGAGATGGTACCAGCAATGATTATTTTCCGGTGGAGGTTCCTGCCTTGCCGGCTTTTGCATTGCAGAAAGCCATTTCCACAACCATTCGCGATTATGCATTGGACTATTGGACCGGCACAGTTTACACTACCAATAGAAGAGTATGGGAACATGATTCTGCGTTTAAAGCTTATCTGCGTAAAATCAGAGCAATGGCCATCGACATGGAAACTGCAACAATATTTTCTGTCGGCTTCTTCAATGGCATTCCTAGTGGAGCACTTTTATTGGTTACTGATCAACCCATGATCCCCGAAGGAGTAAAAACGGCAAGCAGTGATTCCAAAGTTACCGCCAACTTTGCCGAAACGCATGTGAAGCTGGGTATTGACTCATTGAAACAGATTAGTGGTCGTCGGCAGACTGTTAAACACCTGCATTTTTAAAAATCGTAGCCGAAAGAGAAATACCAGCTGGGTTTCCCATGATTCACCAGTTCTCCATTTTCAATTCCCCAGGCCACATCTGCCCGAATATAGTAGCCGAAGATTCTTGAACGTAACCCGGTTCCAAAACCACTGACAAAAGGGTTATTTTTATTACGCACCGTGATGCGCACGGATCCCTGATCCACAATTCGCGTATTGTAATGCTGTTCTCCAAAAGGGTTCCAGCCATTCCATGCAGAACCTATATCATAAAAAGCAATCCATTGCAAGGTTCTAACAAAGCCTAATTTTACTGGAGTTATCCCGAGATTAGCTACTATAGGAATGCGAATTTCTGAATTGATTATCAGGCTTTGAGCGCCATTCCGGATGTTTTGCGGGAAACCACGAATGCCCGAAATTAATGTATTGAATACGTAGGAATAATTTGGATTGGTTCCGAGTGCATTGTATTGGTTCCACAACCAATTTTCAGTACCTCCAACAAAATAATTTACACTTGATGGCCCGAAGCTGGCTGAGCCTGAAATACGATTGGCCCATAAAAATTTGGGTGCGAGTTTCCTATAAAAACGCAAATCCATCCCCATCATTGAGGTGCTGTTGCTTTCATTGGTGATGTTTTGAAAATGTTCAAAATAGACTTTCGCGCGTGTGCCAACCGGAAAATTCAATTCTTCTTCTGTATACAGATCATAAATCACTTCCACTCTGGCCCCCACCCAATTTTGCAATACATCCGGAGATTCCAGTTTACCCTGGTCGGTGGCATTCCGCACCAACTTGTCAAAGCGGGCAAATGGGGAAAAACGAAATTCGAAGTTGTTTGGAAGTGGAAAGATAAAAAATGGTCGTATTTCATGAATAAATACACGGTCGCTGCTGTCTGGGGAATCAATCAATCGTGTGGTTCGAAAAAAGTTAAATCCAAAATCAAATTTCTTCGTGCGGTTCATGTATGAAGCATAAAAATCGGTGCTAAAAAGATGCAATGGGATGCGCCCGCCCGCTACAATACTATGGTTATTAAATAAATCCGCAATCCCCGCCTCCACGCGGGCATTCATGTTGGGTCGTGAAAAAGTATTAAAATTCCGGCTTAATGGATTGTTAATGTAATAAGGCGTATTGATAATAGAGTTGTCGGGGAATTTGCTCACCAGATAAGTAGGGAAGAAATTAATATGATAATCCCGCGGAACGGTTTGATAACTTATTAGCTTTTTGTCCCTTGATTTCATCATCGTACTCACAGACGGGGGAATATCGGGAAAGCCTGTTTGGAATTCGTACAGATGGATCCGGTGATTCGTGTCGGCTTTGGTAACCGTTATTGCCTCTTCGACCGGTAATTCAGTTTTTTCAATCAGATTTCCGCCTGAACTGTCAATGACAAATGCCTGAGCTCCCGACATTTTTCGGTAAACAGTCGGGATAACCAGGGTCAGTTTTGCATCCGCCACCACATCTTCGGAAACGGGAACATTTTGTAAATAATAATGTCCCATGTAACGGTAAAGGCTGATTTCCGATTGCAAGAATCGGTCGGTGCCCAGGAGCGTAATATTTCGCGCATTATTGCTGAGAGCATAATGGTAATAATGTTCAGTCCAAACAGGCTGGATGCGGTAGCTTTTAATGCCTTTTTGATAATCGGGGTCCAGATCTAAATCGTCGAGAGTGAAGTGGACGGAATCCAATGCGTCATGTATAATTAACGTATCTGAAATGTGATTAGGATCCTCTCTGTAAATGAATACCAGCGTTTTCTCAACCGTTCTTCTGACAAGGGAAACATAGGTGTTATATATTCCATTGTTATCACTCAGATAGGCAATCCCACCGTCGGTATAGGGAATGGGCTTTATCTCATTGACATAATCTGAGTGCGTAATCCTTTTCATCGGATGATGAAGTTCCGGATAATTGATGCTATAGATGTCAAAACTGGTGCTGTCTTTTGGGATAAAACGGAGATCTTTTTCTTGTTGCATCCCGCTGGAACCTCGGTTTGAACTGAAGTAAATGGCATGTCCTCCCAGATCAAAAGATGCGTGCATATCATCGTACACATCGTTGGTCAATGGAATAAGGATCCCCTCCTGCCAAATATAAATGTCGCTTTGTCCATTTTTTGATGCGCTGAGTAACAAGGCCTGGCTTTCGGGATGAATATCGAGGTATCCTACCAGGCCCAGGTCCGGGATTATTTCTTTGTGGTTGATAGCACCCTGCAAATCCATGATACTGTGTACCAGCTGCCCTTTTTCATGGGCTATTATATGAATTTTATTGCCTTTGGCATTCCAGGCAATGGCAGGTTCTTCATCTTGCCAGCTTCGAATTTGACGGTCACCACTCCGGTAAATGCGTTTCGGGTTTTTTCCGTCCGAATCTATCATCCACACTTCCAGTCTGCCATAATAATTGCCCGATAACAAAACGTGCCTGCCATTTGGCGAAACTTTTAGATGATTAAAAAACCTTTGATCCAGTTTTTCATCCAAAAGATAACTGGTGCGGTTAGGGTCCTGCCCGGGGTCTTCGGCATACCGTGCTTTGTAATAATTCGACCAATCGAGAAAAACTTTCATGCTATTGGCACCCAGAACATAAGTGAGTGCCGACTCGTATCCTCTGCTGGCTCTTGTCTGATACAAGAGGTCGGAAAGGCTTCTGATGCCATGCATGGTAACCACATAATTCCACCAGCTATGGCCGGCCAATATTGCTTCGTCGCCACTCAATTTATTGATTTGGATGAAGCGGTTATTGGCAACTTCATCTCTTACGCGATCATCGGTATTTGTACTCCACGGTTCTGCCAAATAGGATAGCAGTCCTTTGTAAAACCATGCCGGCATATACAGCAGGGTGGAAGAGCGAAACCTTTCCTGAAAGGATCCGCCATACATCAATTCATTCACCAGAATTTCTCCGATACCATAACGGATAGATCTTTTCAAATCTTTTCTACTGCCATTGAAGGCTGCGATGACTTTATTCTCCAGAGCATAGGAATAAGCTCCCGGATTGAATGGTTCTGCCTTTTGAAACAAATTACTCTGACGGAGATCGAAATCATTTTCAAAAACCAGAATTTGAGATTTGCTTCCCAGCCGATAGTCAACAATATCTTCCAGCTTCTTTAGCTCTTGTTCAGCAATCACCAAACTGATTTCTGCCAGTTGAATATTCTCACCATAGTAATAGGCATCAAAGTTATCCGAGCTGATGAATTTCCAATGAAACCGCTCGTATCTCCGGTGGCTTTCACCAAAATAGGTGCTTCCTCCCTGAGCATGAACCATGTGGGCGCTTAGGAAAAGAAGAATGATATAAAAGAGTTTGACGTGTTTCAAGGGCAAGTACCAAATTTAGGGAATAGAAATACACATTCAAATGCTATCCGGACCTAAATACTAATGTATTTTTGCAAGTATTATGCTGCACGTCCAGGTTTTTACTTTTAACCCATTTTCTGAAAACACCTATATCCTGTACAATGATTCCGGGGAAGCGGCATTATTTGATCCCGGCTGTTTCAATGCGCATGAACAAGCCATGGTGAAAAGTTTCCTTGAAGATAAGAACCTGAAACTCCAAAGTTTGTTTCTAACACATGCGCATATTGATCATATCCTGGGGTACCATTGGGTAAATAGCACCTATAACCTGGTGGCCCATGCGAATGAAAAAGAGGAGCCTATTTTTAAAAGAGGATTGGAATCTTCTCTGCTTTTCGGAATTCCCTATACAGAAGGCCCTGCCTTAATCGGCGATTTGCAGCACAAGGACGAGATTATCATCTGTGGAGAGAAAGTGGAATTACGCGAAGCGCCCGGTCACTCGCCGGGCAGTTTGCTTTTTGTTTTACACAATCAAAAAGAAGTGCTCGTTGGAGATGTTATTTTTGAAGAGAGCATTGGTCGCACAGATTTGCCGGGAGGAAACCACGAAACATTATTGGCTTCCATCTCAAAAGAGGTATACAGTTTGCCAGATGATTACGTGTTGCATCCCGGACATGGAAGAGCAACAACCGTGGGACATGAAAAAAGGTTTAATCCATTTGTGAGATGATGACGATTCAGTACATCATATTGGCACTCACCATTGCTGCTGCTTTTTTCTACATAGGCAGAAAAATTGTATTGCCTTTTATCCGGAATAAAAAAGAAAAGGCATGCGGTGGAGCGTGCTCCGGCTGCGATGCTTTAAAAGATATTCGCTAAGTTTTTACCTATTTATCGGCGCTCTTAAATGCAGCGAAATCAAACAAGAGTGAGAAACGCAAGGTGTTTTGAAGCGGGTTCCTTTGCCCGAGACCTGCAAGGTAGGAAACATCCATCCCGAACACCTTGTAGCGAACCCCGATGCCGAAAGTCAGAAACTTACGGTTCCCTTTGTTTTTATTTTCATAGAAATAGCCGGTACGCACCGCAAATTGTTTTTGGTACCACCATTCGCCTCCGACAGAAATCTGAATTTCTTCCAGCTCTTCTTTAAGTCCACCTGGAGCATCACTGAACGATTGCCACATTCCCTGCAAAACAGGCACATTATTGGACTGACCAAAGGCAACCACTGGTCCGTTGCCATTTACAATAATTTTACCATTGGTATCTGTGGCATAAATAGGAGGAGTGGGAACCAAAAGTTTGTTCAGGTCCAATGCCAATCCCACATGATTGTACTCATCTACCTGCACCCCTGCATATCCTCCCAAACGAAGATTGATGGGAATAAAGTCACGCTGTGCATCAGAGGTATAGGTGATTTTATTACCGATATTGGTAATGGCCATACCTACCGCATAGTCCATCATCTTTCTTGATTTTAGACGCTTGGTATTGGTATAATACATCCCGATATCGGCGGCGCCCGCGATTCCGGGTCTCGCAATTGCACTGCTCAAATTACCAATCAGGTTGGAATAAATGAATCGAACGCCAACACCCATTGAAAAGTGCTTGGATAAGCGTGTGCTGTAGAATCCATCTACCGCATATTCACTTGGGTTAAAGGTTCCAAGCGGATCTCCATTCTGATCGGTATAATTGATGCTTCCTAATGAGAAATATCGCAAACTGCCTGCTATCACTCCGTATTTACCCACTTTTCCATAGGCAGACAGATACGAGATGGAAACACCATCTACCAATTGGCGCAACCAGGGAGTATATGTAAGAGAAACTCCACCTGGTTTATCGATGAACGCAAATTTCGCGCAATTCCAGTGACCGGAGTTCGGATCGGCAGGTGTTGCAGCACCCACATCCCCCATTGATCCTCCACGTGCATCCGGAGAAATCATCAGAAAAGGAACGGTAGTCGTAATGGTATTCCTTTGACCAAGTAAATTTGTGTTTGACTGGGCATTGGCGTAGGAGGCCACTGCTAGCCCTGCGAGGGCATATAACAATCGATTCAATCTCATTCTAAAAGCTTAAGAAGCGTGGCAAATATAAAATTTAATTGCATTAAGGGTTAGGCATATAAACGAGTCGACTTGAAGCTTCCACCTCTTTGCCAATTTCATTTTTTACTACCAGCTTGAAATAGTACAATCCGGGAGATATTTCTGAGTATCCATCCCGATAAGGATTCCAGACGAGGGAATGCATTCTGGAACTTGTAGCCAATTCGGTTGCAGTTAAGGTTTTAACGAGAATTCCTCTGCTATCGTATATCAAAACGCGCATATCCAGAATTTTTCCCTGCTGGTTATGTTCAAAGCTAATGGTAGTAGATTGGGAGAATGGATTGGGATAAGACATGAGGTCCTGTATGACAAAGTCAATATTGGGAGTGACAATAAAATCAGTCGTTGCGGTGGCCGAATTATTGTAAACATCCCAGACCTTTATGCTTAAAGTATGTTTTCCTTCGCTCAGTCCGCTAAGGGGGTATTTTACTGTGCCTCTTCTGAAATCATTCAGGTTAGCATCGTAATACTGGTTCAGAATATAAATTTCCTTGTTGTTGTTGTCCAGCACGCTGGAAATGTCGCGGCCAATGCCGAGTCCGGTGGTATTGATTCCACTGGTGTCATATATCAAAGCATATATGTAGGGGTTCTCGTCCGTAACTCCGCCTCTCACAAAGAAGGAGTCATTCATGAACAATCGAACTTGCGGTCCTGTATAGTCTGGAACTGCATTGGGATCAACTTTAGGACTCAATTGGAAGAGCTGATACCCATGGCCATCCTCAATCCCATTCTCCGCATAAAAACTGATTTTCGCGTCCCCTATATTGAAGGGAAGGTCTCTCGGCAGGATGAAGCTCACTTTAAATTTACCGTCGACGACTTCTGATTTACCTTTGTAGATGATGCTGGTGTAAGCCTTGAAAGTTTCTTTAATGCTGGCGGGGTCATTGGCCAGAGTGGTTACCTCCTGCTGAGGCGCGAAAATGGTCGTATAGGCAGTTCCGTTAAACGAATCCATTAACACATTTTGCAGATCCTGAACTTCTCCCTCCAGGGTGAATTTAGATAAAGCCAATGCGGTATCAGTAAGTTGATCTACAGGGACGGAGTTGATGGTAGAGGCCACAACATTGTACTTTGGATAAGCAAGCTGTACTGCCGGGTCGCCCAAATAAACAAAGCTTCTGTTATTTACGCTGGGCAGGTTCCCGTTTTTGGTTTTCACCACAACATCTCCGAGTGCAGGAACTTTGGCCCAGCTAAAATCGAAGGCGTTGTTTCGATAAAAGTTCTCATTGAGTGCTCTGTTTGGAGATTGATAAACTAGGCGGACCGTAGTTAACATCCCAACAGCACCACCCTTAGGATTAAGAATCACCATTTCCCCGGCAGATTGTCTTGCCGGATCGTCAAATCGAGAAAATTCGCAGGTTGCAGTAATAAAGAGAGGAAGCTTAGATCCTCCATCCCATGAATTGATTTGAGGAATATCTACATATTTCTCAGCTCCCAATTGGGTCTCTCCGCCGTGGCCACTGTAGTTAACAATCAGTGCGCCGTCGTTGAAAGCGCGATTTACTTCTTTTACTACATCGGGGTAACGTTGTCCGTTTCCAACAGTTTCCTGTTTGTACGCATCCGCGAATACCTTGCGGACATTGTACACCGGGTGATCGGTTTCCATGATCTTTCCGTAAGACATCGCATCGTGCATATGAATATTACTGTCTTCGTCGTCGCTCATCACGACTATGGTATTCCTCCAGTCGCCCAGGCCAGACGCGTCGTAATAGCGAAGAACCTTATCTACCATTTGCCTGGCAGATTCCAATGTCTGCACGGGTAATCGTCCAATGCCAAGGTCCAGATAGCCAACATAATCAATGTTTCCTCCTTCGTTTTCATCCAATAAACCGAAATAGTCATCTGTACAATAAGAACCAACCGGAGAATAGGAATTGGCACTTTCGTAGGTAGGCAAGAACATCTTATTGTCTTTGGTGATGTTTTTATAGTCGTAAGAGGCATCACCAAAAAACAGCATGTATTTTGGTTCGCTTCCCGGAGCCGCGGTTTCGTAAAAATAACGCATCATGTTCCGGAAAGCGCTGATGTCCGGAACGCCGGATGAAAATTCATTGTACACCTCAAACGGCTGTACCACAAGCACATTCATGCCATTTTTATTCCGATGAAAATCGGCCAGTCTGTTGGCTTCACTCAGGAAATCCGGATGAGTAACAATCACATAGTCTACGTTTTTATTCCCATGAATATTCTGATTCACCGGAATTTCGGTACTGATTATTTTTTTGAATTGATCATTTTTGAAGGCAGCATATTGCCTCAATGCGGAGGAGCCGGCTACAAAATAATCATTGCCGTTGTCATTCTGTAAAGTGACTTTGAATATATTCAGGGGGTCGGTAACATCCCATACTTCGTAGCCTGTTCCTGTTAAATTATAGCGCGTTACGCCATTTACTCCAAGCCCTTTGCTATCCCGAAATAGCAATTGCCCGGTCGTTTGAAGCTTTCTTCTGTACACTACTTCCGCATAATCCAACCATGCTTTGGCATCCTGACTGGAGCTGAAATAGCTAAAAGTAATATCCACCGGCCCACTGGCGCTGAAATCAGAACTGACAATATCTGGAGTTGAAGTATAAGGCGCCGCATAGAAATAAACATTGGCAGAGGCCAGCGGATGATTTTGAATGGTTTGTCCGCCAATGGATGCACTAAGGATACTTGTTGATTCACTGCGCGCAGCTGCCCGGGTTTGAAGTACTGCCGGCTTGGTTTCGTCGATGTCCTGTAGATTAAAATGCAGAGTAATATCACTCACTGCTCTGCCGAATTCCTGCCCAAACCAATCTCTTCCTGAACGAATCAGATTGTATTTCTCATCCTCCAAATGGATTATTTCATCGAAAGTACTTGTGGTATAAGTTGGGGAGCCAGGGTTATTCCCGCCAGGCTCGATTCGTTTTCCTCCCGGGTCTCCAACGGTGATGAATGCAGCAGAGAGCGTACTATAGTAATGGATTTGACGGGTGAAAGTTTTGTTTGTTGGGTTGTATATCAGAGCATTGGGGCCATTCACGTAAAAAAGAATGTCATCTTCTCCATCAAATTTCCCGTTGCCGTTTCTATCCCGCACCAGGATCGCCATTTCCTCCAGGTCGTCGTATACGTTCAAACTATTGGCTTCCGGTAACATGCCACCGGCATAGGCATACATGTGAATCTTACTGATGTCTTGTCCGTTGGCCCCAATTCCAAGCTTATCTACATCTCCAACGTTGAGCTGATAAATGCCGTCTTCAGCAAAGATTACTTTGGCCCAATTGCCATCTTTCAATAAACTTTCAGATTTCCAATTAATGCCTTTCTTACTCTGGTCAGTTGTTAAACTCTGTTCAATGATGTCGTATTTAAGGGTAACATGAGTCAATCTGTTGAATCCGTTGCCCTCTTTTTCAATCACTGGAATTTCAATAACCGCATAGCGTTGTTTACGTTCTGTTTCCTGACGGATTTGGATAAAGTCAGGGTCTGTATTGTTTCGAAGAGAAGACAGCTTTAAAGAGGATGAATAATCGAAATACCGTTCTTCGTCCAATTGTTCCATCATATAAAACGGATTTCCAATAATGCGAATGGATTGGCCGGGATTCAATGGCACTTTAAAGGTAAATACCGGCGATTCATTTGGTCTTGCCTGTTCCGATTCATTGGCGAAAGGCACCAAAACCTGACTGGAATCAAATTGAGTGATAAATTTTTCCTGCCAGGTAAAATCCTGGTCGAGGTAACCGGATTGAGCCTTGCTTTCAAAGGAGATTATAAGACTTAAAAGCAACGAATAGGCATAATAACGGGTCATCTTCATACGTTTAGGGGTGGATAGGCGGTCCCTCGTTTGCAAATTTCTTTCAATTATTTGCATATTTCATGAGAATTTGCTGCCAAACTCGAAACGATTCTTCTCAGGATTTATTTCGTAAGTTGAAAAAAAGTATTTTTGAAAATATGACACCAGTTCTACTCAAAAAGTTGCTTATCCGTTCTGCACTTTTAGGTGCTGGCTTTTTGCTCATCCAAACCGATGCAAATGCCCAGGATCCTGAATTTACGCAGTTCTATGCTTCTCCTATTTATACCAACCCGGCCTTTGCGGGAACTGGTAATTGTGGAGGGCGTGTGGTATTGAACTATCGCAACCAATGGCCGAAGCTTCCGGGAACCTTTCGGACTTTTGCCGGATCTTATGATCAACACTTTGATAAAATCGGAGGAGGGATAGGAATCATGGCCATGCAGGATGTGGCTGGTGATGGACTTCTTAAGACTACCGCACTTTCAGGAATCTATAGCTATCAGATCAATGTGAGCCGTAAATTTACCATGCGTGCTGCTATTCAGGCTACTTACCAGCAGCGTTCAATTGATTTTGATCGTTTGCGTTTTGCCGATCAGATTGTTGCCCGGAGAGGATTTGTCAACCAAACAGCGGAGCAATTGCCAAATCAGAAGGTGTCATATCCAAACTTTAGTGCTGGTATCGTTGGTTATACCAAGAACTTCTATGGGGGTATTGCGGTTCATAACCTGAATGAGCCGAATCAATCCTTTTATGGTAATTCCGATCAGGGAACAACAGTTCCGAGAAGATTTACTCTGCATTCCGGTATGGTGATTCCAATCCGTAAGGGTCATGGAAGAAATTCTGAGCCTGATGTATCGATCAGTCCGAATATCCTGATAATGGTTCAGCAAAAATTTATGCAGGTGAACTTTGGTTTTTACGTCAACAAAGGGCCGCTTGTTGCCGGTATGTGGTTCCGTCAAACTTCTCCCAACTCAGATGCCATGATGGTTCTGCTGGGCTTCCGTCATAATAATTTCAAATTTGGATACAGCTACGACGTGACAGTTTCTTCGGCCAGAGCAGCAGCTCCTGGCTCTCACGAAATTTCTGCGGCCATAGAATGGTGTTCTAAAAAACGTCCGCGGAGATACAGAAAGTTAACTTGTCCTGACTTCTAAGAAGCAGAGAAAATAGTGTAAAGCCACCTCTTTGGGTGGCTTTTTTATTGGTCGAAAATATACTCCGTTCAGGAGTTAATTCGTTAACTTCATACGTGTTATGCGTATGTTCAAAGTTCTTTTATCCATTACTCTGCTATTTCCTGCAGCCTTTGTTATGGCACAAGATGCCATATTTTCTCAGTTTTATGCTTCTCCAATGTTGACCAATCCTGCCCTGACTGGTGTTGGATTATGCGGTGGACGTGCCGTGATGCAATACCGCGATCAGTGGCCTAAATTGGGGGGTAATTATCGCACAGGACTCGTTGCTTATGATCAGGTTGCTCCGAGCGTCAATGGGGCGTTTGGTATATATGCATTGAATGATGTGGCCGGAGACGGATTGCTTACAACCCTTTCACTGAATGGGGTGTATAATTACCTCGTGCCACTTGGTAAGAATTGGAGGTTAAATCTTGCTCTGCAAGGAACCTATGTGCAGCGTTCTATCGATTTCAATAAGCTGAAGTTCGCGGATCAAATTGAGCCAAAGAAAGGTTTTGTGAAGCCTACAAGTGAACAGGTTCCTTTTCAAAAAGTGACCATGGCCAGTTTTAGTACGGGTGCTGTTATAAGCAATGAAAAGTTTTATGCAGGTCTGGCAGTATTTCATCTGAACCAGCCCTCCCAAAGCTTTTATGGGACTACCGGACCTGGAACCTATTTGCCCCGTCGGGTGAATCTGCATGCGGGTACGAATATTCGGGTGGGTCATCGTTACGGTCCCAAAAGAGAGGATGATTTGATTCTTTCGCCGAATGTTTTATTGTCTGTTCAGCAAAATTTCTCGCAACTCAATCTTGGCTTCTATGCGAACAAGGGAGGCTTTGTCTGTGGTTTATGGTGGAGACAGACGAGTACCAACCCCGATGCGTTGATTGCAATTGTTGGAATGAGCAAGGATCAGTATAAAATTGGGTATTCCTATGATGTAACGGTTTCCAGCGCACGTTCCGCTGTTAAAGGAAGCCACGAAATTTCTGTTGCCTATCAGTTCTGCAGCGCAAGACCCACTCCGAAAAAATGGTTGAACGATATCTGCCCGAAATTCTGATAGCTGGACCACAATTCGCAAAAATTCCTTTGCTAAGGGACAGATTGAGACTATTTTCGGAAATAGGAGCTTTTAACTATTCGCTCATATTTATTTATAATTGTACAATTTTGTAGGGCTATCTTGCGTTTATTGAACAAAGTAGCTTTACTTTGTATTTCGCACTATTATGAAAAAGTATCTATTAGTAATTCTAGGTGTTGCCGTTGTGGGACTCGGTTCTTCCTGTCGGAAGCAAAAGTCGGCAACCACCGGTTGGGAACTG
The DNA here is from genome assembly GCA_016124735.1 of Bacteroidota bacterium. Classification (GTDB taxonomy): domain Bacteria; phylum Bacteroidota; class Bacteroidia; order UBA8524; family UBA8524; genus UBA8524. Next base: position 80,097 of record WGMZ01000019.1, read on the forward strand.
AATAGTACCAAGTGGGGGGGGATTGAGAAGTTGGAATACGAGGGACAGGAAACTGGACCTGGTTTGGTTTTGGTTCAGGGCGGTACCTTTACAATGGGATCGATGGAGCAAAACATCACCTATTCACATGATAATACAGAACGTCGTGTTACCGTACCAAGTTTCTACATGGACGAAACCGAAGTTTCTAACCACCAATACCGTGAATACCTGCAATGGTTAGCCCGCGTATTTGTGGATTATCCTGAGGTTCACGATAAAAACCTTCCTGACACGAACAGCTGGAGACGTAAATTGGCTTATAATGAGCCTTATGTAAAATATTACTTCCGCCATCCTGCCTACGATGATTATCCTGTCGTAGGGGTCAACTGGATTCAGGCAACTGCTTTCGCCGCCTGGAGAACAGACCGCGTGAACGAGATGATTCTGATTCGTGAGAAAATTCAGGACATTAAAGTAATTGCCCAGGAGGTGAATGAAGATAACTTCAATACCGACGCATACTACAATGGTCAATACATCGGGTTGGAGAAAAATAGCCTGAGAGACATCACCCCAGGAGGAACCAGCAGAACCGTCAGAATAGAAGATGGAATTCTTCTTCCTGAATACCGGCTACCCACAGAGGCTGAGTGGGAATATGCTGCGATGGCCTTGGTTGGTAACTCTCAATACGAAAATATCAATACCCGCCGTGTTTATCCGTGGAATGGTCTGACAACACGTAAAGCTGCTCCGGAAAAATACCGCGGTGAAATCCAGGCGAACTTCAAAAGAGGTCGTGGCGATAACGCGGGTGTAGCTGGTAAACTGAATGATAATGGTTTTATTACCACTCCTGTTAAATCCTATTGGCCAAATGATTTCGGACTTTATAACATGGCCGGAAACGTTTCAGAATGGGTAATGGATGTGTATCGTCCGCTTTCTATGCAGGACTTTCAGGATTTCAATTCTTTCCGTGGTAACGTTTACCTAACAAAGGAATTGGATCCTGATGGATATGTGCAGGAAAAAGATTCTCTCGGACGTATCAAATACCGTCCGGTAACCGAAGAAGACAATGTAAATCGTCGTAATTATCAGGTGGCAGACAATATTGGTTATCTTGATGAAGAAGTATACGACAATGGTAATCAGCAGTACGAATATGGAGTTCATTCGCTGATTAATAACCGTGCACGTGTTTACAAAGGCGCCAGCTGGGATGATCGGGCATATTGGTTGTCGCCAGGAACCCGTCGCTTCCTGGATGAAGAACAGGCATTAGCTACTCTTGGCTTCCGCTGCGCAATGATTCGCGTGGGGAACCCAGCGGGAAATGGTGGAAAGAAATAAGCAGCCTTATGGCAAAAGAAAACCCCGGAATCTCTGATTCCGGGGTTTTTTATTATTCAGTCTTTCGTCTGACTATTCAGTGGTCTAGCAATATTCTTCGAAGGCAAGCTTCAAATTGTCAGCAATCATTTGGGCACTTCTTCCTTCTATATGATGACGTTCGATCATATGAACCAATTCGCCGTTTTTAAAGAGGGCGATGGAAGGGGATGATGGAGGATACGGTAACATATATGAACGTGCTTTGTCTGTTGCTTCCTTCTCCATTCCTGCAAATACAGTGACCAGGTTGTTTGGAAGTTTTTCACTGCCCTTAACAGCTGCAACAACGCCCGGTCTGGCAGAACCAGCGGCACATCCGCACACTGAATTGACAACTACCAGGGTAGTTCCTTCATTATTTTCCAAAGTAGAAACCACTTCATCGGTAGTTTTCAATTCTTTGAACCCGTTATTGGTTAATTCAGCCCGCATGGGAGCTACTAACATTTCAGGATACATATTTTTAAATTTTGATGTAATTACATGCAAAGGTAATTCCAATCATAGATTATACCTAACTCCCTAATTTTAAGTGAAGGTAATATCTCCTTAAAAGGCGTGGAAGCAGTGGGCTCGGAACAATTATTGCTTATCTTTGCAGCATCTTATAAAATACATTTATGACGACACAATCCACACCGCTTAACTACAAAGTTAAGGACATCACGCTTGCCGAGTGGGGCAGAAAAGAAATCAGACTTGCTGAGGCGGAAATGCCCGGTCTGATGGCTATCCGTGCCGAGTACGGACCACAAAAGCCTTTGAAAGGTGCACGTATTGCAGGTTGCCTGCACATGACCATTCAAACGGCGGTATTAATTGAAACATTGATAGAGCTGGGAGCAGAAGTTACCTGGTCTTCTTGTAACATTTTCTCTACCCAGGATCATGCTGCTGCGGCGATTGCCGAAGCCGGAATTCCTGTTTTTGCATGGAAGGGAATGAATGAAGAAGAATTTGACTGGTGTATCGAACAAACCTTGCATGCATTTGAAGGCGGACAGCCTTTGAACATGATTTTAGATGATGGAGGAGATTTGACCAATATGGTACTCGATCGTTATCCTGAATTGGTGAAAGGTATCAAAGGTCTTTCTGAAGAAACTACAACAGGTGTACATCGTCTATACGAGCGCATGAAAAAAGGAACCCTTCCTATGCCGGCTATCAATGTGAATGACTCTGTAACTAAATCGAAGTTTGATAATAAATACGGCTGCCGTGAGTCATTGGTAGATGCTATTCGTCGCGCAACAGACGTAATGCTTGCTGGTAAAGTGGCTGTTGTAGCGGGTTATGGCGATGTGGGAAAAGGTTCTGCCGAATCTCTTCGTGGTGCCGGCTGCCGGGTAATGGTGACCGAAATCGACCCAATCTGTGCCTTGCAGGCTGCAATGGATGGTTACGAAGTGGTAAGAATGGATGATGCGGTGAAACGTGCCAATATTGTGGTTACTGCAACGGGAAATAAAAATATTATCCGTGACCTTCATTTTGAGTCGATGCGCGATAAAACCATCGTATGTAATATTGGCCATTTCGACAATGAGATTGATATGGCATGGCTCAATAAGAACCATGGTAATACAAAGTATTCCTTGAAACCACAGGTTGATATCTACAATGTGGGAGGCAATGAAATCATTGTTTTGGCTGAAGGTCGTTTGGTAAACCTTGGTTGCGCAATGGGACATCCATCTTTTGTGATGAGTAATTCATTCTCTAACCAGACCTTGGCTCAAATTGAAATGTGGACCAATACAGACGCCTATGAAAATAAGGTGTATGTGCTTCCTAAAATTCTTGATGAGAAAGTAGCGGCATTGCATTTGGATCAAATTGGTGCAAAATTGGAAACGCTTGATAAAGATCAGGCGGAATACATTGGAGTTCAAGTAGAGGGTCCGTATAAACCTGAATACTATCGCTACTAAGACATGGCGACATCATGATAAATAAAGCCCGGGTTTTCCCGGGTTTTTTTTTGACTTCTTATGAAGAATGCGGATTATAACAGGCGAATGGCAATAGCCAAAGGGATGCCGATAATGACAATACCCCAGAATACAAAAAATGCGGCATGCGTGATTCTATTGAGGGTAATGCTTTCAGAATTTACGAGAACATAACCCTGCCATTGGCATTTTTTGCATTTATGATGTATGACTTTGTGCCCTGTTAATTCATAGGTGGCTTTACTCAAGCCGCCAAATCTGAATGGGTTAAGTCCATTTCGATGACCGCACTTCGGACATGTGCCAAATTTGTTACTGCCGGATTTGTAAATCTTACTGCTTGACTTCATTGATGAGAGGGCCACAAAATTCAAACAAAATTTACAAAAATCCACAATGCGTGCCTATAGGTTTCCGCCATATCCGAAATAATTTGCGCGATTCTGTGATTTCCCGGGATATTGTACTCTATAAATTTACGTAGTGTTCTGACGGGATAAATTCAGGTATGATTTATGCACCTTGAAGGCGAAGAATGTCAAGACATATAACCTTGGAAAAACACCTTAAAATTCAGCGTATTCTTGAGGTTTCCGCAGAACAAATATTACCTTTGCGGCGGTTTAAATCTAGATAAGCGCAAATACTCACATGGACAGATTAAAGGAAAAATTCGCACAAGTTGCAGCACCACTCGCAGTGCAAACAAAAAAGCTGGTTAAAGAACACGGTAACGTGGTCATGGGGCAGTATACTTTGGAGCAGGTGATGAGCGGGATGAAAGGCATTATCGGCCTCATTACCGAAACATCATTATTGGATGCTGAAGAAGGAATACGATTTCGTGGATACACGATTCCGGAGCTTCGTGAGAAACTTCCTAAAGTTGAGGGGGGTGTGGAACCGTTGCCAGAAGGCTTATTCTATTTGATGCTTATTGGTGAATTGCCTTCAGAAGAAGACGTCCAGGATATTTCCAATAACTGGGCGCGTCGAAGCAATGTCCCAAACCATGTTTTTAAAGTTTTAGACGCCCTTCCGAAAAATACTCATCCAATGACTCAGTTTACTGTGGCGATTAATGCCCTTCAAACCGAGTCTGAATTTGCTGCCGCTTACAGCAAAGGAATCAGCAAGTCTGAGTATTGGAGCTATGTGTACGAAGATGTTATGAATCTGATTGGACGACTTCCCAGAATTGCCGCTTATATCTACCGTCGCACCTATAAAAATGACGAGCACATTGAACCGAATCCGAAATTGGATTGGGCAGCAAATTTTGCTCATATGTTGGGATATGGTGAAGTAGACGGATTTAAACGTCTGATGCGTTTGTATATGACCATTCATGCCGACCATGAGGGAGGAAACGTTTCTGCCCATACAACACACCTGGTAGGATCTGCTTTAAGTGATCCGTATCTGTCATTTGCTGCAGCAATGAATGGATTGGCAGGGCCACTTCACGGTCTTGCGAATCAGGAAGTGATCAAGTGGATTTTTGAGATGCAGGATTCTTTAGGAACCAAGAAACCAAGCAAAGAGCAAATTGCAACTTATGTGAATAAAACCCTATCGGAAGGTAAAGTAGTTCCGGGATACGGACACGCTGTATTGCGTAAAACTGATCCTCGTTTCACCGCGCAAATGGAATTTGCAAAACGCAATAATGTAACAGACGATACCATCGAAACGGTTTGGAATGTGTACGATGTTGTACCTGGAATTCTTGAGTCGTTGGGAAAAGTAAAAAACCCGTGGCCAAACGTGGATGCGCATTCCGGATCCTTGCTTGTTCATTACGGAATGGTGGAGTACGATTTCTATACCGTTTTGTTCGGAGTTTCCCGTGCATTGGGAGTTTTAGCTCAACAGATTTGGGACCGCGCACTCGGTCATCCGTTGGAAAGACCAAAATCCGTAACCACCGAATGGCTTCAGGCGAAAGTGAAAAGCAGTGCAACTGCTTAATCCGAAGATAACATAAAAGAAAAACCGCCCTTTTGAGGCGGTTTTTTTATGCGTTTGACACAGGGTATTCCTTATTCGAGATATTCGAAGTTCCTATTTATTTTCTTCTTGATGCTGTAAGATTGTATTGCCATCAGGCTGGTCCATTCCTGATCCGAATACAGCTTCTTTACCGAATCAAACGACGACCAATACCAGCTCATTGCTCCGCTTCCATTTCCCGGATGATACATGAGAGATACGGCTTGATTTTCCAATTCAAAAGCATCTTCGTCTTCGTCGGTTTCGTAAGACATTACGAGGCCGTTCGCTGAATCAGCATTTAATGGGTAATAGAAATAGGTTACAGAGCGATCTCCCCAGTTGTAGGTCCGGGATTTATTCAGGTCCTCTTTTTTCATCTCCTTTTTCAAAGTAGCATCCGTAAAGGGTGTAAGAGATTCTGAGTTGAACAGGCGGTTGGTGAAAAGCTTAAGAAATGCTTGGCTGTTCTTAGTGAGGCTTTCGCTGTTAACTTGTCCGAAATGCGTGGAATACAAAGAAATCAATTGATAGGCTTTGCCAGCAACTTGCTTTTGCACTTCTTTATTGGAGAGGTAATAGGTGGCAGAGCCTTCCAGATTTTTCGTGCTCACTTCGATTGCTTCACCCTTCCAAATCAAGAACTCAGAAGTGGAAATTGCCTGATTTTCCCAAAGAATAGTGTCTATGAGGTTGTAGGGATCTTCCGGGGTGAGCGGATCAATAATTTGAGCTGTGTACTTCAATAAAGTTTCCTTCATGAATTGATCGGCCTGGATCTTTTCCTTTAGATTGACGTCGCGGTAAACCTGAATTTTCGATTTGGCGATCAGTTGGTCAACCTGGCGGCTGAATTGGGAATAATAGTAATTGGTGGCTTGCGCTACATCGGTCTCAGTACTTGATACACGAAGTAAGCTGGATTGCTGAGCCATGACAGAGGTTATTAAAAGGCAGAGCAAACCAAAGAGTACATACTTTTTCATGTCTTTTAGTTTGGTACATGAATATAACCAATAAGTAGAAGTAATTATTGTTGAATTATCTTCTTTTTGGCTTGAACCAAAAAGAACCAAAAAGAACCAAAAAATTCAAGGCCAAAATATGCTTCCCTGCTCTTATTTTTTTCTTAACGGTCGGCCATTGCATCTGGCCTCCCTAAAAAAAAACATCACGCCAACGCTCGCCCCGCATTTTGGCCAGCCCACCCGCACGGAGCTTACCTGTTTCTAACAGACTGAGATGCTAGCTTATGCCGGCGTCAGCAATTGGCGCCTGGCTTCCGTCCCGAATTGGTCGGGAGGGCACCCGCTGCCTGACGGAGCGTCTATTTTCTTCCCTGTTTGAGCGAACAAGGTGAAGCGAGTGCGCTTTTTTTGTTTCTTTTTTTCTAAATAAAAGAAATGAGCAGTAACACGAGATAAATATTCTGAAATAAGCAACAGTGAGAAAATGGAGATTCCTGTGATTTATCTAATCATCCAAAATTCTGAGAATATTCTTGCTTTTGGAGGGTGCAAATTTGAACAATGTGTATAGAATCAATAAAGCAATGAATCTGCACAATGCTGTGATTCATCATCGGTTCAAATGACTCAATGACCAAACGTAGTTTAAGCGGATGAAGTATGCTTTTTCCCAAGAAAACTGCTTTTGAATATCGCTCCACTTTAACCAGCCAGTTTTTCTGATGTATTTAATGTTCTCTGTCTTTTTTAGAACAGCCTCATTCATCCAAAGGATATTATCAAAGCAATTGATGGATATTCCTTTCAAATCTGAGGAGCCGTTCGAATGAGTCAGTGTGAGAAATATCAAACCGGATGGTGAAGAAGAATCAGCAGGTGTAATCATGACAGAATCGATAATGTCATATGGTGAAGGGTTTGCGGGTCTTGTTTGAACATACTCCATCTTGTTGCAGATATCCACTTTCATGTAATCGGTATAGGAAAGGTTAAAAGAAATATCTTCATAAACTGGAATTGTACCATACATCAATTCCGAAAGAATCTCCCACTGCAAACCATCATAAAACTGCTGCACATACAAGCCAAAATCATCCCCGGCAATGCGCTTGGTGGGGAAAGCATCCAGAACGGCTAGAATCAATCTGGCCTGGTCCATCTTTTTCAAATCTTTCTTCCGGATATAGATGTTTTGTCCGGGGTGACTTACCAAGGTGAGGTAATTTTCTCCGGTATACAAATGAACCCATTGATAGGGCGATACGTATTCATATACCATCGTGTCAACAAGATCGTAGGGGTCATCCGGGTTGTTTGGATTGATCATTTGCTGCATGTGTGGCCTAAAGAAAAAGGAACGGGAATCCGACATGTCGCGTTTGCGCGTCAAATTGGAGTCTGCATAAAATTCAATCTTTTCATCTTTAAGAAGATTATATATCGCCAATCCAAACTCATCTAAAACCAAACTGCCGAAAATCGCATTAGATGAGTCGGAAGCAAAGTGATAACTGTATTGTATTTGGGCTTGTGACCCGAAGGAGAACAAAAGAATAAAGGAGAAGAAAAACGATTTGATTTTCATGCTCCGGTAAAGATAGGGCAAAAAAAATCCCGGTCTTTTGGACCGGGACGTGAAATTATTCAGGGAACCTTAACCGTTCATTGCAACAATGAACTCTTCCTGGCTCCTGGTACCTTCCATGTATTTCAACAGGGTATTCATCGCCTCTTCGCTGTTCATGTCGGAAAGGTGGTTGCGGAGCACCCATACCTTTTGCAGGATGGATTTGTCCATCAACAGGTCTTCACGACGAGTGCCGGAAGCCAATACATCAATAGCTGGATAAATACGTTTGTTGGATAGTTTGCGATCGAGTTGTAATTCCATATTACCGGTACCCTTGAATTCTTCAAAGATTACCTCATCCATCTTGGAGCCGGTATCGATCAAGGCAGTTGCGATGATGGTTAAAGAACCACCATTTTCAATCTTACGGGCCGCACCGAAGAAACGTTTTGGTTTATGCAAGGCATTCGCGTCCACACCACCGGAAAGGATTTTTCCTGAAGCCGGTTGCACCGTGTTAAAGGCACGTGCCAGTCGGGTGATGGAGTCGAGAAGAATCACAACATCGTGTCCGCACTCGGTCATGCGTTTGGCTTTTTCCAATACGATATTGGCCAGCTTAACGTGTTTTTCTGCCGGTTCATCAAATGTAGAAGCAATGACTTCAGCCTTTACATGACGCGCCATATCGGTAACCTCCTCAGGACGCTCATCTATCAATAAGATGATAAGGTAAGCTTCCGGATGATTGGATGCAATGGCATTGGCCACATCCTTCAATAAGGTAGTTTTACCGGTTTTAGGCTGGGCCACAATCAAACCACGCTGTCCTTTTCCAATCGGTGAAATCAGGTCGATTACACGAGTAGAATAGTTATTCGCTCCATCGAAGAGATTGAATTTTTCATCCGGGAAAAGGGGAGTAAGATGCTCGAAAGAAACGCGGTCGCGTACTTCGGCCGGGTCTTTCCCGTTGATGTTCTCCACCTTGATTAAGGCAAAGTATTTTTCGCCTTCTTTCGGAGGACGAATCGTGCCTTTGATGGTGTCGCCGGTTTTTAATCCATAAACTTTTATCTGCTGAGGCGATACATATACATCATCCGGAGAAGGCATGTAGTTGTAGTCACTGGAACGAAGAAAACCATATCCATCCTGGATAATTTCCAAGACACCGATATTGCTTACTACGCCTTCTAATTCAGCATAAGCCAGCGCAGCTTCAATGCTTCGTTGGTCGCGATCACGACGTTCATGGCGCTCTTCCCGATCGTTATTACGATCGCGGCGTTCTTCCCGGTTGTCGTTGTTTTTATCGCGGCGTTCGCGACGGTCTTCCCGATTTTCTTCGTTGCGGCTGTCGTTGCGGTTGTCGTTATTTCTGTCTCGGCGATCTCGGCGTTCTTTTCTTTCTTCTCCTGATTCAGCTGACGCTTCTTTGTTCTCTTCTTTCTTTTCTTCCGCTTTCACTTCTTCGGTGGCAGGTACTTCTTCCGTTTTCTTACGACGACCCCGGGTTTTTTTCTCTGGGTTTTCATCGTTTGTCTGTTCGGATTTTTCTACTACCGTTTCTGGTTTTTTAGTGTCCGGTTTTCCGGCGGGCTTGCGACTGCGATCTTTTTTTTCCGGCTTGGGAGCAGTGGTAGTCACCGCCTGGTGCTCTAGAATTTTGTAGATGAGATCCTGTTTTTTCAGGTCTTTGTAGTCGCTTAATTCAATTTTCTCTGCCAAATCACGAAGTTCTGACACGAGCATGTCATTCAGAGTGAGAATGTCGTACATTTAAGTATGCTTAATACGTTTATCTAAGAATAATTCGGGTTTAACTAGCCTGTTGGTATAGGTAGGGAAATCTAATCGAAGCTCGTCTGAGTGACGGGCTGTGCGAATAAAAACCGATGCAAGTTTAGACCTTAAATTCCGAATTGTCAAGTAACTAAAAATTTCCTCGTTAAATTTTCCTGTTACATCTTCGCGATTGATTGAAAAATTGTAATTTCCACTATGCAAAAGGTTCACCTGGAATGCGCTAGCTGTGATGCAAAGAGTATTTCCTTTATAAAATATTGCACGCCGGATCAAACGGATACCATCAATGCGGCAAAAAGCTGTGTCCATTATAAAAAGGGACAGGTTATTTTCTATGAAGATAATTTGGCACAAGGAGTATACTGTATCAGTTCGGGTGTCATTAAACTGGTTAAAAGCAGCGAAGATGGACGGGAGCAAATTATTCGCTTTTCACAGAAGGGTGAATTTTTAGGTTACCGTGCCCTGATTGCAGAGGAACCTTATGTAGCTTCAGCGGAATGTGTGGAAGACACGGTGGCCTGCTTTATTCCGAGAGAGGCATTTCTAAAAGTTTTGGCTGAAAACCCAAAAGTGAATTCGGAAATGATGCGGTCTTTATGCCATGAATTGGGCCTTGCAGATGAAAAAATTGCGAGTCTCGCTCATAAATCGGTGCGCGAACGCCTGGCAGAAACCTTACTCCTTTTGCATGAAACTTTTAAAATGGAACAAAACATGGTGCACGACGATCACATGATTCATATTGTACTTCCCAGAGAAGACATTGCAAATATCGTTGGAACGGCCACAGAAACATTGATTCGACTCCTTTCAGAATTCAATAAAGAAGGCTTAATTGAACTCAAGGGCAAACGCATCAAATTAATCGAGATGCGCAAACTGGAGAAAATCGCAGCCATGGCCTGATTAGTTGATTAAAATCATGTTTTCCTCTGACAGGTATCATTCATGTCGGAACTGGGTTCTTCTACCTTTGGCTATTCAAATGAGCCAAGGTGAATAAGAAAGTACTGCTTCTTGTAAAAGATTTGAATAAGCTGAATGAGCAGATTGATGCCTTGTTGCATTTTTTCTCTGTTCATGATAAATTGATATTGGCTGTTTTCCAGGAGGACTCCGAGGGCGACTGGCCCTTTCGGATGTACGATCTTGGATGGCCGGTTCTTCAAGAAGAAAACCTGATCAGAAAACTGCAACATAGTGGCTCGTTAAAAAAGCGCAGCCGGGCGAAATGGATGGAAAGCAGCTCCTTTCTTGATATGGTTGTGATTCATAAGAACCTACTGGATGCATTCAGGGGGCAGGAAGAATTTGAAAATATTCTGGAAGAAATCCATTGTCCGATCTTTTTGATGGACGAAAATCAAACCCAATTCGACGAAATATTTTTCTCCTATAATGGAACCGGTGCGTCGTTTAATTCAATCAAACATTTCACCTATCTTTTTCATCCTCATTTCAATAATTCCTTGCTCAATCTGGTCGTTAAGGTAAACGACAAAGCGCTGAATCTGGAAAACTGCGTATACGGGTATATCCGTTTGCATAAACGTCATTTTGCCATTTCCCGTTTATTTGAGGAAGACTACGACAGTGGCATTGAACGATTACTGGATCAAAGTCATAATCCCCTGGTCATTTGTGGAGGGGAAAGAAAGGCTAACTTGCATCAGTTTCTCCATTATTCGGACCATCGGCTGGAGCCGAGTTCCATGTTTTTAGTATGAAACAGGTAAAGGAATCAAATGTATGTTTCCATTGTGGTGATCCTTGCGGCTCGGATGCGCTAATGTATCAGGAACATTCTTTTTGTTGCGAAGGGTGCAAAACCGTTTATCAGCTTTTGGATGAAAATTCCATGTGCCGTTACTACGACCTGGATGAAAATGCAGGATTGAAGATGGACCATCCTTTGGCTGAAGGGAAATATGCGTTTCTTGATAACCCTGAGCTGAGTGCTTCTCTGTTTCGTTTCAAAAAGCCTGAAAAGGCAATGGTACAGTTTTTTATTCCCGGAATGCATTGTGCAAGCTGCATTTGGCTCATCGAACGTCTGTATAAATTTTTGCCGGGGGTGCTGGAAAGCCGGGTCAACTTCGACCGGAAGGAGGTAGCTATTCAGTTCAATCCCGAAGAAGTTAGTATCCGGCAGGTGGTGGAAAAATTAAGCGCATTGGGATATGAACCTGCTTTAATTACGGGAAATGAAGAAAAGAAGGAGTACAAATCACTGTTGTATCGTTTGGGAGTGGCCGGATTCTGCACTGGAAATATTATGCTGTTCAGTTTCCCTGAGTACCTTGGGATGGACCCGTCTTCTCAAGAAACGTTTTCTCCGGTATTTCAATGGTTGAATCTGAGCCTGTCGATTCCGGTAGTCTTTTTTTCTGCGCAGCCCTTTTTTGCAAAGGCATGGAAAGGACTAAAATACCACGATTTAAATATCGATTTCCCATTAGCCCTTGGAATTGCCACCTTGTTCATTCGGAGCCTGTTGGAAGTGAGCATGCATTGGGGTCAGGGATTTTTTGATTCGTTATCGGCATTGGTTTTTTTCCTGTTGATCGGGCGTTGGCTGCAAGACAGGGCTTATGAGGCCATGTCATTCGATCGGAATTTTAGGTCTTATTTCCCTATGGCGGTTGAAGTGCTGTCTAATGATGAGGAGGCCAGTCAATATCGAGCCATTGGCGAGCTAAAAGTGAGCGAACGAATCCGGGTGAGAAATCAGGAGTTAATTCCTGCCGATGCAATACTGGAATCGGGTGCGGCCCAGATTGATTATAGTTTTGTGAATGGAGAAAGTGAGATTGAATCGGCTCAGATTGGAGATGTTATTCATGCAGGCGGACGTCAGGTCGGGAGCTCTATTATCTTACAGGTCATGAGACCTGTTTCCGAGAGTTATTTAAGTGCATTATGGAATCAGCAGGATAAAAAGGAAGGCTCCGAATCCATTCGCAGCTTTTCCGATTGGGTGGGGCGATATTTTACAATTGCTCTTGTATTCATTGCATTGGCTACACTGTTCTATTGGCTTCGCATTGATACCTATAAGGCATTCCATGCTTTTACCGCGGTTCTTATAGTGGCTTGTCCTTGTGTTCTGGTCGTGGCGGCTCCATTTGCCTTTGGTAATGCGATGCGATGGTTGGCTAAAAAGGGAATATTTCTCAAGAGTCCTGACACCGTGGAAAGAGTCGCACGGGTAAATGAAGTGGTTTTTGATAAAACCGGCACTCTGACCAAACAATCTGCCAGCCTGGAAGAAATTTTTAACGAATTAAATCGGGAAGAACAGGCTTGGATTGGAGGCCTTTGCGCACATTCTTCCCATCCCGTTTCAAGGATGTTACACCGCTATTTAGGCTTGGAAAGCCAGGTGAAAACTGAGAACTATAAAGAATTTCCGGGAAAGGGTATTGAAGCAAAATGGGGCGAAAATGTATGGAGAGTTGGGTCGGCTCATTGGATTCTTGACGGAATAAAAGACGAGAAAGAATCCGGGGTCTGTGTTTCAGTGAATGGGGTGTTAAAAGCCCGGTACCGTATTGACTGGCATTTCAGAGATGATTTGGATGGCTTATTTGCCAACTGGGACTTGCCCCGGTACTTATATAGCGGTGACCGCGATACCAGCAGGAGTGAATTATTGCGTTGGTTCCCGGAAGATCATCTTCATTTTAGGGTGAGCCCGGAAGAAAAATTGAAGGCGCTTCGCATGGATAGAGAGAGAGGCCAATATCCCATGATGGTAGGAGATGGGTTAAATGATGCCGGAGCATTAAAAGAAGCGTGGTTGGGAGTTTCCGTGACAGAAGATGTCCATGCATTCACCCCTGCCTGCGATGTGATCATGGTTGGAAAATCGATCTCGGAACTGCCTGGCTTTGTTCGGTTTTGTAAAAATACGCTGAAAACGGTGAAATTCAGCTTTCTATTCTCTTTGGTTTACAATTCCATTTGGATGAGTTTCGCGGTGAGGGGAGAGCTGCAACCGTTATTTGCCGCTTTATTAATGCCAATCAGCTCCGTGACCGTATTCGCATTGAACACAATCGGCATTCGTTATTTTGCAAGAAAGGAGCGTTTCCAATGAGCATTATTTTACTTTTGATTGGCTGCAGCTTACTTATTGCAATTGGTTTTTTAATAGCATTTATCTGGTCCGTTAGAAGCGGCCAGGTGGAAGATACAAGCACCCCTGCCTATCGAATTTTAGATGAAGACAAGCCGGTAGAGGATGATTCCGGAGAAGAGGAATGAATTGAACCGGGTCAGCATGCAAATGCACGCTTAATTTCCAGTAAAGGCCGGTTTACGTTTTTCATTGAAAGCCTTAACTCCTTCTTTATTGTCTTCCGAATTTCCTGCAATTTCCTGGCAATATGCTTCGTATTCGAGCATGGTATTGAGGTCGGAATGGAAGGATTTATTCAGCATTTTTTTCATGAGAGCCACAGCCTTTGTTGGAGCGCTTGCATAGTAATCGGTGTATTCTTTTACTGCAGCGTCTAGGTCATCCTGAGCCACTACTTTGTTCACCATGCCCCACTCAAGGGCCTGTTGTGCTTTGACGCGTGTACCCATGGTCGACATTTCAAATGCTCTTGCAGAACCAATCAGTCGAGGTAGAAAATAAGAGGAGCCTGAATCCAGAACCAATCCTACGTTCACGAAAACCTCGATGAGGGTTGCATTTTCAGAAGCTATAATCAAGTCGCAGGCCAGGGCAAGAGAACATCCGGCGCCAGCGGCTACTCCATTTAATCGGCAGATGATGGGTTTTGGCATTTCACGCATCGAACGGATGATAGGATTGTAACGCTTGTCCAGGGATTCTTTCAAGGAGCGTTTTTCTGTGGTAGCAATGGCCTTAAGATCTTGTCCGGAACAGAATGCCTTTCCGGCGCCGGTCAATACGATTGCCCGAACAGTTTCGTCTTTTTTAGCCATTTTCAACGCGTCTTGCAATTCGAAACTTTGGGCGTCATTAAAGGCGTTAAATACATCCGGACGATTCAGGGTAATTGTGGCAATGCCGCCTTCTACGGCATAGGTAATGCATTCAAAATTCATAAACGTACAATCAGGTATATTAAAGTCAATCCTGACAGGAATCCCGTATAGATTTCCGTCAGATTATGCGAGTGCAAATATAGCCGTGCCCATATTACAATACCTGAGAAAAGGATCCAGCATGCAATGATAGGACGGAGATCAAAAAAAGCATTTTCCTGCAGATAGATTAAAAGACCGAGGGTACCACCCAATCCGATTGAATGCAGACTAATTTTAAAACGCAGGTTAACAATACTGGCCAACACAATAGATGCCGCGGTTCCAAGTAAATATCCTCTGACAATATGCGGAGCGCGGTAACCCAGTTTGTAGTTAAAGAGGTAAAATGTGAGGAGCACACAAATGGCAGAAATGAGCAAAGGTATCCGGCGGTCGCGTTTTTCCTGCATGTATACACTGATGTCGGTGCTCATGATTCGCTGCATAAAAAAGATGGCATTCAAAGGCAGGATGAAAGTACCCATGAGGATGATGAGCAAATAAATAAGTTGCGTCTTAGTTCCGAGGGCTACATGGTAAATACTATCAAAATCCAGAATAAACCAGGTGCCCAGCGTGATGAGCAACAAAGGATGAAATACAATGCTTATTGCTTTGGCGAGCTTTTCCATTACAATTGTTTCCGCAATCGCGCAACCGGAATATTCAGTTGTTCACGGTATTTCGCGACAGTTCGGCGTGCAATATTATAACCCTTGTCCTTCAGTATCTCCATCAGTTTTTCATCAGGTAGCGGTTTGGACTTGTCTTCCGCTTCAATTGCGTCGCGCAATATTTTCTTGACTTCTTTATTGGATACCTCTTCGCCGTCGGCTGTGGTAATTCCTTCGGAGAAGAAGAATTTCAGCGGGATGATGCCAAAATCTGTTTGAACATACTTACTATTCGCGACTCTTGAAATGGTTGATACATCCAGACCTACTTCATCTGCAATATCTTTCAGAATCATAGGTTTTAGTTTGGTTTCATCTCCATCTTCAAAGAACTCCCGTTGGTATTCAAGGATTGCTCTCATGGTGGTAAGCAAGGTGTTTTGTCTTTGCTTGATGCTATCGATGAACCATTTGGCCCCGTCCAGTTTTTGCTTGATGAATTGAACAGTCTCTTTTAATTCTTTGTTCTGCTTATCGGATTTCTCGTAGGTTTTGAGGGTATCCATATAGGAACGCGATATTTTTAGTTCCGGCGCATTTCTGGAATTCAGCTGAATATCGAGGCCCTGATCTGTTTCAATGAGGATGAAGTCGGGTACAATATACTGACCCTTCATTGAAGTGGATGTTTCGCCCGGCTTGGGATTCAATTTTGTGATGAGCTGGATGGCTTCTCTCAGTTCGTCTTCGGTTACCTTCAGGGAACGCATCAATTTCTCGTAATGCTTCTTGGTGAAATCATCCATATAATCCTGAAGCAGTTTGAGAGCAAGGTCTACTTCCGGGTGCACATCACGGTCTTTTCTTTTCAGTTGAAGGATGAGGCATTCCTGTAAATCCCGGGCCCCGATTCCCGGAGGATCGAGTCTGTGAATTTTATCCAACACCTTCTCGAGTTCTTCAACGGTGGTATTGACGTTTTGTGAAAAAGCAAGGTCATTGACAATTGCAGGCAATGGCCGACGCAGGTATCCATCTTCATCGATGCTTCCCACAAGTTGCTCTGCAAGCGCTTCCTCATGAGCATCGTTTACAATGGCATTGATTTGTTCGAGCAGATTTTCATAAAAAGTAGATGACATAGGAATTGGCATTTCCTTTTTGTCGTCTTCCCCTCCATCTTCATAAAGGTGAAATCCCTCGTTATCGTCGGCACCATCTGTATATTCGGAAATGTCATAGAGATCATCTTTTTCGAATATATCGTCGTCGGTTTCTTCCGTTTCATCTTTGGTGTCGACGTCATCTGAATTGTACTCTCCTTCCTCTTCCTTTCCTGTTTCCAATGCAGGATTGTCTATCAGCTCCTGTTCAACTCTTTGCTCCAAATCCTGGGTAGTAAGTTGCAGTAACTTAATGAACTGTATCTGTTGAGGAGATAGCTTTTGTAATAATTTCTGACTAAGATTCTGTTTCAGCATCCCTGAAGGCCTCTTAAATGCTCCAAAAATAAATCTATTTTTGCCAAGATTTTTTGGAGGAAAGCAATATAGCACATGTACATTAAAGATTTAAGCCAATTTGAAGGACAGGAAATTACTCTGAAAGGATGGGTATCGAACAAGCGTGAAAGTAAAGGCTTGGTATTCTTGATTTTAAGAGATGGTACCGGGTTAGCTCAATGCATCCTGGATGCGAATAATGTAAATGAAGAAATCTTTAATAATGCCAGACGCTTAGGGATAGAAAGCTCTTTGAGCCTGAGTGGAAAGGTCGTGAAGGACGAACGTCAGATTGGTGGTTTTGAGGTGCAGGTAAATGGACTGGAGGTGTACCAATACACTGAAAACTATCCTATTGCCAAGAAAGAGCATGGAGTCGATTTTCTGATGGATCATCGGCATTTGTGGTTGAGAAGCCAAAGGCAGTGGGCCATTATGCGTATTCGGAATCAGATCATTTATTCCATTCATCGATTTTTCCAGGAGCGGGAATTTGTTCAAATGGATGCTCCTTTGTTTACCGGGAACGCCTGTGAAGGAACAACCAACCTTTTTGAAACCGAATTTTACGGTGAGCCAGCATATTTGTCGCAATCCGGACAGTTGTACGGAGAAGCCATGGCCATGGCCATGGGAAGGATTTATACATTTGGTCCCACTTTCCGTGCAGAGAAATCCAAAACACGCCGTCACCTATCTGAATTTTGGATGATTGAGCCGGAAATGGCTTTTTACGACATCTTCGACAATATGGATCTGATAGAAGATTTTCTTCGCCATGTTACCCAAGAAGTGGTGCAGCATTGTGAAAGCGAATTGAAAGTGATTGGCCGGGATGTGGAGATGCTTAAAAAAGTGACTGCGCCCTTCCCGCGACTTACTTACGACGAGGCGGTTAGAATTATTAAAGGCGAACAGAATGTAGAAGGAAAAAATTCCATTCTGACTTTGGAAGATGATTTGGCCAAGGTAAAAGCGAGAATCATTAAGGTGCAGCAGGAGATTTCAGACCGCGAGCAGCGTATAGCGACACCCGGAATGAAAAAAGGAGAAATTGCCTTTAATCAACGCAAGGTAGACGACCTGAAATCGGAGTTGAGAGATTTGGAGGAAGACGAGAGAAATATTCCGCAATGGCTGGAATCCGCAAGAGGATTTGAATATGGAAATGATTTTGGGGGTTCGGATGAGACGGTATTAACCCGTTTATTCGAAGTGCCTATAATGGTATACAATTGGCCGCATGCAGTAAAGGCCTTTTATTTAAAACGCGATCCTGAGAATGAACAATTTGCGCGTGGTGTTGATGTGCTGGCGCCGGAAGGGTATGGTGAAATTGTAGGCGGTGGCGAAAGAGAAACAGATCTGGAGAAGGTAAGGAATAAGATCATCGAGCACGAATTGCCGATGCATGAATTTGAATGGTACCTGGATTTGAGAAGATTCGGTTCTGTGACACATAGTGGTTTCGGGCTTGGTTTAGAGCGCATGGTGGCCTGGATTTGCAAACTTCCACATGTCAGGGAAACCATTCCGTTCCCCCGGATGTACGGCAGGCTTTTTCCATAATTGGGAAGAAAGCCTCCCATAATGAGAGGGTTGCCGTATGTCAATTTGATGTAAATTTTCGATTTACTCAATATTATCGGAGAGGTTTGGTTATTGGCATGAAATTTCGTAACATTGACATAGGATTAGTAATTTTTGGTTCATAGTTGAGCGAAGGCGGATCGGAATCGATCCGCTTTTCGTCTTTATAGGCCTCCTATTTTCCACCTTCTGTGGAAATGTAAAATCCGCATCTCATGCATTATTCAGGTTCTTTGTCTTAAACAAGACTCGTGAAGCTCGCAGCAATTGACATTGGTTCGAATGCGCTCCGTTTACTTATCGTTCGGGTATTGCCTGAGCATAAGACCGGGGATTTCAAAAAAGTGGAGTTCGTGCGTATTCCGCTTCGGCTCGGGGACGATGTGTTTACATTCGGTAAAATTGGTGCCGACAAAAAGAAGATGTTCCTGATGGCCATGCAGGCTTTTAAATTGATCATGGACATTCACAAAGTTGATTTATACTATGCCTGTGCAACCAGTGCCATGCGCGAAGCTTCCAATGGAGAGAATATCCGGGATGCTGTTAAAAAGCGTTACGGACTGAAGCTTGAAATAATCAGTGGAGAAGAAGAATCCAGATTGATTCTTCAATCCGTTATGGAATCCGTTCAGCGGAAAGGGAATTTTATCAATATCGATGTAGGAGGGGGCAGTACCGAAATAACCTATATTCACGATGGTACTCCCCGTGAATCGCGCTCATTTCCAATAGGAACGGTGAGATTAATGGATGGGAAAGTAAAACAGGAGTCCTGGGACGAAATGGAGTCCTGGGTCAAAAAGCAGGCAGGTCGTTTAAAAGTAATCCGGGCATTGGGCACGGGAGGAAATATTTCCAAACTTTACCGAATGAGCGGCTCACAGGCAAAAGAAGAATACATGAGCCTGGATACATTGAAGTCGCTGCACGAAAAAATTCGTTTAATGTCGATAAAGGACAGGGTTTACGAAATGCGATTAAACCCGGATCGTGCAGATGTGATTGAATTTGCGGCGAGTATTTATATCAAAATAATGGAATGGAGTCATGTAGATCAGATACTGGCTCCCAAGGCAGGTCTGAAGGAAGGATTGATATTGGAGTTGTTCAATTCGAACTTTTCAAACAAGAAATAGAAGACCTAGCAAACCACCTACCATCAGCAATTTGGCATACTGGCTCAATTTAGCCCATTGAATTCGTGCGGGATTTTTTAGCAATCCTATTGCAATAAGAATCATCCAGGGAATCGTGCATGCTCCGAATAATACCATGGCGAAAGTTGAATACTCCATTAAAATAAAGAAAATGGCTATGCTAACACTTAGGATGATGAGCAGGGAGCGAGACCAGGCTCCTGAGGATTTCTCTCCAAATTTAACTGCCAGAGTTATCTTGCCTGTTGCCTGATCGCCCACCCGATCCTCTGCATCTTTGATGATTTCACGGAGCATATTGCTGACTCCTGCAAAAAAGGCATAAAAGTAAAGTGTAAATAGAAGGTCATGTCCATCGGGGAGCTGTTGAATCGGTTCTTTTTCCGCAAAGGGAACCAATAAGGCCACGGCTGCACAAAAAACAGAAACCAATAAATTCCCCCAAATGACGGATGCTTTCAGGCGATAGGAATACAACCAAAGCAACAGGATCGCGAGTGGATAAATCCAGGACCATATCATCTTGTTGTATTGGTATGCGAGGTAGAGATTGATTCCCATACCTAAAAACACCAAGATCAGATAAATTGCCCTGGCCTGTCCGGGGCTAACAAGGGTGCCGATGATTACTTTATCCGGTCTGTTTTGTTTGTCGGTTTCCAGGTCGTACAGATCGTTGATGACATAGCCGCTGAAGGTCACCATCATGGTAAGAAGGCAGAGCATTAAAAAATCGAAGGTGTTCAGCACGAAGTGGAGATTGTATTGACGAAACCAATTCCCCAACAGGCCATAGCGTATAAAAGCCAGTGTGAAAAATACTAGAATCAAATTTGGCCAACGCAGCCAGCGAAGCATCATCCGAAGTTTCTTCATCTTGATGTCCCAAAGGTAATGAACAGAGATATTTGCTTGTCAAAAGAAATCGTGTCCAAAGTGATTTCAGGACATTAGAGCAAACAATTCGGGCAATTGGGAAATACTGCATTTTGTACGCAACTAATGCTTGTTATCTTTGTCTACCTTTTTAACACAGGGCATTTATTAATGAAAAGAATTTTTCCTTTTTTGCTGGTTTTCAGTTTGGTCTGCAGAGTTTCAGCACAAGTAGAACGTCCGGTTTTCACCGACCGTGAAATTTATATCGGACTTCGTTCGGAGTATGCGCCGCAGATTGTGGACGAGGTGGGAGGCGTGAATACAAAAGCATTTCTTTCTTTATTCTCCGAAGTGATTCAAGCGAATGAACTAGAGAAAATCGAGGCGCCATTTTTTGCTGCCAAAAACACGGACCTGCAATGGGTTTTGCGCTTATCTGTATTGGATGCTGAAAGAGTTGATTCTTATACAGAATCCTTTTCAAAACACATGGCGGCCCGCTATGCGGAGCGTGTTCCGGTATTTTATCTTTCGTATACTCCCAATGATTTAGGGAGCAATTCGTACAACAACCAATGGCATTTGTATAAAATTGGAGCCAAGGCGGCCTGGGATTACAGCAAGGGAAATAAGCTGGTCAAGGTTGCAGTGGTAGATGATGCGGTGCTGATTAATCATCCGGATTTGGAACATCAGATTTGGGTAAATCCGGGCGAAATACCAAATAACGGGATCGACGATGACAATAACGGATATATAGATGATGTGAATGGTTATGACGTGGGCGGCAAAGACAATGACCCGATGCCGAATAACAATAATTTTACTCACGGAACCCATTGTGCCGGTTTGGTAGGAGCATCAACCAACAATAACCTGGGGGTTGCTTCCATAGGATTCAATATTTCAATTGTTCCGGTTAAATGTACCGCCACAGGGCAAACCAATACTCAATCAATCCCTTATGGCTATGAAGGCATTACCTACGCGGTAGCGGCTGGTGCAAAAGTGATTTCTTGCTCCTGGAGTAGCACATTCGGAGGAACTACAGGCAATCAGGTAATAAATTATGCACTTAATAATGGTGCATTGGTTGTTGCTGCGCAAGGAAATGATAACATGGATGCCCTTCATTATCCTGCAAACTATAGTGGGGTAATTTCAGTGGCTGCCACAGATCTCAATGATAACAAAGCTTCCTATTCGAATTACAACGATGCGGTTGTTATATCCGCACCGGGCAATTATATGCTTAGTACGGTAACCAATAATAACTATGCGAGCTTTTCGGGAACTTCAATGGCTACGCCTTTGGTGGCTGGATTATTGGGGTTGATGAAATCGCATATGGTGGGAATTTCGAGCACCAGTCTTAAAACCTGCCTGATCAATTCGGCAGATAATATTGATGCGAACAATACGAGCTATACCGGGAAATTGGGTGCAGGCCGTATCAATGCAGAGATATCAATGAAATGCGTGGATGATATCAAATCTAATCTTCCTCCTGACATCATCTTTACCCTGGAAAACAATGTCTATTGTCCGAATTCCTATGTGAAATTTTCTGCCATTTCTCAGAAAGGAGCCATTGACAGTTTTTACTGGGAATTCCCGGGAGGTGTGCCATCGTATAGCAATGACCCGGAGCCGGAAGTCTACTACAGTGGAAACGGTAGTCGAAGTTATTATTTGCACGCATTTAATAGCAATGGATCCGACAAAGACAGTGTAGTCAATGGTGTTTCGTTTTCCGACCAGGGAAAGGCAGTTGCTTTGTTTAGTGGTTTTGAAACCGGGTTGGCGGGTTCAGTGTGGAATGTGATGAACGACAATGATAGTTTTGGATGGGAAGATTACCTGCTTATCAGTGGCACCGATTCGAATCATGTAGCGCGTGTGCATGCGTATGGTTCTAGTCAGAATAAAATTAAAAGTACTTTAACCAGTGCCAAACTTAATCTGAGTGATTACGGAAATCAGGTTTTGAGTTTTGAGTTTGCTTATGCTCGAAAATCATCTAATGCAAAGGATTCTTTGTATATCGATATTTCTGTAGATGGAGGAAGCAGTTTCGAAAATATTTTTGAATCGGGTCTTTCTTCCGACTTGAATGTGTCTGGAAATTCCAGTGCCGAGTTTGTGCCAACCAGCATGGGGCAGTGGTGCAAACAGCAGGGGTTATGTGTGGAGGTGGATATGAAAAAATACAACCGCGCTCCCGATGTGCGTATTCGCATTCGGCATATAGGAATGAACAATGCCAATGATTTCTATCTGGATAATGTTCGGATGGAAGGCAATTGTGCCATCTATAATACGAATAAAGCGACTGCTGCCACCTCAACGCCGCAGGCAGATTCCTGTGGTTCTGCCAATATTTCCTTCAAAGATGAATCTGCCAACTTCCCAACCAGCTTCCATTGGTATTTCCCTGGCGGGACTCCTTCAGAATCCTATGACCCAAATCAAAACGTTCAATACAATCAGGTAGGGAATTTTGATGTGATTTATGTGGTTGGCAATGCCTTTGGAAAAGATTCAGCTGTCTGGAGTAATTATGTTCACATTCACGAGCTACCGACTATTTCTGTAAACAGCACTGATACCGTGATTTGCAAAGGAAATAGCGTGGTGTTGAGCGCAGATGGAGGAAATACCTACAATTGGTCTCCCCTGGTGTCGATCAGCAGTACCGTTGGAAAAAGTATAACGGCCTCTCCATCTATGAGTCTTACCTATACGGTGTTGGGAACAGACACATACGGATGCAGTAATTCAGCAGATATTTACATTGATGTTTTGCCGGCGCCTTCTGCTCCAACAATTTATATGTCGGATACGATGTTATTTGTTCCCGTACAGAAAGATGTTTCTTATCAGTGGTTTTTGAATGGAAAACTGATTCCTGATGCAACATCTTCATCTTTTGTTCCGACCGAGTCAGGTACCTACGATATTGAGCTGACCAATACTGTTTCTCTGTGTTCTTCCAAGAATCGCACTTCCTACAATTTCACTGTGGCTTCGGTGAATGGAATTGTTCCTGTTGAATACCACTTGTATCCAAATCCGGCGAAAGAATATATCAATCTGAAGCAAAACAGGAATATTGGAAGCGTTAAGATTTATTCCATAGAAGGTAAGGTAATGCTTTCGGGAAAAGGAATTACAGCCAACGCCATTGTCCTGTCTACAGCCGGACTAGCGGATGGGATTTATATTCTGGAATGGGAGGCAGACGGAGTTCCGATTCAGGAAAAAATTGTGATCAGACATTAAGATAAAGGCGGCCTGGGTCGCCTTTTTACTTTTGACTAACTTGAGGTATGAATGGAGGTATGAAATATCATCTCTGGAATCGAATGAGTATTCTTAACCTGTTCTTACTGTTTCCGCTGATTCTTTTGTCGCAATCACCAGTCAATGTAACACTTGTTCGGACGAATGATTCATCCTTCTGGACCCTTGATTTGAGCAAGCTTCCGCAGGCCACTTCCTATATTATTGGTTTTGACAGCATGGATATCCCTGATCATCTTAATGAAATAGCTGATCAGGATCCCGGAGTTCTGAATGAATATATTGTTCCCCGCTTTGTAGAAGAATTTGACAGCTTTGATTGCCTGAATCGTCAGTTAATTAATCACTTTGACTCATTGGCATCATCTGGAAAAAGCGAAGGGAAAATTGTGGGTTTACCCGGACGAGTGCATCAAGCAAACCCTCCGGCACGGGGAATGGATAGTCAAATCCGATGGGAATGGGTGAATGAGGGATTGAATTTTATGGATCAAGTAAATCATTCCGAAAGGATGAAATATTTGCGGGTCAGTTGGGATCATGAATATGTTCCGACAAAGCGTTTAATTTCCTGGTTTACAAAGGGTGCAATCTTACCGGTAATATGGAGTGCGCAGGGAGATTCGATTTTTGCCAGGGAAGTCATGTTATTTTCCTTTTCTCCGGAATATATGCTGGGGATGGATGAGATGAAATATCCAGGACTTGAATCTTATCAATTGCCTGAAGCTGTCCTGGCAAAAAAGAATGAGTTTTTACACTTGTTCATGAGTAAAGGAAAGGATCGGGGGGCATTGTTGCTTTACAGTTGGGACATCGGAAAAGAAGGAGGAAACAAATGCGGGCCTTGTTCCGGAGCACCTCCATCTGCAGACTTTTTGGGGAGCATAGGACTACGGGAGCTGGGAAGTCATTTATATTTCACCGCGATTTTGATCAAAGCGGACAAGCGTGAACGGAGGATGATTCCAATGCAATACAGGATGCAGCAATGGCTGTTTATTATCCATCATCCGGCAAAGGGCTTTTTAAATTGTCCGGAGGTCAAGGAATACCGGCAAATGCTTTTGAAACGTTCTCAGGAAGAAGAGGACAATTTATTTAAAATGCTAGGAGACAGCACAGCCCTTTTGCGATAAATGCCAAAAAAGAATTTAGCAAAAATTATTCGACAGAGGCAACATTTTTTCAGCAGAGGTACTCTACCCATCAAACGCCTGTTAATCGGTTCTGTTTAAAAGGTGTTTAAGTCTTAAGACTCTTATAGCCAATTATTTATAGAAGCTGTTGTGAAGCTGAGGAAAGCATGAATCGTCTTGCTCTTGCTCAGGCTGGTGGTCGAGTTATGCCTTAACCCTGTTAACGTATGAAAAGGACGTTCTATGGCCGACCCCAGCCGGGCGAGAGAGTGGCTTTTATAAGCTCTACGGGTTATTTCTTAGACTGATTTCAATCCTTATCTTTGGGTGATTCTAATGAACCATGAAGAAAATCCTCTTAAGCTTAATCCTCATTCTAATAACAGGGATTGTCCAAGCAACCCATATACGCGGCGGAGTTATCACCTATGAACACATTAGTGGCAAGAAATATACAGTCTACGTTAAAATTTGGAGGGATTGCAACGGCATCCCCATTTCTCAATCTAACCTTGCCGTGCTGAATGATACGCTTGGTTCAATAGGATCCATTACGAATCAAACGAAGGTTTACGTTCGCGATATTTCTATGATCGACAGTTCAGCGAGTTGTGGTGCGAAGAGTAATTGTCAGATTTCAGGGGGGCAAGGTGGATTTGAGGAACATCTATGGAAAATGACTGTAGATTTTTCCAGTTATTATCCGAATTGTGCTTTTTATCTGGTGTGGACCCAGGCTGGCCGCTCAAATGCCATTACCACGGGTGCTGCTAATTCATATTTTTACATCAATGCATATATCAATTTGTGTTATGATTCCTCGTCACGTTCTGTATTAAACAGGACCTATCCTGATATAACACTTGATTATAATTATAACCATATAATAAATCCAGGTTTTTATCAGAAGGAAGACTATTTTGATAGTATTGGCTACGAATTAGTTCCTGCACTGTCTGGGCCAACGACTTCTGTGACCTATAGCGGAAATTTCTCGGAATTGCGGCCAATGACATTTTTTGGTTTTCCTAACTATAATCTGGGTTTTCCTGCGGGATTCCATTTAGATCCTGGGACAGGGACACTACTGTTTCGTCCAAGCCAGGTGAATCAGGTTGCTGTTGTAACCATTATGCACAAAGGATATAAAAGTGTAAATGATACCATGCGCTTGGTAAGTTTTACGCGGTATGAATTTGACCCTGTCGTCCTGAACAGATCTACCAATGGTCATATGTCCGTGTTTGAAAATCCCCGAACCCTGACGCATTACGTCTGTGAAGGAACAACAGCTTGCATTGATGTATTGTACACTGCAACTTATAATGATTCTGTTTATTACAAAGGGTATATAAATAATCCACGGATTTCGATAGACACTTTATTGTATACAGTGGATAGTGTCCGTTTGCGATATTGTATGACTCCAGATTCGACTGATTGGGGTTGGGGGGTGAATACTGTTCTTTCAGAAATTGTATCGAACTATTGTCCTGATACAAGAAGGTTCAATTTCCAGCGTCAGTTTGTGATGGTGCCTTCGCCAGATTCGAGTAAAATTCCTTCCTGGTACACAGAAAGAAATTGCAATACCCTGTCCCTCATTGTTTCAGATACGGCGCAATCGGGGAAAGACTGTTATATCAAAAGGGATGGCGCAACAAGTTATAGCTTGGATACCGCAATAATTCAGTTGCAGTCGAGTGATACGGGATGGTTCAAATACCATGTCATGCAGGATTGGCTTGGATGTCAATTGGTATTTGAAGATTCGGTTTATATCCGCCAGATTTATAACCTGCAATTGAACCCCAACCTCCCCATTAAGGCGTGTGCCAATGATACGCTGGTGCTACATGGAAATCCAAGTGGTGGTATGGCGGCAGAATCCTGGTTATGGAGCGACAGCACAACTGCGGATTCCTTCTCAATTTTTATTAATCAGGATACGACAGTATGGGTTTCCTTGCTTGACAGCTCAGGCTGTTTTATTAGCGACACCTTTCATATCCGGATGGATTCGGCTTTATCAGTCTATACCCCTGTGATATCCATTTGTACTGAATTGAAAAACGCTTCGGTTCAGCTGAGTAGTCAGGTGGATGGCGGAACAAAGCCATACACCTATTCATGGTTGGGTTTAGGTCAGGGAAACAATTATTCATATGTGCCTCCTGCACAAGACACCAGCATTGTCATTCTCGTAAATGACAGTGTGAACTGCTCCATCTATGATACGCTGGCTATTGACAGGTACGTGCCTCATTATCCGCAGGCTATGAATGACACAGTAGGCTGTCAGCTTGGAGCACTTTACCTGAAAGACAATGACAAAGTCAATTATGGAACCTATAAATGGACCTATGGTCCTCCTGGAGACGATAGTATTCGTTTGTATCCTCCATTGGGTTATACCACACGAATATTGAAGTACACGGACACGTTGAGCTGCTCTACCTATGATACGGTGAATATTTTAAATAAGGCAAAGCCCAAGGTTTTTTTGCCAAGAGATACGGTGCTGTGTTCTGGTAGCAGCTTGCAAATAGATGCGATAACCTATAAAGGTGTTCCTCCATTCATCTATTCCTGGAAACCAAACACACAGGTAACGGACACTTTTATTGTGAATACCTACTATCAAAGTTCAAGGGTGTATGTGAAGCTGGAAGATTCATCCGGATGCACCAGCGAAGACTCAATGGATATTGTCGTTAATTCTATCCCTCAGATTTCGGGAAATAGCCCATATTCTATTTGCAGGGCAGATTCGATGATTCAGCTTTCATCCCTGTCTGGAAACCTGAATGGAACATGGTATGGTAACGGTGTGAGTCAATCTGGAGGTAGTGATGTTTTTAAGGTAGATGGACTCATTTCGGGAACTTATTGGACATACTTTAATTCTTTGAATTCCAGTGGTGCCTGCACGGCTAAAGATAGTCTCGAAATTTATTTGTTGGAATCGCCAGTGGCTTTTGCGGGCAACGATACGGGTATTTGTGGAAATGGAAATTTGGTATTTCATGGCCAGGGTATGGGCGGGAATTCCGGATACCATTTCAGATGGAACAGCGACTCAGTGCTGAATATAGATAGCCTGACTTATCAGGTAATCAGTGATACAGCCGCCTATCTGGAAATCTGGGATGCCAATGGCTGTTACGCAGAGGATTCTATCCAGGTGAGTAAATACATTGTCCCACTTGCTCGTTTCACTGTTCCATTGTCAGATACATCCATTTGTAAGGGGGATACCTTGTCAATCCTGTATGATTCTTCCAGTAGCCCAATGGGTTCTGCTTATCAGTTGGATCCATCTCCCGCAAATCTTAGTCACTATGTGCCGAATTCCTCGGGAGCTCTTCATTTGAAAGTAACGACAGTCGAAGGCTGCACGGATCGGGATACCCTGAATATTACGCTGAATGCATTGCCTGTTATTCTAAGCATGGATACGGCGCTTTACTGTGAAGATATGTCAGGCATCATGATCGATAGCCTGGCAAATCCAGTTGGCGGTATCTGGTCAGGAATGGGGATAAGCTGGGATAGTGTTCACTATTATTTTGATCCCCAATCCGGAGGGCCAGGCAAGTACCGTCTTTTCTATGTATTGGTAGACTCGAATCATTGTGCGAGTTATGATAGCACTTTTGTTGGTGTAGAAGAGAAGAGTGCAGTCGCTTTCAGTTCGGATTCTGTTTACGGACGCTATACTCTCCATACACAATTCACCAATACGAGTATAGGTGGAAGTCCGGTATCGTATCTTTGGGATTTTGGCGACGGCGATAGCAGTCTGCTGGAAAACGCATCACATGTCTACAATCAGATTGGCTTTTTCGATGTTCGCTTGACTTTGAATGGAATGGCTTGCCAATCCACCTTATTGAAATCGGCCTATATCCAGGTAGACAGCAATGGAGGAGTTGCAGTCATTTTGCCAGGTGAGGAGAGAATTGAAGTATATCCCAATCCTAGCAATGGTATTTATCGAATTAAAGGTTTGAATGAGAATGTCTCTTTAAAAGTGTTTGATGCTGAAGGAAGAGAGATCCCTTTTGCTCAATCTTATTATGGAAATAGTATCCAGATTGAATTGATATCCAGTGTGCCTGGAATTTATTGGCTTCAAATTGATAATAGAAGGCAGTTGTATCGTATTAAGCTTGTGAAGCTCAATCACTAAATTCAGGAGATTTACCCCACTGGTTTAAACTGTTCGAAAGCCTGAAGGCAATTGTCGCAGTAATGCATGGAGCGGCAAAGAGTGGGTCCGAAGGGTGTGGTAAGGCGGGTGTTTCGGCTTCCGCAATAGGGACAGGCTACATCCGAAAGCACATTTAATTCAATCAAGCCGCCATGATTCTCTGGAGGAGGAGCTAAACCGTGTTGCAATAAAGCCTTTCTGCCTTTTTCAGTGATGCGTTCTGTGGTCCATGGAATGTCAAAATTGGTACTTACCTTCACTTGATCTACACCAAGCGATTCCACTTTTTCCCGAACCATATCTTCCATGATTCTCAAGGCAGGACAACCGCTAAATGTTGGGATCAGGGTAATGGCAGCGCTGTTTTCATCCGGGTTGGTCTGAACACTGGTAACAATACCCAAATCAACCATGGAAATGGTGGGGATCTCGGGATCCATCACCTCCTCCAAAGCTTTCCATATTTCTTTTTCCTTTACCATTCTGCTCCCGGATCCACACGGAATACCTCGGTCATCTCATCCAAAAGAGGTTGAAGATGCTCGGTATGCTTTCCGGTACGTCCTCCATTTACAGGCGCCCAGTTACTGTCGTCAGGAATTTGCAATCCTGCTTCATCGATGATCGGTTGCACGGCTTCCAACCAGCGGAGTTTCAAAAAGTCTTCTCCCTTCCAGATTCCTTCCTCGATGAGAAGGTCTTCGTACGGCGAGTTTTCGAAAATTCCAAGGGCAAGATTCCAACTTGCATTTAAGCTGGCTTGCATGCGTTTTTTACTTTCTTCGGTTCCTTTTCCAAGTTGCATCACAAATGTGTCGCCATGGAATTTGTGGTATTTCAACTCACCAACAAATTTGCGGGCGAGTTTGGCCAATGGCTCATAAGACGATTCAGAAAGTAACTCATACCGGATGAGTTCTGCATTGTCAAAAAGGAAATGACGTATAAGCGAGAAATCGTATTCGCCGATGGGATATTCTACCAATTGACAGCTATGGAACTGATTGTCATTACGAGTAAAGGCAACGGTATCCGGCTCGTTTTCTCCCAACTCATGCAGCAGTTGATACAAAGCCAATGCTTGTCCTAATTTATCCTGAGCCATGGAAGAAAAAGAAATGTCTTCCTCCAGCATTGGTCCGATGCCGGTCCATTCAGAATTGCGATGGCCTAAAATCAACAGGTCATCTGCCATTTTATAAAGCAGCTCTTTCAGCGCGAGGGTATTTTGTTCGTTCAGATTCATGATCAGGCTCCTTGTTTCGCTTTGTATTCGTTGATCTTATCCATGACTTTGTATGGGGTCGCTTCACGGTATTGTTTTTCCGGTGTCGTCGCGAAAATGTCTGAATCGTCGTAATCGGAAGCAAAAATATCTGCCGAACGAACTACCCAAATATTGACACAAACACCTCGGCGGCCAAACTGTTCCTTGCCGAACAATAATGCCATCTCCGGATTCGGTGCATGGACAGTGCCGACATGTTGGTGATGGGTGCCTCTTTTCTTTTGATGAAATACCTCGTACGTTTCAAAATGATCCAGAGGTTTCAATTCCTCCGTAGCGCTTTGATCATCGATCTGGGCACGGGAAATGCGTGGGTCTAAGGATTTTATGATCATGACTTCGTTAAACTAACGCAAGTTAGTTAAAACTCGGAAGAATTCAAATCAAGGGTCAGGTTGGTAATGCGGATTCTGGATGAATATCGCGTCGCTGAGCGTCTCCAAAAATGTAATCAGCGCTTGCCTGTCCTCTGCATTTAGAGTGAATGGTTTAATCAAATCATTCTGATGTGGCCCCTGTTTCCCGCCGGCACTGTAGTGGTTTAAAACGTCATCTAATGTGGACAGACTACCATCGAACATATATGGAGCTGTCAAAGCAATATTCCTGAGACTTGGGACTTTAAAGCTTCCGCTGTCTTCTGCTTTTCCTGTGGCTCTCCATCTTCCCGGATCATCGTAGATGGAATACAGTCCGTTGTTCATTGCGGTAAAATTGGTGAAGAAAGGTTCCGGATGGCATTTTGAACAATTGAGACTATTTGCAAATAGCTGATAACCCTTTTGCTCAAGAGCGGTAAATTGTTCATTGCCAGCTTTAACCTGGTCGTATTTGGAAT
Organism: Bacteroidota bacterium; assembly: GCA_016124735.1. GTDB lineage: Bacteria > Bacteroidota > Bacteroidia > UBA8524 > UBA8524 > UBA8524. The sequence goes on from WGMZ01000019.1 coordinate 111,364, forward strand.
TGGCGCTGAGCAATGTTCTTTCAAATGCCGCAATGGCGCGGGTGATGACGAACGCATCGGGTGGTTTTTGGTAGGCAAGGCGACTCATTGAGTCGTACCAGTCAATCTCCTTTAGCTTGAGAGCGATATCAACTATATTGGAATTGAACTCATTGTGTTCCTGAATGGGAACGAGGATTTGCATTTCCAATGTTGGGAGAGAAGCTTCTCGTAGAAATGCCGGTTGATAGGCTAAATTAAACAGGGCAGGTACATTTCTGGTTCCAGGACGCTGAAACACTCCATTACTTGTCGCATCGTTGTTGGCAAAAGCATGATTTTGTTGGTGGCAGGTAGCGCAACTAATGCTGGAATCAATGCTTAATAGTGGGTCGAAAAAAAGTTTCTTACCGAGCGCTATGCGTTCCGAATTTGGTTGGTTGTCTGAGGGGAAAACCGGGTCTGGAAATTGAGTTGGGTAATTAAGAAACCACTCATTTTGGACCGATGAGGGTTCATCTCTGTGGCATGCCAGAATAAAAAGCATGCATCCCAATAGAGTGGCTATCCATTTCATCAATGCGGGTCACTGTAACGAACGTCATTCACCAGCGTGAAATCCGAAAGGGTTTTCAGGAAGGCAATTAAATCGGCTTTCTCCTGAGTATCCAACATCAATCCGGTGCTCATGGTGTTCTTTAACGCAGGGTCCAGTGTTGGCGAATTATGAATGCCCGTGTTGTAGTGATCTACCACTTCTTCCAAGGTGGCAAAACGACCATCGTGCATATAAGGGGGAGTTAAAGCGATGTTTCTTAGACTTGGGACTTTAAATTTACCTCTGTCCATCATGTCGTGTGTAACTTCTTCTCTTCCCATATCCATCATCTGACCACCATCATCCAATCCGTTATTCATGTATCTGTCGTTCTCGAAATTGAAGCCGCCATGGCAATGGGCGCAATCTGCTCCGGTAATATCCGGAAAGGCTGGATTGTATTCGGCAAAGAAGAGCTTTCTTCCTTTTTCTTCTGAAGGAGTGAACTTCGCTTGTCCGGCTTGAACCTGGTCGAATTTGGAATTGTAGGAAACGATGCTATTCATGAATTGCTCCATGGCCAATGAGATTCTTTCCGGGGTAATTGTTTTGGTTCCAAAGGCTTTTTCAAACATTCCTGTATAGCTGTCCATTGCCTCCAACTTGGTCACCACATTCTCCAATGTCTCATTCATCTCCACTGGATTTTGAATGGGCATCAACGATTGATCTCTTAACAAGTGCGCACGTCCATCCCAGAAAAATTCGTTGCTGTTCCAAAGCATGTTAAATACGGCCATGGCCTGTCGGGTTCCCATTGTACCCGCAATGCCCGTTGAGAATTGTGCGGTATCGGAGAATGCATTTTTCTGCCTGTGGCAATCTGAACAAGCCTGGGTTCCGTCTCCGGAAAGGGCTCGCTCATAAAAGAGCATTCTTCCCAGTTCTACTCCTTCTTTTGTGAGACGGTTGTCTTCTGGAATGTTCGGGTCCGGTAATTTCCCATATTCAAGTGTATAGGGCGTTGTTTCAAAAGGGGCTTGAAGATCTGAATGGTCAGGTTTCTTGCATCCGTCTGTCAGAAATATGACGGCTCCGGAATAAATTCCAATGCCCAGAAAAACAATGCTTTTTCCAATTTGAATTTTATTCATGAATCATCCAATTCACCTGATATAATTGATTGTTTTGGTCGGTTACTCGGATCAGATACATTCCGGATGGAAGATGCAGGTCCAGTTTATTGTTCTGAATGAGTTTCGTCAACTGAAGTTTTCCCTGGGCATCGTATACTTCAACTTTTTTATTGTCGGATGTTGAAGTCAGGAGCAATGTGCCTGATCCGGTAGATGGATTTGGGTAAATGCTTATTTGTTCTTTCTGAATGTCTTGAACATGTAAAACCGCATTATTCCCGTCCTTGGAACTAAAAACTTCCGTAGCGAAATTTTGAAGGAGATTCACGCATTGATCTGTTCCTCCGTGAATAATTAATCCCTGACTGACATCAATACCTTTAAGCGCCTGGGTATAGTCTGCATTTAGTTCAATGGTGAGGGTTTGCCCGGAAAGACTTCCCTGTGTCGCAATGATTTGTTGCAGGTAGTTTTCATCTCCCAATGCATGGATTTCCATGTCCTGATTCAAATTGCTTCCTGCGCTGCCTTCCAATGCAACAAAGCGGTAACCGGCGGCCCATCCCCAATGCATGGAAGGAGATTTTGGATACAATGGGCTATAGGTAGGAAATGCAGATGGATCGTTGTGATTCACTTCTGCATTGACGCCGACAGCAAAACGAATTTCTTCGAGACTGGTAATATTGAAATTGCCAAGCAAAGCATCAATCGGAATGCCTGCATCAACAAACACTACACTATCGCTGATAGGGGTAAATTGTCCGCCGTCGTGCACCAGGAGAATTTTGGAGATGTAATACTGAAGGCGGGTCAGACTGAATTTTTGAGATTCCGGGGAACTTGCCTCCTGGTTGAAAGCGAAAGCCTGGTTTCCTAATTGGTGATTAATCTTCAGATGAACTTCATATTGGGCAAAAGACGCCATATGAAATCCAATGGATAGCAGCAGTAGTAGTTTCTTCATATTCGGTTTGTAATGAATCTGTGAAAATATGAAAAACGGGAATGCCGTCCGAATTGTTTGCTTTAAATTAAACCTCTGGCTTTTAATTCCAGATATCGGTTGATGGTGTTGATGGTGAGGTCTTCGGGTTTGCTTAAAAGGGAGATGATGCCATGTTTTCTGAGTTCCGATACAATCTGTTCTTTCTCGTAGCGCATTTTTTCAGCCACCAATTTATGATAGACCTGCTGCAGGTTCTTCGCTTTATCCTGAATTAAAGAAAGGGTCTCGGTATTGTCGAAAAAGACAACAAGCAGAAGATGATTTCGTGACAATTGTTTCAGATAACGAAGCCGACGTTCCATTGCATTTACTGTATCGAAATTGGTAAAAAGCACCAGCAGGGAACGTTGTGGTATTTGCCGTTTGATATTAAAAAACAAGCGGTCGTAATCGGATTCGAGAAAACGGGTCTCTTGCTTGAAGAGCAATTCCTGAATCTGTAACATTTGGCCAGACTTACGATGGGCGGGCAGCATTTGTACCTCCTGTTCGTCAAAAGTGAGAATGCCTGCTTTGTCGTATTTTTTGATTGCAATATTGCTGAGCACCAGAGAAGCATTGATGGCATAATCGAGCAAACTCATCCTGTTAAATGGCTGATCCATTACCCGACCTTTATCAATAATGCAGTAAACTTGTTGTGAGCGTTCATCCTGATAAGTATTGGCCATCAATTTGTTTCTGCGCGCAGTGGCTTTCCAATTGATTACTCTAAACTCATCGCCTGGAATGTATTCACGGATTTTTTCAAACTCTGTCTGCTGGCCAATTCTTCTGATTTTCTTTATTCCCGCTTGAACCAGCGTATTGCTTATAGCCAGGTACTCGTATTTGAGCATGGAAATATAGGAAGGAAAGACTTGCACTTCCGCTTCCTCCGCCAATGTGAATCTTCTTTTAAGGAAGCCGGGTTGAATGGATACCAAAACCTGCACATGGCCAAAAACAAAATTTCCTCTTCGCACCGGACGAAAAAAGTACGGGAAAGATTTACGCTCTTTTGCCTTTAAGTCGTATTGAATCAAAAAGTTTCTGACCTGCCATTCGACTGGGAGTTCATCGATTATTTCCAGATGAATACTTTGTGGGTAGGTGGATTCCAGATGAATCTCAATTTTATTCTCATCGCCATTGCTCAGTTTGTCCTTAAAGGTCCTGCTCCCTTTTATTTCACCAAAGCTGAATAAAATCCAATATTCGTAAAGGCAAATCAGTCCGAAGAGTATCGCGGCGCCATGGACTATATATAATGTGGTAGGAAACAGGTATGCAGTGGTATATAAAAGCACCAACAACGCCAAACCGACAAAGAAATGCCAGCTTAAAAAGAAGCGGGAAAAGACTTTACGGAGGGAGGCAATCACTATCTGGGAATTTCAATTTGACCAATCAATGTGTTCAGCAATTCATCGGGTTGTGCTCCTTCCATCTCTTTTTCCGGACTCAGCATTACCCGGTGACGAAGCACAGGCAGTGCACAATATTTGATGTCATCGGGTGTTACAAAATCTCGTCCATCAAGCACCGCGCAGGCTTTCGATGCATTCAACAGAGCCACTGCACCACGGGGAGATACCCCCATGTAAAATCCGTGAAAATTGCGGCTGGAACGAACAATTTTACTGATGTATGAAAGGAGACTTTCACTGACCGTTACCTTCCGGATGATTTTTCTGAAATTGGTGATTTCGATCGACTTGAGCAGAGGTTTCAAGTTTTGAAGTGGGTCAGACCCTTCGCTGTTTTGATGCATGGAAAGGATGCTTAATTCATCTGCTTCGTCCGGATAGTTTACCAGAATTTTCATCATAAATCGATCCAGTTGAGCTTCAGGCAGGCGGTAGGTGCCTTCGTGCTCAATGGGGTTTTGCGTGGCAAGGACCACAAAAGGCTCTTCCAGTTTTAAGGTGTTTCCGTCGATGGAAACCTGGTATTCTTCCATGACCTCAAAAAGGGCGGCCTGTGTTTTTGCCGGAGCTCTGTTGATCTCATCTATCAGACAAATCTGCGTAAAGATGGGACCTTTTTTCAGGTCGAATTCCTGCGTCTTTTGATTGTAAACAGTGGTTCCAATCACGTCGGAAGGCATGAGGTCCGGGGTGAACTGAATCCGGTTAAACCGGGCATCAATGCTCTTTGCCAATGCGCGGGCAGCCAGGGTTTTTGCCACACCTGGCACCCCTTCAATCAGCACATGACCTCTTGCCATGAGTGCGATAATCATCTGATTAATAAAAGCAGGCTGTCCAATCACCACCTGAGAAAGAGTATCCTTTAATGCGGTGATCTGTCCTTTGATTGGTTGCAAATCCAATCGAGATTCAAAGTCATTTGTTTCCTGGGTATTTTCCTGATTCTGCATAAAAATCTTCTAATAAACTATTCAATCGAATGAGATAGTCCGGACTCATCTGTTTGAATTGGTGAATCGTGGTTATCATCTCTTTTAATTTTCTAATGGTAATTTCTTTGGCTCCTGATTTTTGTTGGAGCTTATCCCAAAAATCATCTTCGTTTTCACGCAAAAGATAGGTCAATTGTGCGTTGTGAAAGAAATAGCGCACTTTTTTGTTGGCCATGTCCAAATGGTTCCCCTCATTGAAGTACAGGTCGCCAATGGTCTGAATAAATTCCAATGATTTGTTTTCCGGGTCTTTGATAATCGGAACAGCACGTTGTTTTCTTTTGGCGAAAAACAGCACTGCCAGGATGCTGCCATAGAGAAGAAGATACCAGGCAATGGTGAGTGCTTTGTTCGATAAAATAATATCTAGGGAAGACTTTTCCTTGTGGTTGAAGGGTTTGTAATATTCATCCCAATATGTTCGTCTCAATGGTAAATAGGAAAAACACCGCGCGATGTATTGGGGATTCTCTGTCAGATGAATATTTGTAAAAATCTGTGGTACTGTGTGGAGGTAGATTTTACCCAGGCCGTAGGGAATCTCAACAAAATTGGGTAGTCCGGTTCGGTAGTCTATTCCTAACACTTTGTAGTAAACACTTCCGTCGCTTTTTAGCTGGATGAAAGTAGGAAGTCGATTGAATTTGGCGGTATCTTTCCGGTAAGCCGGGTTTACCAGTCCAAGTTGTGTTACCGTATCGCTGCTCCAACTGAACGTAAGCTGATCTTTGAGTCCCAGGGTTTCATAAAATCCTTCCGGAAGTACGGTGTTCGCAATAAACACATTGTTTCCATCCAAGGCGTAGTTAAGTAATATGTCCTGATCTACTTCTCCAAATTCTATCTGGTCGCCAATGATGATTAAATTGCTTTGGCCTTCGGTTTTATTGAGCCATTCGCTGAGTGGCCTTTTCCGGGTCTCCACCGATTGATTCGGAAAGATAGAGGGAAGTTGTTCGCGAAGAAGAAAGGTGCCAAATGGTATTTTATCTTGTGCTTCGTAGGTCTCGTTCCAGTTTACTGAGTTGGACTGTCCGAGCCATCCAAGAAAAACGAAAAATGCCAGAAGCAGGAGGAACCAATAACTTTTTAATTGCCTCATTTTGCAAGCCCTCCTTTCTTCTTGAGCCGTTGAAAGAGTGCTTTGGCTTCTTCATAGAGTTCTTTACTGATCGGATAATTTCCGTAGTACCCATAAGAGAACAATTGACTCAGGCGGGTCATCGGTGTCTGCGACCATTCTTCCTTTAATTCTCTGAGGTAGTCGGCATTTGTTTTTTCAGCTTTCCATTGGATGATGCCTTCTTTTTCAAGGAAGCTAAGCGCTGTGATAAAGAGGTAGCGTAGGGCCAACGGGTAATCGCCATTGGCTTCTGCCTGACGCAGGGATTTTTCCAGGTCGTCGTTGTTTCCTGTATAATCCATGAATCGTACTTCCTGTATTGAGCTGTTGTCTTTCTTCAGGAAGCGGGCAGGATTCATCTTGAAGATATAATAGGATGCTCCAATCAGCACCAGAATCAATACAATCCAGAAGATGACATTTTTCGCCGTATCCATGTCTTCTCGGTCGAAGTCGCCGAAAAGCTGTTCCATTATCCAGGCCACCAGACGATCAAAGGTGTCGTCGGTTTCAATTTGTGCCCTGTTGTATTGAAAGGCTTCTTCCTGCATTCTTTTATTCAGCAGAGAAGTGTCCATCTGACGTTCGCTTACATCCGAACTATCGAGATAGAACAACTCAGCTTTCTCCGCCCCCGCCCAACTGAAACCAACAGAGAGGCATGAAAAGAAAAACAGCAGGAGAAAGCGGCTCATGAATAGGCGTTTACTTCTTGGTCATCTGCCAATTTTTCTACTTTGCGACCCAAGCTCACATAGGAAATTCTTTCCCGGTTAGATAGATAAAATGCCATGAAGCTCAGGGAGATGAAATACATGGAGATATAGGTGAAAACCGTGGTTAAATTCTGAAAAATAAGGCTCCAAATATTCATGCTACCCATCATTGCTAATGGATTGACATGCCCATAGCTGCCCTCGAGTAGACTGAAGAGAATGGTAATCATCAAGGGGGTCAACAAAATGCCATAGGTGGCAACAAAACTGGCAATCAAAAGACCAATACTTTTCCAAAATTGCCCTTTGACTAAAGCTATTGCTTTCGCAAAAGCGTCAAATAATCCGCAAGCCTCGTACAGGTAAGTCACCTGCCATATAAAAATGAAGGCCATAATTCCGAACATAATTGGATAGAGAAGGAATACGAAAAAGGCAAAAAATGAAGCGATTTGCGCAAACAGGCCGAAGATTAATGCGAGGATGAAAAAGAAAACGATCAACAGGATAAAGATGAGGATATTGGAGAAAATTAATTTCCATCCATGTCGGAATACCAAATTCCAGATGTCGTTCCATTGAAAGTTCTCCGGACCTTTTTCATCGTAAAGCTTCAGGTAGTAAACCGAACCCCAAAGAATGGTAATATAGGTCATGTAATAGGCCAGCATTGACAAGAGGAAATTTCCTCCAAACATGCCAGCGAGAGGATTTGTGCGTACAAACGGATTCGCCTGAAGACTTTCGACCATATTCGTTGTGGCCAGATAGTACAAGGTACTGGCAGCTAAAATCAGCGGCAAGCTCATGATTCCGATGGTGCGGAACATATGCTTGTAATGCCGGCGAATCATGGTCGCAGCCAGGCCCATCATTTGGCCCAGGTCTCTTATTTTAAATAGTTCAAGGGGCTGGTTCGGTGTGTTCATCTTTGTGTTTCATGTAAGGCAGGTAGATAAAATACCAGCTGATCAATCCAATGGAAATAATTATTAGTGGGATACTGAGCGCAGTTGTTTTGTAGTGCCGGGTGGCGAAGCTTTCCAGAAAACCTGCGATGATAAAAAACGGAATCAGGCCCAGGGCCATTTTCATCCCATCCTTCGCTGTTTGCTTGAATCGCTCCATGCGGGTATAGGTTCCCGGGAAAAGAAACCCTTTCGAAAGCTCAATTCCCGCTCCTCCCGCAACCACGATGGAGGTGATTTCAATGGTTCCGTGAATCCAGATGGCCTGAGCAGATATTCCCAGGGAATCGTATTGGTAGAAAAAAGCCTGAAAGGCGCCGAGCATAATTCCGTTACGAATCAACATGGCAATGGGGAAATAAGGCCCCAGGTAACCAAGAACGAAAGTCATCAGTGCAACCATGATGTTATTCAGAGTAATCATACCAAACATGGCACTTTCTTCTCCTCCGGCATAAACGGCCATTGGATCGCCGCGTTCGATGTTGCGAATGGTCATATCCACGTAGCCGTCACCTAAAATCAGGCGAACAAAATCCTGGTCGAGCATGGTGCTGGCTGCACCAATCAAGACCGATAAGAGGAAAGCCAACAAAGCAATGAGCATCGGCCAGCGTGCCCGATAAAAACTTTCCGGAATCTCTTCCAGCCAATATCTCAGGAATCTGCCGCGGTCTTCTTTTTTGTTTCGGTAGATGCGATTATGGAATCGAATGGCCAGTTGGTTGAGGTAACCGGTGGTATTGGAATCTGGATAGAATGTCTGACTAAAAGCCAGATCATCGCTCAACTCAACATACATGTCGGCCCACTCATCCGGAGATTTCCGCTTAGGCGATTGAAGCATTTGCTCCAGTTCTGTCCAGCGTTCTTTGTTGAGTTTGATAAAACGGGCTTCTTTCATGCAGGATTCCCAAAAATGCATTTTTATTTGAAATTATTCCGCCTTTCCTCCTATAATTGAATGAATATGGATGAATCCTTACACATACGTACAAGTACAGGCGTGTCGCTCGACTACGAATTGGCAGGTTTAGGCGATCGCATCATCGCATGGCTTCTGGATATTCTAATCCTGGCGGCTTACATTTTTGTCATTCAATATTTTGTTATTAACGAAGGAGATTATTCAACCTTGATCATCATCCTTCTGTATCTCCCGGTTTTGGTTTATCATTTTGTGATGGAGACTTTTGCCAATGGACAAAGCATCGGGAAAAGAGTCAGGAATATCCAGGTGGTGCGTTTGGATGGACGGCAAGCCGGTATCGGTGAGTACGCTATGCGTTCGGTGATGCGATTGCTTGAAATTACCCTTTGCAATGGATCTCTGGCTATCCTTTCAATTGTTAGCACGAAGAATGCACAACGATTGGGTGATCTTGCTGCTGGTACCACGGTTGTGAAATTGAAGGCGAGTCATCAATTGGCGGATTCGCTGTTACGTGAGATGCCTGAAAATTATGAGGTCAAAATTCCACAGGCTGAATTGATGACCAATACAGATGCCGAAACTATCAACAGGGTTTTATTAGAATTAAAACGCACGCGAAACAGCAGCATCATCATGAAGTTCGCACAGCAGGCGCGCGCGAACATTAGTCAGCGACTCAATATCGAATCGGAATTAAATGATCTGGATTTTCTAAATGCCATTTCAAACGATTACAGCTACCTTCAATCTCAAGCTTAGCGGAGACAGTTTAAATAGTTTTGAATGGCTTTTTCAAATCCCAAATAAAGGGAATCGCAGATAAGTGCATGTCCGATACTCACCTCCAGTAAGTCGGGAATATTTTCCTGAAAATACTTCAAATTTTCCTGATCGAGATCGTGCCCGGCGTTGATTCCCATTCCGATTGAATTGGCAAAGATTGCCGCTTTCCTGTATGGAGTGATAGCCTTCACTTTGTTTGCATGATATTGTTTTGCGTAGGCCTCTGTATAAAGTTCGATTCGATCGGCTCCAACCTTTTTTGCACCTTCAATCTTATTAAAATCAGGGTCGATAAAAAGGGAAGTTCGGATACCGTATTTTTTAAATTCGGCTATTATTTCATTCAGGTAATTGGCATGCCCAATGGTGTCCCATCCTTGATTGCTGGTAAGCGCTGAACGGGTATCCGGAACCAGGGTCACCTGGTGTGGAAGCACTTCAACGACCAGATCCATGAATTTTTTCTCCATGGGATTCCCTTCGATATTGAATTCGGTTTTTACCACCTTTTTTAGTTCGCGAACATCTGCATAGCGAATATGCCTTTCGTCCGGGCGTGGATGCACCGTTATACCTTGTGCGCCAAAAGACTCTGCATGGATTGCGGCCTGAACGACGTCCGGATTATTGCCACCCCTGCTGTTTCTAAGGGTGGCAAATTTGTTGATATTAACAGAAAGCCTCGTCTTGCTCATTTATGCTTTCACCGCGTTCAGAGCCATGCTTTGTTTTTTTACTTCGTCGCTGTCGAGGAAGTCATCGTAGCTCATTAATTTATCAATCATTCCGTTGGGCCCGATTTCAATCACCCTATTGGCTACGGTTTGGGTAAACTCATGGTCGTGGGAAGTAAAGATGACCGTTCCTTTGTATTCAACCAAACCATTGTTGAAGGCAGTGATAGCTTCCAGGTCAAGGTGGTTGGTAGGTTCGTCGAGAATCAACACATTAGGGTTTGCCAGCATCATCTTTGATACCATGCAACGCACTTTTTCTCCTCCGGAAAGCACCTTGGCTTTTTTCAGGGACTCTTCTCCTGAGAAAAGCATTCTGCCAAGAAATCCCCGGATAAAGGTTTCATCTTTTTCTTCGGAGAATTGACGCAACCAGTCGATCAGGTTTTCGTCAACTCCTTCAAAGTAAGACGTGTTATCGTTTGGCAGGTATGCCTTGTTGATAGTTATTCCCCAGTTCACTTCACCGGTATCCGGTTTTTCTTCTTCTGCTATAATTTCCAATAATTGGGTTACGGCAAAATGATTTTTCGATACGATGGCAATCTTGTCTCCCTTGTTTACCGTGAAGTTTACATTGCGGAACAACACTTCACCATCTGCTGATTTGGAAAGGTCTTTTACCGTTAGGATTTGGTCGCCGGCTTCTCTTTCCTGGGTAAAGAAGATGGCCGGGTATTTTCTGGAGGAAGGCTTGATTTCGGCAAAATCCAGTTTATCCAGCATTTTTCTTCGGGCTGTTGCCTGACGTGATTTCGCCACGTTGGCAGAGAAACGCGCGATGAATTCCTGCAATTCTTTTTTCTTTTCTTCTGCTTTCTTATTCTGGTCAGCACGCTGGCGGGAAGCCAATTGACTGGATTGGTACCAGAAGGTATAGTTACCAGTATATATCTGCAGTTTGCCGTAGTCGATGTCGGCTACGTGGGTACAAACAGTATCAAGGAAGTGACGGTCGTGAGAGACCACCAAGACGGTGTTTTTAAAGTTGAGCAGAAAGTCTTCGAGCCAGCGGATGGAGTTAATGTCCAAATCGTTGGTAGGCTCGTCGAGAATCAGAATGTCGGGGTTTCCAAAAAGGGCCTGTGCAATCAAAACGCGCACTTTTTCGCTTCCGGAAAGTTCTTCCATTTTACGGTAATGCACATCTTCTTTGATTCCCATACCAGAAAGCAATTCTGCGGCGTCGCTTTCTGCTTCCCAGCCATTCATCTCGGCAAATTCTCCTTCCAGTTCTGAGGCGCGCACTCCGTCTTCGTCGCTGAAGTCGGGTTTTTCATAGATGGCCTCTTTTTCTTTCATGATTTCCCACAATTTCTTATGGCCCATTATCACCGTATCGAGCGGGGAATACTGGTCGAACTCGAAGTGATTCTGTTTCAACACAGCCATACGCTCACCCGGAGTGATAAATACCTGACCTGTGGTCGGGTCAATCTCTCCGGAAAGGATTTTCAAAAAAGTGGATTTTCCGGCCCCATTCGCACCAATGATGCCATAGCAGTTACCGGGCGCGAACTTCACATTTACATCTTCAAACAAAACCCGCTTTCCGAAACGCAGGGATACATTGGATACTTCAATCATGGTTGTCTTTCAAAAGAGGGGCAAAGGTAAGGTTTTTAATGTGTAGACCCTAGAGCGTGCTTTGTTGAATTTGACTGTCAGATGAGTGCACTTTCAGATATCGAGATCTCGATTCAGGATGCAATTGTAAAATGCAAAAGATGTCTATTCTTTCTTGTGATCTTTGCACCTAATTCACGTTGCATGAGTCTCCGTTTTGATACCATCAAGAGTTTTCACGAAGGAGTTATATCCCAAAATTTTCAAATAGAATCTGACTCAATCCTCGATTTATTCATGTTCGTTTTGCCTTGACACTTCGGCCTTGCTCAGTGTAAAATCCAAACGAACCAATAAATCAAGGCTAAAATATGCTTACTTGCTCTCCTTTTTTTTAAACGACCGTCCATTGCATCTGGCCTCCATAAACAACATCACGCCATACCGCTGCCCGCTTTTTGGCCAGTCCCACCCACATCCTGGTTTTGGATTTCTACTTTATCTGGCGCCAGCCATTTGTGCTTAGCTTTCGTCCCGAAATTTATCGGGAGGGTACCTGCCGCTCGATGAATTTTTTCATAATCCTTAGTGCACTATAATCATATTTAGCTCTCCGCACTCTAACTTTGACGAAGCCGCTGGAGGTAATTGCGCTTTTTTGTTTCTTTTTATTCATGATTGTCAGCTGTTCATAGGTATTCATGAATGCTTCGCATTTTTCGAAAAAAAGTGAGGGTAAAAAATAATAAAATTGAATTTTTGGATTAGCCAAAAAGATAATTAGAAGTAAATTAACGGAGACTCATGCCGCTTACTTCAGTTATGTCGCTTACGTCAATGGATTAGCTTCGCTGATCCAGGTATGGGGTTGCCTAAACAAAAAGCCGCCATCCGTCACTTTGTTCCGGCTGCCGCTTACTTCGCTTACTTCAGTTATGTTGCTTACGTCAATGGATTAGCTTCGCTGATCCAGGTATGGGGTTTGCCTAAACAAAAAGCCGCCATCCTTCACTTTGTTCCGGCTGCCGCTTACTTCGCTTACTTCAGTTATGTCGCTTACGTCAAAGGATTAGCTTCGCTGATCCAGGTATGGGGTTTGCCTAAACAAAAAGCCGCCATCCTTCACTTTGTTCCGGCTGCCGCTTACTTCAGTTATGTCGCTTACGTCAATGGATTAGCTTCGCTGATCCAGGTATGGGGTTGCCTAAACAAAAAGCCGCCATCCGTCACTTTGTTCCGGCTGCCGCTTTTTTCATTTCCAGTGCTCGCTTGAGCCTTTGGCTCAGATTCGCCTGGAAATGAAAAAACCGCTCATGCTTCGCATGGCGGCTTTTTGTTTGTCGGGGTGACTGGATTCGAACCAGCGACCTCGTCGTCCCGAACGACGCACGCTACCGGGCTGCGCTACACCCCGAAGATTATTTTACCCTTTTACCGGTTTACAAGTATGTTTCCGATTGGAAGCACTTTTTGCGGTCAGGTATCGGGCGGAGTCTGTCCTGAGGAAACTCGATGAACTATGCCCCGATTGTTTATTGCGAATATAGTATGTGTGAAAATATATCTCCAACTCAATATTTGATCTGAATTAATGAAGTCATTCTGCCTTTTCGTCCTGAAAAGAATCATCTTCGTAAGGTAGATTATGTGCGACACAGGCAACGTTAGTGAGAAATATTTGTCATCCGTATACATGCGGCTTTTCATTCTTTCTGCCCTCACTTTCTTACTTCATCTCCGGCTTAATGCCCAATCCAGTGTAATTCGAAGTTTCAAGGAAACGGGAGGAACCGTGAGTACCGGGAATGGCGGAAGCGTCAATAGCTTTTCGAATGGCGATGTGTTGGTGGTAAATGAACGCTGGACGAATTTCTATCAGAAGGGAATTCAGTTATTCCGTTTGGCGGAACAAGGATTGTCGGTTGTAAACAGCAGAGCGTATTACAATGATTTCACCGTTACGAATATCAGAACGGCAGTGAGAAACGACTCTGTTTTTATGCTTGCCCAGCATTACAATGGTGGGATTTATAAATTTCTATTTCTTGTCTTTGATAAAGATTTGGGATTGGTACGATCCAAATTGATTGACGGAAGCAATCCGAATCTTTCCTTATTCGGTTACAGCTTTTTTGCCTCACAGGACGGAAGTTTCAGAATATATGGGAATACAACTCTGGCCACATCAAACCAACGTTGTGTAGTCTCTCTGGATGCCAATGGAAACCTGCTTTGGAAATATACGATCGGAGCGGAAGCTCCTTTATGGGGTGGTTCGGTATTGATGCCTGACGGAACCTTGATTGGGATGAACAGCGGCGCCTGCACTTATGTGGATAAGGACGGCAATGTGACGAATAAATTCTCTTTTGGTTCAGCCTTATCCTATACGCTCAATGGGGTAGTGGATAAGGATGGAAATGGAATGTTTTGTCGAACAGGCTATGATTCGGCAGCCTATTATGCGGTCCATGTAACAAGTGGCGGAAGTTATACCGGAAGTATAAGCTCCTTAAATATTCAGGCTCCGGTGCTGATTGAAGCATTCCGGGATGGATCCTACGTGATAGGAAGCAGTTCTCTGGCTGGCAGCGAGGTCAATCTGAAACTGAGCCTGTTCGATGAAAACAATCAATTCAGCAAAAATCTCTTTATCAGCAATATATACGGATATGCTCCCACAGGTGCCTTAAGAGATGCATGCCTTTATTCGTCGCATATAGATGCAAAAGGTAATTTGCTGGTTTTAGGCGTTGCCAACCGCAAAGGATTTTTTGTCTTTCGCTATAATCCGACACTGGGTTTCGATTGTGGAAACCAAATGAGTGACATACAAAGTTCACAGGCGGTACAAATAACCGGGAATAACGATACAAGAAACAGCCTGGACATAAAAGTGAGCGATTATATTTTTCAGGAAGAAACACCGGGTAATTATAAACCGGTTTGCCAGTCCTGCGGAAGTGCCCTGGAAAAAAATCTGATCGACACAATCCTTTGCCTGGACACCAATTTTTTCACTTTGAATGCCGGGAATCCGGGTGCTCAATATATTTGGGATGATGGTTCAACAAATGCCACGCGAACGATCACTCAAAGTGGAACCTATTGGGTTCGGATGAGCAATGATTGCGATACCCTAATTGATAGTGCCGTGATTGAGATGAAGAAACGGCCAAAGTTGAAGGCGTCTTATACACCCACCGAACCGAATCCCGGTGATGCCATTCAATTCCGAATGGATCCGGATACTATTTCGTTTGTTCGCTGGTATATCGCCGATACCCTTTTTACTACCCAAAATCAATTCTCCTGGACTCCGGTTAAAAACGGCACCTACTTTTTTGCTCTTGAAGCCTTCAATGAACCCGGTTGTTCGGCATATGATACGGTTTCCGTTTCGGTGAATTTGCTCGACTATTATTTCCCCACTGCATTTACCCCTGACCGAAACCGACGCAATGATACGTGGGGGCCCGTTGGATTTGGGATACAAGAATTCCGACTTAAAATTTTTAATCGTTGGGGGCAGGAAATTGTTCATCTGCAGAACGAGAACTGGGATGGAACGGTAGGTGGTGTAGAAGCGGAAGATGGACTCTATCTTTATATGATTTGGCTGACGGATGATCTCGGAGCAGCCCGTTTTTACAAAGGCTATATCTATCTCCTTCGTTAACCAGGTGAATCCAGCTACCTTAAAGATGAATCGGAACCCAATATTAGTTTGTTTCCCGATTTAAATTGAAATCCTCTGATAACTTTGAAGAAGATGAGTCAGGAAGAACCGGAATTCAATTCATACTACCTAAAGGTAAAGACATATTACGATGAGGATTCACTGAGTTTTAAAAGCAGAGGCGAATCGAATCCTCTATTAGCAAGAATTCGGGAATCTTTTCGGGAAGAGTCAGAGCCGTTACAATTCAAACATGCGCTGGAAATTGGCTATGGGCCGGGATTTGATTTGGTTTATTTTTCAGGGAGACAGAAGGCAGGCAAAGTCTACGGACTTGATATTTCTCAGGGAATGCAGCATGTAGCCAAAGAAGCAATTCAAAGCGCTGGCCTGGAGAATTGCCTTGCCGAGGTGGGAAGTGTGGAAGACATTGAAACCCAATTCCCCGGAATTGAATTCGATTTTATCTATGTGTTTTTCGGTGGACTCAATACCGTTGAAGATTTGTCAAAAGCGGCAAATCATCTTGACCGGGTATTGCTTCCCGGTGGGAAAATGGTCCTTACCTTTGTTAATAAATGGTATCTGCTGGGGATTCTGAAGCCCCTGTTAAAGCTGAAGTTCGGCCTGGCTTTTCGTCGCTTACGAAAAACCTGGGGTGGCTATTCCCTCAGCCGTTTTTTACCGAGCAAATGCTATTCTCCGGCAGATGTGAGAAAGGCATTTTCGCGATTCAAAGAGGTAAAGCACCGGGGCTATTCCATCCTGTTTCCTGCCTGGTATGAACATTCGAAATTCTCCAATCGGCGGCAAACCGAACGTCGGTGGAAATGGGATGCCATGCTGAACCGAACTCCATTGTGGGGCTGTGGAGAGTATACCCTATTTGTTTTTGAGAAAAGGGAAAAGTAGAGAGGTCGGTATCAGGTGTGAAAGAGCTAAAGTACGGAGCAGGAGGTACAGAGGAGAAAATGTGATTTTGAGACGAAGAGATATTGAGCTGAATGCACAATATATTGACCTGGCTAGGAGAGAAGCTGCGGTAGTTCTTCCCTGAGCATTTCTTTTACTGAAATGTACTCTGCCAGTTTGTTAAATTCTTCCTGATAACGGCTTTTTAAGGGGATGGAACAGGTAAAAGCTTCGTAAACCGCTCGGCCAAATTTGTTTCGAAGTTCTACGTTTGAAATCATCTGCAGGGGCATGCCACTGATTTCTTCTATCAGACGACAAAATCCCTTTTGCGTCAGGATTTCTTCCATGCACAGATTGAAGGTGCCATCGCCTTCTTTCAAAGCAATTTCGGCAATCAGCTTTCCGGCATCCCGAACATGAATAAACGACATCCTGCTTTGACCGGTGCCGTAAACCGGTATCTCCGAGCAATCCCTCATCGATTTTAAATAGAAGCTTTGAAACCAACTACCCTTTCCAAAAACCCAGGGAAGACGAATCATTTGTACCCGGTCGGACTGCAAAAAAGGCTTTTCCGCTTCCACATATTCCCGTGCGAACGAAACAGGATTCACCGGGCTTTTTTCATCCGCCGTTTCGGCTCCCATTTCTCCATACATCAAACTGCCCGAAACATACGTTACATGTGTTCCCCAATTATTCTTTTGGATATGATTCAGTAATCGTTGGTTCGCACGCCTCCCCTGAAAAGCCGCCCGCTTTCTACCCCATTTGCCAAATCTTCGGGCGTTGATACGCGCCAAATGAATAATGCGGTCAGGAGGTTCCTCATCCAATTGGTGCCAGTCAAAGCTGCGTATGTCTCCCTGAAAAATGCGAATTCCGGATTCCGTTTTGGCCGGTTGACGTAACAGGATGGAAACATGAATTTTCGGATGATAACGCAACAATGCCCGAAGCACTTCCTGTCCGATAAATCCGGAAGCACCTAAAATCAATACGCGTGCATCGTCATTCATGTTATACCGAAAACATTTACCCGCTTTTTATCCATCTGAGTGAGAACCCTTTTCTGGTAATTTTTGGGATGATTTTTTGAAATATATTCTCTGGTACGAAAGGCCAGGTCATAGTCTTCCATGGGATATCCTGCCCGCTGCCATTTTCTTTTCCATTTTATATCTGTGATCCTCATCAACAGATGATTCAGTCTTGATGGGAAAAAGAGGTTAATCAGGAATTCAGAAAGAAATTTCACTGGCATCATTTGCCTGTGATCAGTGACTACCTGAGACAGATGGAAGTTGGGCACGTTTTCCTTCAGCCAGAAGTTTTCACGAATCAATCTTTTGTAAAGCGTTGAATTCACTACGGGAATCAAAGTGGACAATTCAATGGAAGTATAGCGGTTCCGATCTTCCAATTGAAGATGATCCGAATCCAGGTAATAGTTCATGCAATAATGCTCCTGCTTATTGAACAGAAAGCTAAGTTTTTTGAATGCATGCATGAAACTCCTGGCAATCCACAGGCGATTGGGAGCAGTCACGATGAAGAAGTCAAAATCCGTTTTTTCATCTGCATAAAGTTTGCTCAGGGAGCCGGAAATTCCAACAAAGCGGACAAAGGGAAAGCGATAGAGAAAACGCCCGACGGATTTCGCCCGTGGGATCAGTTCCATGGCGAGCGCATTGCTGATTTTTCTTCTTTCGAAGAGCGGAGTCTTTCCATACAGGGAGTAAAAGGTTCCATCGCTGCTCACTTTCTGTTCATCCATCATTTCCAGAAGACAGTTTTGGATGTCGACGGGTGTTGAGGGAACTTCCAAAAAACGATGTATTTCATCGGCATTCAAGGGGTATTTGAAGTAGTCAAAATAGCTCAGTGTTTGCAAGATAGCTGAAGCCAGCAGTTCTTTGTTTTCCATGGCTCAAGACTTGATACTTACCCAAACTTCGTGTGCGGTGGCCCAGATAATTCTGAGGTCCATAAAGATGTTCCGGTGTGCCACATAGTAGAGGTCGGATTTTACCCTGTTTTCCATGTCGGTTAAGGTAAGCGTTGGTCCTCTGAAGCCCCGGATTTGTGCAAGGCCTGTTATTCCGGGTTTCACCAGATGCCTCAGGTTATAGGTGGGAATTTGTTTTTCATAGGTTTCGGTATGGTAAAGCATGTGCGGACGAGGTCCGACCAGACTCATTTCTCCCATTAATACATTTAAAAACTGCGGTAGCTCATCCAGGCTGCTAAGGCGAAGAAAATGTCCGATTCGTGTTATTCTTTCATCCTTATGTCCTGCCTGTTTGTAGTCTGCTTCGTCATTCAGACGCATGGTTCTTAGTTTAATACAGGTGAAGCTCCGATTGTTTTTGCCCGTTCTCTTCTGAAGAAAAAAGGGCGAACCTTTGCTTTCCAAACGAATGAACAGGGCTATCAAAGGAATTATCCAGAACCCAATGCTGAGTAAAAAGAGCAGGGCGATACTCAAATCGATTCCTCTTTTCATCCATGAATAACCCCATGGTTGGGAATTTGAATGTTGTCTTACAAACAAATCCCAATTGCCGGAATGTGAGTGCCATTCCTGACGCGTCAGGTATTTTGCTGGTACTATCATAATAAATCTGGCTTATTTAATTTTTGAGATGCATTTTTCGTCTCAGCCGGATTTTGAATGAACCAACAGGCAAATACCAGGAAGGTAAATACCCCTTGTTGTCGCTCAAAAACTGATTCCGTAAGACAAAACAGCATGAACATCAGGGAAAAAATAAAGAGCATTTCCAATTGCTTCTTTTTGGCAATTGCGAACAAAAACCCAAAGCAGGCAATCAGGGAAATGAAAGAGAAAACCCCGCCCTGTACCAGGGTTTCCGCATATTGATTATGAAAATTGTATCCGATATATCCTTTGGATTTACCCTCTTTTGGCTCATATAAATTTAGCGAACGGTATTTGGCATCCAATGCCGCCTGACTACTTCCCGGACCGGTTCCCCAGAATAAAATGCCGTCTGTTTGCACAATTTCCAGAGCGAATCGCAGCTGCAAAATGCGCAAGCTCAATCCATCCAGATAAACATCCGGTCCGATGGATATTGCATTGATATATTTCAATCGAGAAGTCGAAACGTCCGTGAATCGTTTGGATACCGGATTGTTGGTGATCGCAATAAGGAGCACCGGCAGAATAAAAGCTCCCCGAACCAGCCATTTTAATGTTCTTTTTGGATGATTACGTTTCAAGGAAAAGTAGCTCAATACTGCCAGAGCTATCAGAATCATGAGTTTGGAGCTGAGTAAAATCAGCAAGGCCAATAGCCATAATTGGAAGACCGTACGAAGAGGAAAATCTTCGATGGATTCACTCAAAATAAGGTTAGTGATTAATAGGGCAGAAAAATAGACGGCATGCAAATGAAAGGGACTGCCCAGATTGTGATAAAAAAATGGAGAAATACAATGTTCCAAACTTGCCCGGATGGTTGCATCGATAAGAACATACAATGTGAGCAATAAGATAGAAATGCTGTATCCCATTACGAAATTTCGGCGTTGCTTTTCGGTCGGCGGGGTGCTGGTTAAAAGGGCAAGTGGCACCAGAAGAAAGGCGGCCTTTCTTTCGCTTACTTTAAAAGCCAGGCCCGGGTTCGATTCAAAAAGAGAACGGCAAGCCAGAAGTATAAAAAACATTCCGGCGCTTATAATCCACCAGCGAACCCACTTTTCTTTCAGCAGAGTCTTGTTGAAATTTCCTGAAATGAGCCGGTTTACAAGCAGAAGAATGAGAATGAAGGTGCTCAGCTTAAGAGAAAATGGAATACTGATCGCCAAAGCCAGGAACAACCATTGATGCACATGCGTATGTCGCTTCATTCTATTCATGGCTTCGGGCATTTTCAAATAATTGAATCATCTGGCGTGTGATGCGCTCCCAACTGAATTCCGAACGAATTCGGTCTCTATTGTTCGCGATGAATTTTTGGTAATCCTTCTTCTCAATCTGCTGGCGAAGAATGCTTAACAGATCATTTCGGTTGAAAAAATAAAAAGCGTTAGAGCCAAGAACAGAGCGATTGAATATATTATCGTGGGCGCAGATTAGCGCCGATGATGCCATCGCTTCGAGCAGGGAAGGATTGGTTCCACCCACGGAATGACCGTGAAAATAGAGCCAGGAATAGTAGCGGAGTGCATTGAGTTTATCCAGGTCGTAAACAGGCCCGACAAAACGGATCGATTGAGACTGATACAGGCGTTTTAGCTCCTTGCCGTAGCGGTTATTAAAATTTCCGATAATTAACAGGGGCTTGTTTGTGGCAGCTAAACTATAGGCATCGCAGATAAGATGGATATTGTTCTCTGGCTCGGAGCGGGCAATAACGAGTGAATATGCTTCTTTGTCCAGCTCAAATTCGTTCAAAACGGTCTGGTCCTGAGAATCATAAATCTCAGCGCCGTAGGCGATACAGGCCGCTTTCCTTTTGTATTTTTCCTGCAGGTATTGTTGAATCGCGGGGGAGTCGGCGATCAGGAAATCGCTTTTTTTAGCAGCCCATTTTTCGGCCTGTCTTAAAAAGAGGCGCACCATTGTATTGTACTTGCCTCTTTTCCATTCAAGTCCATCCATATTGCTGATGCTGATGGTACCTTTTGGGATCCGATGCATCCAAACAGAACTGCTTGTATAGCCAAGGATCAACAGAATATCGAAGTGGCGGTTTCTTGCATCGTTCATACAGTTTCTGTCGTAGATAAACTGACCAAAGGTTCCCAGTCTGTTTTCCGGGTCTTCGCAATGAATCAGATTGACCCCCTGAAAAGATGAATCCTGATAAGCATGAAGGGAGGAACAATACACATAGACTTCGTGGCCCTGCATGGTTGCCATTTCAGAGAAGTGCTCGGCGAATTGTTCAAATCCGCCATAGGTATTGGGTATCCCTCTTGTGCCGAGTATTCCTATTTTCATGTGCTTAGACTTCGATAGGCTTCCAATGTTTTTCTCGCGGCATTGGGCCAATTGTATTCATTGTGAATTTTCTGTTTCAGGCCCTGGCTTTCATCCGCCTCTGCTGCTAACAGAATCGCATCCCGGATGGACTGCACCGAAGATGGATCGCAGTAGAAAGCATCTTCCCCGAAGTATTCTTTTTCATCTCCATTCGAGCCCATCACGAGTCTGCAGCCAAAGGCAGCAGCTTCCAAACTGCTCAACCCGGTTGTTTCAAACCAGCTGGGCATCGCATGCACCTTTGCCCTCAGATAGTATTCCTTGATCAGGTGGTGGGGCAATTCGCCTAAAAATTCAATTTGGTTCGTGGATTCAGCCTGACATTGCATCATGTAATCCTGGTGATTCGGTGCGGCGCGACCGATGAGAATTAGTTTGAAATCTGTTCCTTTTACTGCCCGAATCAGATTGAGTTGATTCTTATTTCCTTCAATACGAGCTACACATAGAATGAGTTTTTCATCTCTTGTGCTTGCTGGTCCGGAAGTCGAATGGGTCAGGCTCACAGCATTGGGAACTACCGTGTAGGGAGTACGCACAAGGAATTCCTTGTTCAGGCGACTCATCTCTGAATACGAATTAGGGAGAATATGTCCTGAGCGGCTGAGAATCTTCTGCATGGCCGCTTTGTGCCCAATAAGCAGATATTCGGCAGAACCAATGGGTTCTTTGTTCACGATATAGCGGGCCAGAACTTTCAGGTATTCCATGGTCCACTTGCTCAATATCTTGCCTGGCAGGGAACGCCAGCCCTTTTTGTCGTAGCGTTGAAAGTAAGAATAGTCAACGAAGATGGGCGAGATGACAAAGGGGTTATTGCATCTTTTCAGATGATACAGAATATTGGCCGGGCGAATCAGGTTAAAGAAGTGGAGTAAGTCATAATCCGAATAATCCACTTTCTGATAACCCGCTAATATGTCGACTTCTATACCTAATTCCCGGAGGGCTTGGGCAGTGGATTCCATTTGCACGGTGTCTCCGCCACGTACGCTGAACAAAGTTGGTCTGGAGATAAATGCGACTCTCAGTGGATTAGGCATCATCTTCTCCTTTCTTTAAAGATGAAATTCGAAGGGCTCCGAAAAGATTAGACTTATTTAACTCCGGTACGATGGGTAGAAAGCAAAAAACCCAAATTGTCAGCTCGGCAATATTGCTCATAAAACTACCGGTGAATTGGTAGATGAAAACGAACAGGAACAGTACGAGACGATAAAAATTGGCATGCACCCGGGTTTTGAAAAAAAGCCAGAATTGCGCTCCAATGCGCAAAATCAACCCAATCAGTCCAAATTGCGCCAGCGTTTCAGCAGCTGCATTGGGAATTCGCACGACCTCCGGAATCTGCACGTAGTGGTAGTAATTTAAAATGACTTCCCGTCCAAGAAGTTTGATCTGTCCGGGTCCGATACCGAACCATATAGATTTTTTCTGAATCATGAGCCAGGCCAGCTCGAATGCTTCATAGGTGCGTCCTCTGGCAGAGGTGTCTGTGCCATCCGGGATATTTTGAAGCCGCACAAAAAGTGGGTTTTCAGGATAGAAGTAATAGAGTCCGGCCAGGGCTGCCACTACGGCAATAAATAAGGCAAGAAAGGTTCTCCTCATCCTTGGATGAAGCACCAGCCATTTGATATGTGCCAGATAGAGGATGAATAAACTCAACACCAAACCGGCAATGACTCCCAATGAAAAGGACAATAGCAAAGGCACAAAGAGCAATACGGCAAGCAGCCCAACCCGATAGCCTTGAAGGAAGATGGACTTCATGTAATAATACAGGAAGACAGGTACCAGAAGCAAGGAATAATAAGAGGCTTCGTAGGTGAGCATCTTTAACCTCGGAATGATTGGTAGTCCGGGAGAGATGGGTTCCAGGTACCAGAAGGATTCCCTATAAGGCGAATACAAAACAGCCAGAGCAATGAGCAGGAAAAAGCCATTGAGAATTGTCACAGATTTCATCCCGAAGGGAATGGCTTCTTCTGACCGGGCATAGAGAATGGCCATCAGAATAAAAACAAAGGAACCGAAGAGTAAGGTGAGTGATTTGGTGTAGGTCCAGACGTCGACTCCATTGGAAAGGTGAATGCCAAAGAACAGCAATGCTATTAAGGCGAACCAGAAATAGGGGGCAATAAGTTGTTTTTTCCAGCTCAGAAAGATGAAGAAAGGTGAGAGTATCAATGTGTAAGTGAAGCCAGCGGGCAATCCCGCTGCGTTCAGAAAGAAGTACACCACGATAAATGGCAGCAGTACGCCGGGCGATATGGACTTTAGTTTATCCAAAGAGCAATACTTTTAATTTGAAATCGCCGCTTTTCACGAAAAGATACCAGGAGGAGAACAGCAGAAACACGAAAGCGAGTGCCACAGCAATTGGGTTGCTACTTAGCACTATGATGGAAGCGAAAGCAGCAGGAAATAACAACATCATCCCTTCTTTTGCGGGATTTTGGTTGAGTACTTCTTTATTAATCCATGCATTTTCGATGCTGATCCCGACAACTGTTCCGGCAATCAAGCCGTAGATCATTCCTTCGATGGAATCCAGGAAGTATATACCCAGAAACATCCCAGAGAGGCTTAATAAAGAGAGCGTCCAGGTTATTTTAGTCATCAGGGATTGATTCCCGTTCGCGTTTAAAAAGAAATAAGGTGCCGAGGTGAATAAGAAAAAGAGCTCAAAAACAAGAAACAGCTGGATGTAAACCTGAATATGTTGGTAGAGTTCTGTTCCAAGCCAGAGGGTAAAAAGCGCTTGGCTAAGTGAATAGAACAACAACAAAGAGCCAATGCCAACGATCAACACGAAGGAGCGCGCAGAAAAGAATAAAGCGGTTACATTGGTCCCTTGTTCCCGGAGTCGCGCTACTTTAGGCAAAAGCCATGGAACCAGCGCATTGAAGCTCATGTGAATATGATTGAAAATCGTGGCTACGATCGAGTAATAGGATAAAGCCGTCAAACCAAAAAAGCTGGTAACGATAAAGCGATCCATCTGATAGCTAATAATCACTGCTACCGATTGAATCCAGGTATGCAGGCCGTAGCGGAGCTCATCCAAAATATTGCCTCGATCCCAATACAGGTATAGCTTATACTGAGAGATAACACGTTTTAAAACCTGGAAGTGAACCAGCAGGAATACGAGGCTAATCAGAATTTGAGTGGCCAGCATGTGATACAGACCATAACCACTGAAAACCCAGAGAACATTGGCTGTTAAAACGAGGAAGCGAATGCTAAGATTGAGTTTGGCAGCGGCCTTAAAATTTTCAAAGCCTTTTAATGCATGCTGAAAAATTTGCTCAATAAATTTCAAGGAAACGAGGAAGGAAGCCATTAACATGAGGTCGGCGGCTTTTCCCTGAACCAAATCATCCAGATGAAATAGTCCGAAATGACTCACTCCCTCTTTTAATACGAAGCCAACCATAACACAGGCTGAAGCGACAATCAGGGAAAGTGATAGATTGGTATTGATCGTTTGGGTGATTCGAGCTGTATCATTTCTGCCAAGAAAACGGGCAACATTGCGTTGGGTGGCGGAACCCAGTCCGAAATTCATCAAATGAAAACTCGCCAGCACACTGTTTATAAGCATCCAAAGTCCAAACTCTTCGGCTCCCAACTTAAAGATGAAGAAAGGAGTTAATGCCAGGAACACTACCGGGAAAATCATGACGTCCAACAGGTTCCAAAAGGTATTTACCAGGTTTGAAGAGTGGATGATTCTTTTCATTCCGATTCTTTGGTTGGTATAGCTAGCCAAAGTGTAAGAGCCAGGCCGGCAAGGAGTCCAAGGATGAAATATTTGCTCATAAAATGCAGGAAAGACTGGGCCTGAGGTTTTGGACCGGGACTAAAGCCCATTATAAGTTCGACTGCCTCATAAGATTCCAATCCTGAGCGGGCACCAAGCCATTCTTTGTAGAAAGTGTCAGATAAAGAGAACAGGCGGTCAATGGCCATTTCATTGCCTGTTGTTTCACTGATTTTTCCCAGTCGTAGTTGCTGGTTGTAGTTTACTTTGATGGAATCCATCCAGGCCAGTTGTCCTTCCAGAAAATTAAGCCTGTCTTTAAGGTTAACCAGGTTCACTCTCCTGCGTTCCTGATTGAGTGGGTTATTTTTGAGGTAGTAAAGCAGTCCGTTTTGCAAGTCTGAGCTGATACGAGTATCCTTTACATCTGCCAGGATATAAAAGGGAAGTTTTTCTTTGCTCACATCCTCTTCCAGTGGACTTTTTGCAAAGTTAAGTGCTTCAATTTTAGCTATCCGCATCACATCTTCACCTTTCATCTGAAGCTCTTTTGCCACATAGGAGTAGTTTTTATTTTGCAACTGCTGGTTTAACTGCACGATCATCTCTCCATAAGTGCGTTTATATAGTTCATTGTAAGTGAGTTGCATTTCCAGATGATAGACGGGATCCTGACCTGTGTATTTAAAGTAGCCATAGCCAAGCGTCAGTACCAAAGGCAGAAGTATCCACAGAAAATGCCTGCCAATAATCTTGAATAAGGTGGCAATTATTTGGTTGACGAATCTTTTAAATCCTTTCAGATAATCCAGAAAAGACGCAAGTTCAATAGAATCGGGAGGGCTTGAAGGTTTCATTTTACTTTTCCCTGAGTGGTTCAGGTAAAGTAAATGTAGTAAGCCTATAGGGCTTTAATTGAGTGCTTTGACGAGCACCCGGGTTCCATTAACCAATATCAGATTTTGATTAACGGGGCTAATCTTACCATGAAGCAGATGAATCAGGAATGGTGTTCGAGAGTTTGTTCCCATTCCCAGGCAGATCGGAACATGTCTTCCAGTCCCAGTTCTGCTTTCCATCCCAAGGACTTTTCAGCAGCATGTGTATCGGCATAAACGGCTTCTACATCGCCTGAACGTCTGGGAGCAAATTTGAAAGGAACGGGCATTCCGGTAGCTTTTTCAAACGCCTGAACCATTTCCAAAACAGAATAGCCGATGCCTGTCCCGATATTGAATACCTCATAGTTTTTGTCCTGCTTATTGTCGAGCAACCTTTCAATGGCGGCGATATGTGCCTTGGCCAAATCCACCACATGGATATAATCGCGGAGGCAGGTTCCGTCGGGGGTATTGTAATCGTTCCCGAAAATATTCAGATGCGGACGAATTCCTCTCGCGGTTTGGGTTAAATAAGGAACCAGATGCGTGGGTTCTCCATGAGGCTCCTCACCAATCAATGCCGAAAGATGGTTGCCGATGGGGTTGAAATAGCGGAGAGAAATGGCCTGAATAGTAGTTGAAATGGTGCTGTCGCGAATAATATCTTCGCACATTTTTTTGGTGTTACCATAAGGTGAAACCGCCTCTTTTACCGGGGCGTTTTCTGTTACCGGCAAGGTATCCGGGTTTCCATATACCGTGCAGGAAGAAGAGAATACAATGGGCCTAATGCCCGATCCATTCATAGAATCGAGAAGATTCAGGGTAGATACCAGATTATTCCGGTAGTAAAACAATGGTTTTTCAACTGATTCTCCCACCTGCAAAACGGCGGCAAAATGAATCACTGCTTCAATGTCCTGATGGCGGGAAAAGAGTTCTTTCATCTGCTCCCCATCGCACATTTCAATTTTTTCGAACTCAGGGCGGACGCCGGTAATTTTTTCAATCTGATCCAGGCGATCCATCTTTGAATTGCTGAGATTATCTATAAGCAAAGGCTGGTACCCCTGATTGATTAATTCAATGGCGGTATGCGAACCGATGTAGCCGGTTCCTCCTGTTACTAAAATTTTTCTCATGCGTTTTCTTTCTCTACTGCACCGTTTTTGAGCAGGTATGTTTCGTTACTTTCCGGACAAACAGCTTTGCCCTCCTCATTAAATTCAAGTCGGTGGCCGTATTCACTCATCCAACCCTTTTGTCGGGCAGGGTTTCCAATTAAAAGTGCATAATCGGGAACGTCTTTTGTTACCACCGCTCCTGCGCCGATAAAAGCGAATTTACCAATAGTATGCCCGCATACAATGGTTGCATTGGCACCTATGCTGGCTCCTCTGCCTACATGTGTTTTCGCGTATTGTCCACGACGAACCACTGCACTTCTGGGGTTGGTAATATTCGTAAATACGCAGCTGGGTCCGAGAAATACATCGTCCTCACATACCACTCCCGTGTAAATGGAAACATTGTTCTGGACCTTTACATTGTTTCCCAACACCACCTCTGGAGACACGACCACATTTTGCCCCAGGTTGCAATTTTCTCCTATAATGGCACCCGGCATAATATGACAGAAATGCCAGATTTTGGTTCCATTCCCAATCTGGCATCCTGCATCGACCACAGCCGATTCGTGTGCGAAATAATTAGTTGAATTCTCTTCCATGCGGCTCTCTGAATAATTCAGATTCTGGCAGGCTTTTGAAATATTCGTATGTTTTCTTTAAGCCTTCGGCTCTCTCTACTTTTGGTTCCCAGCCAAGAATTTCTTTTGCCCGGGTGATGTCCGGTTTTCTTTGTTTGGGATCGTCTTTTGGAAGCGGACGGTAGATTACTTTCTGTGAAGTGCCGGTAAGTTTGATGATTTCCTCAGCGAAATCTTTGATGGTAATTTCTATTGGGTTACCAATATTGACAGGTTGAGCATAATCGCTCAATAACAGGCGGTAAATTCCATCGACTAAATCATCTACATAACAGAATGAGCGCGTTTGAGATCCATCTCCAAAAACAGTTAAATCTTCTCCCCGAAGGGCTTGTCCGATAAATGCCGGCAAAGCACGCCCGTCGTTCAAACGCATTCTGGGTCCGTAGGTATTGAAGATGCGAACAATGCGGGTCTCCAAACCGTGATAGGTATGATAGGCCATGGTCATGGCTTCCTGAAAACGCTTGGCTTCGTCGTATACGCCACGGGGGCCAATGGGGTTAACATTTCCCCAATAATCTTCGTTTTGCGGATGAACCAGCGGGTCTCCATAAATTTCAGAAGTAGAGGCAATCAGAACCCTTGCTCCTTTAACCCTGGCAAGTCCGAGGCAATTGTGGATACCCAGCGATCCAACTTTCAATGTCTGAATTGGAATTTTCAGGTAATCGATTGGGCTGGCTGGGGAAGCAAAATGAAGGATATAATCTAAATCACCCGGAACATGGATGAATTTAGAAACGTCGTGGTGGTAAAATTCGAAGTTCGGGAGTTTGAAAAGATGCTCTATGTTGCGTAAATCACCTGTGATCAGGTTGTCCATTGCAATAACATGGAAATCTTCTTTAATAAAGCGGTCGCAAAGATGCGATCCAAGGAAACCAGCTCCTCCGGTAATCAGGATACGTTTTCTCATCTTACAGTACTCCTATTCCATAATACGCAAAGCCTTTTTCTTTCAGGTCTTTTGCATCGTAAATATTCCTTCCGTCGAAGATAACTTTGTCATTCATCACTTCACTCATGTGAACGAAGTTAGGGAAACGGAATTCAGGCCATTCAGTCGCTAAGATCAATGCGTCGGTACCTTTAAGTGTATCGTATTGTTCGGTACAGTATTCAATCTTATTTCCAATCATGTGCTTGGCTTCTTCCATCGCTACAGGGTCGAATGCTTTTACTTTTGCTCCTGCAGCCAACAAGTGCTCGATGATGACCAAAGAAGGAGCTTCGCGCATGTCGTCCGTTTTTGGTTTGAAGGAGAGTCCCCATATACCAAAGGTCTTACCAGCCAGGTTTGGACCAAAATGAGCGACAATTTTATTGAACATCACCTCTTTTTGGCTTTCGTTCACTTCTTCTACGGCTTTCAAAACCCGCATGTTGTAGCCTTTTTCGGTAGCGGTTTTTATCAGGGCTTTTACATCTTTGGGGAAGCAGGAGCCTCCATAGCCGATACCCGGATAAATGAATTTTGTGCCGATGCGTGGGTCAGATCCGATTCCTTTTCTTACCAGGTTTACGTCGGCCCCAACAATTTCGCAAAGGTTGGCAATATCGTTCATGAAGCTGATTTTGGTTGCCAGCATTGAGTTGGCAGCATATTTCGTCATCTCTGCAGATGGAATATCCATGAAAATTACCGGATGCCCATTCAGGGTAAATGGTTTATAAAGTTTGGCCATGATGTCTTGTGCGCGATCTGAAGAAACGCCCACCACAATACGGTCTGGTTTCAAAAAGTCTTCAATGGCTGCACCTTCTTTCAGGAACTCAGGATTAGAAGCCACATCATAATCTATGTCTACCCCTCTTTTTGCCAGTGCTTCTTTAATGGCATGATTCACTTTTTCAGCAGTTCCAACCGGAACCGTTGATTTTGTAACAACCACACCATAGCTGTTCATGTTTTCACCGATTTCCCGTGCCACGGCCAACACATATTTTAGGTCGGCAGAGCCATCTTCTCCCGGAGGAGTTCCCACCGCGATGAATGCAACATCAGCCCCTTTAATGGCCTCACCCAAATTTGTTGAGAATTGCAGTCGCTTTGCTTCATGGTTTTTAATCACCATTTCTTCCAAACCGGGCTCATAAATCGGCATTATGCCATTTTCGAGACCATTTATTTTTTTGTGATCTATATCGACACATACCACATCAATCCCTACTTCTGCAAAACAGGTTCCTGTGACAAGTCCAACATAGCCGGTTCCTACTACAACAATTTTCATGGTTCTTGGTAATTACTATTTATGTTTATAAAATCTTTGATGCTATTTGTAATATAATCAACTTGCTCTGAGTCAAGGTTTGGACTCATTGGCAATGATATAACTTCTTTGCAAAGTTGTTCAGAGACAGGTAAGTCGCCGTGTCTGCATATATCCATGTATGCTTCCTGTTTATGCAAGGAAACAGGATAGTATATCATACAAGGGATATTATTCTTATTCAGATGATCCTTTAATTCATTCCTCCATGCTGCGCTTACCCGCAATGTGTACTGATGAAATGCATGGGAGCTGTCGACAGACAAACAAGGGGTTGCAATTTTATCTATTCCTGACAGTGCCTGGTTGTAGCGCAGCGCGTTCTCAAATCGCCTGGCATTGTATGCATCGAGATGAGGTAATTTACAACGCAACACTGCTGCCTGAATGCTGTCCAGACGTGAGTTGATGCCAATCGTTTTATGGTAATATTTTTTTTCCTGACCATGATTGACGAACATTCTGGCTTTTGCGGCCAATTCATCATTGTTGGTCATGAGCGCGCCTCCATCTCCGTAACACCCTAAATTTTTTGAAGGAAAGAAGCTGGTGCAGCCGAAATCGCCTATTGTTCCTGATTTTTTTCGGGAACCATCGAAGAAGGTATATTCTGAGCCAATGGATTGTGCCGCATCTTCAATAACGTAGAGATTAAATTCTTCAGCAATAGACAGGATTTCTGCCATGTCGGCGTTTTGACCGAACAAATGGACCGGAACAATGGCCTTGGTTTTTGGACCGATGAGCTGTCGGATCTCTTCTGTGTCGATCAGGAAGGTATCCGGGTCCACATCTGCAAAAACTGGAATAAGTCCCAATAAGGCCGCTACCTCTGCCACAGCTGCATAGGAAAAAGCAGGTGTAATTATTTCATCTCCTTGCTTTAAATCCAGCGCCATCATTGCAACCTGAAGGGCATCTGTTCCGTTTCCACAAGGAATCACATGTTTCACATCCAGATAGTCTTCCAATTCAAATTGAAAAGCTTTGACTTCAGGGCCATTGATAAAAGCGGTGGAACGAATTGTATCGATCACTGCCACATCAATTTTCTCCTGAATTTCATGGTATTGCCCAAGCAAATCAACCATCTGAATTTTGCGCATGCATTGGTGTTTTTGATAAACGCGGACAAAGATAGATTTTCCAAAGGAATACTTTCGGTGCGAAACCAATATATTTGAATGCTCATGAAACGACTCTTGATTCTTGTTTTAGCAGGGCTGGGAACACAAGTCCATGCACAGCGAATAGATTCCTTATCGATCATAAAAACGGGATTTATTTGTCAGTTTACTTACAACTATAATATTGCTCGGGCAGATTTGGCTAAGCGTTATAGCAATTGTTCCGCAGTGGGTGCAGGGGTATACTACAAGACGGGTAAAAACTGGATTTTTGGGGTGGAAGGGTCTTATTGGTTCGGAGGCAAGCTCATGGAGAAGGGGATTTTCAGTGCCATCGTAGACAGTAGTGGAAATGCAATTGATAATAATGGTGGGGTTGTGGCAGTGAATGCCCAGGAGCGAGGTTTTAATCTAGGGATGAAGGTGGGGAAGATTATTCCCCTGGGAAGGAATAAAAATTCGGGACTGATGTTGTCGATGGGAATGGGTTATGTGGAACATTTCCTGCGCCTGACCAATTCATCCGTATCAATCGCGGCACTGCAAGGCGATTTCCGCTATGGTTATGATCGATGGACGACAGGTTATATGATCAATGAATTTATTGGTTACCAGAACCTGGACAAAAAGAAACGAATCAACTTTTTCGTCGGGCTCGAATTTGCACAAGGCTATACCCACAGCAGAAGAAAGATCGACTACGATAAAATGTCGGGAAACACAACGCCAAGAAGAGACAACTATATCGGTCTGCGATTCGGCTGGCTTCTGCCAATTTATACTGGTACCGCCAATAATCAGGGTGGCTACAGATTCAAATAGTGAAGTTCATCTATCAAATAGGTATTCAACTTTATTTTCTGGGTATTTGGCTGGCGGCCTTAGGCTCCGGTAAGGCGCGCAATTGGCTCGAGGGAAGAAAGGGCTGGCGAAATCATCTTCCTCCTCAAAAGAAGGGAATTCGTTATTGGTTCCATTGTGCCAGCCTCGGAGAGTTTGAACAGGCCAGGCCCTTGATTGAGCTTTACCATCAAAAGGGAATTCATATCTGCTTATCCTTTTATTCTCCTTCGGGGTATGAAATAAGAAAAGACTATTCACTAGCCGAATGGGTGGGTTATTTACCTCTGGATACAAAAGGCAATGCGCATGATTTCGTTCACGGGATGAATGCCGACAAGATATTCTTTGTGAAATATGAATTTTGGTATTTCCATCTTCAGGCCATCCATCGGTCGGGGGTACCGTTGTATTTAATTTCTGCCCTGTTCAGGGAGAATCAACCTTTCTTTAAAAAAAGCGGCAGTCTTCACAGGCAAATGCTTTTCTTTTACAATCAAATCTTTACTCAGGATGAAAAATCGGTGGTCCTGCTGGATTCAATCGGTCATTCGAACTGCATATATGCCGGGGATACCCGTTTTGACCGGGTAAAGGATTTGCGTGAAAAAAGACAAAAACTTCCTTTGATAGAGTCCTTTCTTGGCGGTGCGGATGCGCTGGTGGCCGGTTCAAGCTGGGAACCGGAAGAGGAGATTATTCAACAATGTTTGGATTCTCTGCCAGACTGGAAATGGGTGGTAGTCCCGCATGATATTGGGGAGCGTCATATCCAATCTCTTAAAACACTTTTTACTGGTAAGTATACACTCTACAGCGAATTGGAAAAAGGAATGGATCCGAAGGATTGTTCCGTTGTGATAGTCGATAAAATAGGATTACTTGGGAATATTTATCCCTACGGAAAGGCTGCTTTTGTGGGAGGAGGATTCCGCAATGCACTGCATAATATTCTCGAGGCAGCTACCTGGGGAGTGCCGGTGTTCTTTGGGAATGAAACAGAAAAGTATCCGGAAGCACGCAATCTGCAATCGGTGGGAGGAGGATTTCCAATTGCCCATGCAGAGGACTTCCGCAATCAAATACATGCATTGATTGAAGGAGGTAAGCTGGACAGTGCCGGACAGGCAGCCCGTAATTGGATTGATTCGGGAAGCGGGGCTACCTCGCGAATCGTTCAGGCAATTGAGTCTAGCGAGGACTAAATACTTCAGTAAAGAGCTCTTCTTCTTGCGGGCTCAATTTTCGAAGGTAGATGACATGGAGATCAGACTGATGCAATTCAGCTTCAAAATATTTGAGTTTCATGGAATGGGTAGGAACCACTGCTACCAGTTGATCGCTTTGAAATACCAGGCTCATTCGAGGACCGTCTTTTCCTTCCATTTGATAAAAGGTGAATCCTGCAGTGTCCATTTTTTCCTCAAAATTAAAGTACTTCAGAAAAGGATTCATCACGCTCGTGTCGGCTTTGCTTTTGATGGGGTCTAAAAGCTTAGCGAGCTCTAATTCGGGGATGCTTTTTGGGTCGATCCGGTCTTTAAAAATATAGCCGCGAAAAATGAGGCAATGGGTGCTGAAAGAACTGGTGGTGTCGTAAACAGTAGCCTGCGCCAGATAGGTGCCGCCTACTACATTTCCATTACGGTCGTGCAAAACAGCATTGGGCTTTGCCGTACTTCGAGTCATATCTTTTCTCTTGACCCAAACTTTCACATATACTTTAATTCTTGAGCTATTCGAAGAGGTTCCATCTACCCATACTTCTGCGCCACGGTCTAACCAGGCTACTGCTTGAGAAGCATAGGGCGTTTCAAATATTTCTGCAGTCGATTTAATTTTTTCTGCTCTGGTGGCAATGACGAATAAAAGGCAAGAGAAAAAGAGGAAGATTCGATGGGTCATGGAGCGAAAATAGGTAACACACCCCTAAATCCCCTCTGAAGAGGGGACTTTTAGCAAAGTAATGAAGTATAGTTTCGAGTCGGGACACACCCCTAAATCCCCTCTGAAGAGGGGACTTTTAGCAAACAGATGAAGTTTAGTTCTGAGTCGGGACACACCCCTAAATCCCCTCTGAAGAGGGGACTTTTAGCAAACAGATGAAGTTTAGTTCTGAGTCAGTCCACACCCCTAAATCCCCTCTGAAGAGGGGACTTTTAGCAAAGTAATGAAGTTTAGTTCTGAGTCGGGACACACCCGTAAATCCCCTCTCAAGAGGGGACTTATAGCTGGTTGATGAAAAGGGGGTTGTCGTCTGCCAAATATTAAATGCCCGTGTTATGCTATTCAGTAGCAAACAAATTCCCCCTCTCACAGAGGGGGCTAGGGGGTGAGTCAATCTGCGACAAAATCTTCTGCAGTAAATGGACTCATCCCGGTCTTTGAATTAATACATCCACAAAACCTTTCTTTTTTGTTCGATGTGAACCCAAGAATATATGCATCTATCGTTTGGAGAACATGGGCTAGGTCATTTTCCACTTCTTCGTTTTCAAACCTTAGTACGTTCAAATTGAGATTATTAAAGCATTTTTCTTTTTCAAAGTCATTTTCCACAATATCAGGTCGAAGATGGATGCTTCCATCTATTTCAATCACCAGATGTAAAGGGATACTAATGAAGTCGGCTATATATCTGTCAATGGGTTTCTGACGATGAAAATCAAAGGTTCCTAAAAACTTGCCTTTTAGATGCTTCCATAACATCGCTTCTGTCCGGGTCGGATTGTTTCTGTGTTCCCGGGCATAATCTTTCAGATGGGGCAAATAAGGGAGGAATTTTCTCACATGGCAATTTAATCGCCCTATTAGGATGGAGTCATATATAAACGTTTAAAACGCTTAAAGTGTTGATTTTACTGTCAAATAATTAAAACAAAGCATACTTTAATTCCCCTTCACCATCTCCCAATACCTCCTATGAACTATGAGCATCCCGAATGATTCTCCATCTTCTTTATTGAGATGTTTGTGATGCATTTTGTGCGCCCTGCGTATGGCCTTCACATAGGTGCTGTTCGAATTTCGGAACCATTTGAAGCGTTGATGGATGATCACATCGTGAACGAGAAAATACGCAAAACCATAAAGGAGTATACCCAGTCCGACATAAAGCCGCCAGTCGTTGCCGGCCATCATCCCGAACATGATAAACAACCAACTGGGTACGGCGAATATGAGGAAGAACAAATCGTTTTTCTCAAAGAACCCTGATGATCCCTGATGATGATCCCGGTGCACCGACCACATCAGTCCATGCATTACAAAGCGGTGGGTAAACCAGGCCATGAACTCCATGAACCAGAAGGAAAGAAAACAAATCCCTATTCCGGCCCAGATATTCATTTCAGGTGCGAGGTGATTTCATCATCTAATGGTTTTACACCTGATTCATAGTAACCAATCAGGTGTCCATTTTCATCAATCAGGAATTTGTTGAAATTCCATTTGATGGTATAGTCACCCACGCCATTTTGACTTTTTTGTGTCAGCCATTGGTAAACCGGATGTTGATTGTCTCCTTTTACATCAATCTTCTCGCTCAATAAGAAGTTTACACCATAATTTTTCTGGCAGAAATTGCCAATTTCTTCTGGCGATCCGGGTTCCTGGTGGCCAAACTGATTGCATGGGAAGCCAATAACAACCAGTTTGTCTTTGTACATTTCATACAACTCTTCCAGTCCGCCGTATTGATAAGTGTAGCCGCATTCAGAGGCTGTGTTTACACAGAGTACTTTTTTGCCCTTGAAATCTGAGAAGTGTATGGTGTCTTTGCCATCCAAACTTGGGATGGATAATGAATAGAAATCTGTGGTCATAATCGCAGTTTTTTGTGTCTGGATTGGGGCCTTTTCTGTGTTCCAGTTAAAGGCAGTCAGGGCCAACAAGCCAGTCAGTCCGATAAATATGAGCGTTTTCATAGCTCAAAGGTAACAGCTCAATTGCGAATTGGTTTGTTAAAATGCGAAAGAAAGAAAAAAGAAAAAGAGACAGAAATACAAAACAACCGAACCTCGGTTCTTCCAATGTAGATTGAGGAAGTAGGTGGAACCGAACAGGAGCAGGGAGATGCCGAACCAGCCAAGGTAATTTTTCACAGGCACCATATCCGAAGGCCAGCGCCAAAAGTCAAATTTGATGGCTACCGGTTCTATCAGGATATCCAGCAACACCATCAGCAAAGAGGCAAAGATGATTTGTAGGGCCGGATGTTTAAACACCCGGTCGGCGATGTCTTTGCAGCAGTATGTCAGGATGAGCCAGTTGATTCCTATGATCCAGGGTATTTCGTTTAGTTCCGGTCCCAATGTATCTCCGTACTCGTAGTTGCCAAAAATCATGGAGCTGTTCACCCCGATCCATTCAACGGTCCAGCCAAACGTAAAAACTCCAATCAGCCATAATCCGAATTTGCGGGACCAGTTTTGATGCCCGTAAAGCAATAGTATCAGAACAAATACCAGAAATGCGGGCAGCAGTGCTAAGAAGTATGGCTGTAAATCCGGAATGCGGAATCCGATAATCCCAACCCCGAATAAAACGATGAAAACCGCCGGAAGAAACTTTTGAAGTTGTTGCACGTTATTAATACAATCACCACTAAGGTAATGTTCTCTTTTCAATTCTATAAATTTGTCTAGAATATGGCCGCTGAAAAAGAAGGT
This sequence comes from Bacteroidota bacterium, assembly GCA_016124735.1. Classification (GTDB taxonomy): domain Bacteria; phylum Bacteroidota; class Bacteroidia; order UBA8524; family UBA8524; genus UBA8524. The sequence continues at coordinate 148,193 of WGMZ01000019.1, forward strand.
ACGGAACTGTATTATACCGGGGAACAATCTTTTTCTCCTGTTCCAATGCATGTGGCTTCAGTGCCAATCAAACCAATTGATAAAGGAAAGCTTCAGGCGACAGCTTTTGAAGCCATGCGCTACCATGCAGATCAACAAATCGGCATGTTGAGAAAACAGGCGGAACTGCTGATGCAGCAGGTGCGCGAAATTGAGGAACGTGTGGAGGTATCCCGGGATATTTACGAAGCAGAATTTCGTTTCAAGCCGGAGGTAGGAAATATTTACCATCTCTACGAAAACGATGGAAAAAAAATTCTTTCTTTGATTGGTCCGCATGAGTGGGGGCGCAGTGTACGATTTGAGAAATATCTGGCTTCAGTTCGCTTGCTGGGAGATAAAACCTGGGAAATAATAACACGCAATGCATGATTAAAAAATTGCTTTTCCTCTTTGTATTGTCCTTTTTTGCAGAGGAAGCGGTTTCTCAGGCTGAAAGCTATATGCTGGTTTATAAGCCAGGAAAAAAGAGGCGGTATCAATACCATATTGGCGATAAAATAATCATCAAGCCGGTTCGAAACTTCCCCACTATACATGGAATGATCAGTGGATTCAGTGATTCGGCCATCTATTTCGACCGCGACGATTCCATACACTTTTCGAATATTGAGACCATTGTGGTAAACGAAGACCCGCGTTTCTTTCCTAAATACCTCTGGCTGGTGAATTTGATCTCGACCGGTGGTACTATAGGGCTTTGGGAGGTCGTCTATCTTGTCAATGCCGGCCACCTTTCCCCCGATGTGAAAGCAGCACCTTATATCATTGGTTTTGCAACGCTCGGACCCGTTGTGGTAAACACTGTTGTAAGAATCTTTACCCGGACACGATGCCCTGTGGGACAGGACTTATGGCATTTGGGAGTGGTTCGTTTTCCGTAGACTTAGAGGTTATTGGTCATGGCAACGGATGTCTATCTTTGCGCCTATGTACCAGTATAAACCCGAAGACACCATTGCTGCTCTGGCAACAGCCAATGGAGTAGCTGCGATTGGCGTTATCCGAGTATCGGGACCGAATACCTATGCCATTCTGGATGAGGTCTTTTATGGGAAAACGCCATCGGAGCAGCAAAGCCATACTGTCCATTTTGGAAGAATTCATGATGAGTTAAAAGAATTGGATGAGGTCTTGTTGACTTTGTTCAAAGGGTCCCGTTCTTATACCGGACAAGACACCATAGAAATATCCTGTCATGGCTCACCCTATATCCAGGAACGCATTTTGGAATTACTCATCAAAAAAGGCTGCCGCATGGCCAGCCCGGGCGAGTTTACCTTAAGGGCTTTCCTGAATGGTAAGCTGGATTTGTCGCAGGCAGAGGCCGTGGCCGATATGATTGCTGCGGATAGTGAAGGAGCACTGAAGACGGCTTTGTATCAGATGAAAGGGGGCTTCGGACAAGAAATCTCCGCTTTGCGTTCAGAACTGATTGATTTTGCTTCCCTGATTGAATTGGAGCTCGACTTTTCCGAAGAGGATGTGGAGTTCGCCAACCGCGATCAACTGGTGGAACTCATCCATAAAATTTTGAAAGCCACCGACCGTTTGATTGAGTCGTTCCGTTTCGGTAATGTGCTGAAGAATGGTTATGCCACGGTAATTGCAGGAAAGCCTAACGCCGGAAAATCTACCTTGCTCAATGCTTTGCTCAACGAAGAAAGAGCCATAGTCAGCGATGTCGCTGGTACCACGCGCGACACGGTTGAAGAAGCCATTCAACTGAATGGTGTTTTGTTTCGGTTTATCGATACGGCCGGTATCCGTCATGATGCCGAATCAGAGATTGAAAAGATTGGCATTGGCCGGGCTTTGGAAAAGATTAAATCCTCTGCCCTGGTGATGTACCTCTTTGATGCTTCTTCCGAAAGTCTGGAAACGGTGCAGCAGGAAATTGATAAGATGGATTTGGGCGATGCCCGCCTGATTCTGGTGGCCAATAAAACAGATAAAGCTTCTGAAGAACAAGGTTCTGCTTTGGCTGAAAGGGAAGACATCGTTCGGATTTCAGCCAAAGACAAGTCTATTGCACCTTTGGTTACAGCATTAAACAAACTGGCCAGCGAGGCCAACCTGGGTTCTTCAGGCAGCACGGTAAGTAATATCCGCCATCTGGAAGCATTGACCCAAACCAAAGACGCCCTCGAAGCGGCATTGAAAGGCATCGACCTGGGACTCAGCGGCGACTTGCTTGCGGAAGACATCCGCCGCGCCATTCATCATCTCGGCGACATCACCGGAGAAATCACTCCCGACGACCTTTTGGGGAACATCTTTGGGAAGTTTTGTATTGGGAAGTAATTACTTTTCTTTTACTTAGCTAAACCCTTCTTTTAGTGCATTTTAAGCGGTTTTTACTTCTTTTATTTGTTGCTAATCTTCCCTTATTTTCGTATCTTTCGTTTCTAATTTGTTGCTATAGAAACAAATTTTGTTGTTAGCAACAGATTTACAGAGCACCGGAGAGATTATGTTACATACAGATACAAACTGATACAATCAGATACGTACTGATACATTTTCTCCCCTTTTAAAGAAACGTCATGAGTAGCAACATTCGAGTTCCTAAAATCTGTCAGCACTGCGGCAATGAGTTCATTGCCAAGACCACAGTGACCCAATTTTGTGGTGATCTATGTGCCAAACAAGCCTACAAGAAAAGGCAGAGAGAAAAGAAGGTTCAGGAAATCCCCTCAGTTGCTTCTCAGAAATCCCAACACAATCAGCAAAAGCTCCAGGACAAGGATTTTCTCAGCATATCCGAAACCTGTGAACTACTTGGAGCAAGTAGAATGACCCTTTACCGCCAGATAAAGAGCGGTACTATCAATGCTGCCAAAATCGGGAGACGTACCATTATCAAGAGAACTGAAATCGAAAAACTGTTTCAAGCATGAAGGTTACACTAAGAAAACGCAATCAAGGTGGCCAGACCAGTTTATACCTGGACTATTACCACCAAGGGAAACGCAAAACGGAATACCTAAAACTTTACCTTGACCCTAACGCCAAAACCAAAGAGCAAAAAGAAGTCAACAAGAAAACACTCCAACTGGCAGAGACTATCCGAGCACAGCGACAAATCGAAATCCAAAACGGTGTTTATGGATTCCGAGACAATGAGAAGCTGAAAGGCAGTTTCACCGCCTACCTTGAATTGCTTGCCAATAAGCGAAAAGACAGTCCGGGCAACTACGGAAATTGGGATAGCATGATCAAGCACATGAAAGCATTTATCCCACAGGACATTTCCTTTGAGTTTGTGAATCGTGAGTTTGTCCAGGACTTCAAAGAATACCTTGACAAAAAGGCCACAGGACACGGAATCCAGAAACTCTCTCAAAACTCCAAGTACTCCTATTTCAACAAACTGAGAGCTGCACTAAAGCAAGCGGTGAAAGATGGTATCATTCCACATAATCCAGCCGAAGGAGTTGAAGCATTCAAACAAGGAGAACCAGAAAGAGAGTTTCTAACATTGGAAGAGCTGCAGGCAGTAGTCAAAGCTGAATGTGAAATACCTCAGCTAAAGACCGCCTTCATTTTCTCATGCCTTACTGGCCTTCGTTGGTCAGATATTAACAAGCTCCTATGGTCCGAAGTGCAGCACTCAAATGATATGGGCTACTACATTCGATTCAGACAGAAGAAAACCAAAGGAGCGGAAACATTGCCAATCTCAGAGCAAGCCTTCGGTTTACTTGGCGAACGCCAAGACAAAGACGAGAGAGTATTTAAAGGATTGAAATACTCTGCCTGGCATAATCTGAAATTGCAGCAATGGGTAATGAGAGCTGGAATCACTAAGACGATAACTTTCCATTGCGCCCGTCATACGTATGCTACCTTACAGCTTACCGCAGGAACTGACATTTACACGGTCTCAAAATTGCTTGGCCACAGGGAGTTGAAAACCACTCAGGTCTATGCCAAAATCATTGACGACAAGAAGAAAGAAGCGGCCAACAAAATCAAACTTGACCTTTAAAGAAGAACCAATATGATAAAAGTTAAACACAGATTCTTAGCGAACAGTATTCCCTCTGAAACTGAAACTCTCATTATAGGCACTTTTAATCCCGACACACCAGACAATGATGCTGAATTTTTCTACGGAAGAAGCCGCAATTACTTGTGGAGACTATTACCAACCGCATTCGGGGAGCCTGACCTAAAGCAAGCGACCAAGGAAGAGAAGGTAGCCTTTATTAATCGTCATAAAATCAATCTCATTGATTTGATTGAAGAAATTGAAGTTGATGAAGGTGAAGAAGCCAATTACTATGATGGGTATATAGATGGACGAGTAACCAAGTGGCGAGATATAAATGGCATAATTGATAATCTCCCAAACCTGAAAAGAGTCTGTTTTACTCGCAAAACCTTCTCCGACATTCCTAACATGAAAACAAGACTTGAAGCGATAGAAAAGCATTGTTTCAATAAATCAATCCCCTTCAAAGCACTTACTACCCCTGCCAGATTTTACAGAGACGATAAACAGGAAGAGTGGTCAAATTTTCTATTGAATGATAACAGGTAAGCAAACAAATACGGTCTACTTTTCTGAAAAGCTCTTTTCAGATCAACGTTTCTGCAATTCAGCAAGCTCATTAGCAGACATTCTTTCGATTAATGGCATTCCACAAAAACAATTAACTGCCACTCAGGATATATGGTGTAGAGACTATATGCCAGTTCAAGTTGATTCTGAATTGTTTATCCAATTTAGATATGAGCCTTCCTACCTTCAGGATGAATTGGAGTTACAATCTGACCCAAAAAAAGTCTGTAAAGCCAATGGAATCACACCGCAATACTCCAAAATCAATATTGATGGTGGTAATGTGGTCAACTGGACTGACAAGGTGATTTTAACAGACAGAATTTTTGACGAAAATCCTGCATATACCAACAGGTCAAAGCTCATATCCGAGCTTGAAATGCTTTTTCAATCTCAGGTAATTATCATTCCTCAAATCAAGTCAGATATGACTGGTCATGCTGACGGAATGGTTCGCTTTGTAGACCGTGATACAATCTTAGGAAACAGCAGAAAAGATGAATACAAATATTGGCGTGAAGGAATGAATAAGGTCTTGAAGGAAAACGGACTGAATTACATAGACATTCCTTTTCTCGAACACAAAGAAACCAAGCACCCATATCACGCAATTGGGTGTTACATAAACTACTTGGAAGTTCAAGACTTGATTGTCTTACCCGTATTTGAAGTAGAAAACAACAAGGATGAAGAAGTTCTGAATCTCTTCTTTCAGATTTTCCCTGAAAGAAAAATAGAAACAATAAACTACAATGAAATCGGTCTCTTTGGTGGCCTTTTGAATTGCACAACATGGACAATTAAGGAATAAGATTTTATGAGCACCGAATTAGACATATACAACCGCATTCTATTCCTCGACCTTCGGCCTTGGATGAACAGCAATGTTTCTGAGATGAAGTTTAAACAGGATTTAAACGACCTTGAAAAGACCTATTATCAGGTACAACCGAGCTTTGAACTTTCTTTTCCCAATCCCTTATCCAACAAGCGGAAATACTTTACCGCACTCATTGACCATGAAGCTATCCGCTTTCTCAACAACCTCCACAAAGCTGTTGAAGAAGCTGTCAACGATAACGAAAAGAAATACCATGTTCATTGGGCTTTGACCAGAACATTACCACAAAAACTCAAAGAGCTTGCTCAGGTATTAAATGAACGCCAGTACCAAGAAGAGCAATACCAACCCAAAACAGGATTATCCAGCCAGGACAAAGTCTTGGCTGATGAATCCTTTATCATTCATTACTTAAAGCATGAATTGGTCAGGTTGTTCATGGAGATTCAGGAAGCCTACCCAAGTTTGCTAAAGCAAGATCCGCTAACCGAAGAAGAAATCTATTACACCTACTTTGAGCAAACAGCACCTCAACCAAGTGTAATCGTTGAAGCAACCAAAAAGCCACTTGCTAAAGCAGCACCTATCAAACCCGATTCGGTTGAAGCCTCCACATTTCAGCCAATATCAAATGATGTTCGCCCTGAAAAGAAAGGCATTTTGCCTTTCAGCACCATTATCAAAAATCCAAATCGCTTCGGGAGCTTTGTGGAGTTTCCGCGCAAAGTGATCCAGTAGTTCCGCGGCAATGAGGTCCACCTATTCCGCGTCAAATTGACCCGTCTATTCCGCGTTAAACTGACCCCCCTGAAATACAAGAAGGCTCTGCTGTTTTGCGGGCCATTTA
>WGMZ01000046.1 GCA_016124735.1 Bacteroidota bacterium
CAATGTGGTGATGGAAAAATACCTCAGCGACACTACTGCCAAATGGAGGCAATTCAGCCTTCCACTGGTCGGCGACCTGACCGGCTTTGGAAATATTGACCTCTTGTATTCCAGCCATTCTACGGCCAATGAAAGAAACGTATATTACTGGGATGCAACAGATGCCGGAAGCGGAAACGCCACCGGTTGGACGGCTCCTGCCTCCTCATCTAACCAAAGCAAAGCTTATTCCATCTATTCGAACAATAACGACAATGGCCTGCACGACATTCTTCCGGTTATTTCCTATACCGGAACCTATGATAAATCCGATCGCAGTTATGACATCAAAGCCACTGTAGACCCGGCTTCTTCCGGAACTTCCGCTACCGGATGGAACCTGATAGGAAACCCTTACCCCAGCAATTACGACCTTTCAACTTTGTTCTCGAATTGGCCGGGGAATGTAAGTTATAAAGCCGTGCATGTTTGGGATGCAGTGAACGGTCAGTACGTGGCTATCCTCGGAAGTGGTGCCAGCATTCAAAGCTATAATACCAGCGGAGGTAGCAACTCATCTACTGTTTTGGCTCCTTTCCAGGCATTCTGGGTAAAAGCAAACAACGACGTCACGTTTTCTCTCTCCAATTCCTACCGCACCACCTCCTCTACCGGACTGGGAACCTTCTTGAAAAAAGAACTGGACCTGGCTCGCCTGGATTTATTCACTGCCGACAGCAGCTGGGACCAAACCGTGGTTTATTTCAGTGACGCAGCCAGTTCCGGATTCGATCCGGGCTATGACGCGTACAAATTGATTTCAATGGACCCGGATGCGCCAAGCTTATATGCAGTGAATGCAGATGGAATCTTCTCGGTAACCGGGCTGAACAACTCCGACTATATCTACGAAGTACCCCTTGGAATCCGCAGCAAGAAAACGGGTCAGATGAGCATTAAGCTGAACGATAGCGAGCTGGATTCAAAATGGTATGTGTACCTGGAAGACAAAAAACTGAATCTGTTCTACAACCTGAAAGCCAACCCCTATCAATTTACACTGACTGAAAACAGTGACTCGCGCTTCGTTCTGCATTTGCAAACTTATGCCCTGAGCAATGGGCAGGTAGTAAATGAGGTAGATGAGATGCATATCAGCAGTGATGGAAACAAGGCTTATGTGTATGTGCCTTCCAAATTTAAAAATCAGCCATACAGAATTCATGTGATCGACCTGATGGGTAGAGAAGTTTACTCCTCGAATCAGTTGCAGCTGAATTCCGGTATGAATACCTTGAATCTATCCCTACCTCCTGCCTACTATATCATCCGAATTGAAGCCTCCGAAGGCGTCTTTAAAGGAAAAGTCAGCTTGAAATAACATGAAATCCTTGCGCATTCTGTGGTTCTTTTTGGCCCTTTTGCTCTTTGAATCCAGCACTCAGGCAACAGACAAAACCTGGATTGGAGGCACTTCCGGCTGGAATACATCATCCAACTGGTCGCCAGGTGGAGTGCCTAACCTCAACAATGACAGCATTATTATCGGTTCCGGAAATCCGTCTTTCAACGGAAATATGACCTTGGGAAGCAATGCCAGTATTACCATTAACACCGGCGGAACGCTTGATGTCTCTGGGAAGATTACCATCAACGGAACAGGCCAGCTTATTCTCAATGGGGGCACACTAAACCATACCGGATCCCAGTTTAGCTTTCCCTATAGTTCCATAGCAAATGTGGTGATTTACGATGGTGTCTTTAATACCGATGCCAATGGTTTCAAAGTGAATAGCCGCATGGAAATGTATGGAGGCGAGTTGAATTGTAACAGCGGACTTGCTGTTCAAAGCGGAAAAACCTTCCAGGCTTATGCAGGGGTGGTTCATGTAACAGGTCATTTGGATATTCAATCCAGTAACTCCACATTTCATGCGGGTAAAGACAGTTTGGTTGTGAATGGTAACATGACCCTCGGAAGCTCCTGCAATTTTTATGGCGACTCTGCCATAGTTATCATCAATGGCGTTGGCAACGGGAATGTAACGAATAATATCAACGGAACATTCTACACGAACTACGCTTCCGTTCAATTCAATACTTCTGCTACTACTGCCATTGGCAGCGGAGGCGTATTTCATGGAAACAGCGGAAATGTGGAGTTCAACGACGTGGCAACCATTGGAAACAGTGGTGCTTTGTATGTAGATTCAGGCACCATCGTCTTTAAACAAGACCTGACCGTTTCTCAATCGGGAGACATCAATGCCGGCTCCGGTTCACTGACCTTCTCCGGAAATGCCAGTTTCCAGAATTCCGGAACCCTCACCGCGGGTTCTGCGTCCATTACCTTTCAGGGATCGGCCAGTTTTACCCAAAATGGGGTGTTAAATGCCGATTCAAGCACCTTGACTTTTGAAGGAACAGCATCCTTTTCCAACTCCGGAACACTCAACGCCGGCTCATCTTCGGTGAACTTTGGCGGAGACGTGAGCATATCCAACAATGGAGGAACAATTAACTGCGACAGTGCGAATATTACCATCACCGGAGACCTGAATAATTCCGGGAACTTCAATTCCGGTACATCAACCGTTACTCTGAATGGCGACAGCACGCAAACAATTACCTCAGATATTAGCTTCTATAACCTGAATATTCAAACCCAGGGTACGCTGACGGCCAACGGAAATGTAACCGTAACGGGGAATGGCACCATCGGCACCAACAGCGGGATCAGTCTCCCAAATAACACGGATCAGTTTGAAGTAAACGGAGACCTGACCGACAGTTCGGGAACCCTGGCCGTAAGCACCAATAAACCTTTTGTTACCAATATTATAGTAGTCGACAGTGTAACCCTTTATGTGATTTTTGATGAGCAGGTGACCCAGGCTTCTGCGGAAAACTCATCCAATACGAGTTGGACAGGCCATACCATCAGCAGCCTGACTTTGACCGACACCAATAAATTAAAGCTGGTATTTAGTCCGGCTATTGTGCACAATGTGACCTACACACTGGTATTTCAATCCATACAAAATGTGAAAAACCCGGTAGGCACCATGAATGCCGGCCATACGAAAAACTTTAGCTGGGCAAGCCCAAGCGCACCAAACATCAATGCCAGCAACCTCAATTTCTCTTCGGTAACGACGAATTCCATGCAATTAAACTGGAGCAATGGAAGCGGTCAATACCGTATTGTTGTTGCGCGCCAAAATGATACAGTGAATTACATTCCAGTGAATGGAACAAGCTACACAGCCAATTCCAGCTTTGGAAATGGTACGGCACTGAACAGCTCTAACTATGTGGTGTATTCTGGCAGCGACAGTATTGTGGCGTTGACCGGATTGAATGCCGGACAAACCTATTATTTCGCGGTCTATGAATTCAACGGTAGCGGGAGCCTGAGTGCCTTTTTAACCAGCAATCCATTAAAAGGGAGCCAAACATCGGCAGTGGCCGCTCCTACAATGCAGGCTTCGGGAATTCAGGTGAATGGATCCAGCGACACCAGTATTTCTATCTCCTGGACCCGGGGAGACGGAGACTCCTGTTTGGTGGTTATGCGAAAAAATGCCCCGGTGATTTCCAGTCCCTCGAATTTTACCTACTATTCCGCTAACGCCAATTTTGGAGATGGAGAAACAATCGGACCATCTACCTTTGTAGTTTACCGCGGCACAGGCACCAGTGTATCTATAACGAATCTGGAATCGAACCGGAATTATTCAGTGGCCATTTTTGAATTCAACGGTGGTGGACTGGCATCCAGTTACCTAAGCAGCAATCCCCCTTCCTTTTCAACCAACACCTATCTTCGGCTGGATTTGACTCTGTTTCTGGAAGGTCCGTTTGACGGACAACACATGAGTCCGTTATTGAATAGCTATTTGCCCGACACCCAGGTCTATAACCAGGCTCCCTGGAATTATACAGGAACAGAAGCTGTCAATGCCATTCCAAATGACAGCGTTGTCGATTGGGTATTGGTCGAACTGCGGCAGGCTATTTCCCCGGTAAACGCTCACGACACCAGTGTGGTTGGCAGAAGGGCCGGTTTTCTCCTTAGCAATGGCAAAGTGGTCGATCTCGATGGTGTTTCTCCCTTGTTGATTAAAACAAGTCAGTCAGGACGCATGTATGTGGTGGTGTATCATCGCACCCATATTCCCATTCAATCTTCCGATTCCCTCGTTCGCCAGGGGAATACTTTTTCCTACTCCTTTAATGGAAATGCGCGCGCCTATGGCAATGCGCCTATGTTTGAATCCAACAACGGCGATTACGGCATGTTTTGCGGAAAAGCAAGTCCCAACAGCAGCGGTGGAATAGGAAACTCAGACGCAACCGCGGCCTGGAACAACCGGAACAAAATTGGCTATTTCGATTCCGACGTGAACCTCGATGGGATTGTGAATGCAGAAGACCGCTCCATCATTTGGAACAACCGCGGGGTGGTATCAGAGGTGGTGCATTAAATTGCTCCTTCGCTATCGCAGGAGATGAAGTACGTCATGGTTTTCTCCGCGTACCGCCTTTGTACCTTCACGGAAGGTGTAGACGACATGAACCAGGTACACATCCATCTGCACCGGAACACCCCCCTTGGTTCCATCCCATCCTGAATCCGACTCTGTGCCTTCATAAATAATTTGTCCCCAGCGATTATAGATGTAATAATTCATGCTTAAAACACCATCCATGACGGGCTTATAGTAATCGTTTGTGCCATCGTTGTTTGGTGTAAATGCCGTGGGTATCATCACCCGGCAATCGATGTCCTGGAATTCCACATCCACTTCATCATGGGCCGATCCACATACGTTGGTTACTGTAACAGAATAATGACCCGTATTTTTCGCCGGATACAAAGGACCTGTGCTTCCGTCATGCCATAGGTAGGTGGAATTCCAAAAGGTTACATCGTAGGTCAAATATTCATTCATGCAGATGATGGTATCCGGGCCCAAATCCGCCACCGGGGTTGGGTACACCAGCGTATATTGGATGCTTGTGTCAACGCAGCCATTCACATCTACGATGTACGTAACCGTATCTTCCCATAATTGAAGCGGGAGATACTGGTTGTTCCAGATATTTTTTCCATAAAATGCTCCTCCGGGAGTATTCACCGTGACATTTGCGGGTGTGGTGCTTTCGCAATAATACGGATCAAGCGGTCCAAAGTCCGGATCTGGCATGGGTTTAACAAAAATCTCATGGCCCAGAGAATCCCAACACCCTTCATTGGATGTAACTCTCAATCTGATGCGATGGATACCCGTATCATAGAAGCTATGATCCAATACTGAATCCTGTCCATACAGTTTCTTTCCTTCAAACCACCTTTGAGAATATATGCCCAAAGAATCGAAACTGGCTGATGTAAACTCGTAGGCGTTGGTATTCAGGCATTGGGCAGAATCGTTGATGGTAAAGCGAACATCCGGTTTTGGAAACACCCTTACTGCGGAGATTACGGTATCCTGGCAATTGCTGTCATTGGTCACAATCAGTTGAACCCCATATTGCCCTGAACTTGCGTACGAAGGACTAAAATATGGGTCAATAGATGATTGACCATTGTCACTGCTCCACTTGTAAGCAACAATCGGGTGACCCCCATAAGAAACACTGCTGCTGGCTATGGTAAAATTCTGTGCATTCACACATTGGGTGGAATCATTGATGACCATGCCTGCCACCGGTTTTGGAAAGACTATTATACCCAGGCTTGTATCGTGAAAGCATCCCTCTGTGCTCAGCACAATATGTTTCAAAAGATAGTCGCCTGATAGAGTATAAAAATGCGAAACATTTGAATTTAAACTGTCTGAACCTCCGTCACCATAAAACCAGTAGTCCTTGCCACCGGCACCATTTGCAGAGAATTGGTACGACTGCTTATTCACACATTGGCTCGCATCATTGATTGCGAAACTCGCATCCGGTAAGGCAAACACTTCCATGTTATGGATAACTGAATCCACACAGCCGGAAGCCATTGCGTACAATTTTACCGGATAGGTTCCCGGGGAAGAATAACTTCGTTCCGGTTTGGCAGATATATCTCCATTCAAAGGGCTAAAGTCCCAGTTCAAGCTTATGGATCCATAAGCCACCGTACTTGCATCTTCAAAATCAAAGCGGTTCGTATTGAGGCACTGGGTGCTGTCGTTCACCGTAAACGCCGCAAAGGGTTGAGGCAAAATAACAATCGAATGGTAGGTGGTATCCACACAGCTATAAACGCTGTAAGTCATCAGCATAATGTCAAGGGAATCATGAGCTCCGAAGCTTTTCACAGGGCTGTTTTGAGTGGAAGTATCTCCCGGCCCAAATACCCATTTATAATTCATTGGACTATCGCCTGTGCTCGTCGGAGTAAATGTAAATTGATTGCCCGACAAACACTGTACGTCATCATTTGTTTTGAAGTCACTCACCGGAGAATCATACACCCGGATCAATTTTTCAGCAGTGTCACTGCACCCATGATCGCTCACCACTGCAAGCCGAATTGTTTTATGTCCGGCATAGGGAAAATAGGTCGTGGTGTCTTTTTTACCATCCCGGTAAGAATTGCCCATGAACCAGGAATTCCTGATAATGCTTCCATACTTCAACTGCGCAAGTGAACTAAATTCAAAATCCTGAGCATTGACGCATTGACTGTCTGCACTTACAGAAAAATCCGAAGCGGGCAAAGGAAAAACTATCAGGGTATCGGAGGCTGTATCAATACATCCATTTACAGATATTGCCATCAGACGCAGAACCCATGAAGAATCTGCCTGGTAGGCCTTAACCACATGTTGCTTGTTTGAACTGGTTCCATCTCCAAAATCCCAGTTATATGTTAAGGTTCCCGTATTTACAGAAGATGTATTGTACGCCCGGAAGCTATCCGCAAAGAGACACATATCCGGACGATTCACGGAGAACGATGCATTCGGCACTTCATACACCCGCATCGTACGGGTGCTGCTATCCTTGCAGCCATTCTGTGAAGCGTTTACCAGTTTAACCGTGTATAAGCCGGTAGCCGAATAATGTACCAGAGGATTTTCAACCGTATCACTACTGCCATTACCGAAGTTCCAAAGCCGGGAGGCATAACCGTCCGGGTATACCGTACTATCCTGAAACTGAAAAGATTGTATATTGTCGCATTGGGCGCTGTCGTTCACCGTCAGATTTGTATGCGGATTGTCCGGTACATACATGGTGTGTGTAAATGTATCCTGACAAGCATTGCTGCTGATTGAAATCAGGGAAACAGAGAAGTTACCCGGATTGGTATAGGAATAAGCAAGTTGTCTGGAGGTGGCTGTGTTTCCATCCCCCAGATTCCAGGAATAACGCAGCGTATCACTTCCGCTGATGGCCGACACGTTGGTGAAATTAAATTGATTTCCCTGAAAGCATTGCACGCTATCATCTACACTGAAGGATGCAGTTGGGGAAGCATACACATGAACAATCTGACTGGCCGTATCCACACATGCACCGGAAGAGATTGCCACCAGCTTCAAGGCATAATTTCCATACTGAGCATACGAATGACTTGGTGATTGCTGTACAGAAGTACTGCCATCCCCAAAAATCCAGCTATAGGTCAGCGGTCCTGAGGAAATGGATGAGGTATTGTTCGCAATAAACACATGGCCATCAAAACACTGTGCCGTATCATTCAAAGTGAAGGACGCCGTCGGTTCCGGATAAACGACGACATTGGTCGAAATACTATCTACACAGCCATTGGGTCCCGTTGTCTTCAATTGTATCAAATAGGTGCCATCACTGATAAAGTGATGAAACGGACTGTTCGCATTCGAACTGGCCCCATCGCCAAAAGACCACTCATAGGTTATACTTCCGGAGCCTAGCTGTGAATTGTCACTAAATTCATAATAATTGGAATCGAGACATTGGTTGGTGTCATTGATTGAGAATGCGGCTATTGGTTCCGCGTACACATACACTTTGTGAGACGCGCTGTCTTCACAGCCATCTCCCGAACTCGCAATTAAACGAACATTGTAGTTACCGAAGCCCTGATAGCTTTTTATCGGATTGCTTTGATTGCTGCTGTCTCCGTCGTCGAAATACCAGGAATAGCTCATCGAACCCACGGAAATGCTCGAAGTATTTGTAAAATCAAATTCATGCCCATTTAAACATTGCGTGCTGTCGTTGATGGTAAACGACACCTGAGGTTGGGCAAAAATGGATATCTGATGTTGCACCGTATCTGCACAGGCATTGGGTGCAGAGACTATCAACTGCAAGCTATACGATCCCGGACTGGCATACCTATGAGAACCCACAGAACCGGTGTCTGAGTTTCCATCCCCATAGTTCCAGGAGAACATTGGTGTACCGGAAGCCAATGTGGAGTTATTGGTAATTTGAATGGCATTTCCATCCTGGCAATGCATGCTGTCATCTACACTAAAATCCGCATTTGGATCCGCGAAAACCCAGACAGGAAGAGTCGCCGTATCCATGCAGGAATTCGGGCCGGTCGCAATCAATTGAATGGTATAGGCTCCAAAAGAGGAATAACTTTTCACCGGTACATTGCTTGAAGAGGATGTTCCGTCTCCGAAATCCCAGTGGTAGCTTAAACTTCCGCTGCCAATGTTACTGGTATTATTCAATACGAATAAATTACCTCCCTGGCAGAGGGAGTCATTGGTAACAAAGAAACCAGCCATCGGAACTTCATAAACGTGCGCTTTGAAGTTCAAGGACGTGTCCATACAGCCGTTATTATTGGTTACAATCACATGATAAAATGAACTATCCTGAACAAAAATAGAAGAACCTGTTTCCCCTATATTGGCTCCATCTTTTTGCCATTGGTAGGACACGGTGCCAAGGGCAATAGATGCCAGCATTACACTATCGCCATCACAGAGGTTAGCCGATGTGATATTCAGATTGACTTGCGTTGTACTGTTCACCTGAACATTTACTTCCCTGGAGGTATCCCGGCACACCCCCAAAAATGCAATAACCTTATAGATTCCCGATAAATTCACCGTTGCAGAAATGCTGCTATTCCCTATCGGACTTCCATTCCTGTACCAACTGTAGCTGGTCCCGGAAGTGTTGGGTACACTCAAAGTCACATTATCATAATCACAAAACGTAGTGTCGCCGCTTAGACTTAAACTAACCGTAGGGGGCGCTATAGTCGAAATTGTAATGGGGTAGGTCGTGTCTGCACATCCGAATGCATTCTCAACAACCAGACGGTATGCACCCGATGCGGTTACCTCAAGACTGTCTGCACCAGCTCCGGAAATGACCGCTCGATCCTTTTGCCAGCTATAGGAATTTATTCCACTGCCTGAGGAATGAAGCACTATGGTATCTCCCAAACAAATGGAAGAATCGCTGGCTGAAATAGTGGCGCCTGGATGGGAGACGATTGTAATGGATGTTGCACTGCTTGTGTCGGTACACAATCCTCCCTGATGCATAATCAATTGATATGAACCTCCGCTGCTTACTGTATAGGTTGAGTCGGTAGCTCCCGAAATAGCGGCTCCATTTTTCATCCACTGGTAATCATAGGAACCAAGACTCGCTGCTATATCTACCTGGTCGCCGGAACAAATACTATCATTGCCGCTCAGTACAAAGGCCGACACCGGCCTGCTAATCAATTGAATGCTCACACTTTGAGATGTATCCGAACATAAAGTATCGCTGAAAACCACGGCATAACTGCCCGTTGAACTTACGTAGAGGATGGAATCCGTTTTACCTGAAATTGCCGAGCCATTTTTTAGCCATTGCAAGGTATAACCGGAACTATTGTTTGCTTTTAACCGGATTGAATCGCCGGAACACAAAGTAGTTCCCGAAGAGGTATCGACAGAAGCACCAGGTATCAATCCGACAAATACCCGTGTGGAATCCAACACTTCACAGCCTGCAGCTCCAGTCATAGTCAACGAATAGGTCTGCCAGCCGCTTAATCCACCGGATGAGTGTGCCGGATTCTGTTGCGTGCTGCTAAACGAAGATGGACCCGACCAAAGGTATGAGTTTGCGCCTGAAGCGCTGAGACGGATGCTGTCTCCTTCACAATAGGGACCGGTATTGCTTATACTGTGAGAGAAGTATACGTAGTAAAACTGGTCCATATCAATGGACGTACAAATAGAAGATGAAGGGGAAGTATACAGGTAGTTAAATAAATCAATGGCAGGTGTCCAGGTATTTGCTGTTCCGGGAGTCATGTACAATGCATTCGAAGGACTGTATGCTTCAATTAAAACAGTAACGATGAAGTTATCACTGATAGAATACAGGCTGGTATTATTAATGTGCTGGGTCGATAATTTGTTACCCAGCGTATCTGTAACCTGTACAGTTAGTCTCACAGGTATGCTGGTATTCAAAGTCGAAGTTCCGCCGCTTGATTGATAGTAGTAAGAAGTATAGCCGGTAAATACCCATGTGCCACTATCCTGGTTACTGAGAGAGCCACTATAATACAGGTCGTTCATTCCGCTGCATGCCGATCCGGGTGCCGCCGTATTGTTGCCATTGATCACGCCCGACATGGTGTCTGGAAATCCCCAGTATGCGCAGGTATCCGAACGAAACCAATCGGAATTTCTAAAAGTAAATGCTTTGCCTCCGCTTTGTCCCCACGCCCGGCTATCGGCCGGACTCGAACTACTCGAATTGCCCGATAGATTTGTCCAGGAACTTTGCGAATAAGCCGCGGCCGTGAATAAGCCAAACAGAAGAATCAATCCTATTTTTTTCATGGCTCAATGTTCAGTTTATATGTCTCCCAGGTTCCGGAATGCTTTAGCCTCAGGATATACATACCCGATGACAAGGGATGATTCGCCTGCACTTCCGTGCGCTCACCCAGCTTGCCTATCAGAATGTCAATCTTTTCGCCGGTAATAGAATATAGGCTGCAAGATTCAAGTGTTTCCCTGTCAATATTCAAAAAGAATTTACCTTTAGAAGGATTGGGGTACGGGTTTATATTGATTGGATTAGTTGCAAAAACATAACTCGGGAAATGTGCTTCCCTTTTCACTTCAAAACTCAGGAAATCAATTCCTGCCTCAGACGTGCCTGAATTGAAAAAATTTGACTGATTTCGAATCGAGATAAAAATACTGGCGCTATCCACCTGTTGGTTTGGGAGGTAGTTGATATCTACTTCAAATTCACCCCAGTTCGCCACACTTTCTGTGGTTTCCCAGTTGCCCCAGCCCACTTGCTGTCCATCTTTAAACATGGCAATTTGAACGCTCAAGGTGTCTCCGTCCAACTGCTTATCGAAAGTATAATAACCAAGCAGGCGCTTGTATGGAAACGAAACAGGGAAGGAGGGTTTGTAAGGATACTGGTTATCATTTACAGTGGCTATTCCGATTCTTCCAAATTGTGGATGATCCCGGAGTAACAAAGAATAACGTCCCGAAATTTTTGATTCACTTCGACGAACCTGAAACAGCTGCCCATCCGTATTAAATGAGTACCACGAATCCGGGTGGAAAAGCGTATCCGCCATTGTTTTCGAAAGGCCCTGATTGGGTACTTGCTCTGCGCTTCCCTCAAACCACATGGTATCCAGAACAAATACGCTGCTGGAGTCGAAGCTGCCCGAATAATAATTGGAAGAGACAAAGATGAGTTTGAGCGTGTCTACCTGATTCGCATTCAGGTAATTCAGATTGACAGAAAAATCTGCATTCTGACTCAATTGACCGGCAAAACCCTGATGTCCTTCAGCCACTGAAGCGCCGTTGGCATCCTTTAATTCATAGATGACCAATACCGAGTCTCCCGGACTTGTCGTAAAACGCCCCCGGAAGCCAATCTTGTCGGGTCTTCCGCTATATGAAATCCCGCCAAAAAGCCCATTATCTCCCGGAATGGCATAGTACAATGCCCCGGGCTCTTGTTTGTCTTTTGCTTGTAGCTGAACTTCAGTATTTCCATCATGAAGATGGAGGACTTCCACTCTGCCGGCATATCCCCAGTCTGAAATAAGTTCCAGATTCTTTGTTTGCCAATACTCAAAATCAAAATTGGGCACTTCATTGGGACCAACAAAAAAATCCAAAGGTTCGCTAAAAAAAACTCCTGCGTCGCCGCTCAATTTCACTTTGGCCGTATAATATCCTTCGCGCAAGACTAAGTCGGCTGTCAATACAATCTGGCTGTTATCCTTATGTATGCCCCATGTAAACGTCGAATCACCGTAATCGGAATGGAGATCCAAACTCACCTGAGTAGGAACTCCAAATACAGAAATGATGGCACGGATCTGAATCTGGTCATTGCTGAGAAGCGTGGGGGTTTCCAGCTGTGCCTCCGGCCTTTGCAGGGATGTATCTATAAAACAGAGTGTTTTCCCGGTTCGCCCCCCAAACACACCATAATATCGGTTTACGAAGTGAATGGATGTAATCGCCCGATCATCGTTTATTGATGGGGAGAGATGAAGTGGCTTCCACACTTTAGCCCCACTATCTAATTGAAATATATTTCCGTAATCTCCTGCAACATAACCCCTTCCATCCTGAAATACGAATAATGCATTCAGCCGGCAACCCGCCGAAAGACTGATGGTTTTCAGACTATCTGCAGATGGATGAATTCGGCCCACAAATCGCAGCGAATCATTGCCTCCACGACCTCCTGCCAATAGCATTTCATCATCTGGCCATTTTTTAATTGCATTTATTTCAATGCCACTCAAATCCTGATCGGATGGAAGTACAGTCCATTGACTCCCGTTTTGTGAACTCTTAATCGTAAGTCCTCTGCTCCCTACTGCAAAATAATCACCCATTCCAGACAGGGCCATGCTTTTGATTATCCCCCGATTCCCACTGTAGATCATTTTCCAGGTCACTCCACCGTCGGAACTTTGAATGATTAATCCGCTATCGCTGTTTAAGATGCCACCTCCGATGATCAGATTGTTCCCGTCGGCCATTAGGCAATTCAGCGCATAAGATTTAAAGGATGAAATGGATTTATCTTGCCAATTCAGTCCCGCATCATCCGAAAAAAAGAGCGAACCATATCGACCGCAAGCCCATAAATGCTGCTCGTCAATCACAAGAATTGCATTCAGGAAATTTCCCGGAAGGTCAGAGATAAGGTTCCAATGGTATGCTGAATCGCCAGATTGAAATATGCCGGTGATGGAGTCATTGCTTTCCCAGCCTCCGACAGCAAGAACGTTCTTTGGGTTGAGCATGCATATGCCTGAGGCATGGCGGAATTTTGGCAGCTCAGATTTTCTCCATACCTGTGCCTGCAAACCACACCATGTGCCGAGAATAAAACTTAGTATTAGGATTAGTTTTCTCATTAGGGGGTGTTTATAAACCGGTCATGTTTCCCCCTAGAAACACCACCGGTTTGTTTCATAGGTTTAGTAATCCAAATATGCGGTAAATTATTACAGGTTGAAATACCCGGATTTTAGTATATACAGAAAAAAAGCCCTACAAATGCAGGGCTTTTCTTTTTAATCTTCTGTTTTACTTCAATTTTCGCTTCACTTCGAACTCTTCGAATCCTTCGATGATATCGCCAACCTGGATGTCGTTGTAGTTCTTTAATCCAAGTCCACACTCGTATCCGGCAGAAACCTCCTTCACATCATCTTTGAATCGTTTCAGTGAATCCAATTCTCCGGTGTGAATCACAACGCCATCGCGCACCAGGCGCACCCGCGTATTCCGCGTAATTTTTCCATCGAGCACATAACAACCGGCAATGGTTCCGACTTTGGTGATTTTAAACACATCGCGCACTTCGATATTGCACACTTCTTTTTCTTCAATATCCGGCTCGAGCAATCCTTCCATCGCGTCTTTAATCTCTTCGATTGCCTTGTAGATGACGCTGTAGTATTTGATTTCGATACCTTCATTTTCGGCCAGTTTTTTAGCCTGAGAAGAGGGACGTACCTGGAATCCGACAATGATTGCATCGGAAGCAGAGGCAAGCATCACATCTGTCTCAGAAATTTGTCCCACCGCTTTTTGAATCACGTTAATTTGAATTTCTTCTGTCGACAATTTCAACAGCGAATCGGCCAGGGCTTCTACCGAACCATCCACATCACCTTTCACGATGATATTAAGTTCTTTAAAGTTTCCAATTGCCAAACGGCGACCGATTTCATCGAGGGTGATATGTTTCTGAGTCCGCAAGCCTTGTTCTCTTTGCAGCTGCTGACGTTTGTTCGCAATATCTCTTGCTTCCTGATCGCTTGCTGTTGCCACAAAACGGTCACCGGCTTGTGGCGCACCGCTGAAACCAAGCAGGGTTACCGGGGTGGAAGGACCTGCTTCATCAATTTTGCGTCCTCGTTCATTGAACATGGCCCGCACTTTACCGGCATGTGTTCCGGCGATAATTGGGTCGCCAATGCGCAGCGTACCTCCCTGAACCATCACGGTAGTAACAATGCCTCGGCCTTTATCCAACTGGGCTTCCACGATAGAGCCACTGGCCCGCTTATCCGGATTGGCTTTCAAATCGAGCATTTCTGCTTCCAGCAATACTTTCTCCAGCAATTCGTCAATATTGATCCCTTTCTTGGCCGATATCTCCTGGCACTGGAATTTGCCTCCCCAATCTTCGACCAGGATATCCATCTGAGCAAGTTGTTCTTTTACCCGGTCAGGATTGGCGCCGTCTTTATCAATTTTATTGATCGCGAAGACCATTGGCACAGCCGCAGCTTGTGCGTGAGCGATCGCCTCTTTTGTTTGCGGCATCACATCGTCGTCTGCTGCAATCACAATGATGGCAACGTCCGTCATCTTGGCACCACGTGCACGCATGGCAGTAAAGGCCTCGTGACCCGGGGTATCCAGGAAGGTGATTTTCTTACCGCTGTCGAGGGTTACTTCATAAGCACCCATGTGCTGGGTGATACCGCCCGCCTCACCGGCAATAACGTTTGTTTTCCGCACATAATCGAGCAAGGAAGTTTTACCGTGGTCAACGTGACCCATCACGGTAACGATCGGAGCACGTGGCTGCAAATCTTCCGGATCGTCCACCTCTTCTTCGATGGCTTCCTGAACGTCTGCACCTACAAACTCAACCTCATAACCAAATTCTTCGGCGATGATGGAAATCATTTCTGCATCCAGGCGCTGGTTGATGGACACCATCATACCCAGGCTGAAACAAGCAGTGATGACCTCGTTTACTCCAACATCCATCATTTTTGCCAATTCATTGGCGGAGATGAACTCGGTAACCTTCAGGATTTTTTGTTCCATTTCCTCGAGGCGCATTTGCTCCTCACGATTCTTGGCATGCTGATCCCGTTTTTCCCGGCGGGTCTTCTGACGATTACCTCCGGACTTACCGCTTGGTTGAATGCGGGCAAGGGTTTGTTTCAGTTTATCCTGAATTTGCTTTTCAGTAATTTCCTGCCGGTCGTTTCCGGTGCGGTTGTCGCGGTTTCCGCCACCTGGACGGTTGTTATTTCCTCCACCCGGACGGTTGTTATTTCCACCAGGGCGATTATTATTTCCTCGGTTATCTCGGTTCTGCGTATTCGGTCCGCTACCCGGAATTGTTTTACGTTTCCGTTTCTTCTTGCCTTCGTGGGAACCGTCTGATGATGCCACCGGTTTCTTTTTCTGTTCCGTTGGCAATTCTATTTTACCCAAAACTTTCAAACCCTGAAGTTTTTCATAATTCGGTTTTACGACCGATTTATCCTCTCCTTCCGTCTTGCTGTCTTTTGGCTTTTCAATTTTAGCTTTCGGCTCAAGCTTCGGCTTCTCTTCGGGTTTGGCTTTTTCCTCTTTCTTCGCTGCAGGTTTTTCTACCTCCTTCCGGGCCACTGGTTTTTCTTCCACCTTTGGCTTTTCTTCCTTCTCCTCTTTTTTGGCAACAGGCTTCTCTGCCGGTTTCTCTACTTTCTCCGGTTTCGCCTCTTCCTTCTTCTCCGCAGGTTTTTCTTCTTTTGCTTTAACGGGCTCTTCTTCCTTCTTCTTGGTTCCTTTTTTATCAGAATCCCTGAGCTCGATTTTGCCAACTACTTTTACCCCCACTTTTCCTTCTCCCTCTTCCTTCTTGGCAGCGGGTTTTTCTTCAATGGCAGGCTTTTCAACCTTTTCTTCCTTCTTCTCTTTCTCTACTACAGGTTTTTCTTCCAGCTTCTTCACATTCTCCACGGATTTCTCTTCCGTTGGGGTAGTCACCGGATTCACTGTATTATTCTTAATCAGAATTAACTCATCATCGAATTCATTGGTTTCGTTAGATGCAGGCTTTTTGGGCACATCAGAGATCTCCGTGGTGGAATTATCCTCCCGGCCTTTGTTGATGTCTAGTTGTTTGGCCTCATCCCGTGCCGCCTTATCTGATCTAAAATCACGAAGCAAAACTTCATATTGCTCCTGTGTGATTTTAGCCGTCGGTTTGGCATCCACTTCAAATCCCTTGTTTTTCAAGTGATCTGCTAAGGTGCCCACTGCGACTCCAAATTCTGTGGCAACTTTAACGATTCGGTATGTGTTCTGTTTATCTGTCATTATGTTCCTTTTGTTTCCATCTCTTTTCGGGGGATGGAGCCCCATCATTCAATCTACTTTTTCATCGCTTAGTCATTTTCAAATTCCGCATTGAGAATTCTTTTTATTTCTGCGATGGTTTCTTCTTCCAGCTCGGTACGGCGAACCAAATCTTCGTCGCTGGTCTTCAATACAGACTTCGCTGTATCCAGACCAATTCCTTTGAGTTCGTCCAGGATCCAGCTTTCGATCTCGTCTGAGAATTCGTCCAGATCGATGTCCTCCTCCAATTCTTCTTCGCTATCGCGGAATACATCAATTTCATAACCGGTGAGTTTACCCGCCAGCTTAATATTATGCCCTCCTTTACCGATAGCCAGTGATACCTGGTCTGGTTTCAGGAAAACAGAAACACGCTCTTTCTCCTCATCCACTTCCATAGAAGTGATTTTTGCAGGGCTAAGCGACCGTTGAATATACAATTTCAGGTTGGTTGTATAGTTAATCACGTCGATGTTCTCGTTACGTAACTCTCTCACAATACCATGGATACGCGATCCTTTCATCCCCACACAGGCTCCAACCGGGTCAATGCGGTCGTCGAAACTTTCCACTGCCACTTTGGCCCGCTCACCTGGCTCACGAACAATCTTCTTAATGGTAATCAATCCGTCGAGAATCTCAGGAACTTCCAATTCGAAGAGACGTTCCAGGAATTCAGGAGCGGTGCGGGAAAGGATGATACGGGGCGTTCCATTCATCATTTCTACACGAAGAACCACACATTTGATGGAATCGCCTTTTTTGTAGAAATCGCTGGGAATCATTTCTCCTTTTGGGAGGATGAGTTCGTTGCCCTCATCGTCAAGGATCATCAACTCTTTTTTCCATATCTGGTAGACTTCGCCGGTCACAATTTCACCCACGCGGTCTTTGTACTTGCGGTAAACTTCGTCTTTCTCAAGTTCAAGGATTTTTGACATCAGCGTTTGACGTGCAGTCAGGATTTGGCGACGTCCAAAATCTTCCAGGAATACCTGTTCGATTGCCTCTTCTCCTACTTCGAAATCATCTTCAATCTTCTTGGCTTCGCTGATTCCTACTTGCAGGGCGGTATCTTCGACATCCACATCATCTACAATCTGACGGGTACGCCAAATCTCCAGGTCGCCATTTTCCGTGTTAATGATCACATCACAATTCTCGTCAGTGCCATACTTTTTCTTTAGCATGCTACGGAAAACGTCTTCCAGCACACGCATCATCGTGGCCCGGTCGATGTTCTTAAACTCCTTGAACTCCGCGAAGGAATCTACTAAACCTAAGTTACTCATTCTTCTATCGTTTAAAAGATACGACCACCCTGGGGTCGTTTATTTGTTCAATTTTATACTCGTTCAGCAAAAGCTGTTTTTTCTTTCCTTTTTCTTTAAAGGCTTCCTCAATTTTTAGCATATCTTCTTCCATCCCTACAAATTTCCCCTCGTGCTTCTTGCCCCCGCTATCGGTAAAAGACAGGCTTCTCCCAATATGCTTGGTAAATTGACGCGCAAGTTTCAATGGACGGTCTACCCCGGGAGAAGATACCTCAATGGTGAAAGCTCCCACTTCATCCGGAATTTCCTCATCGATTCGTGCTGATATTCTTCGGCTCAAGCGGCTGCATTCTGCTATGGGAATGCCCGCATCTCCGTCGATCAGCACCTTGATTATCTTCCCGTTAGACTCACTCATTACCTCAACCACAAAATACTGCGGGTCTTCAATCGCGTCCTCTGCAAACTCTGTAATCTTGCTAATCAGCTCCATTTTTTTCGCAATAAAAAAGGGGACGCTGTCCCCTCTTTCTATCAATCATTTCGCTGCAAAAATAACACGAATACTTGAATATACAATAGCTTGGGTGGGTTTCAGAGAACAGGTTTCAGGATTCTGCATGCGATTATTCATCTAAAAATCTACCTAAACCCGATACCTGATACCGTATTCCCCTTCATCGTTCACTTAAAAAACCTATTTTTGCACGCTTATTATACCATGATATTTGACAGAGAAAGACCCTCGTTCGAACCTTCTAACAACGTGACAGTTAAACGTTGTTTCTATGCATATGAATTCGCCGAGGATTTTGTAAGAGGGAAAAAAGTAGCAGATATAGGCTGTGGAACCGGATATGGAACCGTGCATTTGGCGCAGGTGGCAGAAACGGCTACCGGCGTCGACTATTCAGCTGAAACACTTGAAAGCTCCCGTAAATTATATGCGGATGTAAGCAACCTCAACTTCGTTCACGGAAAAGTACCACCGGTGCCCTTGGAAAGCGAAAGTATGGATGTGGTTACCGCATTTCAATTTATCGAACATATCCAAAATCCTGTTGACTTTATCCGGGATGTATACCGTGTTCTTAAACCAGGTGGCGTATTTTTATGCACCACAGTCAATGCAAAAAAATCGCTCGCCAGAAATCCATTCCACATTTTCGAATACGATTTTGCCTGGATGGAAAGTGATTTTCGGAAGGTATTTGAAGACGTTGAGATGATTGGCCTTCAGGGCAACGAACGCGTCAACAAATACTACCACGACAACAACCGCTGGGTGCGTAGCATCTTAAAATGGGATGTTTTGGGGCTGCATAAGATGGTCCCTTCCTCCTGGGTTACCCTTCCCTATAACTTCCTGACCAGCAGAATGCGAAAGCAGCTGGCGGAAGAAAATCCGGTTGCTCTTGATATAGACACCAAAGATTTCTTCCTCACCAAAGAAGACCTGGATCAAACCTGGGATATTTTTGTTGTTGCGCGGAAGAAGTAATCTTGAAAAGAGTACAAGTGTACCGAGTACATAAGTACAAAGACAGCTTGAGTTGAGTTTTTAGTTTAGTGGTTTATTGTTAAACTGCAATTCATGGTCGTGATGTGGGTTTGCCCAATTTTTATCCAATGAAATAGCCTCATAGCTTCTGGCTGAAGCCTGAAGCAAAAAGAATTCAATTAATGTGCTGAGCCCCGTGCTTTGAGCATTTGATCTGTCTTTTTTCCTAATAGCCGAAAAATTTAACAAGACCCCGGAGGGGTCGCCCACCCTTTGCATTAAGAATGGCTATGCTATACAACCCTGAAGGGGTTGCCCAATTTTTATCCAATAACATTGCTTCATAGCTTCTGGCTGAAGCCTGAAGCAAAAAGAATTCAATTAATGTGCTGAGCCCCGTGCTTTGAGCATTTGATCTGTCTTTTTTCCTAATAGCCGTAAAATTTAACAAGACCCCGGAGGGGTCGCCCACCCTTTGCATTAAGAATGGCTGTGCTAAACAACCCTGAAGGGGTTGCCCAATTTTTATCCAATAACATAGCCTCACAGCTGCAGGCTGAAGCCTGCAGCAAGAAATTGCCTACATGCACAAGACACTCTAAACTCTCCACCCTCCACTCTAAACCTATCTGCCCAGCTCGCTCAAATGGCTGAGAATAATCTGCAGATCTCCGTTCACAGAGAAATCGCGTGCATAACGGAAATTGATGATCTCCGGATTGACTGTTAGCTGGCTCAAATCGGTCGCCCCTGCAGGACCAATAACTCCGGTGCTGATAGACGGAAGATTCCCGGCAGCGCTTCCCGGCACATAGCCCACCCAGGTTTTGGACCCCGATAAAACCTGAAAACAGTTGCTAAAGAATTTAGAGCGATTTTTTACCAACAGTATCAAGATGGGGAATAGTAAAAGCATGCAC
This sequence comes from Bacteroidota bacterium, assembly GCA_016124735.1. Taxonomy (GTDB): domain Bacteria; phylum Bacteroidota; class Bacteroidia; order UBA8524; family UBA8524; genus UBA8524. The sequence continues at coordinate 20,276 of WGMZ01000046.1, forward strand.
ACAGTGCTGAGTACATCAAAAATTCGCTTGTTCTGTTGGTTGCTTTGGCTGGCCAGCGCCAGTTTCAGATCGATACTATAGAATTCGCCATTTGTGTTTTTACTATTGGAACCAATGATATAATGTGTCTGTTCCGGGACAATCTTAAAATTCACCTCGCTTTCGCCCAGATCACCCATCCAATGGATGATATCAGATGATGCCAGATCGCGGGCACAAAAAATCACCTCGGTAATCCGAAACACTTCGATAATCTCCTTCAGCTGGTCAAGACTCCCTACATAATCCTGTGCCTCGGGCTTATAGTTTCCTGGACCAACGAAGCCATGAAAAGTGTGCGGCACACCGCTTTGTGCAAGAAGCTTTCTGACCCGCCTGCTTTCCTCCGGCATACCGACGATCAGGGTATTATAGGCCTTCTTTTCTCCGTAATTCAGACTTTTGTTTTTGGCAGCATATGCAATCAGACGATAGAGCAATAAAAGCATTCCGCCACCCATCGCTCCGAGAATAATCAATGCCCGGCTGAAACGCAGGCTATCGGGTGCGAAGGCATAAAGCACCGCAATGGCTATGGTGCCGTAAATCATTCCGAACACCAATTTTCTCAAAGGTGCATGCCGCTTATAGGCTCCTGCAAAATAGACACCCAGAATCCAGCAAACACAGTAAATGAGCACATTGATATAGAGGTATTTGGGCGGATAGGTGCCTCCCTGAATAAATTTATGATTGGCCTCCCAATAGACCTTTAACAAATAAGAGCTTCCGAAAAGAATCCCTGCATCGAGAGCCGGCTGCCAGGCAGCCTGGGCAAAACGAAACATCAATGCTATGCCGGCACGAAACCAGATGGCCAGGTTGATAAAAACCCCGAATAGATTCGCATAACGCTTGCTGTAATGTTTCCTGGCGAAGATGACCATGGCCCGATAGAACACAAAGACATAATTAACTGAGGTTTTCCTGGTGCTTTCTCCTTTGTAGTGGATGATGGTCGTTTCCGGGAAATAATAGTTTTTATAGCCTGCCTGAGTGATGCGGTAAGAAAGATCGATGTCTTCTCCGTACATGAAAAAGGTCTCATCCAATAAGCCGGTTTTATCGAGGGTCACTTTTCTCAAAAGCATAAAAGCACCGGCCAACACATCCACCTCATGCACCTTGTCTTTATCCAGGAAACCAAGATGGTATCGACCAAAAATCTTCGATTTTGGAAAGAGCTTTGACAAACCAAACATTTTGAAAAACGCCACTTGAGGTGTCGGCAGTCCGCGTTTGGATTCGGGCAAATACTCTCCCTTTCCATCAATCATTTTAACACCCAAACCACCGGCATCCGGATGTGTATCCATAAAGTCGACCACCTTACGAAAAGTGTCCTCTTCCACCACTGTGTCCGGATTCAGCAGTAAAACATAACGTCCTTTACTCTGCAGAATGGCCTGATTATTTGCTACGGCGAAGCCCGGATTATCGCTATTGGCAATCAGATGAACTTCAGGGAATTTTTCCCTAACCATGGCCACCGATCCATCCACTGACCGGTTATCAACCACCCATACTTCGCCCTTTACCTTCGCCAGTGCCTTGCGCACAGAGAGAAGTGCCTGTTCGAGAAAATGCTCGACATTGTAGTTGACGATGACGATTGAAATATCCATTCCGGAAGGTGTTCCATTGACCGCAGACCACTGTAAGTCTGAGGTTGATGGGCCAATTGACAAAGAAACGACGCTTGCAGGGAAAAGAAAAATGCTTTTGTAATTGACATCCGAAAATGGGGCAAAACCGCGTAATTCTTTGTAAATTAAGCACATGAAAATACTGGAAATACTTTTAATCAGCGCATTAATCTGCCTGCTCATGGTAATGCCTTATGACATATCCGGTATCAACATAGTGCTGGTACTGACTGTGAGCGCACTTAGCCTACTCTATTTTTACTCGGGAATCGCTGTTCCCGTTCAATTGATTCCCAAAGGATCTCTGCCCAGAGCCTCAGAAAACAACTCTTTTCTGGGTGCTGCCTCCGGATTGTTAGGCGGAATGGGTGCTTCCATCTTCTTGTTGGGCCTTCTGTTTAAAATCATGCATTGGCCATTTGCAAATATCCAAATTTACATAGGCTTGCCGATGATTTGCCTGTCCCTGCTGGTTTCTTTATTGCAGGTCCGAAAGAATAACCTAAAAATCCACAATGCTATGATCAAGCGGATGTCTGTCTTTGCTTTGCTTGGAATCCTTTTGGTTTTATACCCGGGAAGCTGGGACAATTACCGCTACCGGAATCATCCTCAATACCTGCATGCCCTGAATGCCTGGAAAGCCGACCCTGGTAACCAGGAGTTGCGGCATACGATGGAAAAAGAGCTTGAAAGGATGAAAGCAGAAGATCCGAAATAAACGGGCACTTCTTCTTTATCTTACGGAATTCAAACCGAGTGACAGGTCACAAAGAATTAACCTTGGCTTAACTTCGAAATTGGAACAATAATTCGAATTTTGAATAGGTATATGCTGCGTCTGTTATTCATTCCCTTTCTTATTCTGTACTATCTGTTCGGAACCTTGGTACTTCAGGGGAATTTTGCGGCCTTTTCAGACTTACCGGAAATGTATGTGCATTGTCAGGAAACGGAAGATCCTGACATGGACTTCATGGATTTTCTTTTTGAACACCTTATCCAGTTAGATGATGATCATGGCAATCCAGACGGCGACGATCTGATGCCACATCAACCTGTTCATTTTCATCATCATAATATTCTATGGGCCTTTGCCGAGGTCAATTCTTTTCAATCTTTTCATGTTCACTCAGATGACCCTGCAACAGTTGCCAGCATAGAACATGAAGGTGAAATTAATGGGTATACTAGTGGGGTGTTCCATCCGCCAACAGCGCATGCCTGAATCGGAACTGAACCCAGAACTACGATATCCCAAAACCTAATAATTTCTAGAAATGAAAAAACTCATGTTAGCGGCCATGGCCGTTGTAAGCAGCTCTTTGCTGTTTGGGCAGGAAATTCCAGCCAATAAAATTCCGGCAGAAGTAAAAGCCGCCTTTCAATCTAAATTCCCAAATGCTGAAAAAGTAAAATGGGAAATGGAAGAAGGATACTACGATGCCGAATTCAAACAAAAAGGCACCGAGATGTCGGCTGAATTCAGCGCAAAAGGCGAATGGATTGAAACCGAGATGGAAATTAAATCTTCTCAGCTTCCTAAAGCTGTGCAGGACCAAATAAAAGCAGCCTACCCCGGATACGAAATCGACCACGCCATGCAAGTAGAAAGTGCCAAGTTTGGTAATTGTTTCGAGGTGGAAATGGAGAAGGGAAGCACCGAAATCAATGTGCACTATTCAGCAGATGGAAAAACCCTGGAAACAGGGGCTCCACGAGAAAAGCATAAAATGAAAGAAGAACTCGAAGATAAGATGAAGGAACATCATCAGGAGAAACACTAAGTTTTCATCTGCATATAGAAAGGACGCGTCAATGATTCGTCCTTTTTTTCCTTAAGGTGATATTTCCATAATCAACCTTGACTTCCCCATTATCAGCGGTATAAAAAATCCAAATACCCGTTCGTTTTCCGAAATAAAGCCGACCCTTTGAGATCAATCTGCCGGACTCATCGTAATATTTCCATTTCCCATTGGGCATTCCATGAGAGAATCTTCCGCGCGATTCACGTTTACCAGACTCGTAGTAAGTTAGATACCAACCTTTGCATACACCTCGATGAAAAACGGCTCTGATCTTCAGGTTCCCTGATTCATATTTCGAAATGCAGATTCTTCCACCAAGCAATCTTCTTCTTCCACAGTAAAAAATATTGGAAACAATTCCATTATCGCAGGAGTCGAGAGCAGAATTAATCCCTTCTTGACAATGGACATTAATTCGTCCTTCACTCTGCTGACACAGGCTCAGCAACATAAGAAGCATTGCCATTCGGAATAGTTTATTAATCATGGAAAATTTAATTGATACTTTCAAATACCAGAGATAAATATCGTGACAGTCAAACTGCCCATTTCTTTTTATCTTAACAAGATGAAACTACTTGAAATCGGATTACTTATCGTACTTCTTTGCGTGATTATTGCTCTTCCCTATGATATACCTGGGATGACTATGCTTTTGGTGCTTTTAATTAGCCTCCTCAGCATTCTTTACTTTTATTCTGGATTATCGATTTCTAGAGGATTTCGCTTAAAGGGGGTTTTTCCAACCGCAACAAGCGGAACTTCAAAAACAGATGTTTTCATTGGTCTTTTAGGTGGCCTGGGGGCATCGGCTGCATTGATGGGGATTCTTTTTAAAGTGATGCATTGGCCAGGCGCAGGGATGGAGATGATGCTTGGATTGTTACTTTCCCTTATTTCCCTTATTGGTTCCCTCTTCAAGTTTCGCAGCGACACATCCGGTCTCTATAAAGCCTTGCTGAAAAGGCTCTCCGTTATCGTTATCATCGGAATCTATCTCATGTTGTTTCCGCTGCGCTGGGACATGTACCGTTACCAGAATCATCCAAGCTACTTAAAAGCATTATTCGAATGGAGACAAGATCCACAAAATCCGAATCTAAAAGCAAAGTTTGATGCGGAATTGATGAAGTTGGAGAAGAGAGATTCTCTCGAATTCTCGCATCAATAATTTAGCATTCATTCATAAGGAACCCGCGAAGCGATGCTTCTTCCCAGGGTAATCTCATCTGCATATTCAAGCTCGCCGCCAATGGCAATTCCTCTGGAAAGGCTGCTCACTTTGATGCCCATCGCCTTAAGTTTCCTTGCCAGATAGAACCCGGTGGTATCGCCTTCCATCGTGGCGCTGAGGGCAAGGATTACTTCCTCCACCTCATTCTTTTTGAGGCGTTCTTCGAGTCCGGAAATGTTCAAATCCTCCGGACCAATGCCATCAATCGGACTGATCAAACCACCGAGGATATGATACAATCCCCGGTATTGAGATGTATTTTCAATCGCCATTACATCGCGCATATCTTCTACCAGGCACATCAGCTTTGAATCGCGGCGCTTGTCTTTGCAGATATTGCAAACTTCCTCATCCGATACATTGCCGCATTCCGAGCAAAATTTGAGTTGTTCTTTCAAAGCAATAATTGCCCCCGATAGTGAGCGGATATCCTGCTCATTCTGCTTGATTAAATGCAGCACAAGGCGCAATGCCGTTTTCTTCCCAATACCCGGAAAGCGCGCAAATTCATTAACAGCCTGTTCGATGATGCGGGAGGAGAAGTCCATGCCGCTAAATTAATCAATGCGATTGAGAGAAGAGGAAAAGGATCTGGAGATCTTCAGATATCGTGATTTCGCGACATTGAGATATTGAGACATGTGATTTAGAAATCAAATTTTTACAGCTAAAGGACTTTGCCTTTCCGATTTATACGTTTCAGTTGAGAATTTTGGGAAATAACATTCATGAAACGTAATTACTATAAAAAATTGACAATATATCTGGAAAGCCTGGAGCTCGCCAAGGATATTACTTCGGGAATATACAATAGAAGATCCTTTCGCTTAGTCGAGCAAATCATCTCATCAGCAGTTTCGATTCCAAGTAATATAGCTGAAGGGTCACAGATGAATACTGTATCTCACTTTAAAAAGTATTTATTCATCGCAAGCAGCTCAGCTGCAGAACTTGAGACTCAACTCACCATTATTCAGACAATTTCAGAAACGAATAATACAGCAATAAATACATGGATTTATCGGACGAACAAAATTCAGTCAATGATTAGAGGGCTAATAAAGTACCTGGATGACAACAATAAGTAGCCCACATTGTCTCAATATCTCACTGTCACAACGTCACAAAATCTCAATGAACTGTGGATTATTTTCACTTGCAGTAAACCAAACCTATCCTAATTTCGTCTATATAGGAAAGGAATTATGCCAACGGCCATTACAAACGATATTCGGGTGCAGGTAGACACACAATACCAACACGAACAAAGCGAGCCGATGAACAATTTGCATCTTTTTGCATACCACATCAGCATTCAAAACAACAGCGATCATATTATTCAGCTGATGCGCCGGCATTGGTATATTTTCGACTCCAATGGCGAAACGAGAGAAGTGGAAGGTGAAGGAGTGGTTGGTCTTCAGCCAATTTTACGACCCGGCGATACGCACACCTATATTTCTGCCTGTAACCTGCACAGCGATATGGGCAAGATGATGGGAACCTATCTTTTCGAGCGTCTCGACGATGGCAGCACCTTCGAAGTAACCATTCCGGAATTCAACCTGATGACTCCGCTCCGGTATAACTAACAGCCACAGCTTTTGGCCTTTCGCACCCGGCCTTTCCTATCGATGTATTCAATGATTTTTCCGTTGGCATAGCGCTGCATCCAAAGCAGTTTTCCATTTTTATAATGCGCTTTCAGGATGAGCAATCCCGCCATATCATACTCTTTAAAAGTCCCGTGACGAAGCCCGGATTTGAAGCGACCCTGTAAAATGAGTTGATGGCTGTCGTTGTACAATTTGTAGCGGCCGTTTTTGGTAGAATCGTATTGTGCCCGCAAATCTCCCGCAAGCAATACTGCACCCAACAAAAAAAGAAGGGCACATTGACGGATCATTCGAATTCGATCAATACGGCGTTCTTTTCGACCTTATCGCCTGCTTTTACTTTGATGGATTTAACTACTCCTTCACCAGGTGCCTTGATAACATTTTCCATCTTCATGGCTTCCAAAACAAGGAGCGAATCTCCTTTATTGACAGAATCACCCGGATGGGCAATGGTTTTCAATACGAGGCCCGGCATGGGAGCCTTTACCTCATTGACTTTTTTACTGGTTAAGGCAGACAGTCCCAAACGATTTAATAAGAGATCCATCTCATCGCTCAGGGCCACCTGATAGGTGTTGCCATTGACGTGCAATGAATATGATTTGGCTTCTGTATCCTTGCTTAGGATACGCACCCGATACGATTTACCAGCAAGAATCAGATGCAATGCCCCTTCTTCCATTTTTAGAGCATCCAGTTCAAATTCATTCTCGTTGATTTTAACCTTCTTGTCGCTGAGTTGCAGGTCAAACTGATTCTTATCGTTTACTTTTGCGCGTATCATTATTACTCTTATGCTGCGAAGATACATATTCGGACTTAGCCTTGCTCTATTTTGGTTTTCTGCCTGTAAAACAAGCAAAACTGCTGAATCTCCTCAGGAATGGGATTCCACTGATGATGACATCGTTATCATCAACGGAGTAGAAATTCGCGCTGACCCGATGGAGACAGAGGAAGTGAACTACGAAGAGTTTGCCGAAGCACCGGAATATATTGGTTCCGTGACCCGCATCATGGATCTTCAACATACCACCTTGCACATCTCCTTCAACTGGACGGATCAAACAGCCGATGGGGAGGCACTCTTAAAACTCACTCCTTACGCGCGCCCGGTCGATTCATTTTATATCGATGCCTTGGCGATGAACATTCATTCAGTAGAGCTTAGGAATGACTATAAATATCTGCCTTGCTCTTATACGTATAACGACCACCGTATCTGGATTCATCTGAACAGAACCTATCGCGCCGGGGAAGAGCTGGAACTGAAAATCAGGTATACAGCGAAACCCAATATGGTTGATAACGAAGGAAGCAGAGCCATCACCGATGCAAAAGGCTTGTATTTCATCAACCCAATGGGAAGAGAAAAAAATAAAGCCCGCCAGATCTGGACTCAGGGAGAAACGCAAAGCACTTCCGCCTGGCTGCCTACCATCGATGCTCCGGATGAAAAAATGACCCAGGATATTTTCATCACTGTTGCCGATACTTTGCAAACGATTTCCAATGGGGAATTTATCAGCAGCTCCCCAGAAGAAAGCAATCGCCGCACCGATCACTGGAAAATGGACAAGCCCCATTCTCCATATTTAGTCGCCCTGGTGGTTGGTCAATTTTACACGGAAAAAGCAGTGTGGAACGAGGTGCCCCTTACCTACTATGTGGATTCAAAATACAGCAACAGCACCCACACGATCTTTGCGAATACTCCGAAGATGATGGATTTCTTCAGCCAGAGGCTGGATTACCCTTATCCCTGGCCCAAATACGATCAAGCTGTCGTGTATGATTTTGTTTCCGGAGCAATGGAAAATACCACCATCACCATACACGGCTCTATGCTTCAATTAGATACCCGTGAACTGCTGGACCGGGATTATGAAGATGTGATTGCGCACGAACTTTTCCACCATTGGTTTGGCGATCTGGTAACTTGCGAAGCCTGGGGACAATTGCCCCTAAATGAGTCTTTCGCTACCTATAGCGAATACCTTTGGAGAGAACATGCCAATGGAAAAGAATTGGCAGATGAACACCTGTACAATTGGCTACAGATTTATTTCAACGAGTCAACCGGAAAACAAGTCCCATTGATTCGTTCCACTTACGCAAGCCAGGAATCCATGTTCGACGCCCACAGTTACCAAAAAGGTGGACTGATATTGCATATGCTCCGCTCCTATCTGGGCGACACCCTCTTTTTCAAAGGATTGAATATTTACCTGACCAGCAATCAATTTAAAACAGCCGAAATTGATAACCTGAGAATGGCCTTTGAAGAAGCAAGCGGAGAAGATCTGCACTGGTTCTTCAACCAATGGTTCATGAAAAAAGGCCATCCAATTTTGGAGGTCTCTCACAACTACGAAGAAGAAGTTCAATCCTATACCTTGCAGGTAAACCAGATTCAGGATTTGAAGGAGCTGGGAGCCTACAGACTTCCTGTTTGGGTAGAATTTCAATTTGGTGATTCCGTTTATAGCGAGCTTCTGGATATCAAAAGCTCCTCGGAGTCCTTTTTCTGGGAGATGACAGAAAAACCAAGCTGGGTAAGCTTCGATGCACAGAACATGCTTCTGGCTAAAATCAGGGAAGTCAAAACAGATGAAGAATGGCTGGCTCAATTGAAATACAGTCCGCGCTTTAAAGACCGTCAAAATGCATTGCTCTATTTAGATGAGCAGGGACAGGATATGGAAATTATCTATGAAGCCTGCAGCCGTGGATTGGCGGATAGAAACTACCGCATCAGAATTGAAGCCATGAATTTAATGAGGCGGCTGGCGCCAGATAAGATTGCCGGCTTTACAGATTTATTGATTGATAATGCCGAAAACCATCCCAATTCCGCCACGCGTCTGGCAGCCTTTGAATTGTTTGCATATAATCCGGTTTCCGGCTTGGCGAAAGTTATCCAACATGGATTGAATGACTCCTCCTATCAGGTGAATGCCGGCGCATTGGAACTTTTATTTGTTACGGATACAATCAGGGGAATTGAACAAGCAAAAATGTGGGCCAATAGCGGACCGGATGCTCTGCGCTACGATGCGCTCTCCATCCTCTCCATAGCCCAAGGAGATTTCTCAGATTACTTCATCAAAGCCTGGAATGAGGAAGACGGCAATAAGTTTTATTTGGTGGCTCTCATATCGCAATACATGAAAGCTCAGGATAATCCGGATTTCATCCTTCCCATTCTCAAAAAGCTGAATGCATTTGATCCGACAGATGATTCCGATTACCTAACCGTATTGTTCATCACGCAGGTGAACCAAAAATTGGATACCAAATGGAAAAACAAGTTGGATGAAATAAATGATCTGATCAAAAAAGATCCCAGCCCTCAATTGATCGAACAGCGAAACGCAATTTTCCGTCTGCGCAATAACATCATCCACTTATTTTAAAGAAGCTTACCCGACTCCAGTTGCTTTAGGAGCTCGGTGGTTGATTGATCCAAAATATCAAAGACCCGCTGAAATCCTTCGTTTCCTCCGTAGTAGGGATCGGGAACGTCAGAACCAGGCGACATCAGGTCGAAGTCGCGCATCATGAAGACCCGGCCAATTTCCTCCGGGAAAGTCGGTTCCAAACGTTTCACATTTGTGTAGTTATTCCGATCCATCGTTAAGATGATATCGAAATCAACAAAATCCTGTTTTCGAAAAGGTCGGGATCGGCTCACCAATTCAATTCCGTTCTGACGTGCATTCTCCCGGGTGCGCGGATCGGCGAGCGCTCCTTCATGATAAGAGGAGGTGCCGGCTGAATCAATGAGATATTTTGTTTCGAGACCGGCGGCCCTCACCTTGGCAATAAATAATCCTTCTGCCAGCGGGGAACGGCAAATATTACCAAGACAAACAAAAAGCACGCGCGTCATGCGGCAAATGTATTATTCTTCGGGAAGAGGATCAGAAAATTCTTCCCGGAAAAAGTAGCAACTCGATGAAATTGAATGCCGTCCGGTAGAAATTAAGTTTTCTTCCGGCTCCATCCTACCCTTTCATTCAGCGGAACCCACGTAAATTGGTTCTCAGATACCAGGCTTGAAGTCGCTTGGGGCATATATCCCAAACAAAAGCAAAGCCGCTTGGTTTACTTCATCAACATCACTTTTCCGCGTTGTTGGAAAGGTTAATGGCAGTTAATTTTCTTTTCAATTAATTTATCATATGTATCCGTTATTTCCCACAAAACCTTTTTGTTGACGGATTTATAATCCATTTTTCATTCTTTCTATTTCCTTTTTTTTAGAAAAAAAGGAAGAAAAAAATCGCGCTTGCTTCCTCAATGACCCGCTAAGCCTTCCTCCGCTATCCCGTACGTACGGGATATCCGCTCCGTCAGACAGCGGGTGCCCTCCCGACCAATTCGGGACGGATGCCAGGCGCCTATTGCTTACGCTAGCATAAGATCACATCTCAGTCTGTTCGATATAGATAAACTTCGTGCGGGTGGGCTGGCCAAAATGCGGGCCGCGCGTTGGCGTGATGTTTTTTTTAGGGAGGCCAGATGCAATGGCCGACCGTTAAGAAAAAAACAGAGAGCAGGGAAGCTTATTTTGGCCTTGATTTTTTGGTTCGTTTTGTATCAAGACAAAATGAACATACAATAAGAAAGAATTTGGATTATTCTCCCAAATCAGAAGTGGTATTGAAGCGGAGAATCATGGAGATTATTTTATAAATAGTCCCCTAGTTGATACCCCTACGGCAATTGCGGAAAACACTTTCACAACAGTGTTCTCTGTGACAACTAGTGGATCAGATAGTATTATTTCGGGGACTGTGCTCAAAACATTGTATGCAGATTTATATCAAAGTATTACAGATCTTGCTGATACAACTTTGATAGATTCAGGTTATGATCATTACATTAGTGCAATCGATTTGATTTGGAGAGATCCCTCGGGACAGCATAATGACATTTCCCCATTGAATATTGAGATTCACGTTTATTCAGCTGTCACACAAACTATCAATGGTTCTTGTGTAGACGCAGGATGGTCAGTAAACGATCCAGGTTCTTCGTCATGTGGAACTCCCGCATATATGCAGTTTCCTCAACCTCTCGATAACCCGGATTGCAATGCATATCTCGGATGCGTATACACTTTCGGAGCCCCAACGGATATCTATTTGGTGCATCTGGACATTGAAACAAAAGATATTCTGGTTACTGACGACCCAACTTCCTGTTTGACTAAGGCTGGAATGGAATCGCTATTATCAACAACTGAAACTCTTTCAAGCAGTAGTAGACCCATCGCCTTCTTAGGAAGTTCTAAATCGAAAACAATCTTACCAAACTATTCAACATATTTAGCTCTTTCTCCCCACAGTGAGCCCGGATTATATGAAAAAGTTACTTACGCAAACTGCTTTCACACGTGGGTGGAACGGCCATTAAATCCCATTTTTCACCCTACTCAGTATGTGAGGAATAAAGATATAATTTTGTAATTGGTGAAAATTGTATTCCCTTCCATAGTAAGAATAGTACTAATGGCCAAAATTTTATTGGCGGTTAATACTCTTTCTGCACAACAGTTTTTCAAAACTATTGATATGGAAGGTCGTTCTGAGTTTTGTGAAGCATTAGAGGAATATGAGGGCACTTTTTATGCTCTTGTGAATTCCTTCGACTACAACAATCCGGATCATCGTACGGATAACTGGTCCATACTTTTACATCTGGATTCTGTCGGGCATACTTTGGACTCCCTTTTCTTTTTTGAACCTGATTCTAACATTTACTGGAGAACGATAAAACTACTCAGCGATAGCACCCTTCTTGCCGCTGGTGAACTGTATTGTGATAGCGATACGTCCAGGCTTATCCTACGACGTTATAATCTGTTGCTTGAAGAAATTGAAACAAAAGTTTACGGTTCAGATCATATATCCTATCAAATCTTCAGCATTTCAGAATGCAGAGCAGGCCTGACATTATTAGGTGGCTATAAAACCAGTTCCACTTTCATCCTTTTAAATTCTGACCTAGATTCAATTTATAGTCATATTATTCCCAATAGTCCTGTAGTATTCATTCCAGGCAACTATGGTCAGGTTGTCATTCAGGATAGCTTACTCGTATTTTTTTCCTACTCGGATCAAATCGATTCAACCACCCCGAATTACTCAATTTGGGTCTTTGATTTTACCACCTATACGTTTAATAAGTTATTAAGTGTTTCTTTCACGGCATTGAATCTGTTTCCTATGGAATCAGCAAAATTGGGCATATTAGATCAAATCGACAATATTGGCGACGATACTTTAATCAATGGCTCAACAAATTATTTCACCGATTTAAGGTTTCGCATATTTGATTTGAACAATAAATCGTTTGTTACTGACAGTGCTTCCTTGATGTTAAGGACTCGTGAGAATCTCACTATTCCCAATAATTCAGGAACATTTGGTGATGTTCATTATGTCGCCTTTCAACAGACTCCTTTTCTTTTCACTGGGCCCGATTTTTATTCTAATCTAGGCATTCTTGCTTACGACAACAACGGGCACCAGTTAAACAAGGTGCTTATTCCCTGGTCGCAACCGATGCAAGCCAATAGTATTACCGGAAATAATAAGCAACTCATAATAGGAGGGGCCTGCAACTTTACAGTTAACAATTGGAACAAAAACCAAACATCCGCATTTATTATGGGTTTCAATCGAGACTTGAATGGTTTACCCAATGCACTGGGCCTTGAAGTGCCTGATATTTCAAATGGGATTGAAATCTATCCGAATCCAGGAACTGGTAAATTTTATATTCACAACCCGAATCACTTGAATATTGCTTACATCGAAATTTTCGATTCGCAAGGAACCAAAGTTGGGCATTCGGAAAATCTCCGTGAAATTACTCTGCCAAATATGAGCGGAATCTATACGATTTATTTTATGACCTCAAAAGGACAGGCTTTTTCTAAAAAAGTAGTGAATCTTTCAAGGTGTTCGTTTTAGATTTTAAACAGGCGAAAATGGGCCCCGCATATTGATCTGCACTGCTGCTTATATCTATTTCATCAACATCACTTTTCCGCGTTGTTGGAAATGTTGCGCGCCATAGTAGTTTCCTTCTACCTGCCATACGTAGACCGTGCTTTCGCACATCACTCCCCGGAAGGTTCCATCCCAGGCTTCGTCAATGTCATGGGTTTCAAACAGGAGCTCTCCCCAACGATTATAGACTTTAAACGTATAATGGTCTCGTTCTACCCCTTCGAAAACAGGTCGGAAGTTGTCATTGACTCCGTCACCATTCGGCGTGAAGGCATTCGGAACAAGTAATACCCCACCTGCATTGATGCGGATATAATTTTCCTTGTAAGCCGTGTCGGTACAGCCGTACGTGTTCATGGCGATAAGCATCACCGTGTATTCTCCTTCTTCATTCAAGGTGATGATCGGTGAATCGTCGTTACTGGTGAAATCATCTCCATTTGGACCGTCAATCTGCCAGAGATATGCATTGGCCAAAATCGATGTATTCACAAACTGGATGGAGGTATTGGGTAGCCAGGCCACAGTTGGTGTGGTATAGAACTTCGCGTAGGGCTTTTGAATGACCAGAATGATATCCGTTTTGGTGCTATCATCTACTCCTCCCGGACCACTTGCTAAAAGGGTCACTGTATAAGAACCGGGAGTGGTATACGTATGTGTCGGGTTTTCGTCGGTGGACTGCCCTCCATCTCCGAAATACCAATGGTAAGAATCGGCATATTGACTCTCATTGGTGAACGTAACCGTTAAGTCCATACAACCGGTATCGGGGTCCTCGTAGAAGGAAGCAATCGGGTAATAATATTCGATGGTCACACTGCGGGTCGCTGTGTCGCTGCAATGTCCGTTGTCGATAATCTGCGTGATCAGATAGGTTCCACTATCCGCATAAATATGCTGTGGATCGCTTAATGTTGAAGTATTGCTTCCGCTGGATGGTTCTCCAAAATTCCAATGATAGTTCAGAGGATCATTCGCTACAGAAAGGTCTGTGAAATCTACAGTGGAATTCGGCAAACGCTGAGAGCTCGGCGTGGCAATAAAATTGGCCTTGGGTATTTCCCAGATGATAACCGGATTAGGAAGGGAATACGTTGCCGAACATCCATAAGCATCATACACAATGATGCTTGGCTGGTACACGCCTACCTGTCCGTATGGATGACTGGGGTCTTTCAATGCCGAACCCGTTCCATCGCCAAAGTCCCAATCAAAATAAATCGCATTGGTCGATTGATTCGTGAAATGAGCCAGCATGAAACCACATGCTTCCTGCGCATCTACAACAAAAGCCGCAGTAAGTATCGGATGAACCGTAACGGTTCGATAAGCGGTATCATAACAGCCATAGGCTGAGGAGGCCACCAATCGAACAGTAAATACTGTGTCCTGACTCAAGCTCGTCGGGAAGACATGACTTGGGTTTGGATCGGTCGACGAGGTTCCATCGCCGAAATCCCAATTATAAATCGTAGAACCTTGCGACAAATTATTGATATCGTAAGCCGCCTGCGTACATGAGCTTGTTTTGCCGATCGTAAAATTCGCGGTAATATTTGGCTGCAAACTAACCGTAACCGATGTGGTATCTGCACAACCAAGCGCGTTGCTCACAATGAGCGTAACGGTGTAATCTTTTGCAAAATAATCAGGATTGATATACGTGTGCGAAGGCGACTGACCTGTATTCACAAAACCATCACCGAAATCCCAGTAATAGTTGCTCGCGTTGGTCGAGTTATTTACAAAATCTACCGTAAGCGGATTGCATCCGGACGCATTTATTGTCGATGCTTTTGCAAGCATAATAGGCGTTACCGTTATGCTCTGACTCAATGAATCCACGCAACCCCGATTCGACGTCGCAATAAGTTTCGCCGTGAAACTTGTATCACTCGATACGGCAGTAGGATAAATATGAGTCGGCCCATCCTGATAAGAACCTGTTCCGTCGCCAAAGAACCATTGATAGCCAACCGCACCCGCTGTGTAATTTCTAAATATATACGAACTGGTATCGCAAATACCTGTTTTATTCACTGCAAAATTAGGCCGGGGAAGCGGATGCACGCGGACAGTCACCGTATCATGATCCAGGCACCCATGGATTGAAACAGCCTCCTGAATAATTTGAAAATCCCGATAGATACCCAACTGATTTACGAATAAATGCGATAAGGTATCTCCTGTACTGGTTGTATTGTCTCCAAAATTCCAGTTATGCGATGCGGCAATAATGGAAGTATTTCCAAACTGCACCAACAGCGGACTGCATCCTGAATCCGGAGAAAAGGTAATCTGTGCATCCGGTAAAGGGAAAATAGTCGTCGGCTTGGTCAAAGTATCTTTGCACCCATACACAGAAGTGGCAATCAAAGTCACGGAATACCCTGTATCGGTAAAAGGTATTTCACTAAAAGTGTGTTGCGGATTGACGGTGCTTGTCGAAGCAGATCCATCTCCAAAGGTCCAGGAATACGAATAACCCAGGGTAGAATTATTGCTGTATTGTATGGTTCCTCCTCCACAGAGGGAGTCGAAGTTCTGACTGAAATTGGCCACCGGTGTGGGCCGTACAATTATGGTTGTGCTCACCGTATCGCTCCAGCATCCATACGGACTGGAAGACCAATACTGCACGGTATAACTGGTATCAATGTTCGGCTGACTGGCAAAAACATGCGAAGGGTTTGCTTGTGAGCTCGTATCTCCATCTCCAAAATCCCAGTAATGCGTTCCGGTATTGAGTGTATTTCCTGTGAACTGCACACTCAATGGTCCGCAACCCGTTTGAGTATTCGGCGTGAACGCCACCAGCGGGTTGGGATGCACGCGCACGGTTGAATAATTTGTATCGGCGCAGCCGTGTTCGCTATAGGCAATCAGTCGAATTGTGTAAACGGAATCCTGCGTAGTTGAGGCATAGAATACCGGTGTCGGATTCACTGCAGTGCTGGTCTGTCCGTTTCCAAAATCCCAACGGAAGGTCATGTCATTGATGCTACCGGTATCGTAAGGAGTGGATTGATTGGTGAAGCTAACATTCAAAGGAGAACATCCGTCTGTGTCACTTTGCGTAAATAAAGAGAGCGGTTTCGGGTAGGTCCTGACTGTTTTATACGCTGTGTCCAAACAACCATGCTCACTGGCCCCAATCAATCTTACGGTATAAATACTGTCCTGTGTCAATGAACGGGAATAGGTGGTAGATGGATTCGTTGCCGTTGTATTGATTCCATTGCCCAATGCCCATTCAAAGGTCATCACCGAAATATCGCCTGTATCATTCGGCGTAGATTGATTGCTGAACTGAACACTCAGGTCGCCGCATCCATTGTTTGGTTGTGCCACAAAATCCGTGGTTGGAAGCGGGTATACCCGAATCGACTCGATGCTCGAATCGAGGCAACCGTGCACCGATTCAACCCTAAGCTTCACGTCATAAAGTGTATCATTCAGCGTTGCATTGATGAAGTTACTCGAAGGAGAATGTGCCGTATCCGTTGTCCCGTTTCCAAAATCCCAGAAGGACGAAACACTCAACAAGGAGTTTTGTCCGAAGCTGACGCTCAAAGGCGTACATCCAGCGGAAGGATTGCTGGTGATTACAGCCGTTGGTAATGGGAATATATGCACCGTGTCGTAAGCTGTATCGAGGCATCCAAAATAATTTGTTGCTATCAGACGAACCCTGTAACTGGTATCCACCGTTTGGCTCGCACTAAAATTATGTTGCGGGTTGGCATTGCTTGCCGTGCTTCCATCTCCAAAGCTCCAGGCATAAGAGGTGGCACCGGTCGATCCGTTTGCGAAAATCACCTGAGAAGTACCACAGAGCGAATCTCCATCTTTACTAAAAGCGGCTACGGGATTCGGACGTACGGTTACTGTCTTGGTGCTCGTATCGCTTAAACATCCATAGGGTGACTCCGACCACATGGATACGGTGTAAACAGTATCGATATCTAATACATTAGTGAAATCTTCGCCGGGATTGGATTGACTGCTGGTATCACCGTTGCCAAAATCCCAATGGAATGTCTGCACGTTAGTGCCGCTGCTGCTAAATTGAACGGACAAGGGCCCGCAACCTGAAGCCGGCGATCTGGTAAAGCTGGAAGCCGGATCCGGATAGACGCGAACGGTCGAATACATGGTGTCCCGGCACCCATGTTCACTGAAGGCAATCAATCGAATGGTATAAACAGTGTCTACTCCATTTGCCGGATAGAATGTAATGGTATCGTTCGGATCGTAACCTACGTAACCATTACCGAAATTCCACTGGAAATGCATGTCAGCGATAGACCCGGTATCATATGGGATCGATGTATTGTAGAAGGAAACGGTCAGTGGCCCGCAACCAGCTGTGTCACTTTGTGTAAAGCTGGCGCGCGGTTTTGGGAATACACGCAGGTTCTTTTCAATGGTATCCCGACAGCCATGTTCACTGAATGCAATCAATTGTACAGTATAAACACTGTCCTGAACCAGCGATTTCGAATACGTAGATGATGGATTGATTTGGGTAGATGAACTACCGTTCCCCAAATCCCACTCAAAGCTCATGATGGAGATAGAACCCGTATCATTGGGCGTAGATTGATTCGAGAAGCTGGCGGTTAAATCTCCACAACCACTCGATGGAGATATTACAAAATCAGCACTTGGGAAAGGATATACCCGTACTTCATCCGTGGCAGTATCATTACACCCTCCAAGGTTTGTCACAATCAATCTTACCGTATAAATAGAATCGATTACGCCCGAATTGGTGAAGGCAAACGATGGGCTTGAACCAGTATCCGCATAGCCATTGCTGTAATACCAATGATGGGATGCGGCAAAAATAGATTGACTGGTAAAATTCACTGTATGCGGACTGCACCCGGTATCGTAATCCATGGTAAATGCTGCGGTTGGGATTGGCGAAACCACCACATAGGCATCTGCAGTATCCCGACATCCATTTCCGCTGGAAGCTACCATTAATACATGGTACGCTGTGTCAGCCGCTGGGTTGAGGGTAAACAAGGCCTGTGGGGAAACAGCAGATGAGGTGTCTCCATTTCCAAAATCCCAGTAATACGAAGTCGCTCCCAATGAGTTATTAATCATCTGGGAGGAGGTAGTCGCACAGACAGAATCCGGAGATGGATAGAAAGAGGCAGAAGGTCCGCCTAAAACTGCAACATTCGTTTTGGCTGTGTCGCTGACACAACCGTAGGGAGATTCTCCAACCAGCGTCACGATATAGGTCGTATCGTCGAATGGGATAGCTCTAAAATCAAAAGTTGGATTTTGAGTTGTGCTGCTATCCGAAGAGGTGAAGCGCCAGTGATAGGTAGCCACATTCACACCGCTGGCCGTAAAATTCACCGTTACCGGATCGCATCCGGTAGAATCATCTTTGGTCAATGAAACGGAAGGTTTTGGATGGATGCGTACCTGAGATTGCATGGTGTCTGCACAACCATGTTCGCTGTAAGCAATGAGCCGAATCGTATAAACCGTATCGTTGATGGCGGCAGCCGTATAAGTAACAGACGGGCTTTGTAAGGTGGAAGTTTGGCCGTTACCAAAATCCCAACTGAACGTCATGTCCGCAATCGTACTCGTGTCATACGGCACCGAGCTATTGGTAA
Organism: Bacteroidota bacterium; assembly: GCA_016124735.1. Classification (GTDB taxonomy): domain Bacteria; phylum Bacteroidota; class Bacteroidia; order UBA8524; family UBA8524; genus UBA8524. The sequence continues at coordinate 39,295 of WGMZ01000046.1, forward strand.
AGCTTACCGTTAAAGGTCCGCAACCGGCCGTATCACTTTGTGAAAAAGACGCGGTCGGTTTGGGATAAACCCGCACAGTATTCGTCGCAGTATCGGGACAACCGTGTTCGCTGTAAGCAATGAGCTGAATCGTATAAACGGAATCCTGAACCAGGCTCGCTCCGTAGTTGGTAGCAGGATCCTGGCTGGTGGATGTGATTCCA
>WGMZ01000022.1 GCA_016124735.1 Bacteroidota bacterium
GCTTCAATTTTCCCAACATAGTCTGCAAGATTTTCTTCTAATTTCCTCAAAACCTTGCAAATAATCATCTAACAAAATACATACTTTTCAACATAATATGTTTATATTCAAGATGTTGTGTGTTATTAAGGAACGACTATATACTATTTTATTATAACCCGTTGTGCTATTAGAAAATTAGTTTAAAAATGTTGGTCATTTTACTGAATATCAGTATTTTGTATTTGCAACATTCTAAAATCAATGACCAACCTATTCAACAAGTTCTCCCTTATTTTGGACATGGCCAAAAACCATTTTCAAGATTCTGTTTTCCCATGTGGAAATTTTAAACCGGGACCTGTTCCTTCTATGATGTCTGACTTAGAAGTAATTGCTCTTTCTTTAGTGTCTGAAGCACTTGGAATGGATTCTGAAAACCTGTTTTTCAAGAAGTTACTTTTCGAACATCCTACTGAGTTTCCGAATCTTATTGACCGAACACGGTTTAATCGCCGGAGAAGGCAGTTGCTTGCTAAAACGATGGAGCTTAATAAGTTCATGGCTTCGCAAATGAATAAATACACCCACAAAAGGATCGTAGGCTCTATACCTTATCCGATTGTCATGCTCGCTATATAGAAAAGGTGTAAGATTTGTAAAGAACAAGACGTCTTGGCGCCAGCAAAGACTCCTCTTCCGTCTCAAAGTATCAGTGTCTTTAAACCATCAACAAATCGGGCTCTGTTATCTGAAGTCTGTAATCGATTGCAGATTTTATCTCGAAACACCTACTACTACGCATTCTTTTCCGTAACTTTTCTCTACCAAACCAAAGGAAATATGAAACGAATCAAACTATTGTTCAGCTTGCTGGGACTATTTGCAGCGATCGGACTTTCTGCTCAGAATGCGTTGGATTTTGATGGTACTGACGACAAAGTAAATTGTGGTACAAGCACGGCCTTCAATGTGGGTGGAACATCATTTTCTCTGGAAGCATGGATTTTGGCTCATTCCTGGCCGTCGAGTATTTTTCAGGGATCCATCATCTTAAAAGAAAATAATTCGAATAACGGAGGATATATGCTTCGAGCCGGAAGCAACGGCAACCTGGGTTTCGGAATGGGGGCCGGAACCAATGGCAGCTGGACAGAAATCAATACAAGTGGTTTAGGCATGGACACCGGTAAATGGTATCATGTGGCAGCCACATACGATGGAAGTATGATGCGGGTTTACCTCAATGGAAATCAGGTGGATTCAAATTCCACCACCATTTCCGTAGGAACAAGTACCTCCACCCCTTTGACGATTGGATATCACCCGAGTTACGGTCGCTACTGGGATGGAAAAATTGATGAAGTACGGGTATGGAATGTGACGTTGACCCAAGCCCAGATTAAGGCACATAAAGATGCTGAATTTTGTTCGGCCCAATCGGGTTTGCGGGCCTATTATAAATTTAATCAGGGTTCTGCCGGAGGCTCCAATGGAAATGTGACTTCATTAACCGATTATTCGGGCTATGGTAACAATGCAACCTTATCCAACTTTGCATTGTACGGAAGCACCTCAAATTGGGTAAGTGGCGCCACCCTGACACGGGATTCTACCGTGCAATATGACACAATTACACATTGCGGCGGCTATTTTGAACCGCTTTCGAACAATGTGGTGAGTAAATCAGGGGATTATGTATATCCTACGAAAACTCAGATGGGTTGTGATTCCATTATTAAAAAACATGTTACCATCCTCCCATTGTCCTATTCCAGCATAACGATCGCTGTATGCGACAGTTTTGTTGGTCCTGCCGGACAGGCCTACTATACCACAGGTACTTACCAGGATAAAATTCCGAATCATGCAGGGTGCGATAGCACCATCACCATCCATCTTACAGTCGGTGTCGATACCGGACATGTGGATACGACGGTTTGTTATAGCTATAAGAGTCCGTCGGGGAAAACGCTCACTTCTTCCGGACTGTCTTACGATGTTTTAACCAATGCAAGCAGCATAGGCTGCGATTCTGTCGTTGCAATTCAATTGTATGTGTTGGGATCAAGTACCTTCAGCATTCATCTTGAATACTGCGATTCGGTGAAAAGTCCATCCGGAAAATACTGGTACAGCTCTCCTGGAACCTATGCCGATACCCTAATCAGTTCTCTCGGTTGCGACAGCATTTTGTCTATCCAGGTGAATGGGAAGAAATCTTTCAGTACCCTGACACATGCTCAATGCGATCCATGGATGAGTCCATCCGGTAAATGGTTAGATACCACGGGTACGTATCTGGATACACTTTTAAACCACAAGTTTTGCGATAGCATTATTACCATCGACTTTACACGATACTATGCGGATTCTTCCACACTAAAACTTTTCGATTGCCATCAGGTCACTTCGGCCAATGGTAAAGATGTGTTCACCCGGAGTGGTACCTATCAGACTACTTTGGTAAATCAGCATGGTTGCGACAGTGTCGTTACGATGGAGGTGACCATCCCACAATTGAATAATGGGGTGCAAAATAATGGCAGCGAACTTTCAGCAGTTGCTACCGGGGTAGGATATCAATGGCTGAATTGCTCCGGCAATATGTCGGTCGTAAGTGGGGCACAATCGATGACTTTTGTTCCGTCAACGCATGGCTATTATGCAGTTGAAGTGAGCGATCGGGGCTGCAAGGATACTTCCAAATGTGTCTTCTTTCAAGGGACCGGCTTGACCCCAATTGAGAGCAATGGCCTGCGATTGAGCTATCTGGATGGATTCGGAAACTTTCAGTTGCATAGCGATGCACAACTTAATCAGGTAAAGCTCGAAGTTTATGATATGAATGGCCGTTTGGTTTATTCTACATTCAAAAAAGAGATGACAGAGATGAACCTCCATCTGGAACTGAATCCGGGTAATTATTTACTTAGAATAAATCATTCCGAAGGCAATTGGAATTCCTTGTTACAAATACATTAGATGATGAAATATTTATTCACTCTTGTTTTTTTTCTCTTCATGCAAAGGGCCTTTGCAGGTGGAGGAGCGGCCAGTTCGGATTCGGATTTGGGCCGGGTAATGCTCTTCCTGCTTGTTGCTGTGGTCGTGATTGGGATAATTATGGCCTTTCCAGATTGGTTGAGGAGAATGGATGAATCCATGGAAGAGGAAATAGAACAGAATCAATCGGAATCGAGTTAGCACCCAGCTCGACGACCGGTCAATCAACCAAAATAAATTCAGCGGGTCGTGTTTTCTTTCGGGTTCTATTTCGTTCGTTCGTAAATCAAAGTTGCAGTGCGTTCTGAAGCGCCTCCTTCTCCGAGTTTCTTCTTTAATTCGATATAAGCATCTTTCATCGGACGGCGTTTGAGTCCGCCGGGAAGGATGGCTTTTAACTCCTTTTTCAGGTTGAAATAGTTTAGATCGTCCTGAATCAATTCGCGAACTACTTCCTTGTCCATAATCAGGTTAACAAGAGAGATGTATTTTACTTTAACCAAGCGTTTGGCAATGGCGTAAGAAATTGCACTTCCTTTGTAGCACACCACCTCCGGAACTTCAAACAAAGCAGTTTCTAAAGTGGCGGTTCCGGAAGTGACCAATGCGGCTTCGCTATGCAATAGCAATTGGTAAGTATCGTTTTGAACCACTTTCAACCGGGGGTTGGTGGTAAATTGTTGATAGTATTCCGGATCAATTCCCGGTGCGGCGGCCAACACAAATTGATGCTCTGGAAAATCATTCATCACAGAGATCATGATGGGAAGCTTAACCTTTATTTCCTGTTTCCGGCTTCCAGGTAACAGCGCAATCATGTGCTCTTTGCCCAGGTGCCATTTATCCCGGAATCCCGAATGAGCCTCCACATCTTTGACGGCATCCAAAAGGGGATGCCCTACATATTCGACCTCGTAATCGTGCTTTTTGTAAAAATCCTTTTCAAAAGGGAGGATGGCATACAGATAATCAACTGATGCTTTGATTTTATTGATCCGGCCTTCTTTCCATGCCCAAATTTGGGGTGAAATGTAAAAGTGTACCGGTATCCCTGATTCATGGGCATATTCGGCAATACGGAGGTTGAATCCCGGGTAATCGATCAGGATGAGCGCATCGGGGCGGTTTGCTTTGATGTCGGCCTTGCATTGTCGAATGAAGCCTGTTACTTTTCGCAGGTTCATCACCACTTCGGCAAATCCCATAAAGGCCCGTTCCTTGTAATGGCTCACATTGTATCCACCTTGCGCCTGCATCAGGTCTCCACCCCAGAAACGGAATTGTGCTTCTTTATCCAGCTTCTTTAACTCTTTCATCAGATTCGACCCATGAAGGTCGCCAGAAGCTTCACCAGAAATCAGATAATATTTCATGCGCCCATTTTGAAATAGAGCATTACACAGATATAAAGGAAGGTCGCCAGTATTACTCCGCGGGAAGCCCAAAGTCGGTCAAATTTTAAAAAAAGAAAGAAGAGGCCCAGGTTGCCCAATTGAGAAAGGGCAATGATGGCCGGAGCAATTCCCTGTCGAATCGATGCACTGACAAAACTGGTGAAACTACTTTCACTGAACTTGAAGGCATACATCATCAATATTAAAAAAGCAGGAACAAGCATTCCTACCACAAACCCTATGATTAGCTGTCGGTTATTGTACATGGAAATTCCAGCGATTGATAAAAGGAATCTGATGATGGTCGGTTAAGTCAAATTGCACCGGAACCACAGAAACGTAGCCATGTTTCAGCGCCCATTCGTCGGTATCATCTCCCTGATCGTCGTTTACAAAACGTCCGGTCATCCAATAATATTGGCGTCCGTTGGGATCGGTTCGTTCTACAAAATTTTCTTCCCATTTGGCAAGCGCCTGGCGGCAAACTCTTACCCCTTTGATGTCTTTAAACTTCTCTGCTTTTGGGAAATTAACATTCAGCAGTGTTCCCGCAGGCAATTGTTTTTCCAGCACCTCGGAAGCAATCTGCCGGATATAGGGTACCAGGGGTTTAAAGTTTGCGTGGTAGCTGTAATCCAACAAGGAAAAGCCGATGGAAGAAATACCCTCAATGGCACCTTCTACTGCAGCCGACATGGTTCCGGAATAAATAACATTGATCGAACTGTTCGACCCATGATTGATGCCGGAAACCAGCAAATCAGGTTTTCGGTCCAATACTATATCCACGGCCAGCTTCACGCAATCCACTGGCGTTCCGGAACTTTGAAAAGCACGGATGTCCGGATAGATATCCACTTCATCCAAACGAAGGGGCTGATGCAAGGTAACGGCGTGCCCCATGCCCGATTGCGGACTGTCAGGAGCAACCACTACCACCTCACCAAATTCTTTCATTGTTTCAATGAGCGTACGAATTCCTGGGGCTGTAATGCCGTCGTCGTTGGTAACTAATATCAGCGGCTTTTTCTTCATGATTAAGCCATTCCGGTTGGTCCGCCGAAATTCATTGGAATGGGAGGCACCTGAGAATCATTCAACTCAATCTGTCCGAAAGCTTCCTCGAAACGCGCAATGTTTTCCCCTAATGCCATCATTAATCGTTTGGCATGTTGCGGAGTCAGAATGACCCGTGATTGCACTTTTGCTTTGGGCATTCCGGGCATGATTCTTACGAAATCAACCACAAATTCAGTACTGCTATGGTTGATAATCGCAAGGTTGGAATAAGTTCCTTCTGCTACTTCCTCGTTCAATTCAATTTGTAACTCGTTTCCCTGTGGGTTATTTCCTTGATTCTCCATAATCTTAATTCTGCTGTAAAGCTAGGAAAAATGATGGATTCCAGCCTGCTTTCATCTTCAGGGAAAAGGAATTCTTTTTCTGAGAATTCCATAGGTATTTCTGTTAATTGGGAAATAGTAATCAAAATTATCGTCAAAATTGACGAAAAAACAAAAACTGTGTATCTTAAGAAGGCATATTAATGCGATGAATGATCGTAGGCATTGCTGAATTTTGGAAACGGGTCTGTAAGTATGTTTGTGATGTCGGAATTACAGATCAAATTGAGGATAATCTGGCAAAAAGGATTCGGTTAACCAATCAGTTCACTGCCTTGATTATTCTGATAGCCAGTTCATATATTTTTACTTTCAGAATTCTTGGATTCAAAGAATTATCTAATATTACCATTCTGGCCACTCTCAGTTTTTTGCTGATTTATTTTTTCAATTGGAAAAAGTGGTACCTGATTGCCCGAAATGGCTTCATCATTCTCATTAATTTATTGGTGCTTTATTACAGTTTCATCCTTGGTAAAGAAGCGCATATGCATATGATATTCTTTGCTTTGGCCTGTTGCCCCTGGTTGCTGTTTAATCCGCAGGAAAGGGTATCCATTGTTCTTGGAGTGGGGCTATCAATTGGGATTTTCTTTTTTTACCTGTTTCAGCAGGTTACACCTTTCGTATCGATTCCTCCAGATGTATTAAAAACGATTTCAGCTACCCTGTATGTGGTGGTATTTCTTGTTTCCGGATTGAGTGTGGGTTTGCTTTCTGTATCCAATGGAAAAAGCGAGAAAAAATTAGAGTGGAATCACAAAGAGTTGCTTCAGCTTTATATCCAGGTTTCGGAATCGAATGAGAAACTGAAAAAACAACAACGTTTGCAGGAATTAAATCTGGAACTGCAAAATACCCTGGAGCAAAAGGTTCGGGTCAATCAGAAATTGGAGCGATTTTCCTATGTCATGGCTCACGACCTGAAATCACCTTTGTCGGGTTCTATTGGATTGATCCAGTTAATCGGTAGTGAATTGAAAGGATACCGATTGGAGAAAGCCGGCGAGTACCTCGCCACTGCAGAAGAAAACCTGATACGATTGGCAGAATTAATTGACTCGGTGTTGGAGTACAGCAAGAGCGAACACCAGGAACAAAATATTCAGGAGGTGGATTCTGGTTTATTGGTGAAGGAGATTGTGGATGGACTTTTTCTTCCCTCTGAAATAAAAGTGTCGGTATCAAATTCATTACCCGTTCTGAAAACGAATCGCTTTAAACTGCACCAGGTATTTCAAAACCTGATTGGCAACGCGGTCAAATACAACGATAAGGTAAATGCGCATATTCAGGTGAACTGCGAAGAAAAGGACAGCTTTTATCTTTTTTCAGTCTCTGATAACGGACCAGGAATTCGTCCTGAGGACCAGGAGAGGCTTTTTGACCTGTTTGAAATATCGGATCGGTCAGCAACTCAAAGTCAAACCGGTATTGGACTCAATATTGTCAAAGTCCTGGTGGAAGAACAAGGTGGAAATGTACAAATGAAAGCCGAAATGGGGAAGGGTAGCACTTTCACTTTTGAATGGAAAGACTTATCAGGCTTCAGAAGTAAAATGCAGGAAACAATGGAAAAGAAGGGATAAGTGTAGTACCCCTTTTTCGCCATGCTGAATATCATGGCTCAGTTTGGAACGACTTGAATGCTGAAGAGAGTCTGTCGAGTTCCAAATCACCCACTGCAGCAGAAACAAACCATGTTTCGAAGGCACTTGGAGGCAGGTAGACTCCTTCGTTCAACAGATGATGAAATAGCTTGTTGAAAGTGGTATTATCGGCTTGTTGGGCTTCACTGTAATTCGAAACCTGTTTGCTGAAATGCAAACTAATCATCGAGCCCATGCGGTTCACGCAATAATTTTCCACTTTGTCTTTCATGTTTTCATGAATGATATTTTCGATGGATGCTGTCTGCGCGTCCAGATCACTGTAAACCTGCTTATTTTCATTCAGGTACCGCAAAGTAGCCAATCCACAACTGACCGCAATCGGGTTGCCACTCAAAGTGCCTGCCTGGTACACAGGGCCAATGGGCGCCAGATACTCCATCATTTGTTTTTTACCGCCAAAGGCACCTACTGGCATTCCTCCTCCAATTACTTTTCCGTAGCAATACAGATCTGCATCGATTCCAAGTCTTTCGCTGGCACCACCTTGCGCCAATCGGAATCCGGTCATTACTTCATCAAAAATTAAAACGGCTCCATGCTCGGAACATACTTTTCTGAGTCCTTCGAGAAATCCCTTTTCCGGAACAATGCATCCCATGTTTCCAGCTACAGGCTCTACTATAACAGCAGCCATTTCTTCACCATATTCCCGGAACAAAGCTTCGACAGTGGCCAGATCGTTGAATTCAGCAATCAGGGTATCTTGGGTCGCTCCGGTGGGTACCCCGGCACTTCCGGGAATGCCAAAACTCATCAATCCACTGCCCGCTTTTACCAAGAAAGGATCGGCGTGACCGTGATAACATCCGGCAAATTTGATGAACTTATTTTTTTTAGTGTACCCACGCGCTAGGCGCAATGCACTCATGCAGGCTTCCGTTCCGGAACTAACCAAACGCACCATCTCGACTCCGGGAGCCATCTGGCAGATCATTTCGGCCATTTCTAATTCCTGCTCGGTAGGTGCCCCAAAGGAAAACCCTTTCTCCAATTGTTTGTTCACTGCTTCAACAATGGGTTCAAATGCATGGCCCAAAATCATGGGCCCCCAGCTATTGATAAAATCCACATACGACTGTCCATCTGCGTCGTACAGATATGCTCCCATGGCTTTCTCAATAAAGCGGGGATTACCACCAACGGAGCCAAAAGCCCGAACGGGAGAGTTTACTCCACCCGGAATGATGGCCCGTGATTTATCAAAAAGTCGTAAGCTTTGTGTTTGTGTCAGATTCATGCGTTACTTTTTAAACTATTCGCAGCTTCTTTGGCAAAATAAGTCAGGATGATTTTTGCCCCGGCACGCTTGAAGGAAATCAGAGATTCCATCATGACGGCCTCCCGGTTAATCCATCCTTTTGCTCCGGCAGCCTGGATCATGGCATATTCGCCCGATACCTGATATACAGCAATTGGAAGTAAGCTGCTTTGTGCCATCCTTTGCACAATATCAAGATAGAAAATTCCGGGCTTTACCATCAGCATATCCGCGCCTTCCGCACTGTCTTCCTGGGCTTCCAAAAGTGCTTCGCGGCTGTTTCTGAAATCCATCTGATAGGTCTTTTTATCTCCGAAACCTGGAGCCGAGTCGAGGGCATCGCGGAAGGGACCGTATAGGTTACTGGCATATTTAGCAGTATAGGCCAAAATACCCTTGTTTTCATATCCGGCACGATTGAAAGCTTCGCGAATTGCTCCGATTCTTCCATCCATCATGTCGGAGGGTGCTACCCAGTCGGCGCCGGCTTGCACATGTGAAAGTGCCATTTTTACCAAGACCTCGACCGTTGCGTCGTTTACAATTTCCTCCTTCTCCACAATGCCATCATGGCCATAACTGGAATAAGGATCCAGCGCTACATCCGTCATCACAAGTAAAGGTGGAAACTCGGTTTTGATCATCCGGATACTCCGTTGCATCAACCCGTTTGGATTAAGGGCTTCCGTTCCGGCATTGTCTTTCAATTCATCTGGGACCTTTACAAATAGAAGCACACTCTGAATGCCAGCAGCTACCAATTCTTCGAGTTCTTGTTTTAATAAATCAAGACTGAAGCGGTAATACCCGGGCATGGATGAAATTTCATCTTTTACTCCTTGTCCTTCCGTGATGAAAAGAGGTGCAATAAAATCAGAAGCACTTAGCTGTGTTTCTGCAACCAATTCACGAATGGCATGATTGGCTCTGTTGATACGGTTTCTACGCGTTGGATACGGCATTTTTTTCTAACCAGTTTACCGGGTTCATTAAAACGTTAACCAATTTTTCTTCTGCACTTCCAGGTTCGGGATGATGTTGGTATTCCCAACGTACCACAGCAGGCAAACTCATTAAAATGGACTCTGTTCTTCCATTGGTTTTTAATCCAAAGAGGGTTCCGCGGTCGTGGATGAGGTTAAATTCCACATAGCGTCCTCTTCTGATTTCCTGCCATTCCTTTTGTTCCGGTGTATATGGCAGCTCTTTGTTTTTGTGTACAATCGGAATATATGCCTTGATGAATGCTTGTCCGGCTGCCTGGGCAAAACGGAAAATATCCTCGCGGCTGTATAATTCATTTGGCCGAAAATGGTCGAAGATGATTCCTCCGATTCCGCGTCCTTCGCCACGATGGCTGTTAAAGAAATAGCGGTCGCATTCCTCTTTCATCCATTCATAGGTTGAAGGGGAAAGGGTGTCGCAGGCATCTTTATGCACCTGATGGAAGAACACAGCATCTTCTTCTACCAAATAATAGGGGGTGAGGTCTGCTCCTCCGCCGAACCAAAAATCGACTACCTCACCAGCTTCATTCTGAATTTCAAAATAACGGTAATTGGCGTGCGTGGTTGGAACCATTGGGCTTTCAGGATGGATAACCAGAGAAATTCCGCATGCAAAGAAACGGTGGGCATCTTTCGGGGCTTCTGCTGCAAGAATTTCAGGCATGTCGCCATAAACAACCGAGGCATTCACACCCGCTTTTTCAAATACGTTTCCTCCACGTAAAACGCGGGTTTTACCTCCGCCTCCGCCTGGTCTTTCCCAGGTGTCTTCCACAAAAAAGGCTTTCCCGTCTTCCTGTTCCAGGGCTGCACAGATTTGATCCTGTAGTCCATGGATGAAATTTTTAAATTCCTCTCTGTACGGCTGCATATTCATAATTTTTTGCTGTTTCTACAAATGCTTTAGCTGAGTCGACCTGGGTTTGTGGCAAGACACCATGGCCCAAATTGACAATATGGTTTCCGCGACCAAAACGGTCGATCATTTTTTTTGTTTCCACTGCCACGGTTTTCCGATCGGCCAATAAAATGGATGGATCTAAATTCCCCTGCAATACGGTGTTTGGTCCGCAAACAGAACGGGCATAAGATGCGGGTGTGGTCCAGTCAAGTCCCAAGGCAGAGGCCCCTATTTTGTTTAATTCTTCCAGGGCAAACCAGGCGCCCTTGGCGAATACAATCACGGGAACTTCCTGGTTCACAGCATGAGCCATTTGTTTCAGGTATGGCAGTGAGAATTGATTGAACCAATCCGGACTTAGCAATCCGCCCCAGCTATCAAAAAGTTGCACCGCGTCGGCCCCGGCAGCAATTTGCATTTTCAGGTAACGAATGCTGGAGTCGGTAATCATCTGCAATAATTGATGGGCTGCTTCCGGTTGACGCGCACAGAACTCTTTGGCCAAAGAAAATTCTTTCGATCCTTTGCCTTCTACCATATAACACAGAAGCGTCCAGGGCGACCCGCAAAATCCAATTAAAGGAACGCGGTCGGCAATGGCACTTTTCACTGCTCGTATTGCAGGAGTTGCATAAGCCAGCTCTTCTTCTGTTCTTTCCACATCCAAATGGTCTAAATCATTCAAATAACGAATTGGATTGGGCAACATGGGTCCCTTTCCTTCTTCCATTCGTACTTCCATCCCCAAAGCCTGCGCAATTACCAGAATATCGGAGAAGAGAATAGCAGCATCCACACCAACCTGATCAACAGGCATCACGGTTATTTCAGCAGCAAGTTCCGGTATTCTAACCCGATCAAAAAAACTGTATTTGGCTTTAAGTGTCATGTAGTCAGGAAGGTATCTGCCTGCCTGACGCATAAACCAAACCGGTGGGCGATGCGTGCTTTCTCCCTTAAGCATGCGAAGAAATAAATCGTTCTGTATCATGTAAACAATCAATGAGGAGCTGAATGAGCAGCTCTGTTTTAGGTTTTTTAGAAATATAAATGTGTTGAAACCCCCTTTGCCTTGCCTCTTCAGCTGTGCTTGGTCCGAGACAAAAGAGCGGTGTTTCGGTATTGAGATTATTTTGATGCAAAAGGTTTTGCAACGATCTGGGACTAAAAGCTAAAACGGCAGCCCAGTGCTCCTTCGGTAATTCAGGAAAAAGAGGAGTCGTTTGGTAGCAAGTGTGCATTTCCAAATGAAATTGAGGTCTGGAATGTATGCCTTTTTCTAATTCATCCCGATGGATGCTGCCACAGAAATAGTGCACTGTATTGGGAGTATGAGAAAGCAGAACAGGAAGCAACTCCCGAATGGAGTCAAATACCTCGATGCTGCCCTGATACCCAAGTTCCGCGATCGCTTTGGCTGAGCTTTCGCCAACAATAAACAGATGATTTGGAAGACGATGAATATGCTCCTTCATGGCAGAAAGTGCATTTTTACTGCTAATCACTCCATATCCTATAAATTCGTTTTGAGTCAGTTGAAGAGGAGTGATGGCTGAACTTGGCGCAATAAAGTAATCAATGTTCGCTTTTTGCAGCGGCTCAAGTTGAGAAGGAAGTAAGTCTTTGCTTAATAGGACTTTCATGCCTGTTCGCTTCTTAATTCATCCATGATGGCCTGACCTCCGCGTTGCAAAACATCGTTTGCCAGTCGTTTTCCGGCATGTTGCCATTCGTCGGAAGGAAATTCATCTTCAATCTCCACGGCTTTTTTACCGTTGCTATTGGTTAATATTCCTTTAAAATTTATTCCCTGTTTGATGATGGATGCAAATGCCCCAAGGGGTGCAGAACAGCCGGCTTCCAGTGTTGCCATAAACTGGCGTTCTATATGGGAACAACGCCAGGTGCTTTCATGATTGATCTTTTGCACGATCTGGTACAATTCTTCATCTTCGGCACGTCCAACAATAGCCATTACTCCTTGTGCAGGGGCGGGAATCATCCAATTCAGAACCTCATGGTTGGGGGGAAGTATTCCGAGACGTTGCAATCCTGCCTGCGAAACAATGCCACCATCCACTTCTTGCATTTTTTCCAGGCGGGTTCTCATATTTCCTCTGAGATTGATGAATTGATGGTGTGGGTAATGCCGCCACCATTGTGCTTTACGACGCGGACTTCCTGATGCAAGAGTGAGCTCTAAATTTGTTTCGTTTCTTTTCCCGGGGATGAAGACGTCGTGGTTGAAATCACGTTCCAGAACAGCAAATAATTTCAGTCCTTCCGGCTCAGAGCTGGGGTAGTCTTTCAGGGAATGGATAGCCAGGTCAATCTGATTTTCCAATAAGGCCGTATCAAGTGCCTTGGTAAAAACACCTTGTCCGCCCATTTGATACAAAGGCGTTTGCCGGTCCTGATCGCCCTGGGTACTAATCCCCACGACTTCGCTTTCAACCAGACCTTTTAATTTTTCTTCAACCTGATGGGTTTGCCATAGCGCCAACTCACTGGTACGGCTACCTAACCTCACTTTCATGGCGCTCTATTTTATTTTGTATCCACTGATGGAGTCTTTCAATCTCCAGATTCTCACTTTTCACCGATTCAAACAGGCGACTTTCCAAACGCTTGCGCCGGTAGGGCATTTCATAATTGGATTCTTTGTTCAGGTGTTTTTTCTCCAACTCTTCTCCGAGAATTTGGATGTATGGAGAGGCTTTACGGGCCGTTTGCCAGTTTTGAAATTCTTTCAGTTCTTCAGAAACAATCGCTTTGGCCCTGGGAATTTCATGCTTACGTTTTTCGAGGCTCCTGGCGATGGTTTCAGATATTTCATCCACCTGAAACACGCGTTTCCCTTCCCTGTCTTTCGGCAAAGCAGCAGGCATGGCTAAATCCAGAAAGAGTCGGGTATTTTGATTCTGATCAATTTGAACGGCAGTTAACAAAGGGAAAGGAGCCGCAGCTGCATTAATAATTGCGTCGAATTCTTCTGCATGATTTCCTATCTCTTCAAATGAAAGCTGAGAAACTCCATGCTTTGTCACCGCATCATCCGAACGCTTCTCGCTGCGGTTGCTCACACAGATGCTTTTCGCGTCTTTATGCTTGAGGCAATTTTCAAGCACCAGGCTACCAAGTTCTCCAAGTCCCACGATCAGGATACGAGCGGATTCAAAATTGGGAAGATGATCTTTCAACATCCGAACACTGGCATAACTTACAGAGGAGGTGCCACTGCTTAAACCCGTCTCATTTTTAATCCGACGGCTGCAATAGGTAGCTAAATTGGTCAGACGTTCCATTTCGCCGCCAAGAATCCCTTCTTTTTTTGCCAGTATTGCTGCCTTCTTTAGCTGGCCGATGATTTCAAAATCACCGATTATCTGAGAATCAAGACCGGCGGCCACCTCCAGAAAATGCCGGATGGCTTGATTGCCTTTGTAGCGATAAGAACTGGAGGTATACGTTTCGCTGCCTTTCATTTGGCTATAGTGCAATTCGATGGCATCCGGATTCTCTCCAAAAAGAAAGAAGGTGGTGCGATTGCAGGTGGAGAGAATGAATCCATGGCAATTGGCGGCAGGAAAAAGGTCGTGGTAGTATTCCAGAATCGACTCCTGATCTAAACTAAAATGCCCGCGTAAAGCGAAGTCCGCTTTTTTGTGACTAATACCGAAGGCATACCAATCGTGCTGCTGCATGGAATTCAACGATGCAAAACTAGGCCTGTCGCAAACAATAAAATACCTCTAAAAGTAACTAAAGTGCCTTTATGCGTATTTTTAAAGCAATCCACGCATTTCCTTGTTATTATTGCAATGAAATTCGGAAATCAGTTCAGAGATTTTTCCGTGGAGTCTTCTGAAAAATGAAAATAATACCTGTAAAAGAAGAAAAAAATAGCGCCAAAAGCAGCCTGAAATTGCTGGTAGATGAAGCCGGCTTTCGGGTGTACCGGGGAGAAGAGACAGAAGGTCCCTTTCATATGAGGGGAGAAGTAGAGCAGGGTTTGATCCAGTTCTACTATGCTTTGGAGGGAAATTTCACCTATCATTTTGGCCCTCATTACCGGCAGTTTCTGAAAGAAGGACATTATTTCTTCTTTTATAATCCGGAAAAAGTGATGCAGTTTGAGATTCATGCAGAAGGCAATGTCAAGTGGGTTGCCTTTTTTATCAGTATACAAAAACTACATTCCTTATTTACAGATTATGCTACGGAACTGCCTTTTTTAAGTGGAGATAATATTAACCGCACCATATATCAGGAACACGAGTATCATTCATCGATTCGTTTTGCTCTATTGCAGTTGTTCAGCATTCGCATGGCGCATCAGGCTTTCGGTGTTTTTGCTAAGGGAAAGATCTATGAAGTCCTTTCGCTCCATTTTGGCCAGGAAGAAACAGACATGGAAGCGTGTCCTTTTTTGAAGGATGAAAGCAATATGTCGCGAATTAAAAAGGCCAAGGAAATTTTGGTTGAACGCATGAATGAGCCTCCTTCCATTTCAGAGTTGAGCAAGGAAGTCGGTATCAACGAATACCGCCTCAAAACCGGATTCAAAGAAGTATATGGAAATACGGTGTATGGATTCTTATTGGATTATAAACTCGACCATGCACGCCATTTGCTCGATCTGGAACAACAACAGGTAAACGAAGTGGCCTATTCCATTGGATACAGCAATCCTTCGCATTTTATTTCCGCTTTTAAAAAGAAGTTCGGAATTACACCGAAAAAATACCTTCAGAATAAATGAAACATGCTGCCCTGTTGATTAATCTGGGTTCTCCGGAGTCGACGGATACCAAAGACGTTAAGAAATACCTGGGAGAATTTCTTATGGATGATCATGTCATTGATTTGCCTTATTTCGGCAGAATGCTATTGGTAAAAGGAATCATTCTGAATACCCGGCCGAAGAAATCGGCTGCGGCATATAAAAACATATGGTGGGAGGAAGGTTCTCCGCTCATTGTGCTTTCCAAAAGGCTCAGGAAAAAGGTGCAGGAAGTTTCTGACTTTCCGGTCTATCTCGCAATGCGCTATGCCCAGCCATCTATTTCTGATACATTGAAGAAAATTAAAGCGGAAAACAATGATTTGGAAAAGATTTTTGTCATTCCGCTCTATCCGCATTTTGCCATGTCATCTTATGAAACGGTGATCGATCGGGTCAATGAAGTGATGAAATCTGAGCATCCGGATATCCGGATTGAATTTCAGGAGCCTTATTACAATGATGAGGAATACATAGAGGTATTGGCGGCTTCGATCCGGAGGGAACTGCCGGAAGACCATCATCTTTTATTTAGTTACCATGGGATTCCGGTACGTCATTTACGCAAAAGTGATGAAACGCAAAGCCATTGCTGGCAGGTAGAAAACTGCTGTGCCATTGATTCACCGGCACACCAGACCTGTTACCGGCACCAAACCATAGAAACCACACGTTTGGTGAATGAAAAATTGGGGATGGATAGGAAAAATAGCAGCCAGTCTTTTCAATCGCGATTGGGAAGAGATGAATGGCTTACGCCCTATACATCAGAAGTTTTTAAATTGTATCCGGAACAGGGAATCAAAAAATTGGCCGTGGTTTGTCCGGCTTTCGTGAGCGATTGCCTGGAAACCATGGAGGAAATCAACATCGAAGGCCGAAAGGAATTTCTCGAATCCGGCGGGGAATCTTTTGTCAATATTCCGTGCTTAAACGACGATGAAGATTGGGCAAAATTGCTGGGAAGCTGGATCAATAAAAGACTGAAAGCATGAGAAAGCAGGTAGACTATTTGGTGCTTGGGGCAGGCATTAGTGGAATGGGAGCGGCATGGGAGCTGGATACCAGAGGGAAAGAATTCCTTGTCGTCGAAAAAAACCTCCATCCCGGTGGAGTCCTTCAATCTAAATTAGAAGATGGATATCTGTATGAACTGGGCCCAAACACGGCAGCACTCAGTCCGGAATATGAAGGTTTTCTAAGCTACCTTGGATTGAATCCGTTAATGCCTGAATTGGCTTCTTCGAAAAGAATGCTTTGGCAGGAGAAAGGCTTGGTGGAGGTAAAAAATTCCCTGCCGGCATTACTCAAAGCCGATTGGCTGAGCTGGAAAGGAAAGCTGAGATTGCTTACGGAACCTTTTCGGAAGAAGGGAACCTCTCAGGATGAATCGGTTTATTCTTTTATTTCCCGTCGCCTGGGTGAAGAAGTTGCAGAAAAATTGGTCGATCCTGTTTTTCGGGGTATTTATGCTTCAGAAATTCGCGAGCTGTCTTCCTTTGCCGTTATCCCCGCACTGAAAAAAGGAGAGCAAAAATATGGTTCGCTGTTCCGCTATTTGATTAAAACCAAGCCAAAGATGAATCGCAAGATTTCTGCAATTTCCGGAGGGTTTAAGCAGATTGGAAAAGCCTTCGAGGAGAAAATGGGCGAGCGTTTCAAAGGTGGTATTGAAGTGACTCGAATAGATAAGCGGGATCACACATTCGTAATAGAAGCGAATTCTTCGGATGGTCCATTCACCATCGAATGTCAAAATTTGGTTTCCAGTCTTCCTGCCTATATAAGCGGTGAATTGTTTAAAAATACATACCCTGATCTTGCCAGATTGCTTGCTTCTATTCCATACCATAGGCTAACAGTTGCACATATGGACATTGAGTCGGATAAAATTCAACATATTCCGGCTGCCTTTGGCTTCCTGGTGCCGGGATACATGGGAAAAAGGATAGCAGGCGTGATGTTTAATTCGCATTTGTTCAGGGAGCGCAGCAAAGAAGGATTTCAGCTCTTGAGCGTATTTTGCGATGCGGTAGATGAGGATGAATTGAATGAAGTAAAAGCCGAGCTTGCAGATGCCCTGCGTATCAATTCAGAAAATATTCATTTGCGAAATTACCATGTATGGTCGGCTGCATTGCCGGCCTTTGGATTAGGTTATCCAAAAATTCAGCATGGTATCAAAGAGATTCTAAAGACCTCACCGGGTCTGGAAATGGCAGGGAATTATCTCGGAAAAGTTTCTCTGAGCGATAGCCTGGTTTCAGGGATGAATGCCGCCATTACCTTTCTGTAAGGCATAAAAAAACCGCCGATCAAAGACCGGCGGTTGACTAAAGTTATGAATTTCGCTTAGTGTGCGGCTACTGCTTCTTCCTCTTCTTTGGAAGCCATCAGCATCTCGTATTCTTCGCGTGATCCTACAACGAGTTTTTCGTACTCTCTCAATCCGGTACCAGCTGGGATCAGGTGACCAACAATAACATTTTCTTTCAAGCCTGTCATGTGATCAACTTTTCCGTTGATAGCCGCTTCGTTAAGTACTTTGGTTGTTTCCTGGAAGGAAGCAGCTGACATGAAGCTCTCGGTTCCCAAAGATGCTTTGGTGATACCCTGGATCATTGGACGGGAAGTAGCAGGAACAGCGTCGCGTGCTTCAACCAGTTTTAGATCTTTACGCTTCAACATTGAGTTTTCATCACGTAATTTCCGAACATTTACGATTTGTCCAACCTTGAGGTTGTTGGAATCGCCTGCATCGGTTACCACTTTTTTGTCATAGATCCAGTCGTTTTCTTCAAGGAAAGCAAGGCGGTTCACAGCTTCCAGTTCGAGGAAACGTGTATCACCAGAATCCGTGATTTCTACTTTCTGCATCATCTGACGAACGATGATTTCAATATGCTTGTCGTTGATTTTTACCCCTTGCAAACGATAAACTTCCTGGATACCATTCACGATATAACGTTGTACCGCACTTGGTCCCTGAATACGCAGGATATCCTGAGGCGTAATTGCTCCGTCGGAAAGTGGAGAACCCGCTTTCACGAAGTCATTGTCCTGAACCAGAATATGCTTAGACAGATTGACCATGTATTTCTTCACTTCTCCGTCTTTGGATTCGATCAGAATTTCGCGGTTACCACGTTTGATTCCACCGTATTTTACAACACCATCAATCTCGGTAACAACCGCAGGGTTGGATGGGTTACGTGCCTCGAAAAGCTCGGTAACACGTGGAAGACCACCGGTGATATCCCGGGTTTTTCCAACTACACGAGGAATTTTTACCAGGATAGCTCCTGCTTTTACTGCATCTTTATCGTCGACAATAATGTGAGCTCCAACCGGAATATTGTATTCTTTCAGCAAGTCACCTTTTTTATCAACAATCTTGATGGATGGAATCCGGGTTTTATCCTTGATATCCGTTGTTACTTTTTCACGGTGTCCGGTTTGTTCGTCGGACTCTTCCCTGAAAGTAACGCCTTCAATGATGTTTTCAAACTGCACTTTACCGTCTAATTCAGAAAGAATAACAGCGTTGTATGGGTCCCATGCACAAAGTGCATCTCCTTTTTCAACAGTTTGACCATCTTTCACCATCAGATGAGATCCGTAAGGAACGTTGTTGGAGATGATCATTTGTCCGGTTTTCGGATCCATGATTTTAATTTCTCCGGAACGACCCAATACTACGTGTGCTTCGCCATTATCACCTTTTTGTACCACGGTACGGATGTCTTCGAATTCCACTTTTCCGCTGAATTTAGCGAAGAGGGTAGATTCAGAAGCAATATTCGATGCGGTACCACCCACGTGGAAGGTACGCAGGGTCAACTGGGTTCCAGGTTCACCAATGGATTGTGCAGCAATAACACCGGTTGACTCCCCTTTCTGAACCATACGGCCTGTCGCCAGGTTACGTCCGTAGCATTTAGCACAAACGCCTGCTTTGGATTCACAGGTAAGTACAGAACGAATTTCGATGGTATCCAACGGAGATTCGTCAATTCGTTTTGCCAAATCTTCGTTTAGCTCAGTGCCTGCTTCTGCTATAACTTCTCTCGTAAGCGGATCAATTACATCATGCAGGGTAACACGTCCAAGAATACGCTCATACAGTGATTCAACGATTTCTTCGTTGTCTTTCAAGGCAGAAGTAGGAATACCACGTAAGGTACCACAATCTTCGTCTTTGATAATTACATCCTGAGCAACGTCGTGCAAACGACGGGTTAGGTAACCCGCATCTGCCGTTTTCAGGGCCGTATCCGCAAGCCCTTTTCGGGCACCGTGGGTTGAGATAAAGTATTCGAGTACCGAAAGTCCTTCTTTAAAGTTGGACAAGATCGGGTTCTCGATAATTTCACCTGTTCCGCCGCCGATATTCTTCTGAGGCTTGGCCATCAAACCACGCATACCGCCCAACTGACGAATTTGCTCTTTAGAACCCCGGGCACCGGAGTCAAGCATCATGTAAATTGGGTTGAAGCCCTGATCATCGGATGAAAGTTCTTTCATCAAAGTATCAGAGATACGTGAGTTGATACGTGTCCAAATATCAATTACCTGGTTATAACGCTCGTTATTGGTAATGAAACCGTTGTTATAATTATCCCAGATTTGTTCTACTTCTTCGCGTGCCTGTTGGATCAACTCTTCTTTAACCGTTGGAATCTTTACGTAGTTCAGGTTGAACGAAAGACCTCCCCGGAAGGAGAATTGGTAACCCAAATCTTTGATATCATCAAGGAACTTGGATGTTTTAGCAATACCACATTCTTTTACCATATCACCGATGATGTCACGTAATGATTTTTTGGTCAGAAGTTGGTTTACATAGCCAAAGTCGCTTGGTACTACTTCGTTAAAGATAACACGCCCTACTGAAGTTTCGATCAATTGGTTTTCCAATTGACCACGGCCCACTTTAACCATGGTACGTACTTTAATTGGGGCATGCAGTTCTGCACGTTTTTCGTTGTAAGCAATGATACATTCTTCGGAAGAGTAGAAGGTAAGTCCTTCACCTACCACTGGTCGTTCCGGAGTCCCTTTACGGATTTTGGTCATGTAGTACAATCCCAAAACCATGTCCTGAGAAGGAACTGAAATTGGAGCTCCGTTGGCCGGGTTAAGAATGTTATGTGGCGCCAGCATCAGCATTTGAGCTTCCAGGATAGCCGGGTTGCCCAATGGCACGTGTACCGCCATCTGGTCACCGTCGAAGTCGGCGTTAAAACCTGTACACACAAGTGGGTGCAACTGGATTGCTTTTCCTTCGATCAGTTTTGGCTGAAAGGCCTGAATACCCAAGCGGTGAAGCGTAGGGGCACGGTTCAGAAGCACCGGGTGACCTTTCAAAATATGCTCGAGGATTTCCCAAATTACAGGATCCTTGCGATCAACGATTTTCTTCGCTGATTTCACAGTTTTTACAATACCTCTTTCAATGAGTTTACGGATGATAAACGGTTTGAACAGCTCGGCTGCCATCCCTTTTGGAATACCGCATTCATGAAGTTTCAAGGTAGGACCCACCACAATAACCGAACGACCGGAATAGTCGACACGCTTACCAAGAAGGTTCTGACGGAAACGTCCTTGTTTACCTTTCAGCATATCGCTGAGAGATTTCAACGGACGGTTTCCTTCGGATTTTACCGCATTTGCACGACGGGTGTTGTCCAGAAGCGAATCAACCGCTTCCTGCAACATACGTTTCTCGTTACGAAGGATTACTTCCGGAGCTTTGATTTCCATCAAACGCTTCAAACGGTTATTCCGAATAATCACACGACGATATAGGTCGTTCAAATCTGAGGTTGCAAAACGGCCACCTTCCAATGGAACAAGTGGACGAAGCTCCGGTGGGATCACAGGAAGAATCTTCATGATCATCCACTCCGGACGGTTTTCGAAGCGCTCATTGGCAGAACGGAATGCTTCAATTACTTTCAAACGTTTCAGGGCTTCGTTTTTCCGTTGCTGAGAAGTTTCATTCGCAGCCTGGTGACGAAGTGAATAAGAAAGGTCGTCAAGTTTTGTCCGCTCCAACAAATCCCACAATGCTTCAGCACCCATTTTGGCAATGAATTTGTTTGGATCGTTGTCGTCAAGGTATTGGTTTTCTTTTGGAATAGAATCCAGAATATCGAGGTATTCCTCTTCAGTAAGGAAATCGAGGTACTGAACTCCGTCGGCTTCCTTCACACCCGCCTGAATTACTACATAACGTTCGTAGTAGATAATCATATCGAGCTTCTTGGTAGGAAGACCAAGCATATAACCGATTTTGTTCGGGAGTGAACGGAAGTACCAGATATGTGCTACCGGAACCACCAAATTGATGTGTCCCATGCGCTCACGACGTACTTTTTTCTCGGTTACTTCCACACCACAACGGTCGCAGATAATGCCTTTGTAACGGATGCGTTTGTATTTACCGCAATGGCATTCGTAATCCTTCACCGGTCCAAAGATGCGCTCGCAGAATAGTCCGCCCATTTCAGGCTTATACGAACGGTAGTTAATGGTTTCCGGTTTGGTTACCTCACCGTAAGAGCGCTGAAGGATGGTTTCCGGAGAAGCCAATCCAATACGCATGGTGGTGAAATTACTTTTAAATTTTATATCCTTTTTAGATGACATTTTTCTAATTATTAAGCGATTAATCCAGTGATATTTCGAGACCAAGTCCTCTCATCTCATGCAACAGTACGTTGAATGATTCTGGGATTCCGGGAGTCGGTAAATTATCACCCTTAACAATGGCTTCGTAGGTTTTGGCCCTTCCGATGATGTCATCAGATTTAATGGTCAAAATCTCCTGAAGGATATTCGATGCACCGAAGGCTTCAAGTGCCCAAACCTCCATCTCACCAAAACGCTGACCACCGAACTGAGCTTTACCACCCAGAGGTTGCTGTGTAATGAGTGAGTACGGTCCAATAGAACGGGCGTGCATTTTATCGTCGACCATGTGACCCAATTTCAGCATGTAGATAATACCTACTGTTGTTGGGAAGTCGAAACGCTCGCCGGTCAGACCATTATAGAGATAGGTTTGTCCGTTGTGTGGAACACCAGCCTTGTTGGTGTAATGGTCAATTTCTTCCTGAGAAGCTCCGTCGAAGATCGGGGTCGCGAAGTTCATTCCGAGCTTCTTACCAGCCCACCCAAGTACGGTTTCATAGATCTGACCCAGGTTCATACGCGAAGGTACACCCAGTGGGTTCAGAACGATGTCTACAGGAGTTCCATCTTCCATAAATGGCATATCCTCAGCACGTACGATTCGGGCAACAATACCCTTGTTACCGTGACGGCCCGCCATCTTATCACCTACTTTCAGTTTACGTTTTTGAGCGATGCTCACTTTTGCCAATTTCAGGATACCGGTTGGCAGTTCATCACCCACAGTCAAAGTGAAGTGTTCACGTTTAAATTTGGTGATTTCTTCGTTGATGCGGATTTTGTAGTTCACCAAAATTTTAGTGATGAGCTCATTTTTGTCCTTATCGGTAGTCCAGTTGCTGGCGCTGATATGTGAATAATCCAGCTCATTCAGATTTTTGAGCGTAAACTTGGTTCCTTTCGGAATTAGTTCTTCGTTATACACATTGAACACACCCTGCGATGTTTTACCATTCACTACTGTGAATATCTTTTCAATCAGTTGTGATTTAATGGCAGCCAAGGTCTTTTCGTGATCCGCTTCCAGTTTGGCAACTTTGTTTTTGTCATCTGCCTTAGTGACTTTATCCTTCTTAATGCGGGCAAACAATTTTTTGTCGATTACCACACCATTGGTAGAAGGGGAGGCCTTCAAAGAAGCATCTTTTACGTCGCCGGCTTTATCACCGAAGATCGCA
Source organism: Bacteroidota bacterium (assembly GCA_016124735.1). Lineage (GTDB taxonomy): Bacteria > Bacteroidota > Bacteroidia > UBA8524 > UBA8524 > UBA8524. Next base: position 23,282 of record WGMZ01000022.1, read on the forward strand.
CGCAGAAGTTTTTCTTCCGGAGAAGGCTCTGTTTCTCCTTTCGGAGTGATTTTACCAATCAGAATGTCTCCTTCGTTCACTTCCGCACCTACACGGATCAGACCGTTTTCGTCGAGCCAGCGAGTGGCCTCTTCCGAAACGTTCGGGATATCATTGGTCAATTCTTCTTCCCCACGTTTCGTGTCACGAACTTCAAGTTCGTATTCTGTCACGTGGATGGAAGTAAACCAGTCTTCACTTACTACTTTCTCAGAGATTACAATCGCATCTTCGAAGTTGTATCCTTGCCAGGGCATAAATGCCACCTGAAGGTTTCTTCCAAGTGCTAATTCTCCGCCTTGTGTTGCATACCCTTCACAGAGAACAGTTCCTTTGCTTACTTTTTGTCCTCTGTATACCAAAGGAGTCAAAGTAATGGATGTATTCTGGTTGGTTCTGCGGAATTTAATCAGCGGATACGTTTTTGTATCACCAGTGAAAGAGGTCAGTTCAGACTCTTCATTCATATCGTATTTAATACGAATCTCGCTTCCGTCAACATAGTCAACAACACCGTCTCCTTCTGCAATAAGAAGGGCGCGAGAATCGTGGGCCACACGTTTTTCAAGACCGGTTCCAACAATCGGAGCTTCAGGGCGGAGCAATGGCACCGCCTGTCGCTGCATGTTGGATCCCATCAATGCACGGTTCGCGTCATCGTGTTCAAGGAACGGAATAAGCGAAGCTGCGATGGATACAATCTGGTTCGGAGCAACGTCCATGTAGTCCAGTTTTTCTGGCTCTACCTGAGGGAAGTCACCTTCGAAACGAGCTTTAACACGTTCGTCTTTGAATGCACCATTTTCATCAAATTCGGCATTGGCCTGGGCGATAGTTTTCATGTCCTCTTCTTCAGCAGAAAGGTAAACAACCCCTTCTTTAACCTGAACTTTACCGTCTACAACCGGACGGTATGGAGTTTCAATGAAGCCCATGCTATTGATTTTCGCATGCACGCACAGTGAGGAAATCAAACCGATATTCGGCCCTTCGGGTGTTTCAATGGTACACAAACGCCCATAGTGGGTATAATGTACGTCACGCACTTCAAATCCGGCCCTTTCACGGGAAAGACCGCCAGGTCCGAGTGCAGACATTCTTCTTTTGTGGGTAATCTCTGCCAATGGATTCGTTTGATCCATAAACTGAGAAAGTTGGTTGGTACCGAAGAAGGAATTGATTACAGACGAAAGGGTTCTTGCATTGATCAAATCGGTAGGAGTGAAGACTTCGTTATCACGAATGTTCATACGCTCGCGGATGGTACGGGCCATACGGGCCAGACCAACACCGAATTGAGAATATAATTGCTCTCCAACAGTACGTACACGACGGTTGGAAAGGTGATCGATATCATCGACATCCTGGCGGGAGTTCGATAATTCAATCAGATATTTAATGATCGCAATGATATCTTCTTTGGTTAACACGCGGGTGTCCATGGAAATATCCATGTTCAATTTGCGGTTAATCCGGTAACGACCTACTTCTCCAAGATCATAACGTTTGTCGGAGAAGAAAAGACGCTCGATGATACCACGGGCGGTTTCTTCATCGGGTGGATCGGTGTTACGCAACTGGCGATAAATGTGCTCTACAGCTTCTTTACCGCTGTTCGACGTATCCTTTTGCAAGGTGTTGTGGATGATTGCGAAGTCGTTGCTGGTGCTCTCATCTTTATTGAGGATGATGCTTTTAACTCCAGCTTCGATGATCATTTCGACATTGTCTTCGTCGAGAACCACATCACGCTCTACAATTACCTCGTTTCTTTCGATAGATACTACCTCTCCGGTATCTTCATCTACGAAATCTTCTACCCAGGTTTTAAGAACCCTGGCAGCAAGGCGACGGCCAATCAATTTTTTGAGTCCGGATTTGGACACTTTCACTTCTTCGGCCAGATCAAAAATATCAAGGATATCTTTGTCGCTTTCGTATCCAATAGAACGAAGCAATGTGGTTACCGGGAATTTCTTCTTACGGTCGATATAAGCGTACATCACATTGTTCACATCGGTAGCGAATTCAATCCAGGAACCTTTAAATGGGATGATTCTAGCGGAGTACAGTTTGGTACCATTGGTATGGTATGACTGACCGAAGAATACACCCGGAGAACGATGAAGCTGAGATACAATAACACGTTCAGCACCGTTGATAACAAATGTTCCTTTTGGAGTCATGTAAGGAATGGTACCGAGATACACATCCTGTACGATGGTTTCAAAGTCTTCGTGTTCTTTGTCGTTACAAGACAAGCGCAATTTTGCCTTGAGTGGTACACTATAGGTCAATCCGCGTTCGATGCACTCATGAATGGTGTATCGGGGAGGATCTACGAAGTAGTCCAGAAATTCGAGAACGAATATGTTTCTGGTATCGGTAATGGGGAAATTCTCCTGAAAAACTTTGTAAAGGCCTTCATTTGCGCGGTTCTCAGAAGAGGTTTCGAGTTGAAAGAACTCTTTGAATGATTGCAGCTGTACATCCAGAAAGTCTGGGTAATCGAGTGCACTCTTAACGGATGCAAAGCTGATTCTTTCGTTTATGTTGTTTTGGGTCACCAATTTAGTAGGTATTTAATTGATCAATTAAGTAAGGAGGAAGCCTATATAGGCTTTTAAACAGGAACAAGACCCTCGGTTTTCACCGGGGTCTTGGCAATCAGTTTAGAGAGGGTAATTATTTTACCTCAACTTCAGCTCCAGCTTCAACAAGCTTAGCTTTGATAGACTCAGCTTCTTCTTTCGCAACCTTTTCTTTGATTGGTTTTGGAGCTCCGTCTACGAGTTCTTTCGCTTCTTTCAGTCCGAGGCCAGTGATATCTTTTACCACTTTTACCACGTTCAGCTTAGAACCACCAGCGCTGGTGAGGATAACATCGAATTCGGTCTGACCTGCTCCAGCGTCTTCGCCAGCAGCAGCACCAGGACCAGCAACAGCAACTGCAGCAGCAGCTGCAGGCTCGATGCCATATTCGTCTTTCAAGATTGTAGCCAATTCATTAACCTCTTTTACTGTCAGGTTAACTAATTGTTCTGCAAAAGCTTTCAAATCTGCCATTTGATTGTTTATTTAAAATTGTGTTGTTGACTAAAAAAATTGTTTTGATTAAGCTTCCCTTTCGGAAAGTGTTTTTACGATGCCTGCGATTTTGTTTCCGCCTGATTTTAGCTGACCCATTACCGTAGACATTGGAGATTGCAATAGCGTGATAACTTCTCCGATCATCTCTTCTTTCGATTTGATAGCGATCAAAGCGTCTAAAGATTCGTCGCCAAGGAATACGTCCGTGTCAATGTAAGCAGCCTTAAGGGCTGGAATCGCATTTTTCTTACGGAAGTCTTTAATGGCTTTTGCCGGAGATTTAGCATCTTCACTAAAGAGTAGTGAAGAGGAACCTTTCAACGCACCTACGAATGCACCATAATCCATTCCTGATTGCTCAATAGCTTTATTGATCAGGGTATTTTTGGCGACTTGCATTACGATGCCTTTCTTGAAAAGTTCTCTTCTCAAGCTATTGACACTGTTTGCTGACAGGCCGGATGTATCCGCCAGGTACACAAATTGGTACCGGGAGATTTTCTCCGCCAGGTCATTCACGATTACTTCTTTTTCGGATTTGTTCATGATTAAATTCCTGGAATGGATTTCGTGTCAATGTTAATGCCCGGGCTCATGGTACTTGACAAGTAAATGCTCTTGAAGTAAGTTCCTTTTGCCGCAGCAGGCTTGAGTTTAGATAAAGTTTGAATAAGCTCCACTGTGTTGTCATACAGCTGTTCGGGTGAGAAGGAAGCTTTCCCTACAGATGCGTGGATGATACCGGTTTTGTCAACTTTGAAGTCGATTTTTCCCGCTTTAACATCCGTCACGGCTTTGCCTATATCGGTTGTAACAGTTCCTGATTTTGGGTTTGGCATCAAGTTACGAGGGCCAAGGATTTTACCCAGGCGTCCTAACTTAGCCATCACAGCAGGCATAGTGATGATGATATCAATATCCGTCCATCCGCCTTCAATCTTGGCGATATACTCGTCAAGACCTACGTGATCTGCACCTGCAGCTTTCGCTTCCTCTTCTTTGTCGGGAGTACACAAAACCAAAACACGAACTGTTTTACCGGTTCCGTGTGGCAAAGTAGCAATGCCACGTACCATTTGGTTTGATTTTCTTGGGTCAACACCCAATCGTACGTCCACGTCGACAGAAGCGTCGAAGTTAACTGTGGTGATATCTTTTACGATGCTACTGGCCTCATTCAGGGTGTAGACCTTATTCACATCGATTTTTTCTAAAATAGCTTTTCTTTTTTTGCTGATCCGTGCCATTTCTTCAACTATTTAGCTTCCGGAAATTCTCCGGTCACGTTCAATCCCATACTACGCGCTGTACCAGCAACCATTTTCATCGCAGATTCTACGGTGAAGCAGTTTAGGTCAGGCATTTTTTCTTCTGCGATGGTGCGAATTTGATCCCAGCTTACAGACCCAACTTTTTTACGGTTAGATTCACTGGAGCCTTTCTTCACCTTAGTAGCTTCCAACAAGGTAGCAGCTACCGGAGGGGTTTTGATGATAAAGTCAAATGACTTGTCCGTGTAAACGGTAATCACCACAGGAAGTACTTTCCCTGGTTTGTCTTGGGTTCTTGCATTAAACTGCTTGCAAAACTCCATAATGTTCACGCCCTTGGCACCGAGTGCCGGACCGATTGGAGGAGCAGGATTGGCAGCGCCACCTCTTACTTGCAGCTTAACATACCCGAAAATTTCCTTAGCCATTTTATTTGAATACTTAAATACGAGTGTTTATTCTTTTTCAACTTGGACATAGTTCAGTTCCAGCGGAGTTTTACGTCCGAAGATCTTCACCATAACCTTTAATTTTTTCTTCTCTTCGTGGACCTCTTCAATCACGCCACTGAACCCGGAAAATGGACCATCGTTTACTTTGACAGTTTCGCCAACGATGAATGGCTCCATCATGGTTTCCCCTTTTTCCGTTTGTTCATCAACCGTGCCCAGGATGCGGTTTACCTCGCTGGTCCGGAGTGGGGTAGGCATGTCTTTTGGTCCGAGGAATCCAACCACGCCGTTAATACCTGCGATTATCGAAGGAACCTCTCCGGTTAGGTTGGCATGAATTAATATGTATCCCGGAAAGAAGCTTCTTTCCTTGGAGGTTTTCTTACCATTTTTAATCTGGTAAACTTTCTCCATCGGAATCAATACTTCGGGCACATAATCACTCAAACCGGCCTTCAGCAGTTCGTTTTCGATATAGGTTTTCACCTTTTTCTCCTGACCGCTGATGGCGCGTACGACATACCATTTGTGTTCCATTTTCTTCTCCAAAGCCATTAGTTAAAAAGCCCGTAGATGAATTCTAAAATATTCTGGAAGCCCAGATCCATTGCGTATATGGCAACGGCAAAAATCAAAGTTGCTATTAGAACAATGATTGTGCTGCTGCGTAACTCATCCCAACTTGGCCAGGTAACTTTGTTAACCAACTCGTCGTAGGACGACATTAAATATGCTCTTACTTTTTCCATATTTATCGCACGGGTGCCTGGGCTCGAACCAAGATCAACGGTTTTGGAGACCGCTATTCTACCATTGAACTACACCCGTTTTTTTTTAATCGCTATTGACAAAAAATCAACCCCGGTCAAAAACCGGGATTGATCTCAATCAGTTTATATGCGAAATGATTACTTAACAATCTCGGTAACCTGACCTGCACCAATGGTACGACCGCCTTCACGCATAGCGAAACGAAGACCTTTTTCCATTGCGATTTCAGAGATCAGTTTTACGTTGATCGTTACGTTATCACCAGGCATTACCATTTCTGTTCCTTCCGGAAGAGTTACCTCACCGGTAACGTCTGTGGTACGGAAGTAGAACTGTGGACGGTATTTGTTAAAGAATGGAGTGTGACGTCCACCTTCTTCTTTGCTCAGGATATACACCTCACCTTTGAATTCAGTGTGTGGAGTTACAGAACCTGGTTTGCAGATAACCATACCACGTTTGATATCGGTTTTCTCAATACCACGAAGCAACAAACCAGCATTATCACCAGCTTCACCACGGTCAAGGATTTTACGGAACATCTCGATACCAGTAACAGTAGAAGTCATTTTCTCTGCACCCATACCGATGATTTCAACAGGATCACCAGAGTTGATCACACCGCGTTCGATACGACCGGTAGCCACTGTTCCACGACCTGTGATAGAGAATACGTCCTCTACAGGCATAAGGAATGGTTGGTCAATCAAACGTGGAGGAAGTGGAATCCAGCTATCAACTGCATCCATCAACGCTTTAACGGTATCAACCCATTTAGGCTCTCCATTCAAAGCACCCAAAGCTGATCCCTGGATTACAGGAATATTGTCGCCATCGAATTCATAGAAGCTAAGAAGCTCACGAATATCCATTTCAACAAGTTCCAACAATTCTGGATCATCCACCATGTCGGCTTTGTTCATGAATACAACAATCTGAGGTACACCTACCTGACGAGCAAGAAGGATGTGCTCGCGGGTTTGTGGCATTGCGCCATCGGTAGCCGCAACTACCAGGATAGCACCGTCCATCTGAGCAGCACCGGTAACCATGTTTTTAACGTAGTCAGCGTGACCTGGACAGTCAACGTGAGCGTAGTGACGGTTAACAGTTTGGTACTCAACGTGTGCAGTGTTGATTGTGATACCTCTTTCTTTTTCTTCAGGAGCGGAGTCAATTGTGTCGAAAGACTTAGCCTCAGCCATTCCTGCATCAGCCAATACTTTTGTAATGGCGGCAGTCAGGGTAGTTTTACCGTGGTCAACGTGGCCAATAGTACCAATGTTAACGTGCGGTTTCGAACGGTCGAAATTCTCTTTTGCCATTTTATTTCTCGTTAATACTAATTTTAAAACTCATTCAGTTTTGAGCCAACCGCGGGACTCGAACCCGCGACCCCTTCCTTACCATGGAAGTGCTCTACCAGCTGAGCTAGGTCGGCTTATGCATATTTAGGTTGCCCTCCATCAGTTTCCCTCCGGAAGCAACGCTAAATCAGGATTCTCACCTGACACAAAACCATTTCTGGCCCTGCGATTTAAACAGAGCGGGAGACGAGGCTCGAACCCGCGACCTACAGCTTGGAAGGCTGTCGCTCTACCAACTGAGCTACTCCCGCTTTTTTCAACCCATACTTGCGCAAGGATTGATTGGTTTTTGTACGCCTTTGCAAAGCTATCGCAGTGCGATGGAATACATGGTGGGGAGAACAGGATTCGAACCTGTGAAGCTTTCGCAACGGATTTACAGTCCGTCCCATTTGGCCACTCTGGAATCTCCCCAGAATACACTACAATAAGAGTATTTGAGCCGCCTATCGGATTCGAACCAACGACCTACTGATTACAAATCAGTTGCTCTACCAACTGAGCTAAGGCGGCATTCTGTCTCTTAAAAGAACTGTCCTCAAAAACACTGTGGATTTTGAGGACTGCAAAAGTATCTCTTTTTTACAAATCTGCAAACAGAGTGAGAAAAAAATTTACATAGCCAAACTCTTCTCTTTGTACTTCTTTAACTGGACTTTCAGGCTTTCAAAAGCAAGGTCAATCGCGCATTCAAATGTTCGGCATTGTTCGGCACAAAAAAGCGTCTGATGAAAGACATTCAATTTGACTTCCAGTATTTTGTTATTGTTGCTAGATACATTCTCTAATTTCAGGTACACATTAGCGTCAACAATGCCGTCGTAAAAGGTTGTTAGCTTGGTCAGACGTTTGGTAATGTAGTCTATCAACTTTTGATCGGCTGTGAAATGAATAGATTGAATGTTGATTTCCATAAGCGTTAATAAATTAGGTTAAGATTTAGGGTGAGCTTTGCGGTACACCTCCTTCAAACGATCAATGGAATTGTGCGTATACACCTGGGTAGCTGCCAAATTGCTGTGTCCAAGCAACTCTTTAATAGCATTCAGCTCCGCACCATTGTCGAGTAAATGGGTTGCGTAGCTGTGTCTTAATACGTGTGGGCTGCGTTTCTTCAGTGTGCTAACTGCTCCCAGCTGCTGTCGTACAATACTGTAGATCATCTTGGGGTAGGCTGGCTTGCCTTTGTCGGTTACCAATAGCTGTTCCTCATCAAAGCCTTCCCTTTGTTTCATTTGAATATATTGTCTCAACAAGTCGGCCAAATCCGGGGTTATTGGGACGAGTCTTTCCTTGTTTCTTTTTCCAAGTACCTTAATGGTTCGGGCTTCCAGATGGAGGTCTTGTTCCTTTAGTCCTATCGATTCAGACAATCGAATTCCTGTTCCGTATAGGAGCTCTAAAACAACAAAGTCGCGCCAGATCGAAAAGGAGTCTTCTGTATCAGGTTTTAACGCCAAAAGGTCTTGCATTTTTGTCTGCTCCACAAAAACGGGAAGACGTTTCGATACCTTTGGCGCCACCACCTTCTTCATGGGGTTCTCCTGAATTCTTTCCAAACGTAGGTTGTACCTGAATAATGATTTAAGGGCAGAAATTTTTCTGTTGACACTTCGGGCCTGAATGCCTTCCTGAAGCAATTCAGCTATAAAGCTTCTTACCATGGAAGACTGAATGTCTTCTATATTTTTAATGGTGTATTCCCGAAGCAGATATTCGGCGAACTGCAATAAATCAGTTCGATATGCAGTAAGGGTGTGTTGCGAATATTTCTTTTCTCTTTCGAGGTAAAACAGGAAGTCGCTAAAAAAGAAATCTGTACCCATACCGTGAAGGTAAAGATACAGATTTCAGTATATATTTTGGCAATTAAAAGAGAATCTTATTCTCCTTTGATTTGCATGTGTTGCTTGTAGCGAGCACGGATCACTTCGTGTCTTCTTTTTACAGAAGGCTTAACGAAAGCTTGTCTTGCTCTGAGCTCCTTCAATACGCCTGTTTTCTCGTATTTCTTTTTGAATTTCTTCAGCGCTTTCTCCAGCGACTCGTTTTCTTTTACGTTAACTATAATCATCGTTTTATTGAATGGGATGCAAAGGTAATAAATGCAGGATTAAAAATGCAAGGGTTTGTTGAATTTAGTCCATGGACCATTGTCCATAGACCATAGAATATGCTTTTTTGTTTTTATTTATCCATGGTCGATTTTCCATGGTCTATCATCTAATCTTTCAGGATTGACCGCGCAATCACTAGTTTCTGTATTTCTGAGGTTCCTTCTCCAATGGTGCAGAGCTTGGAGTCTCTGTAGAATTTTTCAACCGGAAAGTCCTTGGTATATCCGTAACCTCCAAAAACCTGTATGGCTTCAGTGGACACCTTAACAGCGGCTTCGGAGGTGTAATATTTAGCCATGGCAGAAACGCGTGTAACAGGCTTACCATTGTTTTTCAAATAAGCAGCCTCCATGGTCAGGAGTTCACCGGCTTCAATCTGCATTTTCATATCGGCCAGTTTGAACGCAATGGCCTGAAAATTAGAAATGGGTTGTCCAAACTGCTCTCTTTCCTTTGAATATTTCAAGGCAGCTTCGTAAGCGCCATATGCAGTGCCCAATCCAAGGGCAGCAATGGAAATGCGGCCTCCATCCAATACCTTCATGGCTTGAATAAAACCTTCACCAACTTTGCCTAAAATATTTGCTTTTGGAACACGGCAGTCTTCAAAGATCATTTCTGCAGTTTCACTGCAACGCATTCCAAGTTTGTTTTCTTTTTTTCCGCCCCTGAATCCGGAAGTACCTCTCTCAACCACAAATGCGGTGATGCCGTGCGAATCCAGTAAATCGCCGGTTCGGGCAAGAACAACCGCCACATCGCCGCTGATTCCATGGGTAATCCAGTTTTTACTTCCATTTAGTATGTAATGGTCGCCGTCTTCTTTGGCCACACAGCGCATGCGCATCGCGTCTGATCCGGTATTGGCTTCGGTGAGACCCCAGGCTCCAATCCATTGTCCACTGGCGAGCTTTGGCAACCAACGCTGCTTCTGCTCTTCGTTTGCGAATTGGAGTATATGTCCGGTACAAAGTGAATTATGTGCGGCCACAGAAAGGGCGAGTGAGGAATCAATCTTGGCGAGTTCAACAATGGCCGTTACATATTCGAAATAACCAAATCCTGAGCCGCCGTAATTTTCCGGAACCAATACTCCGAGTAAGCCCATTTCACCCAATGCGTGCATGGTGTCTTTTGGGAATATTTGTTCTTCGTCCCATTGCATCATGTAGGGACGAATATTTTTCTCGGCAAAGTCTTGAATCATCTGACGAATCATCATCTGATTCTCTGTTTCCTCAAAATGCATTTTATCTACTTGTGAATTAATCTCCGTATAAGTGCGGGCAAAAATAGTAGAATGTTTGATATAAGGCGTACTTTTCGGTGACTTGGTATTGTTTTTAAATACAAACAGGGGCACGAAACCCCTGTTATGCAAACGCTGATCAACAAGTTGGAACCAAGACCTTATGGTACCGCTATGGAATGGCCTTGTTGCCGCCATTCATCATAGTGACGAATGAGTCTTAGAATATGTTGCATGTCGTTCATCGAGAACCTAAAGGTCCGTCGCGGCCCACATCTTGATGCGGCTGCTGATACCGGTCGCAATCGACTTCGATGGTAAGTGGTTTTGAAGGCTCTTCAAATGGGCCATCATACAGATTAATGGATTTGTCAGCGTATACCTTTTGCATATAAAAGGCCCAGATGGGCATCGACATAGCCGAACCTCCTCCGAGACCCAATGTTTTAAAATGCACGGCACGATGGTCGTTACCTACCCATCCGCCGGAGACCAGATTCGGTGTTACACCAATAAACCACCCATCCGATTGATTTTGCGTGGTCCCTGTTTTACAGGCAATGGGGTTGGTGAGGTTGTACACATAACGCAATCGTGCAGCCGTTCCGAAAGTGGCTCTTTCCATCATCTTTAACATAACATAGGCCGTCTGTTCGCTCATGGCTTGCTGTGTTTCGGGAAGGGAAGAGTAAACTACAACCCCGTTTTTGTCTTCAATTCGCTTAATATAGAATGGACGAACGAATACCCCTTTATTGGCAAAGGTTCCAAAAGCTCCAATCATTTCATACACCGACAAACTCATGGTTCCAAGGCAAATGGATGGATAAGCTTCCAATGTTCCTTTGATACCCATTTTTCTGGCCAGGTCAATGACATTTCGCGGACCGTTCGGCCCCAATTGTTTCATCAGATAGGCCGAAATGCTGTTTACAGAAAGCGCGAGTGCTTTTCTTAATTGCATGGTGCCGCCATACTTCCCGTCGGCATTTTTTGGTGTCCAATTATCATAATCTTCGAACACCACCGGCTCGTTGGGAGCCTCAAAACATGGTGAATAACCATTATCTACCGCCATGGTGTAGACAAAAGGTTTAAATGTGGACCCTACTTGACGGGTACTGTTGATGTTGACATGATCGTATTTGAAGTAGCGGTGATCAATGCCGCCCACCCAGGCCTTGATTTCTCCCGTATGCGGGTCGAATGACATGAACCCGGTCTGAAGAAAATACTGGTAATATTTCACTGAATCCAGGGGAGTCATGGTGGTGTCTTTTTCCTGATGAGGACTGTCCCATGAGAATACGGTCATCTTTACCGGGGTATTGAAGTTCTTTTCAATCTCTTTGTCGGTATAATCGGCTTCCTTGAGCATCTGGTACCTCGGAGATTTTTTCATCGCCTCTTCTATAATGATTGTATGTTCTCCCCAGGGCTCCTGGTTCTTCCATTGAGCAAAGAATTTTTTCTGGTGGACGCTGAGGTGCTTTTTCACAGCCTCTTCTGCATAATTTTGCATGCGGCTATCCAGAGTGACGTAAATTTTAAGACCATCTCTGTAAAGATCGTAGCCATTTTCTTCACACCAGTCTTTGAGTTCCAGTCGCAATTGCTCACGGAAATAGGTGGCAATTCCCAGATTATGATCTTCCCGCTGAAAATGCAGTTTTGTTTCGGATAGAATCAAGGAGTCTTTTTGTTCCGGACTCAGATAGCCGTTTCTTTCCATCTGCTGAAAAACCACATTTCTCCTCTCCAGATTGTTTTCTTCGTTTAAAACCGGATTGAACAAAACCGGGTTTTTTGCCATTCCTACCAAGGTGGCAGCCTGATCGAGTGTCAGTTTATCGGGAGTAGTTTTGAAGTAAATTTTCGCCGCAGAATTGATGCCAACTGCCTGGTAGAGAAAGTCGAATTTGTTGAAATACATGGCGATGATTTCTTCTTTTGTGTAGCGTCTTTCAAGTTGAACCGCTATGACCCATTCTTTCAGCTTTTGCTTTATGCGGTCGACAATATTATCTGACGGCTTTTCCGTAAAAAGCATTTTTGCCAACTGCTGTGTAATGGTACTTCCCCCGCCGGCTTTTCCCAATTTAATAACGGCTCTGGCCAATGAGCGAATATCGATTCCCGAATGTTCAAAGAAGCGCTCATCTTCCGTCGCTACCAATGCCTGAATCAAATAAGGCGATAGCTCTTTGTATTTTACCGGAGTGCGGTTTTCAATAAAAAATTTCCCGATAATTTCTTCATCGGAGCTGATGATTTCAGTGGCCACATTATTCTTTGGGTTTTCCAGTTCCTTCACATCAGGTAAATTCCCAAATAGACCATTGCTGATCAGAAAGAATAAGAAAACAACCAAAAGTATCCCGCTGAAAAACAGTCCCCAAAACCAAAATAGCAGTCGGGTAAATCTGTTCTTTTTAGACTTCGTCATTTTTTGGAGTAGTAAGTTGATAGAAAGGTGATAAAACCTTTCAGGTCCGAATTTACAATCATCAGACCAAGATTCTTCGGATCTGTTATTAAAAATTCGGCATTGGGCACCGCCAGACTTTTTAAGAACCGCGGGTCACTTTCCACCAGGGTCTTATAGGAATCTGCTTTTTCGCGGTTTTCAAATTCTTTCACCACAATCAATTGACGGTCTCCTACCAATAAATCATCTATGCTAAAACTTTGTCCGGGCAATTGCCGCTTGTTGAAATCGGCGAAACGTGCCTTCAGTTGATTGATGGAAACACTTTTTCCTTCGGGAACCAGCATGATAAAATAATGTTTCCCCGTTGGGTTGAAGGCATAGGGGACGGAAGTTGCTTCCTTCACCGTGTTTTGAGCATTGAGGCGCTCGTAAGAATTGATAATTTTTTGAGCCTGCAAGGATTCTTCAGTCCCGCTGTAGTTTGCTACCAACTGCCGAAGTTTTTTGATACAAAGATCAACACTGTCCATGCGACCGTATGCCAATGCTTCAAGCAGATCAAATTTGGGTTGAATTACACTGCCAAAATGTTTTTTGTCGAATTCATTTTTCAGATTGACAACCTGTCCGTACAATCCTTGCTTATATAGATTGTAAGCCAGCTCATACTGTTGTTTGATTTCAGGGTCCAGTCCTTCATGCCGGTTGGTGTTTCCCTGGGCACCTTGGGTTAAATACACGGCAAACGGACTATCCGGAAATTCAGTGACCAACCGTGCCTTATATATATTGGCCTGATCTGTCTTATTATTGTCAGAATTGATCTTATACATATAATATAAGGCCTTGGGAATTGCTTCGTCTTTTCCAAAACGATTGATAAAAGTTGAAAAGGCTTTTTCTGCTTCAGGCAAGTCCTTGAGCTGTTCGTAATAAATTTCTCCTATATTCAGGTATGCCTGTGCAATCCGTTCCAATGCCGATTTCTTCGCTTCCTGAGAAAAGGGAATGTCTTTGGTATATTGTTGTTTAAGCAATCCGAGGGAATCGTTTCCAAAATCGGGCGTGGTGCTGGAATCGGCTTCTTCACCTTCCTGATCTTGCTTGTCCGGATCTCCATCCTGATTCTCCGGCTGAGAGACATCTTTGCCAGCAATAGATTGAAATTGCCAATTATCCACATTTTCCCTTCGACCATAGCGGGATACAAAATCACTGTACCCCCGGGCCACCTGTACCGGATCGTTGAAGTAGAACTCCGTGCTGCTGGATTGGTTTTGCTGAAACGGAGTGTTTGGGATGTTCGGATTTATTCCGGCCTGTTTTTTTTCTGCCGCTTTTCGTTTCTCTTCTTCTTGTTTTTTTTGTTCTGCCTCAATGGCTTGCTCCACCAGCTTGTCTATTTCTTTTTGAGGCAAGGCAGCCACCTTAAGCAGACTGTCTTCTCTTTGGATCAGAATGAGGCTTTTGATTAATTCACTGAGAACTTCCTGTTTTGCTTTCAGTTTTTCGTATTCCGGAAACTCTGGTTTAATAAAGTAGAATGCGCTGTCGTAGTATACCTGTGCATTCTTGTAATCGGGTCTGGCAAAATAAATATCGGCCATGGCAAGGAAACACTTTGCTTTTTGGTCAAGGTTTCCTTTGTTATTGTCATTCGACTGGGTGAAGTATTCCAGTGCCTGTGAGTTATTTGCTTCTTTCTGAGCAATTACCCCCAGTTCATAATAGATTTGGCCGAAATAGGAAATGTTTTTGTCGTCGCGCAACATGCTTTTCAGGTAGCGCTTGGCATCTTTTACTTCCTCCGGGTTTTTGGGATCGTAATTACGTGCCAGATTGATTTTGGCATTGAAGGCCATTTCATAGGGCGGTGTTCCTTTGGTAACGATTCTGAATTGGGTTCTTGCTTTGTTCCTTTCTCCCAGTTTGTCGTAAAGCTGGCCTAATATATAATGGTATCTTGCCTTTTGATAGGCTCCCTTTGCCAGTGGCAGAGCTTTTTCCATGTTTACTGCGGCGATTTTGTATTTCTGTTCTTTGATCTGAACATAAGCACTCACCTCATGCAATTTAGGCTTCAGCTTTACCGGGAAATTTTTGTCATTATTCAGCAAACCAATAATAGCTTCCGCATCTTTCGATTTACCCAGCATCATATAACACCGGATAATCCACAAGGTGGCTTCGTACGAGATTTTGGAACCTTTGTATTGTGAATTCAGGAACTGAAAAGTTTCAATTGCAGCAAAATAATCGGCTTTAAAAAAGTAGGCTTGCCCCATCATAAAATAGGCATCATCTACCCATTTACTGATCGGGCGTTCAGAAATCACACGGGATGCCTTTTTAATCACCTCATCCATCTGTCCGGCCAAAGCTTTCCTGTTTGCCTCCGTTCCATACGGATACACGTCGAGTACCTGGCTGTAATCGTCTACATGTCCCTTTTCCAGAGAATAGCGCGCATCCAGGAGTTTTTGCTCTCCGTTGAAGTAGATATTAAAATGCGCCACCATATTCTGATAATTCCGATTCAGAAAGGTGTTGCGATTTTTATCACAGGAAGCTAAACTCAGAACAATGAGCAGAATAGAAAAAATTCTTGCGGCAGAAGTCGCTTTCAAAAGGTTTCCTTTTTAAATACAATAACTTTGAAGCAGCGAAAATATTATTTAATACGCAATATTCTTGGCCTCCGAGACAAATGGAACAGAAAAAACGACTTATCCATCGATTACGCAATAAATACAGGCTGGTAATCATGAACGACGCGACTTTTGAAGAAAAAGCGTCTCTTACCCTGACACGTTTGAATGTTTTTATGGCGGTGAGCAGCTTGTTGGTTGTCTTTTTCGGACTGACCTATCTTGCACTGGGTTATACTCCGCTGAAGGTATATTTACCCGGCCAAATCAGCCAGGATCAAAACCAGCTTTTATTAGAGCTTACCTATAAGATTGATTCCCTCGAGCATGTGCTCAATGCGAACGACGATATGCTTGAAAACAATATGCGTATTCTGAGAGATGATCCGGATACAGGCATGGAACAAGCAGGGGATGATTCGTTGTTTGGTGAGGTGTTCCTGGATCCGAGTGATGAGGAGCTTGCACTTCGGGAGAAAATCAACAGCAATAAGGATTATTCTTTGCAGGCAGGAACAAACCAAACAGGTAATGTTCTGTTTGCCCCATTCTATACGCCAATTAACGGGTTGGTATCCGCACGTTTTGATCCCATGATAGATCATTTGGCGACCGATATTGTGGCTACCGAAGATCAGACGGTGAAGTCGGTTTTGGAAGGAACCGTTGTGCTCAGTTCCTGGACGCCGGAAACTGGAAATGTATTGGCGGTTCAGCATGCAAACAACCTCCTTTCCATCTATAAGCACAATTCGGTATTATTGAAAAAAGTCGGTAATTTCGTGGACGCGGGAGAAGCCATAGCCATAGTGGGGAATTCCGGAGAATACTCAAGTGGACCTCATTTGCACTTTGAATTATGGCATAAAGGGGTTGCTTTGAATGCGGAAGACTATATGGTTTTTAAGTAGAAGAAGATGTTCGGAAATAACGAAGATACAAAGAAGAAAAGTAAGGGAATGGAAGGGGTAGGAACCGACCTGAACCTGATTGGAGTGGGAACTTCTATTACGGGTGATATCAATTCCGGAGGCGACTTACGTGTCGATGGAAATATTCGGGGTAATGTGCAAACAAAAGCCCGGCTTGTGTTGGGACCGAATGGGAAGATTGAAGGAGATATTCATGCTCAAAATGCCGAGATTCAAGGCAATGTAAAAGGCAAATTGATGATTGGCGAAATTCTGTTCCTGAAGTCAACGGCGCAAATCAATGGAGACATTGTGACCAACAAACTGGTGGTAGAAAGTGGTGCGGAATTTAATGGAAACTGCATCATGAAGTCTGGTACCCGCATTGTCGAAGAAACCGGTACCAATGAAATCCGAAAAGCGAAAGCCGAACAGGCAACCCTTTGATTTTCTAAAACTTTGGTCGATAACCCTCCCGCTTATTATTGGCGTGGGTTTGATAGGCTATTTGGGGCATTTATTGGATGCAGCCCTGCATTTTGATTTCCCTATATTCACTTTGCTTGGTATTTTTGCCGGTCTAACAGGTGCGGTAATTCAAATTTTGCGCACCTTAAATAAGAAGTAACATGACATTCGGGAGATTTACACTCAGATTGGCAGCTTTCTCTGCGTTAATAGCAGTAATCATGCAACTCATCTTTACTTATACCGAGTTATTGCCCCAATCTCTCTGGTGGGCTTTTGCTTTTATGGTCTTCCTGACCCTGTTGATCTATTATGTGTCTGTTTATTCTTTAAAGATGAGTGTGAAAAACTCCATGAGTTTGATTTTTGGATCCATGGGTTTCAGACTTTTTACATCCCTTATTTTTGTCATTTCTTACCTGGTAATCACGGGAGAACGAGACATACCTTACGTGGTCGGTTTCATGCTTCTATTTCTTTTATTTCAGGTATTTGAAATTTATCATTTAGTAGCTAACTTGCGCCCCGATTTAAAAAAGTAGTCAATCCTTGATGAGGCACGTAAAATCAGGCGTTCGCGGTTTTTGGAGAGTGAAAAATTTCGCCTTTCTTCTCGCGTTTATGACGTTTTCATGGTCATTTGCTAATGCAAACGGACACGAAGCGGAACATGACAGCACCCAAAATGAGGTAGCAGGTCATGAAAATCAAAATCATCATGCGGATGCGCATGAAGAAGAAGGTTTCACAGCTGCTAACATGAGCAGTACCATTTTGCATCACATCAGTGACGCACATGAATGGCATTTCTTTTCTGTGGGAGGAACTCATTTTAGCCTGCCTCTTCCAGTCATTGTTTATTCTGAACAATATGGCTTGGATATGTTCCTTTCATCCAGTTTCGATCATCACACACATATATATAAGAACTACAAAGAAGAACATGGACATATTGTGCTCCTCAATGAGGATGGTTCTGAGATGATGCGGGATGGGAATCCGGTTCATCCAACCGATTTGTCTGTTACCAAAAACGTGGCTTCCATGTTGTTGGCCTTCATTATTCTGTTGCTGATTTTTACTTCTGTTGCAAAAGGATACCGCAAACGTCCGGGACAAGCACCAAAAGGAATTCAATCTTTTATGGAGCCTTTGATTCTGTTTGTACGCGATGAGATTGCCAAGCCAAACCTGGGACATAATTATGCCCGTTTTACTCCTTATCTGTTGACCTTGTTTTTCTTTATCTGGGTAAACAACATGTTGGGTCTTTTGCCAGGGGCGGCGAACGTAACCGGTAATATTGCCGTTACGATGATGCTTGCGCTCCTTTCCCTGATTATTACCAATGTAAATGGAAATAAATCATACTGGATGCATATCCTCTGGCCTCCGGGAATTCCGACACCAGTGAAATTCATTCTCATTCCGGTGGAGATTATTTCCATCTTTACCAAGCCTTTCGCTCTGATGATTCGTTTGTTCGCTAACATTACTGCCGGACACATTATCATCATGAGTATTCTGAGCCTTATCTTCCTTTTCTCAGAAAATGGGATGAACATGGGAGCAGGATTCGGGGTTTCATTTGCCTCTGTGCCTTTTGCCATCTTCCTTTATACCCTGGAATTGTTGGTTGCTGCCATTCAGGCATTTATCTTTACCATGCTGACCGCTCTGTTTATTGGACAGGCCATGCCGGCAGAACATCATTAATAAGCAAATAATCAATCACAATAAATACATAGACCTATGTTGTTACAGACTCTTTTATTACAAGCAACTGAAGCAGTAGTAAAGTATGGACCTATCGGTGCCGGTATCGGTGCTGGCTTAGTTGCCCTTGGCGTAGGCCTGGGTATCGGTAAGATCGGTGCGGGTGCGGTAGAATCTATCGCTCGTCAGCCTGAGGCTTCCGGTGATATCCGGACCACTGCGATCATCCTTGCAGCCTTTATCGAGGGTGTGGCCCTTTTCGGCGCGGTGATCTGCTTCCTCGCAATGAGCAACTAATAAAGAAAATTCGACGGGCTGCTTCCTTCATTTTCGGAGGAAGTAACCCGTTATGTCCAAAACACTTTACACAAGAAGAAAATGGAGTTATTAACCCCTGCTTTAGGTTTATTCTTCTGGACGCTGGTGGTGTTCCTGGTAATCGTGTTCCTGCTTAAGAAATTAGCATGGAAACCGATCCTGAAGGCCATCAAAGATCGCGAAGATTCGATCGAAGAAGCTCTGAACGCTGCTGAGAAAGCACGCACGGAGATGAACCAACTTCAATCCGGGATTGCCGAAGCGAAGAAAGAAGCTGCTTCCGAGCGTGAGCGTATCATGAAAGAAGCCAACGAGATGAAAAGTTCGATTCTCGATCAGGCGAAGAAAGATGCCCAGGCCGAAGCGCAACGAATCGTAGCGGATGCCCGCGAAGCAATTCAGAAAGAAAAGGCAGCAGCCATGACGGATATTAAATCCCAGGTAGCTTCACTTTCTCTCGAAATTGCGGAGAAGGTTCTCACGAAAAAATTCGAAGACAAAAGTGCTCAGGAAGCGCTGGTGCAGGAATATTTGGAAACCGTATCGCTCTAAGCTATGTCAGAAATCAGAATCGCATCGAGATATGCCAAGTCGCTGATTGAACTGGCAAATGAGCAGAAATCTGTGGAAGCAGTTCATGCCGACATGGAATTGCTTTCTGCTACCTGCAAGGCAAGCAAGGAATTGGTAATCATGCTGAAAAGCCCAATCATCCATGGCGATAAAAAACGTCAGGTGCTTGAAAACAGCTTTACCGATTTCAACAAACTAACCCGTCTCTTTGTTGAGACAGTGATTCGCAAAGGGCGTGAGGCCTATTTGCCACTTATCGCCAAAGAGGCTATTCGTATGTACAATGAAGAGCATAACATTGCCTCGGCAACAGTTACCACTGCCTCTCCAATGGATGCGAAGATGATGGGTGAGATTCGGAAGACATTGGAACAGAAAACAGGTAAGAAAATCGTTCTGGAAAGCGAAGTAGACCCCAATCTGATTGGAGGTTTGGTAGTGCGTCTGGGTGATAGCCTTTTTGATGCCAGTATCTCGAAGCAATTGAAAAATATTAAAAAAGAACTCGTTTTAAATTAGAAACTAATATGGCTAATATCAGACCTGACGAGGTTTCAGCGATCATTCGCGAACAACTCTCCAGCCTTAAGTCGGAAGCCGAACTTGAAGAAGTAGGTACAGTACTCCAGGTGGGTGACGGTATCGCACGTATTTATGGATTGTCTAAAGTGCAGTCCGGTGAATTGATTGAATTCCAGAATGGTTCTGAGGGTATCGCCCTTAACCTCGAGGAAGACAACGTAGGTGCGGTATTGCTCGGCGATCCTGAATCTGTTCGCGAAGGCGACGTAGTGAAAAGAACCCGCCGTATTGCTTCCCTGAAAGTGGGAGAAGGCATGCTCGGACGTGTTGTTAATACATTGGGTCAACCAATTGATGGCGAAGGTGCTATCACGGGTGATCTGTATGAAATGCCAATCGAAAGAAAGGCGCCAGGGGTAATTTACCGTGAACCGGTAACTGAACCTTTGCAAACAGGTATCAAAGCGATTGACGCAATGATTCCTATCGGACGTGGTCAGCGTGAGTTGATTATTGGTGATCGGCAGACTGGTAAAACCGCGATTGCGATTGACACCATTCTGAACCAGAAAGAGTTCTACGACAGAGGAGAGCCTGTATACTGTATCTATGTAGCTGTGGGCCAAAAAGGTTCTACCGTTGCTCAGGTGGTTAAATCCCTGAAAGATGCCGGTGCTATGGCATATACCGTTGTTGTTGCAGCGACTGCTTCTGATCCGGCTCCATTGCAGTTCTACGCTCCTATGGCCGGTGCGGCAATCGGTGAGTTCTTCCGTGATACCGGTCGTCCGGCACTGATCATTTATGATGACCTTTCAAAACAGGCGGTAGCCTATCGTGAGGTGTCTTTGCTCCTCCGTCGTCCACCAGGCCGTGAGGCTTATCCTGGAGACGTGTTTTACCTGCACAGTCGCTTGCTGGAAAGAGCTGCTAAAATCAATTCTTCCGATGCCATCGCTCAGGACATGAACGATTTGCCGGATTCTATCCGTCCTTTGGTAAAAGGAGGAGGTTCTTTGACCGCCCTTCCGATTATCGAAACTCAGGCTGGAGACGTATCCGCTTATATCCCTACCAACGTAATTTCCATTACAGATGGTCAGATCTTCCTCGAATCGAATTTGTTTAACTCTGGTGTTCGTCCGGCAATCAACGTAGGTATTTCCGTATCGCGTGTGGGTGGTAATGCTCAGATTAAATCCATGAAAAAAGTGGCCGGTACCCTGAAACTTGATCAGGCCCAGTACCGCGAACTCGAGGCTTTTTCCAAATTTGGTTCTGACCTGGATTCGGCGACTAAAGCGGTTCTTGACAAAGGTTCTCGCAACGTGGAAATCCTGAAACAAGGACAATATTCTCCGGTAAGTGTGGGCAATCAGGTTGCAATTATTTACCTGGGAACCAAAGGACTCCTGAACAAGGTTCCGGTAAATAAAGTGCGTGAGTTTGAATCTGAATTCACTCAGTATATGAACCAGAAACATGCGGATGTAATGAAAAGTCTGGCTGCTGGTAAGTACGATGAAAGTCTTACTTCCGTGCTTGAAAACGTGGCCAAAGACTTAATGTCTAATTACAATTAATATTGGAAACGGAGGGGGTGAATAACCCCCTTTATAAACACCAGGATGGCGAACTTAAAAGAAACAAGAACCCGGATTACCTCGGTAACTTCTACCCAGCAAATTACCAAAGCCATGAAATTGGTTTCGGCAACAAAGCTGCGGAAGGCACAAGGTGCCATCACCCAAATGCGCCCCTATGCGGAGAAGCTAAAAGCCATGTTGGGTAACCTTTCCGGAAGCATTGAAGATACCTCTCTGGCGAAGTACTTCGAAGAGCGCGAAGTGAAAAAAGTGCTGATCGTGGTATTGACTTCCGACAGAGGACTTTGCGGTGCTTTCAATTCCAATGTGGTGAAACGTACCAAGCTGATCCTGAATACAAAATACAAGGATCTTCCAAAGGAGAATATTACCCTTTTGTTTTGTGGGAAGAAAGGATTTGACTTACTTTCCAAATTGGGATACAAGAATGATACGACCTTCCGCGATATGTTCCAACGTTTGGAGGCAAACGAGGTATTTACTTTCGCTCAGTCATTGTTGGATCGATTTACCAATCAGGAATTCGACCGGGTAGAAATCATCTACAACCATTTCCGCAACGCTGCGACCCAAATTATTACCGAAGAACAATTTCTACCGGTAGATTCTGAGGAGTTCAGCGGCAATGGTGGAATGAACAACGATTATATTTTTGAACCTTCCAAAGTAGAAATTTTAGGAGATTTGGTTCCTCGTAGCTTAAAAACGCAGGTTTATAAAGCGCTACTGGATTCTTTTGCTTCCGAACATGGTGCACGTATGGTGGCCATGGACAAAGCGACCGACAATGCCGGCGAATTGCTGAAATCCCTGCGTTTGGCCTATAACCAGGCACGTCAGGCAGCAATTACTACTGAACTTTCCGAGATTGTGGGTGGCGCTGCCGCTCTCAACGGATAAACACAACTCTTTTGCTATAAAGAAAATCCGGCCCCAACAGGTCGGATTTTTTCTTTGTCCGCCGTAGCGGCGCCGAAGGTGGGTAGTTAAGGTCAAGGCTGTGGCTGCGATGGATCAGCTCAAAGGTACAAATTCCGTCCCTATGCTTTCATCCGAGTCTTCTTGCCTGTAGCCTGTTCCCAGTCCTATCCCCAGATGAATCGATGGAAGAAAAAAATGCCGCCAGACAAGTCCGACGGCATTCCACCTTAATAGATACCAGAACAAATTTAATGTCCACCACCACAATTTTCTTTTTCATTTTCAATGATGCTCTTGTATTTCTCCGGAGAAACATACTGAGGCGTGTAGCTTCCTCCGCTGGTTTCAATCTGGCTGCTGAATGCACGCATATGATTCCTTGACCCACAATTCAAATCACTGTACACGGTAATCAGGTCGGGATTGCTGGTGTGAGTGAGCAATTTGTCGATATCATTGATGTCCAGGTCTTCAATGGTTGCTCCGACAATCAAAGCATCCAATTCAGATTGATTGGTTTTAGATAGCAGTTGATTGTACAATACCTGTAGATTAGGGTTATTAAACACACCTCGCTCTGAAATGGCCGGATCGGTCAATCCATATTTGTGAATCAAATCAAGGGCTCTGTCCATGTGGGTTTGTTCGCTGTTGCTGATGTGATCAAATGTCATGTGCTTGTATTTTTCCCAGGCGTGCAAATAGATGTCGCGTGCCAATTTTTCTTCTTCTCGCAGGAAGAGCAGATCAGATTTTTCCTGTTCTGTCAGGGTGAGGGTAGTGGCATTTTGTATCGGAGCAACATCAGACTTGCTACAGCCGGTGCAGGAGATAAAGCAGGTGGTCATACCGAAGATGAAACTGCTGATTAAAATGAAGTTTTTCATGGTGTGGATGTTTAGATTTCAAGTGCATTCCTTTCGGAATCCACTACTAAGTTCGCCAGATAACAGATGGATTAAAGTGATATAAATCACAATGGGCAATAAACTCTCGATGCTCAACCATTCGGGCGTCTTCTGGTCTTTGGTTTCAAACAAACGCTGAGTCACTTGGTGAGGGCACCAGGCGATATTCGCCTTTTCTCTGATATATAATTGGCTAATAAAGATTGAATAATTATCTGTATTCCTGGTAGCTGCACAATACATTGCGCAGCTACCGGAGGTAATTTTCTGGCGTTTCCAAAGCATCTGAATCACTCGGCTCGGAATGCCTGAGTGACAGTAAATTTTATGAAGGCCCCTCAACATCAAACCATCTCAAGTACTCTTGTACCCAGTACTTTTCTACTTTGTTTTCTGGCATCTGGTGTCTGGATTCTGGTGTCTGGATTCTGTCATCTCTTAAAACTTAACACGTAAAACTTAAAACCCTTTGCGTATTTCCAATTTCTATTACATTTGCATCCGCAAAATGACAACGATTCTTCTGAACTTAAGATCACCTAGACGTCAGCCAAATACGGCAGGCTAGAGGTGTGTTCAGAGCATATAACATACTTGAAGGCTTGCCACTTGGCAGGCCTTTTTTATTTAATAACAAAAATGAACACTACGCTTTATACGAATGTCCGAACTCCGCGTCTGGGAAGACGCCATTTCGAATCCATCCAATCGATAGCCGACATGTTAAACTACACCTAGCTTTTTTAGTCATTGAAAAATAAATTCGTCATTAAGGTAGCGGAAGAGAAACACCTTCCCTACGCACAAACCATCGTCGATGAGATGGAGACGTCCGCCAAAATGCGTGGAACCGGAATCGCGAAACGCAGTCCGGAATTCATCGAGAAAAAAATGATGGAAGGCAAAGCCGTCATCGCTTTGACCACTTCAGGGGAATGGGCCGGATTCTGCTACATCGAATCCTGGAGTCATGGCCAGTTTGTTGCCAACTCCGGCCTTATCGTCAATCCGCAATTCAGAAAAAGCGGACTGGCCAAAGAAATTAAAGAGCGCATCTTTCAACTTTCGCGCAACCGCTATCCTAAGGCTAAAATATTCGGACTCACCACAGGTCTCGCCGTGATGAAGATCAATTCCGATCTCGGCTATGAGCCAGTGACCTATCAGGAGCTCACCACCGATGAAGAATTTTGGAGTGGCTGCAAGAGTTGTATCAACTACGATATCCTGATGGCGAAGGAGCGGAAGAACTGCATGTGCACAGCCATGCTCTATGATCCGGAAGAAAGTGTGATGAAAAAACTCAAAGGTCGCCGACTGGATTTCTCAAAGAACTCTAAACTCTACGAACGCTATATGCGCATCAAGAAAAGCCGCTTGATACGCCTCTTTGTTAAACCTCAAAATCCTGTCATTAAGTAAGATGAAAAAAGTATTGTTAGCCTACAGCGGCGGACTTGATACCAGCTATTGTGCGGTTCATTTGTCCAAAGAACTCGGATACGAGGTACATGCCGTGACCATCAATACAGGTGGGTTTACTTCCGTTGAATTGGATGCGATTCAAAAGCGTGCTTTGGATGCGGGTGTGGCCTCCTTTGAAGCTCTGGAGGAAACGGAACGTTATTACGATAAAGTTGTTCGTTACCTGCTTTTTGGTAATGTACTGAAGAACGATACCTATCCATTATCGGTCAGTGCAGAGCGCATCGCCCAAGCTTCTGCTCTTGCCGCATATGCACGTAAAATCAATGCGGATGCGGTAGCACATGGAAGTACAGGTGCAGGGAATGATCAGATTCGTTTCGATATGATCTTGCAAAACCTCCTGCCCGGGATCGAAATCATTACTCCCATTCGAGACCAGAAGCTGAGTCGCGAAGAGGAGATTGCTTATTTGGCCGCTCATGGTTTCGATTTCAATCCCGAGAAGGCTGCCTATAGCATCAACCAGGGATTATGGGGCACTTCGGTGGGAGGAAGGGAAACCTTGAACTCCATGGGGGCTCTGCCGGAATCCGCCTGGCCGATTCAAGCAACTGAAAAGGGCGAGAAAAGCATTGAGATTGAATTTGAACAGGGCGCACCGGTGAAACTGAATGGTAAAAGTTCCGGACACCCGGTTGAGCTTATCCGCGCACTCCACGAACTAGCGGCACCATATGGAATAGGAAGAGATATTCATGTGGGCGATACTATTTTGGGCATCAAAGGCCGCGTGGGTTTTGAAGCGGCGGTTCCGATGATTCTGATAAAAGCACATCATCTGCTGGAAAAACATGTACTCACCCGAAGCCAGCTGAATTGGAAAGATCAAATAGCGCAATTCTATGGCAATAATCTGCACGAAGGTCTGTTCCTCGATCCGGTGATGCGCAACATGGAAGCTTTTCTGCGCGACAGCCAGAAAATGGTTTCCGGCAAAGTGCGGGTAAAGCTGTTTCCGTACCGTTTTGAACTGGAGGGAATCGAATCGCCACACGACCTGATGTCGTCCAAATTCGGTACCTACGGGGAAATGAACAAAGCCTGGTCGGGAGAGGATGTTAAAGGCTTCATCCGGATTTACGGAAACCAAAACAGCATGTATTATCAAATTAATCAGGAGGAGAACCCTTACCATGAATACAATTAAAGTTGGAATAATCGGGGCAGCTGGATATACCGGTGGAGAATTGATGCGTTTATTGATTTCTCATCCTAATGTTGACATTGCCTTCGCGTACAGCAAAAGTTCTGCAGGCAAGAAATGGTATGAAGTGCATCACGACCTGCTTGGACTTACTGATCGGGGCTTTACCGTGGGGTTCTCTCAGGATATCGACGTCTTGTTTTTATGTTCCGGTCATGGAGAAAGTCGCCGTTTTCTGGAAAATAATCCACTCAATCCATCCATCCGCATCATCGATCTGAGCACAGACTTTCGTCACCGGGAGGACGCAGATTTTCAGAACAGGACTTTTATTTACGGACTTCCTGAACTCAACCGGGACAAAATTGCCAACGCAAGAAACATCGCCAATCCGGGCTGTTTTGCTACGGCTATTCAACTGGCATTGTTGCCCCTGGCAAATGCAAAGATGGATTTGTCAGCTGTCCATGTGAATGCGACGACTGGCTCAACGGGCGCCGGACAAAAACCCACAGAGACAACACATTTCAGCTGGAGAGACAATAATCTGTCCATCTACAAAGCCTTCACGCATCAGCATTTGCAGGAGATTGAGGAGAGTGTAAAAAGTCTGAACCCTGATTTTCCGTCCATCTCCTTTGTTCCGCAACGGGGAAATTTCAGCCGGGGAATATTGGCGGCAGCCATGGTAGAAACAGAGAAATCCATCGAAGAGATAAACGCGCTGTTTACCGAATATTATAAAGGGCATCCATTTACACAGGTTGCACCTTTTGAGGTGGCACTGAAACAGGTAGTGAATACCAATTTCTGTTACCTCGGAATTCAAAAAGAAGGCAATCAGCTTTTGATTGTTTCCGTGATTGATAACCTGCTGAAAGGCGCTTCCGGACAAGCCGTTCAAAACATGAATCTCATGTTTGGCTTACCGGAAACGGCCGGACTTCAGCTCAAAGCCTCCGCATTCTGATGAAATTATTTGATGTATATCCGTTGTATAATATCACCCCTGTAAAGGCGAAAGGTTCCCGCTTATGGGATAAAAACGGAGAAGAATACCTCGACCTTTACGGAGGGCATGCGGTTATTTCCGTGGGGCATTCTCATCCGCATTATGTGAAAAGATTGGAGGAGCAATTGGAGCAAATTGCATTTTACAGCAATGCCGTGAAAATTCCCCAGCAAGAGGAATTGGCAGCTTTGCTCGGTGCTATTTCTGGCTATACGGACTATCAGCTCTTCCTTTCCAACTCAGGAGCGGAAGCCAATGAGAATGCCTTGAAAATGGCCTCTTTTCATACCGGAAGAAAAAAGCTCATTGTGATGAAGGGCTCCTTCCATGGGCGTACTTCACTAGCCGTTGCGGCTACCGATAACCCATCGATTGTGGCCTCGATGAATGCGGTCGATTTTATCGAATTCATTCCGCTCAATGACCTGGAAGCACTGGAGAATGCTATGAACGAAGAAGTGGCAGCTGTGATGATCGAAGGTATCCAGGGAGTAGCGGGTATTTATACGCCAACAGCCGAATACCTGCGGTTGGTTCGTCGCTTGTGTGATGCCAATGGAGCCGTGATGATTTTAGATGAGGTCCAATCAGGATATGGTCGCAGCGGTGCATTTTTCGCGCATCAATTGAGCGGGGTAAAACCAGACATCATCTCCATTGCTAAGGGAATGGGGAATGGGTTCCCGGTGGCAGGCACACTATTGTCTCCAAAATTTCAGGCTAAACATGGTTTGCTGGGAACAACTTTCGGAGGGAACTATCTGGCTTGTGCTGCGGCATTGGCCGTTCTGGAAATCATCCGGGAAGAGAAACTGGTGGAACGTGCAAAAATCCTGGGAGAGAAATTGATACCTGAACTCAAAGCCATTCCGGGAGTCGAAGAAGTGCGGGGTACCGGATTGATGCTTGGAATTCAGACACCTTACCCTGCCGCACAAATACGGAAGATGCTATTAAGCGATTCAAAAATATTTACCGGCTCCGCATCCCAGCCCAATACCGTTCGCCTGTTGCCTGCACTGAATGTTCAGGAAAACGAATTGCAGCAATTTGTGGATGGATTGAAAAAGGCATTGAATAAGGAGGTCCGGGCATGAAGCAGTTCTTAAGTGTGGCGGATGTTTCGTCAATTCCTCAATTGGTGGAGGAAGCCCTGGAGATGAAAAACGGACATGTGCAGTTCAACGAATTCGGACAAGGCCTCAAGCTGGGAATGGTCTTTCTGAATCCGAGTTTGCGTACCCGCTTAAGTACGGAGATGGCAGCCAAAAATTTAGGGATGGAGGTTCAGGTACTCAATATGGGCTCCGATACCTGGGGACTGGAATTCGGCGAAGGGGCTGTGATGAATCAGGATAAACCGGAACATGTAAAAGAAGCGGCCGGAGTAATCGGTCGTTACTTTGACATCGTTGGGCTGCGCAGCTTCCCCGGATTGATGAGCAAAGTAGAAGATGATGCGGAAACGGTATTTCGCTCTTTTGGCAAATACGTGGACAAGCCTTTACTGAGCATGGAAAGTGCCACACGGCATCCGTTGCAAAGTCTGGCGGATCTCATTACGATTGCCGAACACAGCAAAAAGAAACGACCAAAGATTGCTTTGACCTGGGCACCCCATGTGAAGGCATTGCCGCAGGCGGTTCCGCATTCTTTTGCAGAATGGATGCTCGCTACCGGGCATGAATTGCATATTGCTCATCCGGCAGGCCTGGAACTGGACCCTTCCTTTACCGATGGCGCTTTTATCACCCATAATCAACAGGAGGCATTGGAGGATGCCGACTTCATCTACGTGAAAAACTGGTCGATGCGCGAACCTTATGGGAAAACATATAATGGAGGTGGAGAATGGATGTTGCGGGAAGACAGTCTGAAAGGAGCTTCCGAGGCGAAAATTATGCATTGCCTGCCGGTACGCCGGAATATTGAGTTGAGTGATGAACTTCTGGACTCGCCTCGTTCCATGGTATTGAACCAGGCGGAAAACCGGCTTTGGTCGGCACAGGTGGTTTTGAAAAAGATGATTGAATCAATCCATGAAAAACGGAAAGAAACTGTGGGTCATTAAGATTGGCGGCAAAGTGCTCGACCAGGAACAGGCGCTGAAGGCCGTATTGAAGGAACTGACAGGCATTCAGGAACCCCTTATTCTGGTGCATGGTGGAGGCAAACGTGCCACTGAATTGGCTGAGGCACTGAATGTGCCACAACGCATGGTGGACGGCCGTCGCATCACCGACAGCGAAACGCTCAATATCGCTTTGATGGCCTATGCGGGCGAGTTGAATAAAAAAGTAGTGGCTCGTCTTCAGTCAAATGGTTGCAACGCCATTGGCCTGACCGGAGCAGACGGAAATGTGCTCAAAGCAGATAAACGTTCTCCCGAACCTGTTGAATTTGGCTGGGTGGGCGACCCGAAAAAGGAATACCTCGACAGTTCCTTCCTTGAGCTCATATTAGAGAAGAAGATGATACCGGTGTTTTGCGCCTTAACCCATGATGGAGATGGACATATGCTCAATACCAACGCCGATACAATGGCTTCTGTTATTGCTTCTGGTATGGCGGAAAAATATGAAGTCAATCTGGTGTACCTCTTTGAAAAGAAAGGGGTGATGAAAGATGTGGAAGAGGAGGATAGTTTAATTCCCCTCGTTCATCTTAATGATATTTCCAGTCTTCAGGAACAAGGGATTATTAACGCAGGAATGTTGCCCAAATTGAAGAATGCGGCCGAGGCCGTTGAAGCCGGCGTGTCGCTTGTTCTTATTGGCTCGGCATCAAATCTTCAGGATATCCTAAACGAAAAACCACAATCAG
This sequence comes from Bacteroidota bacterium, assembly GCA_016124735.1. Classification (GTDB taxonomy): domain Bacteria; phylum Bacteroidota; class Bacteroidia; order UBA8524; family UBA8524; genus UBA8524. Next base: position 53,128 of record WGMZ01000022.1, read on the forward strand.
CCACCTATGTTGTCGCCTGAGAATACCATACAGGAATCTTTGGAGTTGCTGGAGGCTTTGCTCTGTGTACAAGCCTATTCCGGAGAGGAACAAGACAAAGCCGATTTGCTGATGAAAACCCTTCAATCCTGGGGCTATACTCCAAAGCGACAGGGGAACAATGTATGGCTGGAACATCATCCGGAAAATACGTCGAAAACTCTTTGGTTCCATTCCCATATCGACACGGTGAAACCTGCGGAGGGCTGGATCAGCAATCCTTTTGGTGGGCAATGGAACAAGAAAAAACTCACCGCGTTAGGTAGCAATGACGCCGGTGCATCGGTGGTTTCCATGTTGGCGGCTTTCCGGATTCTTGTTCAGGAAGAAGTGCCACTGAACCTCATCTGGGTAGCCGGCGCAGAGGAGGAAAATTCAGGTAAGGGAGGAGTGGATTCCATGCTCGCTAGCTTGCCTGAAGCAGACCTGGTGCTGGTAGGAGAGCCCACAGGAATGCAAGCAGCAGTGGCAGAACGCGGGTTGATAGTGATCGATGGAGTAGTGAAAGGAATTGCAGGACATGCGGCACGAAATGAAGGGATTAATGCGATTTATGAAGCATTGGAGGATATTCGGTTCTTTCAGAATTACCGTTTTGAAAAAGTTTCAGATACCCTGGGTCCGGTGAGTATGAATCTTACCGTGATTGAGGCCGGCGAAAAGCACAATAGCGTGCCGGATGCCTGCCGCTACACGGTGGATATTCGTCTTAACGAGCACTACACACATCACGAAGTGCTGGAAGAATTGCAGTCCCATTGCAAGGGAACGTTGAAGGTGCGAAGCGAACGTCTGAAGGCGAGTGGGACGCCGACAAATCATGCAGTATTCAAGGTGTTGGATAAAATGGGAATTTCAAGTTACGGCTCACCGACATTGTCTGACTGGAGTCTGATACCGTATCCCGCAGTTAAGATTGGACCCGGTGATTCGGCCCGTTCACATACCGCCGAAGAATATATTTTACAGAATGAAATCGAAGATGCAGTTCCTCTCTATGTGGAGCTGATTAAAACCTGGATAGATGAAGAAACTATGGAGTAAGACTCAAGGAGAGGAATCGGATATAAGCCGTCTCATTCATGAATTCACGGCTGGAGAAGATCGCCATTGGGACCTTCGATTGGCCGAGTTCGATATCCGAGGCAGCATCGCCCACGTCAATATGTTGGCGAAAACCGGATTGATATCAGAGGAAGACCGCAGGGTGCTGCTACCAGAGATGGAAGCTTTACTGGAAAAAGTCAAAGCCGGCGAATTCAGCATAGAAGAAGGGATGGAAGACGTACATTCTCAGGTCGAATTTCTCCTGACTGAAAAGCTGGGTGAAAGCGGAAAGAAAATTCATGCGGCTCGGTCCCGTAACGACCAGGTATTGGTGGATATGAAGCTTTATCTCAAATCCGAGTTATTGGCGATTCATCAAATGGTACAGGAATTTGCAACTCTGTTGTTGGAATTGAGCGAGAAGAATAAGGAAGTTTTGCTTCCGGGATACACCCATTATCAGGTGGCTATGCCATCTTCTTTTGGGTTGTGGTTTGCTTCCTGGAGTGAATGTCTGGCAGAAGATTTATGGAATGTCCATGCGGCAGTAAAACTCATCGATAAGAATCCATTGGGATCTGCTGCAGGATATGGATCCAGCTTTCCTATTGATCGGGAGATGACGACCAAAGAACTGGGTTTTTCCGACCTCCACTGGAATGTTGTCAATGCCCAAATGAGTCGCGGAAGGAGTGAAAAAGCAATGGCTGTAGCTATGTCGGCATTGGCTTTTACTCTGGGCAAAATGAGCCAGGATATGGTTTTATACTTGAGTCAGAATTTTGCTTTTGTCAGATTTCCTGACACCTATACCACCGGGTCCAGTATTATGCCGCACAAGAAAAATCCCGATGTGTTCGAGTTGATTCGTGCCCGTTGCAACCGTCTGATCAATCTCCCCAATCAGCTCAGTTTGATTCAGGCAAACCTCTCTTCAGGTTATCACCGCGACTGGCAATTATTCAAAGAGGCATTATTTCCCGCAATAGATGATATCAAGGCGTGCTTTCAAATGGCTACTGAGATGATGAAGGCAATTGAGGTTCAGGACAATCTGACCGGGAACGAATTGTATCGCTATCTGTTTACGGTGGAAGCGGTGAATCAAAAAGTCTTGGACGGATTCTCCTTCCGCGAGGCCTACCGCGAGGTGGGAATGGATGTAGAAGCTGGAAAATTTGAATGGAACGAGGCGCTAAATCACACCCACCAGGGGAGCATTGGAAATTTACGGAATGAGGAGATTGTTCGTCAGTTGAGAGAAGTAAGAGATGCAATTGGTCAAATTCAAAATCTGGAATCGCTCGGCCCGGAAGGCCCGAGCGATATTTTATCGCGGTCAAAATAAGATCTGATAGCACTCAGGCCGTCCCGGCCGAGTGCTTTTTTAGCGAAAC
>WGMZ01000040.1 GCA_016124735.1 Bacteroidota bacterium
AAGTAGTTTTAGGTTTCAAAAAACGACAGATTTCAGACAGCAGACGCCAGAAATCGTTTTAAGTTTTAAGTGTTAAGTTTTAAGTCAGTTCGAGCTTGTCGAGAACTGGTTGAAGATGTTCGAGATTCGATGTTAGACTTTCGAGCTTGTACCCTGAACCCCAGCAGTAGTTTTAGGTTTCAAGAAACGACAGATTTCAGACGGCAGACGCCAGACTAAAGAAGCGGTTTTAAGTTTAAAGTCAGTTAGCCTGTCGAGAACTGCAATGTAGTAATGTCCCTGAAGGAAGCACTTCTCGACAGGCTCGAAGTGACTCCTGAACCTAATACCTATTCCCCAGAAACCTTATTCTATCTCACTTGCTCTTAAAATCATTGCTCAGCAGATAAGCAAAGGGCTTGGTTGATTCGAAATTGGAAAGAAGGATGCGGGCAATAGCCGTCAGTGGCAAGCTGAGAATCATGCCAACGATGCCCCAGAAAAAGCCACCGAAAATCAGAACAATAATTGCAACCAATGGATTGATGCTGACCTTGTCTCCCACAATTTTTGGGGTGATAAAATTACCTTCAAGCATTTGAACGGCCTGGTAGAAGATGATGACCGCAATGGGTTTCCAAAGTTCATCGTAATTAATCAAGGCAAACAACGTCGGGAGCAATCCACCGATGGTCGTACCGATATACGGGATAATTGTCAGGCAGGCAGCAAAGAAGCCAAACAGAAAGGCATGTTCAATACCGATGATGTAAAGCCCAATGGTATTGATGGTTCCGAGTATTCCAACGGCAATGAGAAGCCCGAAGAAATAATTCTGGGTAACCGATTGAAACTGATACAACATACTTTCAATTTGCCCAACCCTGTCATCTTTAAACCAACTCAGAATAAACTTCTTAAAGGCGCTCCGGTACAATAAAAACAAAAAGGTATAGACCAGAATGATTCCAAGGTATCCTACCAAAGAGGTAGAGGATATCAGCGTTGACCCCAGAACATTGCTTACCTGGTTTAACAGTCCTTTACCGCCTTCTTTCAAAATAGGCTCCAGGTTATCCTGTAACATCGGAATGGATGCCACCCAATTAATGCTCGACTGTACTGTTTGAATTACTTTCCAGCGAAAATCATCCATGTCCGTCACCAGTCCGGCGAAAAGATTGGTAAAGAGTATTATTACCCCAACAATTAATGTCAGGGTACTGAGCATTGTGATCAATATGGCTAAAATCCGGTGGAATTGCTTCTTCTCCAGCCAACGGCATAAGGGATACATCAAAAAGGCCAGGATGATGGCGAAGATGATGGGCACTACCAGCATTTTTCCAATGCTTAACAAATAGCCACCTATCAGCAGAATAATGAGTAAATAGGCTGTATCAGCCAATCGGGAGGAATTGTTCATCTACCCCGAATATAAAGCATTTCGATCAGTCTTCTTCTTCAAACCAACGTTTGAAGGAAGCTGCCTTTTCGCGGCTCACCACCACCTCATCCTTATGCCCTTCCAATTGTAAAATCAATTTTCCCGTATAATGAGGTTTGAATCCCAGAATGGCTTCGATCTGCACTATATATTGCCGATTGGCGCGGTAGAACAATTTCGGGTCGAGCAATTCTTCCAGTTCGTCCAAAGTATGGTAATCGGTGATAAGCTTCTCCCCGCTTTTTGTAAGCAAAAAGATAATCTCATCTTTTACAAAACCACTGAGCTTCTCCATGGGTACTGGTACCATGCTTTGACCCTGGTGCGCGGCAAAGCGCGACTTATACTTTTTTCCAGCGCGTAAATCCTGAAAAAGATGAGCAAATTGTGCTTGTATAAATTCCGGACTACTTCTTTCCCGAAGGGATTTGAATTTATCGATGGAGCGACATAAATCCTCTTGACGGATGGGCTTGAGCAAATAGTCGATGCTGTTCAATTTAAAGGCTCTCAGTGCATACTCGTCGTATGCAGTGGTGAAGATTACCGGAGTATGGAGATCGAAGTTCTCAAAGATTTCAAAGCTTGTTCCATCTGCCAGTTGAATATCGCTGAAGATGAGATCAGGTAAGCTATGCTTATTCAGCCATTCCCTTCCGCCTTCCACCGAGTCAATAACGGCCAGAATTTCTGCTTCGGGCAAGCAATCCGACAATTGCGTGCTGAGCTCTTTCGCCACCAGGGCTTCATCTTCTATTATCAATATCTTCATCAGTCTATCAGTGGGATTTGAATACGAAATATGCCCTCCTCTATTTGCCAATCCAATGGACGATCACTTAAATAGCTATAGAGGTTTTTTAAATTTTCCAGACCCAATTTATTGCTGCCTTCCACCCGATTTTTAGGCTGATAATTGTTTTCCATCACCAGGTAGTTGTTTTCCGTATACAAACGCAAATGCAAAGGCTTTTTCAATGAAATGGTATTGTGTTTCAACGCATTTTCTATGAGAATCTGCAAGGTTACCGGAACAATGCCTTTATCCATCATCCTTTCATCAATAGCTTCTTTGAACTCAAAGGCTTCTCCAAACCGGGTATCCATCAGAAACAGGTAATCGGCTACAAAATCCTTTTCTTCCCGAAGGCTTACCACGTCCTTGTCTTTGTGCTGCAATACATAGCGGTAAATCCGACTCATGTTCTGCAGAAATTCGCTGGCCAGTTTGGGATCTGTTTTAATCAGGCTGTTTAAGGAAGTCAGTGCATTGAACAAGAAATGCGGATTCAATTGATTCTTTAAGTTATCGAATTGCACCTGGGTCTTCTCCTTTTCCAGCCGATCGGCCCTTTGCACCCCCTGCTTCCATTTCTCGATGTATTCTGAGATGAAGAACAAAGAATTGACACAGGCGGTAAGGAAAAAATCAACGACATAAATGGCCGCACGAAAAGCCCAATTGAACTCAACCGGGAAATAATCTCCCAACAAATGAATTCCCAGAGCACGCAAGGAAAAAAGGAAAATCGTTCCCAACCCAATTTGTATCACTACCCGGGGTATTGGCGCTTTATCCAGTGGGAAACGTTTTTTCAGGGTACGGTTGAGGAAAGAAAAGACCTCCCAAATAGACACCAGGACAATAAAAGAAAAGAAGGTAATGTACAGATTGAGGTTCGATGGCATGGTATCGAAGTACAGTCCTCTCCCGGCAAAGCCAACCAATGATATTACGGCTGCAAAGATGTAAACCAGTTTGCGGTCCCAGGTGGCTCTAATTCCCTTTAATAATTTCTCCATCGCTCATTTCAATAATGCGATCGCTGCTATTGGCGAAATCCCGGTCGTGGGTCACAGTGATAATGGTTTGTCCCATTTCCCTCGATAGCTCCTTGAAAATATTGAAAACCGTATCGGTATTGGCTTTGTCGAGGTTTCCGGTGGGTTCATCGCCCATGATGATGGCCGGATCGTTGATCAAGGCCCGGGCAATGGCAACCCTTTGTTGCTGTCCGCCACTAAGTTTCGTGCTTTTCTTCAAAGCATAGTCGTGCATGTCGAGCAGTTTCAATTTCTCATACGCCCTGCTTTCAATCTCTTCTTTGGAATATTCGCCCAATTTTAAAGCGGGCAGCATCACATTCTCTAATGCCGAAAATTCAGGCAAGAGGTAATGAAACTGAAATACAAAACCGAGGTTCTTGTTTCGGAATTTTGCCAGTTCGTTCTGGCCTTTTCCGGTGAGCAACTGCCCTTTCATCTCGATGCTTCCTTCGTAGTCGGTATCCATGGTACTCAGGAGGTATAACAAGGTAGATTTGCCGCAACCCGATTTTCCAATCACGCTCAGGAACTCCCCTTTCTCCACAGAGAATGTAATATTCTTCAATACCTGAAAGCGGTTTGGTTCCGTAAAGTATTTATTGAGTCCTTTTGCTACTAAAACCTTTTCCATCCTTATCCTCTTAATATTTCCACCGGATCGACTTTTGAGGCTTTCCGGGAGGGGAAATAGCCTGCAAGAATGGTCGTAACCACGCCAAACACAATCCCGAACACATAGAATTTGGGATCGAAATTCACCGGAAAATGATCCACACTGAGAAATTCTCCTCCATCGAAAGGAACCCGCGAAACCAAATAGCTCAGGATATATCCAATACAGAGTCCGACCACTGCACCCATCAATCCGATAAATGCCGCCTGAGAGATGAAAACTCCTATTATGTCTTTGCTTTCAAAACCTGTGGCTTTCATAATAGCAATGTCTTTCATCTTATCGTACACGGTCATGTTCATAATGTTGTAAATACCAAAACCGGCCACCACCAGGAGGGTCATCACCACCACCCCTGTCATAATATTTCGAATGGTAAAGCTCACCAAAATCGTTGCGTTGGCTGTTTCCCAGTCTTCCGCACGGTATCCGAATCGGTCCTGCCATTCTCTGGCAAGTGGGGTCGATTTATTTAAATCCAGTAATTTCACATGGATATCGGTGATATACCGGGTGTTTTGCTGAAGAATCTTCTGCACTGTTTGCAAGGAGGTATAGCATCGAACATTATCAATGGCTCCAATCCCCATTTGAAAAGTACCGACTACACGAAGCAGCACCACATCGCCCTTCGGAGTGGTCACGGTTACCTTATCCCCCGCCTTCACCTGCATTTTGTCTGCCAGTCCTTTGCCCATCAATATCCCATCGTTGCTGGATACCAAGGCTTCCAGACTCCCGGATTTTACTTTGCTACGCACATTGTAGAGTCGATCTTCCTTTTCCATGTCTACCCCCACCAGCATTCCGCTCAGCTGTGCCGGACCATAGTTGAAAAAAACCTGACTGCTTACCTGAGGTGAGACACCCAATACGGCGGGGTTTTTCTCCAAAGAGCGGGCGATGAGTAATCCGTTACGAAGATTCAGTGGCTCGTCTTTTGGTTTTTGATGATGAACCAGGTTCCAATTGGTGTCGCCCGAATTGTAGAGGCTCAGGAGAGTTGGACGTTCATGCCCCACATCCCGGTAAATCCGAACATGGGGTGTGCTGGTAAGCTGTGTATCTTCCAGCAGCTTGTTTACACCAGTCATCACACTGATCATCAAAACAAACATGGCGATACCGAAAGTGACGCCAAGAGAGGCAATTACTGTTTGTTTCTTTTTAGAGAAAAGATGGATACGGGCAATTTTAAGATTGAGTCGGTTGAACCACATCAGCGTGCTATTAAATCCTGATCTTCATCTAATCCACCTGTCACTTCGACATAATCCCAATCCATGGCACTGGTTTCTATCTTCACTTTCTTTCCTCCCTCATCCGACTGAACGCGAACCGAATCGCCGGGAAGCAGCAAATCGCGGGAGATGCACAACACATGCTGTTTCTTTTGAACAATGATATTTCCTTCGAGGGTGAGCCCGTAAAGTCCTGTCGGACCACTTTCGTCAAATTTGGCTTCCACCCGGAAACTTTGGTCAACCTTATTAAGCTTCGGGTAAATGCGGGTAATATGTGCTTTATAAATTTGATTTTGATCGATGTCGAAACGAACGATTACTTCCTGCCCGACATGCACCCGACGAATATCCAGCTCATCTACCTGCAAACGAATAATCATCTTATCCGATTCTCCCAAAATGGCCAGAAGCTCTCCAGGACGAACTGCTTCTCCTTCTTCTTTCAACACCTCGTATACCAATCCATCTACACGGCTAATGGGAGCGTGGTCATCTACCTGTTGTAATTGCATTTCGTAGTTGGCCCGGGCATTGGCCAATTCAACCTGCAGTTGTTTTTTTGTTCGACTTAGCGCGGTGATTTTGGAAAAGTAATCGTTTTTGGTTACTTCAAAAGCTAACTGCGTTTGTTCCAGTGATTTCTTATTGACCGCATCTTTTTTATAGAGTACCTGATAGCGTGCATAGTTTAGCGAATCCTGTTGGTATTTTTCTTTAAGTGAGGCCAGAGCAGCTTCCATTTCATGAATCACCGGCGATTCCGGACCTGCATTGAGTTGGGCTAAACGGATTGCCTGTGCTGCAGCATTCAGGCGGCTGAGGTCTACTTTTTCATCCAATAAAAACAAAAGACTTCCCACATGCACTGAGTCTCCGGCCTCCACCAATCGTTTCAGAAGCGTTCCCTGCACATTGGAAAAAAGCTTGTATTCTTCTGCCGGGTATAAATTCCCCGATGCATAGACTGCCTCTGTCAGGTTGCGGTACTCCGGATGAATCGTGGCCGTTTTTTTACCACAGGAAACAACTGTAAAAGATACCGCAACAAGGAAAAAACACTTCATTACTCGATTCATATATTGCAATTGATGGGACAAAGGTGAAAATTACACTTTATCTAATCATTTAGAAATGAGTGAAGCGGTAAGAATTGCGATTAAACCGTCACTTGCATTGATTTTAACGTCTCTCAACGAACTGTAGTAAAATTCGTGGGAAGTACCCGATTCTAATCCAATTCGATTTCCCATTGTGCCTCTTCGTCCGGGCTCAGTTTCTGGAATCTGCCAAGAATGTCCTGAAATCGTGGCGAAACCACAAAGTTTCCTCCCTTGTCAATGACACCAAAAAATCCATTGAATTTCACCACGGCCCTGTTATACGAAAAGGAACGCGCTTCTTCAAAGATTGCGGGTATCACCATGTGCCCCTGGCGGTCCATATAGCCCCATTTACCATTGAGTTGAACGGGAGCAAGTCCTTCTGAAAATGGACGAATTTGATCCAGCTTATTGGGAAAAAGTCTGACGTTTGTTGTGTCTACGAGTCCCCATTTGCCATCCAGATAAAAGAAATAAGTAGCCCCTGAACGAAGGCTCAGGTTATCGTATAAAGGCGACAGCAGCCAGGCACCGCTCCTTTTCCGAATCCCCATTTTCCCGCTTGGTGTAATGTCGCGGTAATTTCCTGATTGTTTGGTTTCCGGGGCTTGTTTTTCGCCCTTTCGATTGATGTAAAAAGCTTCATCGTCATCTTCCACATAGGCCAGTCCGTGCTCAAACTCCGCGACAAATGTGTATTGAGGGGCAATAAACCAGCGGCCGGTGCTATCGATATAACCCCAGTTTTCTTCCAGCTTCGAGGCACCTGCCAATCCTTCGTGAAAATCATCTGCCTCCAGAAATTGCGGTGCAATCAGAGTTTTTCCCAGAAGATCGATATAACCCCAATACTGGCCATCGTAAACGGCTATTTTACCTTCCTCTTCGTAGGAAATATCAGTCCATGCCGCGGGACTGATTAATCTTCCACTGGCATGAAGAAGTCCCCATTTGCCCTTATTATTAAATGCAACCGTTTGATGAAAGAAAGTGCCCAGGGAATCCTGTTTGGGTGCCATGAACCAGTTTCCGCTACTGTCCAGCAGTCCAAATTTCCCGTCCAGTTTGGCGGTTATCAGCACTTGCGACCGGGCTTGAAGGGAAAGTAAGATTAAGCAAAGCAGGATTCCACGCATGCTGCAAAGAAAAGAAAACTCCTATTGCGTCACAACCAGTCGCATGCTTTCACTGCTGCCGTCGGTTTTATGAACTTTCAGAATATACACCCCCGGCGACCAATCGATATGTCCGGTTTGGTTAGTCCATATAATTTCCTGCTTTTGTCCAATAGAATTCCAGGCTTCCACCAAAACCACCTCATCCGTTTTGAAAATATGGTTTTGGGCAGGGTTCGGATAAAGCAAAGTTTTCTGATCTGGGACAGGATTGTCGATACCTGTTGAACCGGCTCCGCTTTGTTTTGGTTGGAGGTCCATGTATTGTGCCTTACCCGGAACAAATTGTCCGGACAAAACACTTCCACTCACAATGACAATCGGTGCGCGGTATTGCTTAGTCAGCCATTTGTATTCCCGGGTATGTCGGTGAATTCCGAATTTAACACCCTGAACTTCAATGCTGTCTGACCCAACAATATCGGAACGTACCTGGAGACAATCGAAGGTATCGTTTACCACTACAACTTTTCCAAAGCCAATTACCTCCGTTATCCGATATCCTGATTGACCGTATGATCCCACCAACGGAATTGAGATATTCAAATCGAAACCACTGCTGTCGCGGTTTCCATAATTCATTGGAAACTTATAAATCCGGTCGGGTGTGCCATAATTTCCTGCCAGAGGAATGGGTGCCAAACTTATTTTAAATCCCATCCCTTTTGCCTTATAGGCACCGCTGGTACTTGAATAAAACTGATAAACATCTTCCATTTTGAATTGAAGTAATCCGATGCTGTCAGCTATTTTCTCCCCAACTGTATTGAAAAAGTAAAATGCATAAGGTGTATTCAGGGAGTTTTTATAGATATTCTGATTTTTCAAACTCAGCGGCGACACCTTCACCGACCAAAATTGATTCGCTCCACTTTGGTTTAAAAGCCCCAGGATGCTGGTGGGATTGATGGTAACATAATTGAAGGTATCGTTGGCCTTCGGCATGTCGCCGGAGCTGATGTTGATTTGAGCGGTCGCTTGGAAAGACAAGCCCAAAAGGATAATAGTCAATCCGTAAAGTTTGGTCATACTTCGAAGTTACTAATGTTTTGATTTTTACTTCAGAAGAATATTCTATTTAGATGAAATACTTTTGAAGTACTTCAGTACTGAGTACAGGAGTATAAGGGACGTCAGAAACCGGAGGCAAGACAGAAAAAGCCAATAAGTCGTTTTGAAAATCGAATATTTCGCAGCCAATCCCGGTCGAATCAAATCGGGATTCCCGGTAGCATTGCTATGCATTGCGACGCTACCGGAATAATACCCTCATTCTATCTGAATTAATAGGATCAATCATCCTAAAACCCATCACCTATTTAAGGTAAACCACGGTAATACCGTCTCCACCAAAGTCCTCGTGTTCGTTTTCCATGCGGTCTACTGCAGGTATTTGTTTGAACTCCTGACGGATGAGTTTTTTCAGGATACCGTCACCTCTTCCATGGATGACGCGAATTTTATCGAAGCCCAGTATAATGGCACGGTCGAGAAACGCAATGGCCTCCTTTACCGCCTCATCTCCTCTTTTTCCGCGAAGGTCGATGTCCATCTTAAACTCTGCCATCTCCTTCTGGGTATCAAAGCCGCCCAGAGCATGTTTTAGTGAACGAGCTTCTTTGCGACCAACCTTTTCAAGTCTTTTCAGATCCACCTGAGTGCGCATCTCACCAAATTCCACCGTGGCTTTGTTTTTATGAATTTCTAACAAACGCCCCACAGAACTTTGACCAATAATCTTCACCTGATCTCCAACGAGGGGCTTCTCTTTGGGTTCGATTGTTTTTTCCTGCTTCAGCTGGTTTTCCAATTTTTTGCGGGTTTCGTTGAGCTCTTTTCGTTGGGCTGTTTTGGTCTCTCCATTTTTCGCGGTCTCCTTTAATTCACGCACTGTTCTTTCAATAAGACTGTTGGAATTTTTAAGCAGACTATACGCTTCCTCTCTGGCTTGCTGAAGAATGATTTTTCGACGTTCCTCCAGGTTTTGTTTGAGTCCGTTGTACTCCATTTTCAAACGTTCATAATGTGCCTCGGCATTTTTGGCTTTCTCCATTTGCTCCAAGGCTTCCATCTTCTCTTTCTCTAAACTGATCAGTAGGTCATCTACATTCTTCTGCTTGGCTCCCACTTTCTTTCGGGCTCTTTGAATGATCGAATCCGGCAAACCAATTTTTGCTGCCACCTCGAATGCGAAACTGGAACCCGGTTTGCCAATTTCCAATCGGTACAAAGGTTGAAGTTCATCGGCATCATATGCCATTGCTCCATTGATCAGCCCCGGCATTCGATTCGCCATCAATTTCAAATTGCTGTAATGGGTGGTGATGACCCCATAACAATTCTTGCGGTTGAGTTCTTCCAGTATAGCTTCTGCCATCGGCCCCCCAAACTGCGGATCAGTGCCTGTCCCGAATTCATCAATGAGGATGAGAGTTCCCTTTCTCGCAAAATGCAGGAAATGCCGCATATTATTCAGATGGGAGGAATAGGTCGACAAATCGTTGTCGAGCGACTGTTCATCGCCGATATCTATAAAAATTTGTTTGAATACCTGTGTGACGCTTCCATCTCCCACAGGAACCGGAAAACCGCACTGTGTCATATATTGCAGAAGGCCGGTGCTTTTCAGGGTCACTGATTTACCTCCGGCATTCGGACCGCTGATTATTAGGATTCTTCCTTCTTTGTCAAGATGGATGTTTAATGGAAGAGTCGGACTTTTCGTTACCCGGTGATGCAGGAGCAACAGGGGGTGGAAGGCTTTTTTCCAGTCTACCCCTTCATCCTCCCGAATTTCCAGTACACGGGCATCCATATCGCGGGCAAAAAGTGCTTTGGCGCGGATAAAATCCAGAACTCCCAGCTTCTGATTGAACTGCTTTAAAGCAGGAGCTTCCGGAACCAAACGTGCGGTGAGGGTCCTTAATATTTTCTCAATCTCTCTTCTTCGTTCCAACTGCAACTCGCGCAACTCATTGTTCAATTCGATAATTTCCGAGGGCTCGATATAAAGAATTTGTCCGGAACCCGACTCATCGTGAACAATCCCTTTGAGTTTGCGCTTGTGTTCTGCCAGAACCGGAATCACTAACCGTCCTTCCCGAACACTGATGTCTGTATCAGCTGTCCATCCTTCTTCTTTCGCTTTCCGGTAAATCTGCAGAGTTTTCTTATGCAATTCCCTTTCGTATTTGGCAATGGTACTGGTAATCTGATTCAGTTCCTGACTTGCATTGTTTCGTATATGTCCTTCCTCGTCGATGACTTTTTCAATCTCCTGAATCAATTGCCTTTGCGGAGCTACTTCTTTAATGAGCTCAAACAACAAGGGACAATCCTCCTGATGCGTGTGAAAGAATCGTGCGGCCGCGTCGATGGTTCGGAGGCTCAGACGTATCTGATGAAACTCATCTTCGCTCAGAAAGAATCCTTCAATATTCAGTTTATTAAGCGCCTTGCTGATATCCAGGTAATGCCCTTCCGGAAACTGTTCTTCCCCATCCAATAACACGATCCACTCGTGTACCTGCCCTAACCAAAGCCGAATCTTGTCCTTCTTCGTGCTGAACGAAGCTTTTTGAGTTAGTTCTTTGCCAAGGGGTCCGAAGCAGAATGCTGCAACCCGACTTCGAATCTGGTCGAAGCCCAGTTTTTCCTCAATATGTTGCGGGTAGTTTTTCAAAGGGCTCAAAGATACATATCCGAAACGTTCGACATTTTAAAAAATAGAGTAGATTCGTTATCAAGCATTTAAAGACAAATATTATGGAACCTAGCATTCACATTAATTACACGGCCGTTATTGTTGCCGTTATTGCCAATTTCTTCTTGGGCTTCCTTTGGTACACACCCTTATTCGGAAAAGCCTGGGCCAAAGAGCTCGGAATGGATACCGGACAAAAACCAAGCAACTTCGTATTTATTCGGGGCATGGTGTTGATGATTGTCGGTCAATTATTAATGGTCTGGGTATTCACACACAACATTGCTGTGTGGAACCCGGTCACCTGGGGTATTGAGTCTCATTCCGAAATGACCAAAATAGGCATGGCCCTCGACGCAGCTTTCTTCACCTGGCTTGGCTTTTATTTGCCCGGCGACCTCAGTCGATTCGCCTGGGAAAAACCCTCCTATAAATTATTAGCGATCAACACCACCTACAATTTCTTAACACTGGTAGTGGCTGCCTGCGTGATTGTCTACATGGGGTAATCGTGGTTTAAACGTTTATGGTTAATGGTTTATAGTTTAATCCATCTACAACTCATAAAAACCAAACCAAGACACCATAAACCATAAACCCTATTTAGATTCATTCCAAACTTCGTAACTTTGCTGCGCAATGAGTAAGCACGGAAAAGTTTTGGTCGCCATGAGCGGGGGAATTGACAGTACGGTAACGGCTATCATGCTTCGCGAGCAGGGTTATGAGGTTGTTGGAATCACTATGAAAACCTGGGACTATGAAAGCTCCAAGGTGAATGGAAAGGAGACCGGCTGCTGCAGTCTCGACTCCATCAACGACGCACGTGCCATTGCGGTGGAACATGGCATCCATCACTTTATTCTGGATATCCGGGATGAGTTTGGTGATTTTGTAATTGACAACTTTGTCGATGAATACCTTGCCGGCCGGACCCCGAACCCCTGTGTGCTTTGCAATACCCATATCAAATGGGAGGCGCTCCTTAAGCGGGCAGATAAACTGGATTGCGAGTTTATTGCGACCGGTCACTATGCTCAAAGGAATTTCAATGAAGACAATGGACGTCATTTCATCTCCAGAGGAAAAGACCTGAACAAAGATCAGAGCTATGTGCTTTGGGGACTTGCTCAGAAAAACCTTGCCCGCACCTTGTTCCCTATGGGACAATTCCACAAAACACAAATCAAACAAATGGCGGTGGATATGGGCTATATCGATCTTGCCAAAAAAAGCGAAAGCTACGAGATCTGCTTTGTACCTGATAATGATTACCGGCAGTTTTTACGTAACCGTGTAGAAGGACTGGAAGAGCGTGTAGACGGAGGAAACTTCGTGCTGGCCGACGGCACGGTGCTCGGACAACATAAGGGTTATCCATTTTATACCATCGGACAAAGAAAAGGACTGGAAATCGCGCTGGGCGAACCAATGTATGTTACCGAAATTCATCCGGACTCGAATACGGTTGTTTTAGGTCGCAAAGAAGAACTGGAGCGCAATGGTATGTGGGTACGCAAACTGAGCCTGCAGAAATACGACTCTATTCCGGAAAACATGGAAGCCTTAACCAAAATCCGCTACAAAGATGCGGGTGCTATGGCGCATCTGCATCAGGACAATGACCGGGTGAAAGTGGAATTCAATACAAAAGTGAACGCTATCGCTCCCGGACAATCTGCTGTTTTCTACGAAGGAGATGATGTCATCGGCGGAGGTTGGATCGAATCCTCCTTCGAGGTATAATTTTCCTTACCTTTCCGGCAAAATTCCGAAAAATGAAGAAATGCCTTGTTGCCACTATCCTGCTGGCCGCCTCGATTCAAACTCAGGCTCAGCAAATGGTCTACAAATTTTGGGTTGAACTCAGTGATAAAAACAATAATGGGTATACGGTTGATCAACCGGAGGCCTTCTTATCATCCAAAGCCATTGAGCGCAGAAATAAACAAAGCATTTCCATTACTGAACGCGATTTGCCCATCACCATGGACTATTGGAACCAGATTGAGGCCAAGGGTGTAAAAATGCTTCATGCCTCCAAATGGTTCAATGCAGTAACGGTTCAATGCTCGGATACTAGCGTAATGAAAGCCGTTCGCAGTCTTCCATTTGTAAAAGGTTCCCTCCTTTTGTATGCTAAACTGGAAAGCGACGAGGCACCTGTTTCTGCAGATAAAATGATGGATTACCTGATGTCCCTTTCTGCGCCCAAACACCCTGAAACGGAATCAGCATATGGATTTGGGTTCGGACAAATCAGCATGCTAAAAGGCGATCAGCTGCACGGATTGGGGCACCGTGGTGCAGGCATTACGATTGCTGTTTTGGACGCCGGTTTTTTTCGGATGAACCAAATGGAAGCTTTTGATAAAATGCGTGAAACAGGTCATCTTCTCGGAACCTGGGATGTGGTGCAGAAAGACACGCTGGTTTATGAAGATGATATGCATGGCATGAATGTGCTCTCCTGTATGGCAAGTAATATTCCAGGTAAGATGATCGGTACGGCGCCTGACGCATATTATTGGCTAATACGCACAGAAGATAATTTTTCGGAATTCCCCATTGAAGAATCCAACTGGATTCGAGGCGCTGAAATGGCCGATTCTATCGGAGCGGATGTCATCAATTCATCTCTGGGCTATACCCAGTTCGACATGACTGCCCTGAACCTGAAATACAAAGATTTGAATGGAAGGTCACTGGTGTCGCAAGCTGCGACAATGTGCACACGCGTGGGAATGATTGTATGCAATGCCGCCGGAAATGAAGGCGACGCTGAATGGCATTATGTTGGCGTTCCTGCGGATGCCGACAGTATTCTTACCGTTGGTGGTGTGGATGATAAACTGGATCATTCCACTTTTAGTTCTTATGGACCAACCTACGACGGGCGCATCAAACCCACTATTTGTGCCCAGGCAACCGCCACCTTTGTGGGATCATCTAAAGGAAAGTTTTACCCCTCCAACGGGACATCCTTCGCATCCCCGGTAATGTGTGGCATGGTAGCCTCTTTGTGGGGAGCCAACCCCGGTAAAACAAATTTTGAGGTAATGAATGCCATCATCCAAAGCTCGGATAGATATAGCAACCCGGACAATACCTATGGTTATGGTATTCCTGATTTTATGATGGCCAATCGTTTGTTGGGTGGCGACAGTACCTTTGATTACTCAACGGATCAATGGCTTAGTCCGGTTCCAACCGAATTCTACAATGAAGTGCCGATTCATTTTTATTCGTCCAGGGACCAAACGATTTCTATTGTCTTAAGAGATCACAAAGGACGAAGAGCAAGGCATTTTGATTACCAACTGAAGAAGGGGCAGTTTTTCCTTATCAGCCTTCAGGATTTGCCAAAAAGCAAGAAAGGCCTGCAATTGCAAATCACCATTGATGGGGTAAGCAAAGAATACAGTCTGAAACGCATCAATGAGTAAAAGAAATTTTTGAATTGAAGACTATTCAATCCAATGCATCGTTCAATGAACATCAGGCAACGGACGCATTACTCATCTAAAAAAAAATAAGGGCACATGCAATGATTGTGTTAAAATCTTGTCTTCTTCTTACTATATAATGCGTATTCCGTTCAATTTTAAATTTGTCTTTCTAAGCATAGGAATCGTTCTTCTTCTTGCTTCCTGCAAGCAGGTGCACAAAGCTCCAGCTGGGAATGTGTTGATTCTCTTTGATGATTACAATGTAGAAAATTGGCTCAAGTATCAGGACTCTCTTGAGAAGTATGGAATTACCGCCACATTTTATGTAAGTCATTTTCACCGGATGGACGAGCGGAGTCTTCTGGGACTTGAAACCTTGCGTGCACAAGGCCATGAAATAGGCTACCATACTTTAAATCATCCACAGGATGTAAAGAGTTATAACCCACATCAGGTGCAGGTTTACCTTCACCGGGAGATTGATTCGGGTCTACAGCTCATGAAAGCCAGTCATTTTGAACCCCAATGTTTTGCCTTTGCATGCGACGCACATACCCCAACTTTATTTGATTCGTTGCATACCCGCTTTTTATCGGTTTGCAGCGGCTCTTTCGGCTTTTTTGAATATTGGAAAAGAAGGCATGAGTATACATTGCTTGCAGACCAGCCCGATAATTTCCGCTGCTACGATGTTGGCCTCAATTCCCGTTTTGCTTCGGACGACAATATGTTGATGATGGCCGATGATGTAGCACATGGAAAGAACATTGCCCTCCTCCTCCATTCTTTTGACGACAGTACCTCTACCTATACGACTCCTTCTTCCGAGTTTTTCAAGATGATTCGGATGTTCCACCGCCAGGGTGCCCGGTTTAAAACCGTTGGTGATTTCTTTTATCCGGATCAGGAACGACTGTATACGGCGAAGAAAGACTGACAAAGGAACTATGTCCTATTAAAGAGACTTTTGCCCGATCTGTTTCTTGTGTTTTGATTGTCAGCGAGAAAATCCCTTTGGAGGTCATTGGATCGCTGGTACGCACCACTGCAAACTTGGTAAATATTAGATTTTCAATCACAAATATTGGATGCAATTACCACGATCGAGAATGAAAGCGTAGTTCTGTTATTCCTTTATTCAACGAGTCTGTTTTCCCGGTCTTTTGGCAAAACATTTCGTTGATCAAAAATATAGGTGGTGTTTTTATCGGCCAGCCAGCCGATGCCTTTGAATATTCCAATATTGAAAAGAATTCCCAGTGGAATACCAATTAAATAGTCTGAGTACGTCACCAAATTATCGGCATAAATCGTCTTGAAGAAATAGTAAATGCACGGAACGAAAAACAGCCAGCAGCTTGCCAAACCCGCATTATAGAAGGTTTTTCCCTTGATATTAAATAATATCGAGTGAGCAATTACATTCCCCAATGAAATCAGAATGGATGCTATTCCCAGCCAAACGGCCCGCTCGCCAAATAGGGCAGCCAGTAAATAGAGAAACCAGCCCAAAAATACATTCACATAAAAAGCAGTATTTGTATTCAGTGGATACCGGTCGGGATTTTCACTTTTAAACATGACTTTATTCACAAAACCGGGGAAGGTTCCCACGATCCTGTATTCTTCCAGTTGGTGAAAAAAAAGAGAAACCAAACTCAGCCAAAGCACTGATTCGTAGTCCGTTCGTTGGGGATAGAGATAAATAAAAGCCAATACCATAAGGGACAAAACCCCACCTACATCGTACCAATGTTTTCTTAAAAATTTCATCATAAAAGAATGTTTTCTGACCACACTATGTGTAATGCTCCCTATATGTTGGACCAGAAGTTTACCTTGCTAAGCTCATATTTAGTAATTGCACAAGCAGCATTTTTATGGATTGATTGCATGTATGCTTCTTCCGGTTTCATTTTAATTCCTTGGTGTTTTTTGTGGTGGTTGTTAATTCTTTAAATAAATGTCAATGAAGTTATTCTCTATCTTTATATACCCGCTTCTCTTATTGTTTTTAAATATTATAGTCGTTCCTTAATAACACACAACATCTTGAATATAAACATATTATGTTGAAAAGTATGTATTTTGTTAGATGATTATTTGCAAGGTTTTGAGGAAATTAGAAGAAAATCTTGCAGACTATGTTGGGAAAATTGAAGC
>WGMZ01000044.1 GCA_016124735.1 Bacteroidota bacterium
AAGAGATCTAGCCGTAGCTCCTTTCTCCATCTCCATCAAAACTTGTTGTTTGAATGATTCACTATATCGAATCACCACTCCTTGTTTTCTTTTCATGTTGATCAGTTTTTATACTGTCAACTTTTTTCAGGACGATACACTCGGCTCTCGTTGCTTGACTCTGGATTCCAAATTCCAGATTCTCTTTCCCCACACATACGTACGTGAATCAATCAAAAGTCGCTGAATGCGAAAGAATTACATGGCTTGTTTAAATAAAACACCTTAAATTCGACAAAACCTGCTTACCAAAATCTATCCCTGTTATGAACCTGAATGACTGGATTAATTTCGATAAATACTCTGTCGAGGTCGTTGTGCTTGCGCTATGCGGAGCTGTTTTCTGGGTTTCGGTATACCTTTTTACCATACGCATTATCATCAGCAAGAAATGGGTAGAAATGCCCGTTTATGTTGCCTGCGGCAATATTGTATGGGAGTTTCTCTGGGGCTTTGTGTTTTATGAGCAGATTGACATGGGGAAACTTTTTATTTATTCATACAGAATCTGGTTTATTCTGGATGTTTACATTTTTATTTCCATCTACCGCTACTCCTACAAACAAATTGAAAATGCTTTTTTACGGCAACATGCGAAAAAACTGGTGATCGGATTAACCGCCATGTGGTTCATTCTTCTCTATGCATTTATAGCCACTGGAGTAGATGCGCCTTTTGGTGCACAAAGTTCTTATATCCTGAATCTGGGGATATCGACCCTTTACATTTTGATGTGGTTACGCCTAGGAAATACCCAGTCGTTTTCCAGACCGATTGCTTTTTGTAAGATGATAGGTACGGCGTTCTATACCGTCTTTTTTGCGGTACAATTTCCCGGAAACTACTTCGTTCCTGCCATTGGATCGGTGATTTTCATATTGGATCTGACTTATACATTCTTGCTAGTCAAGGGTTCTGGATTAATTGCACGGGCAGCATGAGCGTGGAGACAATTGACGTCAATGAAAAAACCGAAGGGATAGAATCGGCTATTTCCTGGAGCAGGGCTACGAATCAGGAAGGTGACTCTATTCTTGAAAAACGAATCAAGAGAGACACCCATCTGTGGGCCATCATGTATTTCGATAAGGACTACATGATTTCCAGACAAGTGAAGATTGATGAAATTATCAAACCTATTAGTCAGGAGCCAACAGATTTTGGATTCACCACCCGTTGGAAACTTCCTGAAGGAAAGTTCTTCACTGAAATAAAGCGTCCGTTTCCAGGGTCGCAGGAATTGCTATGTTCAGTAGTGGAAAATATGCTGGAGATGTCAAAATCTCTGGTAGCATTTCATTCGGCAGGTCTGGTGCACGGCGGAATTTATGAAGGATGCTGGTTCAAAGAATCGCAAACGCAGGAATGGAAATTATTAAACCTCGGATTTTCATTTTATCCGGGAAGGGAGTCCAATGCATCATTTCAATACTTGTATTTTAATGAGTTAATTCCATATATATCGCCAGAACAGACAGGTCGGACCGGGAGGATTGTGGACGCAAGAAGCGATATTTACAGTCTGGGTGTTCTGTTTTTTCAAATGCTGAGTGGTCAAATGCCTTTTCCGGGAGAAGACATGATGGAACTCATCCACCAGCATATAGCCATACAGGCTCCGGTTATAAATTCCATTAATTCTTTTGTACCCATTCCACTTTCAAAGGTGATTCAAAAACAATTAGCGAAAGATCCAAAAGACAGGTATCAAAGTGCTTTGGGATTGCAACTGGATCTGGAACAAATACTATATGCTTTGAAAAAGGGTGAAATTGATCAATCCATGCAGCCGGGTGCATTGGATGTACAAGACACCCTATTCTTTACCAATAAAATTTATGGACGGAACAAGAATTTAGAGCAACTCACCAAAGAAATAAAAGCCCTTGCGGGAGGAAAGGTGGGATTCGTCAATTTAGCCGGAACCAGTGGAATAGGAAAATCCTCCTTGCTCAAGGAGTTAAAAGGAAAGTTGGAAGCAGAGGGTTATTTGTTGGCAAGTGCCCAATTTTCTTCCAATGAACAAAGCATTCCCCTTTCGGGTTTATTGGGTGTATTTAACGATTTAATACGTCGTATCCTCACAGAGAAAGAGGAGGATTTGATCCAATGGAAGCTCAGGCTTCATGAAGTATTGGAGCAACAAGCACCCTATATAGCTGAAATGGCACCTTCCATTGAATTGCTTTTGGGTGCACAGCCAAAAAGAGCAGAGGCCCTGCCGAAGGATTCTGAAGATCGACTCAAAAAGGCATTTATAGATTTTCTGAGTGTTTTCACTTTGAATGATCGACCCCTGGTTTTGTTATTGGATGATTTACATTACTGCGACCTGGCAGGGGTAGCAGCGATTGATTCCCTCATGACCAGCGGTCGCTTGAAAAACCTGGTCTTGGTAACCACTACACGTGAAGAGCTTTTGTCGGATTATTTCAACCAAACAATTGCAGGTTGGAAAGATTCTGGCTTGCCTTGTTATCAACACATCGTTGAGCCTCTTTCGGTAGAAGCGGCAGAGGAATTGCTTGCGGAGGTGTTTCAAAGGAAACAATGGAATTTGGCAGAGTTGGCTCGCTTGATGATCCACAAAACCAAAGGAATTCCACTCTTATTAAAAGAATTCATAGCCAATGCAAGTCAGAATAAGTACTTCTCTTTTTCCAGGAAAACATTGGAATGGAAGTGGGATCTGAAGATGCTGGATTCATTGCCGGTGCCGGATACCGTTGCTGAGTTGATTCTTCAGAATCTGAAAAATCTCACAGGAAACTGTCTTTTCCTTTTGGAGCATGCAGCTGTTATTGGGGAGTCTTTTCGTTTTGATGAGCTCAAACAGTTGACCCAATTGCCGGATCTGGAAATTGCATCCCGAATAAATGAAGCCGTGCTGCTGGGGATTATCAATCATAACACGAACTCCGGATATGGAATTCAGAACGATGCTCCGAGTTATATGTTTGCTCATGGCAGGGTCCATTCTGCAGTAAAAAAAGACATTGAAACCGGAAAAAGGATTCGCATTCAATTTGAATTGGGGAAGATTAACCTGAAGAAAGGATATCCCAATGAGATTGAAAGAGAAGAATTGTTTACCGTATCCAATAACTTCCATGACGCCATCGACTTATGGGAAGAATTCGGAGATTCAACCGATCAGGTAAAACTCTGGTTGCTTTCGGCAGCCAGACAAGCCCGACTATCTTTTTCCTATGAATTGGCAAATGCCTTTGTTTCGGATGCCCTGCGGCTTATGAATGATGACGTATGGGTTCGGAATTATGAGTTTGCCAACACCCTCTATTCGGAATCCATTAAGTGCAAGTACCTCTCAGGGAATAAGGAAGAAGCCATTCGGATTTTTGATCAGCTGGGAGCCCGTGTACAAAATGAAAGCGATGTAGTTCGGCGATATTTGATCCTGCAATGCCTTTATATCAACGACAGTAAAACAGCGGAGGCACTGGATATTGCCATGAAAGCCCTGGCCTCATTGGGAATAAAAGTTCCAATATCTCCCAATAACGGACACCTGTTTGCACAAATTATTAAAACCCGGCTGACCCTGGGCTTGAAGCCCCTGAAAAAACTTCGGCGATTAGAGAATGTCACGAATCCGGATGCTTTGCTGTTGTCTGAATTGTTGTTTTGGTGCCAGCCACCGGCTTCAGCCACCAATGTCAATCTGCAAAGCCTTCTTGCGCTGAAACTGCTGGGTATTTATGCCCGGTACGGAAAGAATCAATACGGATTGGGAGGAATCAATATGTTCGGGTTTGTGTTGGCGGGTGGGTTTGGAATGTTTAAAAAAGGGGCAGAATACGTTAAGCTTGCCGTGGAAGAATCCCGGAAATTTAATGATCCTTTTGCGGTGGGCAATGCGCTGTTTGGTCTGGGATTGCTGGGTACTCTGGAACTTCCATTAAGAGACCTGCAAGAACCCATGCAGGAAGCATTTCAGAGTTTTGATATTTCGGGAGACACCTATTTGGCTTCAACCTGTTGCAGCACCTTGGTGGGCAATCTGTTCTTTATGGGAACCCCTCTGGAGGAGATAAAAGAAAAACTTTCAGACTACATCGATTATTCGGTGAAGGCTAAAGACAACAATACCATTCAATTGCATCAAAATTTTCAAAAACAGATTTCCATCCTGATGGAAGAAGATGCAATGGAAGAGAACCGGATAGAAGAGGCATGCACCGGACTGGATAAGATGGATAAAACCCACCGGTTTTGGACCAATGCCTATCAGCTGTTTGTTTGCTTAGTACTGAATAAAAGCGAAAAAGCACAAACCTATTCGAAAGCGGCCCGAGCGGAATTGGCGGATCAATTGTTTCTAATGATTGATTTTGTCTACTTCTATTATGATAGTCTTTTGCTTGCCCGAACGAATCTGAATGCTTCAGAACCAGAACGGAAGAGTGCATTGAAAGTGTTAGGGAAAAATTTAAAAAAAATAAAAGCCAGGGGTAAGAAAGCACCCCTTGCTTTCGCCCACATGATGCGGGCCATTCAGGCTTGTCAAAAAATGATGCAGGGGAAATACCAGCAAGCATTTGCCTTGTTTGATCTGGCAATACGGGGAATGAAGGAGGACGAATATTTGCAGGATAAAGCCCTTTTTTATGAAATGCAGGCACTTGTTTGCCAGGAATTGAATGATGAAAAAAAAGCACTGAGTTTACAGCAAAAAGCCTACGATTTATATTGGGCTTGGGGAGCCCGGGCGGCATGCAATCGATTGGCATCAGAAAATGTTCACCTGCAAGAAGTTCAGCGTTCGCAAAGTAAAAGCAATGTGGAGCACAGCGGTGCAATACACGGTGATACCATTTTACCTGAAGATCCCAATATCCGAATTGATTTGTCCACCGTTTTAAAAGCATCTCAGGCAATATCAACAGAAATAGAATTGCCAAAACTTTTGGAAACGCTGCTGGGCATTCTGATGCAAAATGCGGGTGCTACACGGGTGGTGCTTATTATGCCCGTGAAGAAAGAACTCTGTGTGATGGCAGAAGGCACAACAGACCGAAAGGAGGTTATTACCCTGCAAAAAATACCCATTAATCATGATGTGGCAAACGTGCCCGTGTCGGTAATCAATTACGCGACGCGTTCACTTGAAATAGTAAATATTGAACACAGTACCTGGTTGGAAAGGTTCCCTTCCGACGTATATTTAAAAAAGACCAGTACCCGCTCTGCAGTGGCTATACCAATTGTAAAGCAAGGAAAGGTTCCTGTAATTATGTACCTGGAAAATTCGCATGCTACCGGAGTGTTTTCACCCGAACGGATCGCCTTATTGCAAACGCTCAGCGGACAAATCGGGATCTCTGTGGAGAATGCATCTCTTTTTGAGCGTCAGGCAGAAATTAACCGCGCTTATGAACGGTTTGTCCCGTATGAATTTCTCGAGTTCTTAGGGAAAGAAAGTATTACCGAGGTGGCGCTGGGAGACCAGGTGGAAAGGGAAATGGCTGTTTTATTTTCAGATATCAGGGGTTTCACAGCGATGTCGGAGCAAATGACTCCGGAGGAGAATTTTAGCTTCATTAACCATTATCTGGAAATTATGGAACCCATCATCCGGAGTAATAATGGCTTTATAGATAAGTTTATTGGAGATGCTATCATGGCACTTTTTCCAACCAATTCACAGGACGCGGTAATGGCTTCGATGCAAATGTCGGAGGTATTGGATGAATACAATAAAACCCTGGAGGTTCCTGTCGAAATTGGAATAGGTATCAATTTCGGAAAACTCATGTTAGGGACAGTGGGAGGAGTCAACCGAATGGATGGAACAGTGATCTCCGACACGGTGAATGTGGCCGCGCGGGTGGAAAGTCTGACCAAAGTATATTCCACCCGAATACTGATTACTGAAAAAGTTTTTGAGCAATTGCCACCCGCTTACTCTTCACATTTTGAACAGGTGGGAGTGGTGGCGGTTCGCGGACGTTTGGCGGAGGTGCCTGTATATAAAGTCATCAATTAAAATAAATAATATGAACACAAAAAGGGATAAAATATTCTATCTATTCTTCGGCTATTTTGAAGTATCGGTGGATGTGCTTTCCGGACTCGCCATGCTTCTTGCTACCGGATATTTTATGGGTTCCTATTTGCCCGGTATTCATTTTTTTGGGAACATGCAAGAGAAGTCGATTGAGTTTATTATTCGCTCCTTTGGTTACATGGTCCTGATGTCCGGACTTATGCAGTTTGTGGGCATTAATTACGGAGGAATAAGGGTCAGGAAGTATCTGCTTATGGCCCTGATGACGGGTGATTTTATGCAACTATTTCTGAGTGGATTGTTCTTCTACAGCTTTGATGAATGGACCGGACTGATGATTTTTAATTTCGTGTTTACTTTCTTTCTGTTTGTTTCAAGAACTGTATACCTTGTTATAGGAGTGCCGGAAAATACCCGTTTTAGACTGTAATGTTCCAGTTCGTTTTTAAGCCGGGCGGAATATAAAACTGGATGCCTTTTTTGGAAAAGAACTGTTTGGACAGCGCTTTAAGAAATTCCTGATTGAACTTGCCTACTTCCACCTGTAGGAAAGGCAGTGCTTTTTCTTCCTTGCCCAGCAAGCGAAATATTTCATCCATAAGCCAAATTTCCATTCTTCTGAAGATGCTCAGGTAGCGACTCATTCCAAGAATAGCAGACATGTTTTTCCCGGTTTTTTTTCCAATGGAATTGCAGAAATAACACAT
Organism: Bacteroidota bacterium; assembly: GCA_016124735.1. Classification (GTDB taxonomy): domain Bacteria; phylum Bacteroidota; class Bacteroidia; order UBA8524; family UBA8524; genus UBA8524. The sequence goes on from WGMZ01000044.1 coordinate 6,775, forward strand.
CATGGACTCAAATTGGCCGGTGAACATGCCCATTGGCATTATGGCTCGGATGAAGTCGATGCAGGATTTGGTTAAGTCTTTGGCATCTTGTGAAGGGGCCGCCTGGTTGCGTAAAATGGCCAGTCCCAATTCCCATCCTTCCTCATATTGATCGGTAAGTAATTCCGGGTTCAAGCCATTGTAATGCCCGACCAATTTCCAGCAATGCATATAGGCATTCTTTTCTTCCAGGCCAAGTTGCAAGCCCATTTTAGAAAGTCCGTGCAAGGTAAGTGCGGAAAAAGCGTACAAGGTGCCGGCAAGATCTTCCTGATTCAAAGGGTGTCCATATTCTTCCACATCCCAACCAGAAGGATTCGTGTGCTTATTCAGTATATAATAGCGTATGGAGGCATGGATCAAACGGACTTTTAACGTTGTAATGATGCCCATACCTCCTTTACGCATTCCTCCCGGCGACATGGCGTAAACAACAAACTGCGCTGTTTCGAGCAATCGCCGAGCCAACGGATCAACCTGATCATCCGTGTCCAGTGTGCGTCCGGTCATAACCAAAACTTTCGCTCCTTTCCGGCAGGCATAGCATAGGGGCAGTGCCATTGTTTGAAGGAGGATGCATATTTCCGGACCGTATTTTTGGAAAACTCCCTCACCAATGCCAATTTTATCTTCATCTACAAATGCCGGTCGCTCATCTCCCTGTTGAAAGTATTCCCATACCGAATCCCTTAAATCATCCGGCAGGTCGGAAAAAGAAGATTTTTGAACAGCGTTGTTTTGTCGCAATACATTGAACAAAGTTTGAATGTGTTTGGTGTCGCCGGTGCCAATAATCTTAGCAATCACAGCATCGGCAACAGGATCACTCTCCAGGCGCATCTTTTCCAGCGCCTGCACATCATCGATATTAATCATGGGTGAGAAGGTTTGGTTTAAGTAGGTTCAGCAAACAACGGAGAAATTTAGTTTAAAATGTTGAAATTGAAAGTATTATTTCTGATCCTCTTAATTTCAAATCCACCCATTCTTGATTGATGTCTCCAAAATCCGAATCATTATTTTCAAACTAACTCTCTGAGAACCCATGGTCTAAGTTTCGTGGTGCAAGGTCTTTATGAGATGACATTAAAAAAAACAAAACAATGCTTACCTTTGCAGCGGCAAGTCAAACGACCAGCTCCTACTGAATCCCCCAGGCCTTGACCGGAGCAAGGGTAGGTGGTTGTAGCGGTGCGATTAGGCTTGCCTTTTTTTTGCTCATTTTCATGGCAGAGTGGGATTGTCTCTTATATTTGTCGCGATGATCGAGAAAATCAACTGGTACAAAAACTGGTTCAATTCACCATTTTATCCAATTCTCTATCACAATAGGGATGCGAGAGATGCGCGTGTTCTATTGGATAATCTCATCGAACGTCTAGAAATCCATCCCGATTCCAGAATCTTAGATCTTGCTTGTGGGCGCGGCCGTCATTCGGTATACCTGAATATGAAAGGATACGATGTTACCGGGCTTGATATGAGCAAAAGCAGCATTCTTGAAGCATCCTTGAATATCAACACCATGTTGCGCTTTTTAGTTGGCGACATGCGATTTATTCCATATACCGCACAATTCGATTATGTACTGAACCTATTCACCAGTTTCGGCTATTTTGAAGATGAGGCGGATCATCTCAGAACCCTTGAATCCATTAAAGGGGCATTGAAACCCGGGGGGATTTTTATCCTCGATTTCTTCAATGCAACCAAGCTGCTGAATACTTTGGTTGAAGAAGAAAAGAAAGAGGTACAGGGAATTACCTTTCATATTGCCAGGAGCCTGGTTGACAATAAAATCAGAAAACAAATAGAGTTTGAGCACGATGGCTCGGATTACTATTTTGAAGAAAGCGTGGAGGCTTTTACGTTAAAAGATTTTGAATCACTTATAGAAAAATGTGGTTTTAAAATTCTGGAAACTTTTGGCGATTATGAACTGAATCCATATTCCGAACAAGAATCGGAGCGTATTATCCTCATTGCTCAGGCATGATTGAATGGATTAAATCCCTGGATGAAGCCCTTTTTGTGGCAATAAACCGCGGATTCGACAATCCCTTTTTTAATTTTTTAATGCCCTGGTTAAGAGAGCCTTTGATTTGGGTTCCGCTTTATCTTTTTATTATCGGCTTGCTCATCTATCGACTGAAGAGGAGAAGTATCCTCTGGATTTTTGGGTTGATACTAGCTGTGGGACTGGCCGATTACGAAGCCTCTGGGTTATTCAAACCGAATTTTAAACGTCTGCGCCCTTGCCATGAAACGAGCTTAGAAGGAGAAGTCATCTTAAGAAAAAGAGATGGAAACTGTGGCGGGAAATATGGCTTTGCCTCTTCCCATGCGAGCAATCATTTTGCGATGGCTTCTTTTATCTCGCTGGCTCTGGGCCTTTCCATGAGAAATTACTGGCGCTGGCTTTTGTATGTTTGGGCCGGACTGATAGGCTTTGCTCAGGTTTATGTAGGGGTGCATTATCCCGGTGATGTGCTGGTGGGGGCACTTTTAGGCATTGTTGCGGCCAGAATCCTCTACCAAATTACTTTATTTGCAGAACAAAAAATTTACCGATGAATTACGAATACATTCTTGTCAAGGAGCAAGTCGCTCCCTATATCGCTCTGATTCAGTTAAACCGTCCGAAGGAACTCAATGCCCTCAATCTCCAATTAATGGGAGAGGTGCGGGAAGCTCTTAAATCATTGGATGATAACGACGCGGTTCGTGTAATTATCATCACCGGAAACGAGAGGGCTTTTGCTGCCGGAGCGGATATTAAGCAGATGAGCGACAAGAATGCAATCGATATGCTGAAGATTGATCAGTTCAGTACATGGGATCAGATCAAGAAGACCAAGAAGCCCATCATTGCAGCCGTTTCCGGATTTGCCCTTGGGGGAGGATGCGAATTGGTGATGCATTGCGATTGTGTGGTGGCTTCAGAAACGGCTCAATTCGGACAACCGGAAATAAAAATTGGTGTAATGCCTGGTGCCGGAGGAACTCAGCGTTTACCTCGTGCTGTAGGAAAAGCCCTGGCCATGGAAATGGTATTGACCGGTGATTTTATTTCTGCAGAAAGAGCCCTGGCAGCCGGCCTCATCAATAAGATAGTTCCGGTAGAAGTATTGATGGAAGAAACCATTCGTATGGCAAAAGCCATGGCGAAAAATTCGCCCATTGCCCTTCAGATGGCCAAAGAGTCTGTTCTTAAATCCTTTGAAAACAGCCTGACAGAGGGCTTGTATTTTGAAAGAAAGAATTTTTATATGCTCTTTGCTACCGAAGATCAGAAGGAGGGTATGGCGGCATTTGTGAATAAGAGAAAGCCTGATTTCAAGGGTCGATAAGTGGTTTTACGAATAAAGTTTGTATTTTAATGCGACTCAATCACTACCGTAATGAAAATACGAAATCTCTTGTTTACGCTTTTCTTGTTAGTATGGATTCAACCGGCCCTGGCTCAAAAAAAAGGCATACGTACGGGAACACGCTTGGGAGTTGGGACATCCCAATTCATGTCGAATAATTTCCAATCGAACCCGTCTCAAAATCTGCAATTTGAAGCAGGCGGAAATCTGATTTATGGCATCACTGAATATATAGGAATACGAGCTGATTTGAAACTGATGTACACTTCAGTAGAAGGCGATGGTCCCAGTCAAAAAGCGGGTATTCCCCAACAAAATTACGTATCCAGAGAAGCCTACCGCTACTTGGGATTGGGACTGCCCTTGCAGCTGAGAATTGCAGCACCTTTAGGGAAAATATCCATTTATGGAGACGCAGGAATTATGCCGCAGGCGAATTTATTGGCCACGGAAAAAAGAACCTATGATAATTCTTCCTTACAGAATAATTACGGGTATGAAGAGCGTAAATTCTCTGATAAAAACGCTATGAATTTTTCCTTTGTTTATGACCTCGGACTGGAATTGGATGCCGACAGTCGCTCGTATTTTCTCGAATTTTCTTTTTATCGTTTTTTAAGTCCCTTGGGACAGGTATCCAAGAAAGATGTGAATGTTTCCGGATTTACGATTGGCGGAGGGCTTCTGTTTTAAAATACGAAAGTCTATTTCTTTTGTCCGGAGAATTTTCTGGCATTTACGCCTAAATCCTTATTCCTTCGCGAATGTCCCGGGTCCATTTTTGTTTCCAAATAATCAAATAAGATTCTCATAGATTAAGCGTACCTTTGCGGACCTTTTAATCACCATGCTGAATATCCGCAATATCGCCATCATCGCCCACGTCGACCATGGCAAAACAACCCTGGTAGACAAAATCCTCCATCAAACGAATCTTTTTCGTGAAAACGAAGAGAAAGGAGAATTGATTCTCGACAATAACGATCTGGAAAGAGAACGAGGAATCACCATCTTTTCCAAGAACGTATCCGTACAGTACAAAGGAGTAAAAATCAATATCATTGATACTCCCGGTCACAGTGACTTTGGTGGAGAAGTAGAGCGCGTATTGAAAATGGCCGATGGCGTGCTTTTGCTGGTAGATGCCTTTGAAGGACCGATGCCACAAACGCGGTTCGTATTGCATAAAGCGCTGGAATTAGGATTGCGACCGATTGTGGTAGTGAACAAAGTGGACAAGCCGAACTGCCGTCCGGAAGAAGTGCACGAATCCGTATTTGAACTTTTCTTCCATTTGGATGCCACCGAAGAACAGCTTGATTTCGCGACGGTTTATGGTTCATCTAAACAAGGTTGGTTTGGTCCGGATTGGAACGATCCACAGGCCGATATTACCTATTTGCTGGATACGATTTTGGAGAAAGTACCTGCGCCAAATCCGCCGGAAGGAAATTTGCAGATGCAGATTACTTCCCTGGATTACTCCAATTTCGTGGGACGTATTGCCGTAGGGAAAGTAGCCAGAGGCGTGATCAAAACCGGGGACCCAGTGAAACTGGTGAAAAACAACGGGGGCATTGCTCAAGCAAGAATCAAGGAGCTTTTTACGTTCGAAGGCCTCGGGAAAATGAAAGCGGAGGAAGTACATGCCGGTGATATTGCAGCAGTAGTGGGATTGGAAGATTTTCAGATTGGAGATACCATTGCCGATTTCGAAAAACCGGAAGGATTGGAGCCTATCACGGTGGATGAACCTACCATGAGTATGCTCTTCTCTGTGAATAACTCACCTTTCTTCGGTAAAGAAGGAAAATTCGTCACCTCCCGTCAGTTACGGGATCGTTTATACAAAGAGACTGAAAAGAACCTGGCCCTTCGGGTGGAAGAAACCGAATCAGCCGACTCTTTTCTGGTATACGGACGTGGAATTCTTCACTTGTCCATCCTGATTGAAACCATGCGCCGCGAGGGTTTTGAATTGACCGTGGGGCAGCCTCGTGTTATCGTCAAAGAGATTGACGGAGTAAAAAGCGAACCTTATGAATCATTGGTGATTGATGTTCCGGATGAATTTTCTGGAAAAGCCATCGATCTCCTCACTTTCCGTAAAGCTGAAATGGTCAATATGGAAACCAAAGGTGAACGCAAGCAGATTGAATTTGTGGTTCCATCCAGAGGTTTGATCGGACTGCGTTCGCAAATGCTGACGCAAACCGCAGGTGAAGCCATCATGGCCCACCGTTTCAGCGAATACCGTCCGTGGAAAGGTCAGATTCCTGGCCGTATCAATGGCGTCATGTATTCCATCGACAAAGGAATGGTAACGGCTTATTCACTCGATAAACTTCAGGATCGCGGTCGTTTTTTTGTAGAACCGGGAGAAGAAGTGTATCCTGGAATGATCCTGGGTGAAAACTCTCGTCCGGATGATTTGGGTGTCAATCTCGTAAAAGCAAAGCAGCTGACCAACATGCGTGCGGCGGGAAAAGACGATGGTGCCCGTATTGCTCCTAAAATCCAATTCTCGCTGGAGGAAGCCATGGAATACATTGAAGCAGACGAATGCATTGAGTTGACTCCGGTGAGTATTCGCCTTAGGAAAGTAATCCTCGATGAAACGGAAAGGAAACGTCGGGAAAAATCCATGTCAAACGCCTAATTTCGGAGCATGGAACTTTTAGACGGAAAATTTTTGGCGAAAGCCATCAAAGAGGAACTCAAAGAAAAGATTGCCGGATACAAAGCACAGGGCTGGAGAGCCCCTCATCTTTGTGCTATTTTGGTGGGAGAGGATGGAGCTTCTCAAACCTATGTGGCAAGCAAGGAAAGAGATTGCAAGGAGCTGGGAATGGATTCCACCGTACTGAAATTTCCAGCTTATATCAGTGAAGACGAGCTTCTCGGCGAAATCGAGAAGGTGAACATCAATAAAAATATCGACGGACTCATCGTTCAAATGCCGGTTCCCGAGCATATTAGCTCCCTGAAAGTGATGAACCATATCGATCCATCCAAGGACGTAGATGGATTTCATCCGATGAATGTGGGGATGATGTTCAAAGGGCTGGATGCGTTTTTACCGGCAACACCCTATGGTATCATGATGATGCTTGAGCGTTACAAGATTGAAACCAGCGGAAAGCATGCGGTGATCATTGGACGAAGCGATATCGTTGGAAAGCCAATGGCAGCTCTTCTGATGCAGAATTCCAACCCGGGAAACTGCACCGTGACTGTTTGCCATAGCCGCACCAAAAACCTGAAAGAACTTTGCCTGCAGGCCGACATCATCGTAGCAGCATTGGGACGTCCTGAATTCCTCAAAGGCGATATGGTCAAAGAAGGAGCGGTAGTGATCGATGTAGGCATTACCCGCGTAGATGCAGAAAACGAACGTGGCTATGTTATCAAAGGCGACGTGGCTTACGATGAGGTAGCTCCTAAATCTTCATACATCACTCCGGTTCCAGGCGGTGTAGGCTTAATGACCCGTATTGGCTTATTGCAAAATACGCTGAAAGCCTATGAATGGCACATGAAAGGTTAGTGGCAACCAGATATCGGGTCTCAGGTTTTGGTCTCGGACTTGGTCTTGGTCTGGTTTTGGATTTTCAGAACCAGGGATTGACAGGAATAAAAGAGGTTTCTGTCCCTCTTGAGAGGGACTCTACTCCCGATATTTCAGTATAATGCTTAGTTAGGGTGTGTTAACCACTCTCGCTCTGTTACTCCTTCATAAATCTGGAGTCAGAATTTCTATTTCCTGCTTCTGAATTCTTGATTCTTGTTTCAAATGGTCACTTCGACAGTCTCAGTAACCGGCGAAAAAGAGGTTTCTGTCCCACTTGAGAGGGACTCTACTCCCGATATTTCAGTATAATGCTTAGTTAGGGTGTGTTAACCGCGCTCGCTCTGTCACTCCTTCATAAATCTGGAGTCAGAATTTCTATTTCCTGCTTCTGAATTCTTGATTCTTGTTTCAAATGGTCACTTCGACAGTCTCAGTAACCGGCGAAAAAGAGGTTTCTGTCCCTCTTGAGAGGGACTCTACTCCCGATATTTCAGTATAATGCTTAGTTAGGGTGTGTTAACCGCTCTCGCTTTGATTCGCCTTCGTAAATCTGGAGTCAGAATTTCTATTTCCTGCTTCTTGATTCTGGATTCTTGTTTCAAATGGCCACTTCGACAGGCTCAGTGACCGGAAGTTTTCCCGGTGTCTGGCGTTTTTTGTCTTTCATCTTAAACTTCATTTGCTTTTCTCAAAAGCACCCTTACATTTGCACCAACGTTCTTAACGATTATTCTTATCCAGAAAGACTGAGGGAATTGACCCGATGAAGTCTTAGCAACCCCTGCCCGGCAGGAAGGTGCTAAATTCAACCCCGTACAAACGGGGACAGATAAGTTAGAGACAGTGAAAATACCTTAACAAAGTATATGAAGCTCTTCTGACTTGTCGGAAGAGCTTTTTTTATGCGCTCTTTCGCAAGTTGGAATCCTCTCAGCTCTTTTGGATGGATTGATTTTTAGGCATTAAAAATTTTCAACCCTTAATTCAAAAGAAGCATGACAGAAACAAGCTCACTTTACCAACACATTCCGGTGGATCCATTAACCGGAGCCATTTCTACCCCCATTTATCAAACATCCACCTTCGTGCAGGAAGCGCCCGGAAAACACAAAGGATTCGATTACAGTCGCTCGAATAACCCCACCCGACAAACCCTCGAAAACCTTATTGCGAAACTGGAAAATGGGGCCAGAGGTTTTGCCTTTGCCAGCGGACTGGCTGCCATCGATACAGTGATAAAACTCCTGGAATATGGAGATGAAATCGTTGCAGTAGATGACATTTACGGAGGCGCATTCCGACTCTTCACCCACATCTACAAAAAATTCGGAATTCACGTACGCTATGTGGATACAAGTCGATCACAAAATGTAGCCGACGCTTTAACCGAAAAAACCAAACTCATTTGGCTCGAATCACCCACAAACCCAACCCTGAAGGTTTCCAATATTCGGGAAATCGCACAAATAGCCAAGGCGAACAATGTGTTGCTTTGCGTCGACAACACCTTTGCCTCGCCGGTTTCGCAAAGACCGATTGAGCTGGGGGCAGATATAGTAGTGCATTCGGCAACAAAGTACCTGGCTGGGCACAGCGATTTGATCGCCGGTTTGGTGGTTACCGCGAACGAGGAATTAGGCGACAAGATCAAATTCATCCAAAACGCCAGCGGAAGCATATTGGGCCCCTTCGATTCTTGGCTATGTATTCGGGGGATTGAAACCCTCGCATTGCGGGTAAAACAACATTCGGCCAATGCGCAAAAAGTAGCGGAATTCCTGGAAAATCAGGATTGGGTCAATCGGGTGTATTACCCGGGCTTGTCTTCACACAAGAACTATGACGTCGCTGCGGATCAGCAGAAGTATTTCGGAGGGGTCATCAGCTTTGATTTGAAGATAGATGACAAAGAACTGGCGAGTCAGATCGTTCAAAAAACACAGCTGTTTCATCTGGCAGAAAGCCTGGGTGGGGTGAAAAGTCTCATCTGCCTTCCCTGCGAAATGACCCATAAATCCACACCGAGCGACATTCGCTACCAGGCAGGTGTGACGGACAGTCTCATCCGCCTATCCGTTGGATTGGAAGATGCCGACGACCTGATTCAGGACCTGGAATCCGCATTTGAAGTGGTCAAAGAAAAAGAAGCACTCACCTTTTAATTAGAAGCAATCATGGAAAGAAAGAATTTAAATATTGGCTTATTTGGCTTCGGCTGCGTTGGGCTCGGCTTATACGAAGTGTTGGAGCAAACACCATCGCTGAATGCAAGAATCAAACGGATTTGTGTGAAATCGCGTGACAAGCAAAGGCCTCTTCCTCAGGAGGCTTTTACCTTCAATGCTTCCGAATTATTGGAAGATGAGGAAATCAATACCATCGTCGAACTGATCGATGATTCAGATGCTGCCTTTGCTATTGTTAGGCAAGCCATGCAAAAAGGCAAAGCAGTGGTTACCGCCAATAAGAAGATGATAGCCGAACATTTCGAGGAATTGATTGCCCTGCAAGTGGAATACGGCGTTCCCTTATTGTACGAAGCAGCTTGCTGCGCCAGTATTCCCATCATCCGGAATTTGGAAGAATATTACGATACCGACTTGCTGGAATCGGTAGGAGGGATTGTGAACGGCTCCACCAATTATATCCTGACCAAAACCGCGTTGGAGAATAAATCCTATCCCGAAGCTTTGCAAGAGGCGCAGGCACTGGGGTATGCAGAAAGCAATCCGGCTTTAGACGTGGGTGGCTTCGACGCGAAATTCAAATTACTGATTCTGATTGCCCATGCCTTTGGTTTGGTGGTCAGGCCGGAACAGATTTTCAACCTTGGCATCGACAATCTGGGCGAATTGGAATTGGCTTACGCGAGAGAAAAGGGGTATAAGATCAAGCTCATTGCCCATGCTGAGCGGAATGCAGATGGACGGATCGCAGCCCTTGTTGTGCCCAAGTTTGTTCGGGAAGAGGAAAAATTGTATTCCGTGGATGAGGTGTACAATGGCATACAAACCAAGAGCCGTTTAAGCGATGTCCAGTTCTTTGTAGGGAAAGGTGCGGGAGCCTACCCAACGGCCTCCGCGGTTATTTCGGATATTTCTGCTTTAAGCTATGGCTACAAATACGAATACAAAAAATTGAACAAAGAAGATCAATTGATCCCGGTAGAAGAGATTTTTCTAAAAGTATTCCTGAGGCATGACCTGGCCTATGGCTTTGAATTCAAGCGCTATTTCGACGATATCAGCGAATCCTATGTCAATCAGGATTCCGGTTATATCATCGGTACTATTTCTCTTGCCAATCTTCAGGAGATCCGATCCAGAGAACATGCCGAAACATCGGTGGTGCTCTTTGAGGTTTTAAAGGAGTCGCTTGTGGAGGATGGTAGCTGGTAGTAGGTAGTTGGTGTTTTGTGTCTGAAATTTTATCTTGATAAGTCACTTCGAGCCTGTCGAAAAGTGGGTGCTTATCGAGAAGTGAGTGCATGTTTTATTAAAGCAGTTCTCAACCCTTCGACTGGCTGGGGAAAGTATTAGGGCTCAGGTTTCTGCCGTCTGGAGTCATTATAACAGTTCTCATACCTTTCGACTTTAGCAATAAGCCATACATTCTATCTTTTACATACCTCTTCTATGTCTACTATTTATGTGCCCCGCTTTTGTATTTCTTCTCTGTCCCTCTTGAGAGGGACTCAACTACTTTAAATTAGGCTAGACTTTAGTTAGGGTGTGTTTAAGGAAGCCACAATCAGTTCTCAACCCTTCGACGGGCCCGGGAAAGTATTAGGGCTCAGGTTTCTGCCGTCTGGAGTTATTGTAACAGTTCTCAAACCTTTCGAATTTAGCAATAAGCCATACATTCTATCTTTTACATACCTCTTCTATGTCTACT
>WGMZ01000012.1 GCA_016124735.1 Bacteroidota bacterium
AACTCTCACCGATAATCTAACCGAATTAAACAACTAAATTTGACCCAGTGAAACAGCATCAAAAACCTTCATTCAGGCACTTAACTTTAGCGGGTCAATTTGGCGCGGAATAGGTGGGTCACTTTACGCGGAATATCCAGTTTAGCATGGTCCACTAAATCCTTCAGTTGTGATTTGCTTTCAGTTCTTTGAATTCAGAGATTCGTGTCAACGATCAGTGATTTCTTTATTAATCCAGTCGGGTTGTGATTTGCTTTCAGTTCTTTGAATTCAGAGATTCGTGTCAACGGACTGGTATTTGGAAAAATGGCAACGACAGTTGTGATTTGCTTTCAGTTCTTTGAATTCAGAGATTCGTGTCAACGTTGATTGATAGTGTTTTCATGGTTGTGTTGTTGTGATTTGCTTTCAGTTCTTTGAATTCAGAGATTCGTGTCAACGAGCCCCCAACAGATCACTACTCTGAAAGGGTTGTGATTTGCTTTCAGTTCTTTGAATTCAGAGATTCGTGTCAACCTTGGAAAGCTTCAACGCCTGCTTCAGGCTGTTGTGATTTGCTTTCAGTTCTTTGAATTCAGAGATTCGTGTCAACAAAACTCAACATTATCGGCCAGTTTGGCGGTTGTGATTTGCTTTCAGTTCTTTGAATTCAGAGATTCGTGTCAACCTGGAATCACGTTGAACCTCGGAAGTATCTGTTGTGATTTGCTTTCAGTTCTTTGAATTCAGAGATTCGTGTCAACTCAAGAACTGTTTGAACGCAGAGGAGCTTGGTTGTGATTTGCTTTCAGTTCTTTGAATTCAGAGATTCGTGTCAACTGCCAGGCGATTTTTTACAATCTTTTCCGAGTTGTGATTTGCTTTCAGTTCTTTGAATTCAGAGATTCGTGTCAACCTAACCAGCTTTCCTTTCCTGGTAGGTCCTGTTGTGATTTGCTTTCAGTTCTTTGAATTCAGAGATTCGTGTCAACTTCTGTTGTTTTCGGTGAAGGTAATTTGATGTTGTGATTTGCTTTCAGTTCTTTGAATTCAGAGATTCGTGTCAACAAAACGCAATGCCGACCTCATAGCAAAACGGTTGTGATTTGCTTTCAGTTCTTTGAATTCAGAGATTCGTGTCAACTTCCAAACATATTTGAATTTGAATTTGATTGTTGTGATTTGCTTTCAGTTCTTTGAATTCAGAGATTCGTGTCAACTTCCTTCGGAATATTAGCCAATGCGCGAGTGTTGTGATTTGCTTTCAGTTCTTTGAATTCAGAGATTCGTGTCAACGTAATGCTTCGCGTTACCCGCTGCCTTTATGTTGTGATTTGCTTTCAGTTCTTTGAATTCAGAGATTCGTGTCAACGAATATGTAATGGCACTCGGTTTCGGATGTGTTGTGATTTGCTTTCAGTTCTTTGAATTCAGAGATTCGTGTCAACTTTTATTTCTTTCTTGGTGTAATCTTTCATGTTGTGATTTGCTTTCAGTTCTTTGAATTCAGAGATTCGTGTCAACGTGTGAATGGTTGTCTTTCTGGGGTGGGCTGTTGTGATTTGCTTTCAGTTCTTTGAATTCAGAGATTCGTGTCAACCTGGTGGCGGTGGAGCATATTTAATTATCTGTTGTGATTTGCTTTCAGTTCTTTGAATTCAGAGATTCGTGTCAACAATTTTCATTTTCTATGTTACTATTAGGTGGTTGTGATTTGCTTTCAGTTCTTTGAATTCAGAGATTCGTGTCAACTTAATAGCTCGGCTTCCTTCAGGAACTTGTGTTGTGATTTGCTTTCAGTTCTTTGAATTCAGAGATTCGTGTCAACCTTCTTTTTGTTTGCATTCGAATCCCTTATGTTGTGATTTGCTTTCAGTTCTTTGAATTCAGAGATTCGTGTCAACATGGGTAAAAGTAGTAGCCTATGCACACTGGTTGTGATTTGCTTTCAGTTCTTTGAATTCAGAGATTCGTGTCAACATACCCCGGCACGAATCTCTGAATTTCAAGGATTTACCTATTGAATTAGGATAGAAAAAATGAAAGTCTGTCCTGGAGTTTGGGAATGTGAATCAGAACATTTCCAATTGCAGGTTCGGCGTTTCCAGCGCTTCTTTTTTAGTTCCCTTGAATATTTCCATCATTCCAAATTGTTTGTCTGTAATGCAGAGAATCCCGATTTGCCCGGATTTGGGCAATTCTTTTTTGACCCTTTTGATATGAACCGTTGCGTTTTCCCTGCTGGGACAATGCCGCAAATAGATGGAGAATTGGAACATGGTGAAACCGTCCAACAAGAGCTTTTTTCTGAAATCGGAATAGGCTTTCCGGTCTTTTTTGGTATCGGTAGGTAAATCAAAAAAGACAAGTATCCACATAATCCGGTATTCATTAAAACGGTCTTGTTTCACAAAAGTTGAGGATAGAGAATTTTTCTTTGCTCTCCTTCAAAACATTTGGCAAGGCTGGCACTGGTTCTTTGAACGGCCAGCATCAAGGGGCTTCGTGTTCCATCGAGGTAAACATCTACCGACGGGATTTGGAGCAATTCTTTTTTCAATGCTGTATTCAGTCCTTCGGGTTTCCCATGTTCCGAAACTATTTCGAGGACTTTCAAATCGACATAAGGCCGGTAGGGTTCCATGATATCATCGGCCAGACAATATGGATTGTATTGATTTCGGTGATGGATGCCAAAAGCAGGGAAGAGGCCGCTTCCAACCAGTGCCCTGGCCACACAGGCACGCACAATGGCATAACCGTAATTCAACAGGTTGTTTGGGGGAAGTCCGGAACGATCACGAATAAAATCTGGATCCTTAAATACCGATTTCCAATAATAGGCGGCGGCTCGCCCTTCGTGGTTTTCCGTGTCACCGGATTTCACTTCACTGGCCCAATAGCGCATGTTTTCTTCGGCAATTCCCTGTTTTCGTAAAACAGCAGCCTGATTTTCAATTTTGGTTTTTATGGTTTGCTGCCAAAGTTGTTTACGCAGCGGAACCGAACTTTCTATCTGTTCTTTATGCCGGGCACTCTGTAGGGTATGTCCATCCAGATTTAACCACAATCCCAGGGGCATGTGTTTTGGGTCACAGGCTACAATGGCCGCATTGTTTTGTAGCAGCTTGGCCATGAGTTGCTGGGAAAGCGTAATCTGCGGATGATCCAGTATCACTACACCAATGTCTTCTATGGGTACGGTCTTTTTTTCTTTTTCCTTATCTGGAAAATCAATAACCAGTTGTTCCAAATGGGTACTAAGATAGGCCGGGTTTTCAAAGAAGAGGGTGCGTTTGATCATGGTTAATCTTCTCCAATTTTTACAATGTCGCCAATATGATTGATTCGGACTTTGACAATATTCTCTAATGGGGTTAAACTTTTAATTTGTTGATATGTAATTCCTTGCAGGAGCTTGTTGTCCTGCACAGATGTTTCTAAATGATGTCGAAATTTGAAATCTCTTATTGTATTGTTCCCGTATTGAACGATAGAAATCGTTTGCACTCGGAACAAATTGGGACTGATTTGTTTGTTGTTTTTAGGATCGAGTAGATCCACTTCTTGTGGGTTGAAATCTGTCTTGTCATTAGGAAACACGAAATATTCGTTTTGCTTCATTGAGAACAGGAACTGCCATCCAATCCCTTTGTTATATTCTTTGTCAATTATCGGAAGTCCGGTATTTACCAATCGAACTGCATCGAAAAAAGAAACTACTCTTTCCTGCAAGTTCCCGTCTGCATCAATGTAAATAGCTGCGTGGTGATTATTTCCTGTGCTCACAAAATCTACCGGAATAAGCTTGCCACTACTATCAAGCAAATCATTTCCAAGGTGGTCTTTTTTGTAATGCAGTGGCTCTGCATTCTTCACGCCGCTAATCGTAACTCGTTTTATGGATATTCCTTTTTCTTTGTTGAGCCAAATGGGTTTTTTATCCAGATCAGAAAAGGCTTTTTTGGGGTCTCCTCCGAATTCATCAAGTCGGGCGGCTATTATCCGTTTAATTCCTGCATCAAGTATTTTTTCTATGCTTTTTTTGTCTGGTACAAATTGTTTTGGCGTTGGATTGAATCCAACAATCTCCTTCCGAACGGAATAATCTTCTTCCAACCAAACCAGTTTTACTTTTTCAGGTAAAATTTCAGTTTTTGATTCGTTCAGATAAATGGGGTTTTTAGCCAGGGTGTTTTTTCCGGTAAAGGCTTTTTTGGGATCATTTCCATGTTCATTTAGTCGATTTAGCAGTAATTCACGGTATAATGGATTTGATACCATATTTACAGTATTCATGTCGAATTTCGCACCCACCTTTTCCTCTTTAGTTTCATAATAATGGTACTTACCATAAACAGTTTCCTTGTGTAGTTGTCCCCTTGGTGTCAATTCAACCTTTGTTTTCTGCCCTTTGGAGGATTTAATCCTGTTCATGTTTTTTGTTACCACCTTGTTTTTTGCCTTGTGCGAAACCAACACACTTTCCAAATGTATTTTGGCCTGTGCTCTAAAGTTGAAGAGGGGTGATTTAAACACTCGTTTTTTATTCCCGGTATCATCAGTAACCAGTTCAGTTTCTTTGGTTTCAATTGCAATGATGTTGCTATGCATTTTATGCTTTTCGTTTTTACGCGCATTCAGATAGTTCAGGTATTGAATATAGCTGGGTTTGGTAAATGCAATGGTCAGTGCATCCATCGCATGGTGCCGATGGTCGTTTCTCTTTGTCCAATCCACGATTTGTTCCTTCAGCGAACCGTCTTTTTTCTCTTTCATTTCAGTTAGACCCAATTCCCTGAATTTGGGAAGGTTCAGCTCTTTCATCACATTGACCAGCCCCCAATCGTCCCTTAGCCGGTCGGTTATACTTCCGGTGGTAGGTGTCACTACTCGGCAGATTTCGTAAAGCATATGCCGGGCTTTTTTTGCGATATATTGGCTATCTCGCAAGTCACGATCAATGAATCCGTCACCGATTTCACTTTCAGATTTGAGTAGTTTGAGATACTTGGCTTTAGAAATGCCTTCATCTTTACTTTTTTTACCTAATTCAAAAAGCTTTTCTATCCGATTGACATATTCAGACAGTTTTTCTCCTCCAAATTTCCCGTTGATGTAGTCAAATGCAGTCTGATTTCCTTTGTCCAAATTATCCTTTCTGAACGAAAGTGTTTTGTTGGAGAAACTATCGTCAAACAGTTTGGATTGCGGGATGATGTGTTCTATATCAATTTGTTTGCTAAAAACAATTTCACGGGGGATATAGGTGTTGGTATACAAATCTTTATAACCGTTACTTTTCAATTCATCATATAATCGATAGCGGGTTATGTCATTTCTCGTAGGATTTTTAATTCCAAATTCGGTTTTGAGTAGATTGACAATTTTCTCGTGAGCGATTTTTGCTGTATTGATGCTGGCAGTCATTTCAGCCCGTTCTTTGGCGTTTTTCTTAAGTTCACGAGCCAACTCGATTCGAATTTCATCAAAATGAAAATCCCGGCTTTTTCCTTCTGCTTCCAATTTGTCGTTTTCTTGATCTACCAAGGCATTGACCACATTCACCATTTGATTGAGTATTTTCTCAACAACGGGATTACGAAGGCTGTTTTTCTTGAGTAATTCCAGCCTTTCCTTCAGTGGACGGATTTCAATTTCTTCTTTGGTCAGAGATGCAGCAGAGTGTTTGTATCCGGCCAGTTCGCATGCCTCACTGTATTTATTCTCACTGATATATGGATAGATTTTTCGCATCGCTTTGCTGCTGAGACTTCCATAATCATCGGAAAATGACACGTTAGCTAATATTTGAGCATGTGCTTTTTTGAACCCAAATTTCTTCTCAAGCAACTCATATAGTTTTTCATTTCCACTCGGGGAATCATCACCTTCATATGAATATAGCAAGTGCCAAAGCTGATAAGAGGCTTGCTGCTCAAAGGCTTTACCATCCATTTCTGCATTGAAGTTGAGTATTTCCGTGTTAATCTCAAGTGCTTCAAACACCCTTAAAACCATATCTTTGATTTCTGTTGAAGGAGCGTTTATATCGTCTAGTTCCACTTCGTCTTTATTGGATTTTACCTTGAGTAACTCCTTTACATCATAACCTTCCATTTCCAGAATTTTCAGGTATGCCTCATAGAGTGCTTTGTTGGTACGATTTCCTTCCAGATCACTATAGTTGTTAATTTCCCATGCTTTTGGCTTATCAGCAACAAGTTCGAGAATCTTCCTTGGTTTCAAATTGCCTTTAATGTTCAATTCATCAAATAGCATTTGTTTTTCATTTAACTCAAGTTCCCGCTTAATATTCTCCTCTTTATTTTTAATTTCGACATTGCTCAACACCTGCCAAATTTTAAATTCCTGGAAAAGTGGGGAAGATTTCGGAGCTACCCGCATCCCGATTCTTTTTTTCGTTTTGTGTCCGCCTTTATCTAATTCAATTTCCTTGCTTTCAAATTCACAAAAACTAATCAAGCTTTTTTGAGATTTTAGTTTACGTTGGTAAAAAATGATAATATCCCGGATTTCAGTTTTTAGATTGTCTGTCAATTCAGGATAGAATCCTGCTTGGAGTTGCCAAATTTTCTCAAATTCATCCAAGTAATCTTGTCTGTAAAACACCTGGTTTTTTAACCTAGTATGAGGATTTTGGCTGAGTTGGGCATACAAGTATTGGCCTATGGTTTGGTTGTTGAAATACAATTCTTTGCTTCGGTCACTAATTGCCCCTAAATAGCCGCTTGATTTATTCAGATCATTATTAATTTCAGTAATCACATAGGCCACTTCTTCTATTTCGAGAATCTGAGAAATGGCAACACTCCTCCATTTATAAGCCTTTAACTTTTTTTCTTCACGACTTCCTTTGTTTTCCGCGGTATTGAATTTAAAAGTATTCCAAAATGCGGATGAAGTGGCTCGTTGACCTTTTCCTGATATTTCTTTCCTGAAATTATCTGTGAGGATTTCAGGGTAATGTTGTTTCTGGAAATCCCATACCTTGTCAAACTCCGCCTGTAAATCAGAACGGTAAAAATCAGGAAGGTATTTTTTGCCTTCTTTTAGAAGGCGGTATGCCAATTGGCCGGGTGTAATTCCTTCCTCGTAAAGTTGTTTTGCCACTGCCATTCCATCTATGATTTGGCCCTCATCTTCATTTTTGGCTTTTCGACTACTCTTGTATCCCCTTTTTTTATTGATGGCCAGAAGAACACGAGCCAGTTCGGTTTTTTCTATTCGCTCAACCGCAGCAATTGATCGAAGTTGCCAATTTTGATGAGTAGTATTTTTTCCAATTTCAGTCAGAGGAGTTTCTTTATCAATAATCCCGTGTTCTATTAGGACTTCAACTAAGTTGTCTCTGCGAAGTTGGTAGCGGTCAAGGTTGCGTCTCATTCCGCGTTTTAGGGTCCTTTCTGCATTTATTGTGATTGTTTTTCCTTTTTCAAAATTGGTTTGCTCGTCAGTGCTGAGGGGATTTACCCGAACACCAATTTTATCTATTGAGGAGTTTAGAGGGTTATCACCTTCTATCACTTTAGCCCAACCTATACTAGTGGTCCCCAAATCCAGTCCCAATATTTTTTTTGTTGTCATCTTCTAATTTCTTTTATACATTCGTTTCTGAAAGCAAATCACAATAAGGATTATTCCGTTGTGAAAACATGTAAAGCGGCGCAAGTCGCTTTTTTTATTCCACAATATCATCTCCCGGATATCTACCCCGGTAAATATCTTCCTGATCGTCCGCTCGTTTGTCCGTTCGAACTTTTCCGGGTTTTTCATTTACAACTAAATCGGCCCAAATACCGACGGAGATATTGTTGAAGGGCCGTTTATCCGTAAAGATGGCAGATAAGCGAATTCCTGCATCCAACAAATTGGCGAGTACAACATTTTCATAAGCTGGGATATAACCCAGCTTATGTTCCATTTCCCAATAAACTTCGATGGCAAAAGAATCATGTTTATGGTCAGGTATGCGCTTTAGTTCAGCAACGTCACCTACTTTTAATGTTTCAAAAACACGATTTAAATCATAATAATGTGTACCCCGCAGGTAGTTGTCATAAATTTTAATGGGCTTTGTGTAAAGGTTTGGCAGGCTCAAAGATTTTGGACCAGGCAGTATTAACCCGCTTGAGGCAAGGCCCAGGCCCTTGATGAAGTCACTTCTTCGCATGGGAGATTGGTTGAATCGCCCTACTATTTACGCAAAAATATGCGGGTATTCAATAAATGCATTTTAAAATCACGGCTGGGCGCTAAGTAACGTTACTGAGTTTTCCTCTCTCCCGGCGAAACATAAACACATGGTACAACATGGCCACTGTAAAAGCAATGGACGAGGAAACCGGGGCAGCATCTACCTTAAAAACATCCATCAAAGCATAGAATGCCAGAATCATGACCAGAAGATTAAGAAGAGAGCCTACAAAATTGACCCGGTTCATGCCGAGTCCGGCGAAATAGTGGGCATAAATATTCCCAAGGCTCATGCTTAAAATGGCCGGTGCCAAAAGCAGCAATAGATGATGGATTCCATGGAATTCCGGTCCGAACAACCAAACAAAGAAATGGTCGGGAAGGAGTATCAAAAAAATGACTCCAATTAAACTGATAATTAAACTGATGCCTCCGTATTGTTGGGTGAGTTTCAGATTGAAATTTTTATTATCGCTATTGGCAATGCGTGCAAATTGTACGGTGGAAATGCTCCGGGTAATCATCCATACCGATTCGGCCAGACTCAACGCGTTCGAGTAAACGCCCAATACGCTTTTCCCAAAGGATTTATCGATCAGGAAATACAGAATGCGGTAATTGAAAAATTGGGTCAGGTTGGCCAGTTGAATAAAAAGTCCATGACGAATAAAAGTGGACAAAAGGGTACTGTCCTTTTCAATGCTTGATTCTTTCCATTCAGGAATCAGATAGTAAATGGCAAGCAGAAGATTGATAAGCTGTGAAATGGCATAAGCCCATACAAAACTTTCAAATTCCACTTCCCAAAACAAAAATCCCAGAATAAGCAGTCCCGAGCTGAACATGGGATGGATTACCTGAAGGGTATTGTACGCCTGGGTGTTTTGCTTGCCAAGCATCAGGTTGGCCAAATTGTTCCACCAGGCAAAAAGCATGGCGCAAATTAAAATAGCCAAATAATAGCCATCGGGCATCATTCCGCTGAAGGCAAGAATTGTCCAGCAAAGAAGTGCGAACAGAGAACTCCACCAAAAGGAGATCTGCGTCAGTTGCCGCACAGAGTGCCGGGATGCCAGATAGACGAGCGAAGCACCACCCAGCCAGTTCGTGCAAAGATGAATCAGCGCGATGGAAGCAATAAAAAGACCATGGGTACCACGACCTTCACTTCCCAAATAACGGGAAATAAGGATTCCAATAAAGAGATTGAATAAAGCTGCCCCGAAACGGGTGAAAAATTGCCAGATGATATGTCGGTTGATGCCACTCAAGCCAATGCCTCCTGATAAAGTTGGAAATAGGTTCGCCCCACCGTATCATAACTGTGATGGTCCTCAATATATTTTCTCAAAAGCTCTGGTTTCGGATGATTTTTTCCATCGGCCTGCGCTAAAATGGCCTGCGTCATGGCCGCTTCATCTCCAGGCTGAATCAGCACCCCGCGTTCATCTGAAAGTAAATCGGGTATGCCTCCAACTTTGGTAGCAATAACAGGCACTCCACAGCTAAAAGCTTCCAAAATCACCACCGGTTGGTTTTCGTAATTGCTGAACATCAGCAGACAGGCATTTTCATGAAAAACCCGAACCAAATCTTCGCCCTCGAGCAGTCCGGTAAAATCGGTATGGGCTGCCAGTCCTAATTCCATGGCATAGGCTTTCACTTCTTCAAAGTCAGGTCCATCTCCAACCAAAGTGAGAAAGAGGTCAGGTCTTTTTAAGCGTGCCTCACTGAAAGCCCGCAAGAGGCCTTTGGTGTTTTTTGCTGCTTCATCAAAACAGGTGACATGCAGGAAACGGTTATTCGGAGGTGGTTCGGGTTTTACCGTGAATTGTAAAATATCTACCACATTGCTAATTGCCTGATATCGGGAATTAAGAAAACCCATTTCCTGCATGGCTTCTCCCAATTGACTGTTCACCGGACAAACAGCAAATGCTTTTTTCACCGTTTGACGGGTCAGCCATTTTCTGAAACCACCTTTGAATTTATGGCGGTTTTTTACCTGATACCGGGACCAATGTTCGGTAATCAGATAAGGAGCACCTCCGCTGATCCGGATAAGCCAGGGTAGAAAGCCCGAACGTGTCAGTACGTGAATATGGTTCAGATCAGCAGGCCCCTGGCGTGCAATGAGCATGCTATACCCTTTCAAGGTTCCGTACATGTAGTGGTACATGTCGAGCAATTTCCCAAGCTTCCCTTCATGTTTCCGGTAATATACCCTTTGAGTCGGGATGCCATCTTCTTCCTGGTAATCGAACTCAATCAGAGGTCCGGCTTTTCTTACTTCTCCAACTACCTGCAATACACTGACACGCACGTAGGGTAAAACCGAGAGAGCATGGCGCTTGATAAACAGTCCGGGCATCGGGTCGGAACGATGCGGATACCAGGCCGGAAAAAAAACAACATGGATTTTATCCATAAGCCGGCAAAGTTAATTGCATCGTGCAAAGTGCCCAACTTACATTTTTAGAGATTTTAGAGATTTTAGAGGATTTAGAGTTTTTAGACTGCTTAGACAATCTGGACTTCTTGTACTTTCAAGATGAATTATTCCGCGACAAAAAGATTGATTAGTGCTCAGGTCGTCCCGACCGGGCACATCTTTACCATCTCTTATACTCTTTTATTCCGCGACAAAAAGATTCATTAGTGCTCAGGTCGTCCCGACCGGGCACTTCTTTTCCATCTCTTATACTCTTTTATTCCGCGACAAAAAGATTGATTAGTGCTCAGGTCGTCCCGACCGGGCACATCTTTACCATCTCTCGTACTCTGAACTCTTGTACTCTTGTACTTTTAAGATGAATTATTCCGCGACAAAAAGATTGATTAGTGCTCAGGCCGTCCCGACCGGGCACTTCTTTTCCATCTCTTATACTCTTTTATTCCGCGACAAAAAGATTGATTAGTGCTCAGGTCGTCCCGACCGGGCACATCTTTACCATCTCTCGTACTCTGCACTCTCGTACTCTGCACTCTTGTTCTCCGTACTCTTGTACTTTTAAGATGAATTATTCCGCGACAAAAAGATTCATTAGTGCTCAGGCCGTCCCGACCGGGCACTTCTTTTCCCTCTCTTATACTCTTTCATTCCGCGACAAAAAGATTGCCTAGTGCTCAGGTCGTCCCGACCGGGCACTTCTTTACCATCTCTTTTACTCTTGTACTCAGTATTCTTCTACTTCAACTACTTCTTCCAATTCAACCGAATCGAGTTTCCAACCACAACCACATCACTAAATGCCATAGACAATGCGCCAATCATAGGACTGAGCAGTCCCACAGCAGCAATAGGAATGGCCACTACATTGTATGCAAGGGCCCAGAAGAGGTTCTGTTTGATGGTACGGTAGGTGCTTTTGCCCAACTGAATGGCTTCAGTGACCTTGGATATATGGCCTGAAAGCAAAATTACTTCCGCCGATTCCTTGGCAATATCCGTGGCTGAACCCAGGGAAATGCCGACGTCTGCCAGGCTTAATGCGGGTGCATCATTGATGCCATCGCCTACCATAGCAGTGCTTTGTTCTGTCTTCAACATGCGAATATGCTCGAGCTTTTGCTCAGGACTTTGTCCGCTGAAGAATTCACTGATGCCGGTTCTTTCCGCAACATAACGGCATTTCTTTTCATTGTCGCCGCTTATCATCACCGTTTTAATTCCCATTTTATTCAGGGTCATGATGGCCTCTCGGCTGCCTTCTTTCACCCGGTCTTCAATATCGAACCCAGCGACCACTTTTCCGCAATAGCTCAATAGAATGTCTTTGCCTTCACCTGTTTTATCCTCTCCGGTAACCCAGTAACCGCTTCCCAGTTTGAAGTCATTTCCACCCTGATCCACAGCATACAATCCCTTTCCCTTAACTTCCTCAAATTTCACATAGTCAAAAGGCATCATAAACCAATCGGGGTTTCCTTTTACAATGGCTTTAGCAATCGGGTGGGAACTTTTCTTTTCCATATGCAACACGATATTCTTCGCTACGGTTGCATCGAAATCGTAAGTCTCAAAATTCTTCACTCTGAAATCTCCGGTGGTCAGTGTTCCGGTTTTGTCGAAAACAACCGTTTTTACCTTGGCTAATTTTTCAATCGTATCGCCGCCTTTCAATAATACCCCCGCTTTGGCTCCTTTTCCTACGCCGACCATTACTGCTGTCGGGGTAGCCAATCCCATGGCGCAGGGACAGGAAATAACCAGGACGGCAACAGAGGCCATTAATGAGGAAGAGATACTGATATCGAACGCGAAACAGGAGAGCAGGAATGTGAGTAAAGCAATGCTAACCACCACCGGCACAAATACCGATGAAACCCGATCGCCCAATTTTTGAATGGCTGGTTTTTTTGCCTGGGCGTCTTTAACAAGCTCAATGATACGCGACAAGGTCGAGTCTTTACCTGCTTTCTTTACCATGAACTGAATCGAACCGGAAACCACAATACTCCCCGAAATAACCGTTTCACCTTGCTCTTTAAAGACCGGTACACTTTCTCCGGTAATCAATGATTCATCCATCTCCGCATCTCCATCCACAATTTCTCCATCTGCCATAATTTGGTCGCCGCTATTGGCTTGAACCCGGTCTCCGGCAAGCAGATGATCGGCATCTACTTCTTCCACAACTTTCTCCTTGTTCAGATTGATTTTCACCAGACGAGCCTTCTTATGACTCATGGCTACCAAATCTTTCAGAGAGCCGGTAGTTTTCTGAACCGATCTTTCTTCAATCCAGTTTCCCAGCAATACCAGGGTAATGATTGTAGCGCCGGTTTCAAAAAACATGTATTGATGCACCAGATGTGTACCGTAATTAATCGCCACACCCACGATGCTGTAGATGAAAGCGGCCGAAGAACCGATGAAGATGAGTACATCCATATTGGCTACTCCGTTTTTAACGGATGCCCAGGCACTTTTTCCAAAATAACTGGTGCCGATATACATGAGGGGCAGAGATAGAATAAATTGAAAAAGAGGGTTTTGCAAAAAGGCGACAAAGGGAAGGAACATATGCATTAGCAGAGGGAAAGTAAAAACAGCAGAAACAATGAGTTTCTTTTCCAGCTTACTGAGCCTTGCCTTTTTTCCTTCCTGATGTTGTGTGTATTCTCCTACAACCGTATATCCAAGCTGTTCAATGCCTTTTTTTAAATCGGCCATGCTTTTTTGTGCATTGTTCCGAAAACGAACTTCGCGGGTGGCAAAATTTACCGAAATATCATCTCCTCCAATTTTTTTCAAGTACTTCTCAACCGACAAAGCACAGTTCGTGCAGGTCATTCCTTCTACTTCTAATTCTGTTAATTCAGCCATGTTGAATGCTTTTCTATTTCAATCAAAGTAATTTATTCAAATTTCGTGCATTGTTGTGGGTTAAGACAGACTGACAGTCGGATTATTTTTTTATTAAAATATCCGCAGAGGGTGTTTGGAAATTAGGAATAGCAAATCCTATCTTTGTGGACCTTTAAAAATGGTGGTCGTAGCTCAATTGGTTAGAGCGTCAGATTGTGGTTCTGAAGGTCGTGGGTTCGATTCCCATCGATCACCCAAAAATCCGGTCAGAAATGATCGGATTTTTTTTTACCTGTCACAATGAACCAGGAAAAATCTAGCCTCTTCAGTAATTCACGTTTTTTACAACTCTGCGCCGGTGCATTGCTTTTTTTCGTGAGTTTCAATATGGTAATACCCGAACTTCCGGGATACCTCACCAAAATAGGAGGGGAAAGCTACCTCGGTTATATCATAGGTTTATTTACCATCACTGCGTTAATCTCCAGGCCATTTAGCGGGAAACTTGCCGATAGAATCGGGCGTGTGCCTATTATCGTATTCGGCGCAGCCGTCAGTGCAATATGTGGATTGATGTATGTTTTTACCTCCGGCATTTTTGCCTTTTTGTTGCTACGACTGTTTCACGGATTTTCTACCGGTTTTACTCCAACCGGTACATCGGCCTATGTCGCCGATTTATTTCCAGGGAACAGAAAAGGGGAAGCCTTAGGCTTATTGAGCCTGTCGGGTTCTTTGGGAATGGCGGTGGGACCTGCGTTGGGTAGCTTTATATACGCTAAATTTGGCTACGATGCCCTTTTCGTATCATCTTCAATATCCGGATTTATCGCTGTCGCCTGGATGTTAGGACTCAAAGAAACATTAAATGGAAGGAAGAAATTCAAGGCGTCGATGCTGCTTATTGAGCCGGGTGAAATCATAGAACCCAGAGTATTTCCTCCTGCCCTGGTATTGCTGCTGTCGGTCATCTCATTCGGAACAATGATTACCTTGATTCCCGGTCGTTGCGAGGCCTTGGGAATGACCAATAAAGGAATGTTCTTTCTGGCTTTCACTCTGGCATCCATCACAGTGCGTTTTGGGGCAGGCAAAATTTCAGATCGGATCGGAAGGGAAAAAGTGTTGACTGTCAGCACAAGTTTACTTGCAATTTCAATGTCCATTCTTGCTTTTGCATCCAGTACCACCGGACTGTACCTCGGAGCCATTTTGTTTGGTTTGGGAAATGGAATCAACAGCCCAACAGTTATGGCCTGGGCCATTGATCTTAGCAGGGAAAATCATGCAGGGAGAGCCATTTCAACGGTCTATATGGCACTGGAAGCAGGGATTGGAACAGGCGCTTTTGCTTCTGGCGCAGTCTATGCGCTGAACCCAGGCTATTTTCCGGTGATTTTTCTTTCTTCTACTTTTTTGTGTATCGCAGCATTGCTGTTCCTCATCCGAAGAATTGTCCTTCGTTCCCGTTAACATCTTTTCACTTTTCCCTTGGGCGGTGTAACTTGCCTGTATGAAACCAACCGCATTCTTTGCTCTTTTGTTGCTGAGCATTGTGGCTCAGGCACAGCTAAAATTTTCTCCCCAGGCGCGCATTTTTGAACAGGAACTTTCCAGCTATATCAATCAGGAAGACGGCTCATGGAAGCAGGTTCCTGCAGAGAAATTCATAGCGAAATACGATCTTTTGCAGATGAAGGGGCAGTGGTTCCTGGGGGCATTGCTTTTGGTGGATCCGGATTTGGATGATTCGAGGCTTCAGCAGCTTGGAGTACAGATTGAAAGCAAAACGGGGGCAGTATGGGGTGTACGGGTTCCGCTGTCCTCTTTCTATTATTTGAAAAAAATACCGGGAATACGCTATGTAGAAGCTGGGAATTCTGTGAGTCCGGAATTAGACAGAGCCCGGGCATCTACACGGGTGGATAGTGTTTATATGGGACTCGGCGATTTAAAAATGCCGTATACCGGTAAAGGAGTAATCATTGGAATCATCGATTGGGGATTTGACTATACCCACCCGGTATTTTATGATACCACTCTTCAGAATTACCGGGTCATCAGTGCCTGGGATCAAAATAAGACCAGCGGACCGGGTCCGGCAGCTTATTCTTTTGGCACCGAATACAAGGGCAAAGATGCGTTGCTTAAAGCGGGAGATGATACCGTATATGTGTTTGGTCCGATGTCGCATGGAACCCATGTGGGTGGAATTGCAGGCGGTGGAGGGGATATGAGCTCCTACCGCGGTATGGCGCCTGAGGCAGAGTTCGTTTTTGTTTCTTTAAGAAGAGATGATGCTTCTTTCATTGCTGCCATCAATTATATCAGCTCGGTGGCCCGGGCAAAGGGAAAACCCTTTGTCATCAATATGAGTTTTGGAAATCACAGTGGCCCGCATGATGGAAGTACATTGCGCAACCAGGCGATGGATAGTTTGGTTTCTGGTATTGGCGTGATTGTAGTCGCCGCCGGAAATAATGGAGGAAATTATTTTCATCTTTTAGATGATTTTCAAAGCCACGATACTTTGATAACCGAAGTGGTATCCGCTTCCGGACTCAGCGAATATTGGGGAGAATCGGTCAATATCTGGGCGGAGCCTGGCAGTCCGTTTAGTATTCAGTTGGAGCTTTGTGATGCCAATTACACACCCGTTTACCAAAGTAATTGGCTGACAAGTTCAGATAACCTCTCGTTCCGCGACACCTTATTCCAAAAGGATGGAGACACCTTACTCGTTCATTTGGTTTCCGATTCTGCCAACGTGCTCAACAATAAACCCAACCTTTTATTTGAATCCAGAAACCTGGGTACTCTCAAACTGATTCTTCGCGTCAGCGGCACCGGAAAGACCCATCTTTGGCATGTGGCACAATTGGGTAACAGAGTTACAAACTGGGGAGAATCCTTCCACTCGGGATATCCCGGAGCGGTGCAGGGCAACGATGATTATGGTGTGGCCGGACCTACCGGCGTTGGCAAGAAAGTAATAACGGTTGCCTCCTATCTTTCGGAAGCGCATACCCCTTCCGGAGTGGAAACCTTGGGTTATATCAGCTCATACAGTAGTATTGGACCTACTGCAGATGAGCGAGCCAAACCGGATATTGCCGCACCTGGAGAAAACGTGGCTTCTGCAGTCAACTCCTTCGATCCAAATCCGGGTAAGGTGGTCGATACCAAAGATTTCAATGGCCGAACCTATAGCTTCGTTCGCTACTCTGGCACAAGCATGGCCTCTCCCGCAACGGTGGGAGTCGTTGCCTTGATGCTGCAAGCCAATCGCTTTCTTACAGCCTCAGATATCAAAGAAATTCTCAAAACCACCGCCCGACTGGATGCCAATACAGGGGTAATTGGTTCCAATGGAGATTTGCAATGGGGTTGGGGTAAGGTGGATGCGTATACGGCTGTGCGAGCTGCGGAACTGCGCTCAGGGAATGTTCATATAAAAGCGGATGCACCCTTTACAGCCTACCCAAATCCGCTCATAGCATCGAACCTTACCATTGATGCGCAAAAGGACTGCGAACTGCGCGTCCTGGATCTGCAAGGAAGGGAGATGAAATGTGCCAGCATCCATTATGGAAATCAACAAATCGATCTGAGCGGATTTGCGAGCGGCACGTATCTTTTAGAATGGCGCTCTGACACGGAAGTGGGCTTTGTTAAAGTGGTCGTTCAGTAATTACTGGACCATGTGGCAGTCAGTTCGTTCTTGTCGTGAACTCTTTCTTCATTTTTGAAAGCCAATGTTTGGTTGAGGGTTTATGGTTTATTGGTTCATCTCTCTCGGTTGTTTCAAGAAGAGCAATCAACTCTAAGCCTGCCGCTCAAAGCCTGTCGCCTGCCGCCATCTAATGCCTCGCTCTCTTTCTCCGCACTCCGCTCTCCGCTCTCACGAAGCGTCAAAGCCTGCAGCATCCCTTCGAACTCTTTCTCCGCACTCCGTTCTCGCGCAGCGTCAAAGCCTGAAGCATCCCTTCGAACTCTTTCTCCGCACTACGATCTCGCGCAGCGTCAAAGCCTGTCGCCTGCCGCCATCTAACGCCTTGCTCTCGCTCTCTTTCTCCGCACTCCGCTCTCCGCTCTCACGAAGCGTCAAAGCCTGCAGCCTTCACTCTCGCTCTCTTTCTCCGCACTCCGCTCTCGCGCAGCGTCAAACGCCCATCTCTTTTAACAGGTGCTCTCCCTTGCCAAGTTGTTTCACAATGAGCAAAACATAGCGAATATCTACACCAATTGAACGGCTGTATTCCTCGTTCCAGGCAAAGTCGTTGATAGTGGCCGTATAAGCCCGGTCGAAATTGACACCCACCAAATTGCCTTCTGCATCCATGATTGGAGAGCCTGAGTTTCCACCTGTGGTGTCCAGGTTATATAGGAAACAAACGATGCTCATTGGGTCGGCAGTGGCCAGCAATTCCTGAATATAATCTTCAAGGAAATAGTCGCCACCGGTAGCTGCTTTTTGTAGCACGCCTTTTACGTGGGTAAAGGGTTGGTGCACTTCGGCATCGGCAGGGGAGTAGCCCCGGATATAGCCATAGGTAAAGCGCAAGGTGGAGTTGGCATCTGGTAAAAAGGTCGACTTTTGATAAATCTGGCGGAGATCAATCATCTTCGGAATTAAGATGGACAGCTCATCCTGTCTCTTTGTCTCTGCCTGTTGAAAGGCTCTTAAGTGGTTCCATAAGTCGGTGGCAATTTCCATAAAAGGATCTTTTACTTTCAGCAGTTTGCCTGGCTTATCGGTAAGCATCTCTTTAAATTTAGTCGTATGACTGAACAAACTTTTGTCGTAGTTATTGTCAACAAACTCACTGATTGCCTCTTTTATATCCTTTGCAGAGGCAAAGAGCTGGAGGGATGCCGGGCGTTGTGTTTCGGGTAACATTGCCCCGTATTCCAGCAGTTTTTTCAGAATTCGTTTTTCCAGCTCAGCATTTGAAATACTAGAATTCTTCAGTATTTCACCGCTTTTATCCGATAGTTGGGTCCGAATGAAACTATCCTGTTCGGCCTTTTTTACATCTTTAAAGGCTTCTTGCAGCGAACCCACATAACCACTTGCGAACATCAGTCCGCTGGAACTGAAAACTTGTCCCAGCCAAAGGTCGCGCTGAGCGGTGGCAAGCTTTTCATTGTAAATTCTGGCTATGTCAGGGAAGAGATTGCCGTATTGCTCCTTCAGTTTGGGGTCGCGAGCCACCATGGCTTGCATGGCTTCGTCATCTCTTTGCCTGTCCTGAATAATGCTGGTTCTCTGCAAACCCTGCATTTTTCCTTTGTAGTTTTTGGTCACGTTGGCCAAGCGTTTAATCGGACTGGCAAATGCTATGGCCAGTGCCTTATCCTCTCGTCCGAGATCTTCCATCTGCTCAATACGGTAATCAAACCATTGCGAGATGAATGGCAATTGATATTTGTATTGGTACTCGAGGAATTGAGCCGGTTGATTGCGATAGGTTCTTCCCGGATAGCCCAGGATGAAAACAAAGTCGTTTTCCTTAACCCCGTTTGGATTGATTTTTAAGAATTTCTTGGGAGTATAAGGGATATTGTCTTCTGCATACTCTGCTGGTTGTCCATCTTTACCCACATAGGCCCGCATAAAGGAGAAGTCGCCCGTATGACGCGGCCATACCCAGTTGTCACTTTCTCCTCCAAACTCACCAACAGAACGTGGAGGAACATAAACCAGGCGAATGTCTTTTAATTCCTTGTAGCGGAAAAGGGTATAGCTTTTTCCCTGAAGCATCTCGGAAACTTCGATCAACAAATCGGGATGTGCCTTTTCTTCCTGTTTTTGAACAAGCGCGATATTTTCACTCAGCTTCATGCTCCGCTGACTGGGATCACTAATCACCTCGAGCCCTTCCAATACGCGTGCAGAGATATCTTCATACGATTCTGTAATGCGCGCATGAATGGATGTTTTGATTTCCTTCGAACGCTCTCCGGCCATAAAACCTTCGGTGATATAGTCATGTTCCGGGTCGCTGGCCGATGCTACGGCTCCAAAAGCACAATGATGATTGGTAATAATCAATCCTTCATTGGAAACGAAGGAACCGGTGCAACCGCCTACGCGAACCAGAGCCTGAACCAGGCTGGTTCCGTCCGGATTATAAATCGCATTTAAGGGTATTTTGAGTCCGGCTTTTTGCAAATCCACCTTATGCAATTCGCTCAGAGGGAACATTCCTTCTTCCAGAGGACTGAAGGAAGAAAAACTCAGACATAAACCAGCCAGAAGCAGTCCTTTTTTAATCATGTTGTATTTCTGTTTGTAATAAGTGTTGTATTTGAATTGCTTTCTCAGAGCCAAATGTTTTCCCATCGAATTTATCCACCCAGCGCAGACCACGCACGGCATTGCTTATCCATATTTCATCTGCATCTGCCAGGATTTTTTTCTCCAGCGGCACTTCAACTACTTCCATATCATGCTGGGGCAACAAGTGCATTAAATGATCGCGCATCACACCGCAAATCCCTCCTTCCTCAAGGGGAGGGGTCATGATATTTCCATCCTTCACGACCCAAACATTTCCGGTATTGCTTTCACATATTCTGCCTTCCGTGTTCTGTATAAGTACCTCGTCCCAGGCTTGTGTCCGTCCTTTACGCGATGCCATCACATACAGCATGGATTGTCCTGATTTAAAGCCTGAAAATGGAGAATTGTGTTTGTAATCGTCTTCATATAGTCCCAAAACCACTCCTTTTTCCTGAAGGGAATAGGCAGGCTCATCCATTGGGATAACATCTATCAGATAGGAGCAGGAATCGCTTTTTGGTTGGTATGATATTCCTTCCTCATCCCGGAATAAAATCAGGCGGATACGTGCCGATTCAACCCTGTTTTCTTTAACGGTTTTTAAGATTTCGTAGCGAAAAAAGTCTTCCGTCCACCAGGGGTAAAAGGTATATCCCAAAGCAGCAGCTGCGCGCAAAAGGCGCGCATAGTGGAGGTTCCAAAGCAGGATGTTCCCATCAAACCGGATGGATTCAAAAACCGAATCACCATATAAAAAGGCACGGTTGGATGTGCCTATCAGTTTACCGGCCGAATAATATGTGCCGTTCAGGTTGATGGTTTTCTCCTTTTTCATGGAAGTATTCAAATATAGTAGATAGATGATAGACAAGGAGGCTTGGCGACAAAAAGACCATTGGTCCATGATTGGTATTTTGTTTCTGCCATGCTTAGGAATCATCTTGGAGGCATTATTTCCAGCAAGCCAGTTACAAAAAGTATCGCTCAGGCCAACGGAGTCTGCCGATGCCTTACCTTTGATCAGACCTAAAGATTCCCAATAACTGATGATTTCATCGATTCGCTTTTCTCCATCATGTATACTGCAAAATATTTCCCGAACTTTAAATACTAAAGCAGTCGTTTCAATCGTACAGACAATATGAAAAACCTATTTCTATCCATCGGACTTCTCGGCCTCAGCACGGGAGTCTTCGCCCAATTGCCCGCCTTAAAGCCAGGAGACGTCCAGGTATCAGTAGGACCTCAGGTTTATTCTGCAAACCGGGTAGGCAGCCTGACAGAATATCAAAACCTATTTAACGGTTCTTCTCTGTTGCCCGGTGATTTTAGTCAATATTCCAAGCAATCCTTCTTTAGCGTCAGTGGGTCAGGTTCCCTGTTTCTGGGAACAGGATGGTATTTTAGAAACAAGGACAAAACAGCCTATAAATCGAATATGACGCTGAGAACCGGCCTGACGTATTTTAGTAGTTACGGATTTAATAACAATTTAATTCAGACAAGCTCCACACCCTACGATACCCTGAAAGGGTCTAACGGAACAATGTATCCTGTTGATTCCACTTATAACCACTCCATTAGTTTTGGTTCTCAATCCCAGAATCTGGTCTTGGATGTGGCTATGATCTTTCGTACAACCTCTGCTAAAAGGTTTAGCCTCTATGGCGGACTGGGTGTTCAGGCAGGAGCCAGTTTCAATCGTATTGCAACGCTTCGTTCGGATGAGTATTCCTATTTGAGCTTTGCCGATAATAGCGGCTTTTTGAGAAGCAACTCCAACGATTACCACGGAAAAAGTGAGACCAAAGAATTGAAAAGTTCCCTGGTCATGGGATTTTATGTACCCTTAGGAATGGACCTTCAATTGGGAAAGAAACGGGAATTTTGGAAGCAGCTCCATGTATTTGGGGAAATGCGTCCGGGTATGATGGTAACTGGTCGGGTAAGCAATGGTTACGCGGTCAACCCCGGAATGAGTTTTCAACTCGGCGTGAAAGTAAAATTCCTTTAAGCAATCAGCATTCCGGCAATGGCACCCGTGAGCAGACATGCCAGGGTGCCCGCTATTAATGCCTTTACCCCCAGCTTCGAAAGCAGACCTTTCCGATTAGGAATAAGGGCCCCGATTCCTCCAATTTGTATTCCGATGGAGGTAAAATTGCTGAATCCACATAACACGTAGGTAGCGATTAGCATGGATTTTTCAGAATGAAATGCTGAAGCTTCTTTCAGTTCACCTAGACTTACATAGGCATAGAATTCATTCAGGATGGTTTTTTCGCCAATGAGCTGGCCAACCAACACCGCATCATTCCAATCAACTCCAACGAGCCAGGCGATGGGGGCGCATACATATCCTACGACAAATTGGAAGCTAAGGCTGGTATACGCCGTATGCGAAGCAATCCAATCATTCAACCCGGTAAGGGAACCAATCCATTCCATGGCGCCATTCCCCATATAGATCAGGGCAGTAAATACAAGTAGCATAGCGGCTACATTCACCGCAAGCTTTAATCCATCGCTGGTACCGTTGGCCAA
Organism: Bacteroidota bacterium; assembly: GCA_016124735.1. Classification (GTDB taxonomy): domain Bacteria; phylum Bacteroidota; class Bacteroidia; order UBA8524; family UBA8524; genus UBA8524. Next base: position 22,338 of record WGMZ01000012.1, read on the forward strand.
GGCCTCGAGACTATTGGAGCCCATTTTCTCTTTGCTTATTTTCATTTCAGAATTCACGGATTCTGTTTCCGGAATCATGAGCTTGGCCATTACCAGGGCGGCGGGTGCAGAAAGTACGGAAGCGGTGAGCAGATGCTTGGCAAATAAGCGCTGCTGTTCGGGATCATCTCCTCCCAAAAAGCCGATATAAGAAGCCAATACTCCACCGGCAATGGTAGCCATGCCCCCAGTCATCAGTGCCATTATTTCTGAACGACTCATTCCATTCAGGTAAGGACGAATCAGGAGAGGAGCTTCCGTTTGACCTAAAAAGATATTCCCGGCTGCAGCCAAACTTTCTGCACCGGATAATTTCATCGTTTTTCGCATAATCCAGGCAATAGCATACACTACTTTTTGCAAAATTCCCCAGTAATAGAGCAATGCACTCAGGGCAGAGAAAAAGATGATGGTGGGCAATACGTGAAATGCAAAATTGACCAGGGAAGGACTTACATCTCCATTGGAAAATGATTTAAAGAGAAAATTCGTTCCGAATTGGGTATAGCCGATTATCGAAACAAAGAAATCACTCAGGTATTCGAAGGTAATACGAACAGAAGAGACTTTAAAGATGAATAGGGCGATAATTAACTGAATAACGATTCCCGGCACAACTACACCCCAGGAAACTTTCTTTCTGTTTTCACTTAAAAAATAGCCAATCGCAATCAATACCAGTATCCCGATGAGTCCACGCAGTATGGATTCGAACTGGACCATCGTTTATTTTCTGCGATTGATTTCATCCCTTATTCTCGCTGCTTTTGCGTAGTCTTCAATCTTTAAGGCATTGTCCAGCAAATCTTCCAAATCCTTCAGACTCATGGATGGGTAATCATCCCCGGAACGGGGTGTGTTATGCTCAATTGATTCCGGCCTCTCAGCTTTCATCCCTTTTTCTGCCTCATTGCTTTCTTCTATGGTAATGCCTGCACTTTCCATAATGCCGGAATTGGTATAAATCGGGCATTTAAAACGAACGGCAAGGGCAATAGCATCAGAGGTTCTGGCATCTATCTCGTAAGTTTTTCCATCTTGCTTGCAGAGGATTTTACTATAGAAAACACCTTCCTGCAAATTGTGGATATAGGCTTCAAGTACTTCGATTCCGAATGTTTTGCAAAAGGAGATGAACAAGTCGTGGGTCATCGGACGAAATGGAACAATTTTCTCAATTTCTATCGCAATGGCCTGTGCCTCGAAGCTTCCGATAATGATCGGTAATTTTCTCTCGCCCGTCTCTTCTCCGAGAATCAGGGTATACGACCCATGGGTTTGTCCGGATGTCAGGCCGACGATATCAAGGCGAATTTTGTTCATCTTATTGCGCGGATTTCAGGACTTTTGCTGCTTCAATCAATTTAGGAACTACATCAAATGCATCGCCTACGATTCCGTAATCAGCAACCTTAAAAAATGGAGCTTCGGGATCTTTATTAATAACAACAATTACCTTACTGGAACTTACACCAGCTAAATGCTGGATAGCACCAGAAATTCCTATTGCAATATACAAGTTAGGTTTGATGGTTATACCTGTTTGGCCCACATGTTCTTCGTGTGGACGCCAATCCATATCGGCTACAGGCTTGGAACAAGCAGTTGCAGCCCCTAGCAGAGAAGCGAGTTCTTCGATCATTCCCCAATTCTCAGGACCTTTCATTCCACGCCCGGCAGAAACAACCAATTCAGCTTCCGTCAATGGGATTTTACCTTGTACCTTATCAATAGAACTGGATTTTACCTGGTAAGCGTTAGCGCCGATTGATGCGGCAAAATCGCTAACAGAAGCATGGCTGCCCCCTTCCTGGATGGCAAATGTATTTGGAGTAATAGCCAATACTTTTACTGCCCCATTTAGCGCAACATGACCAAATCCTTTTCCTGAAAATACACCGCGCTTCACGGAGAAACCATTGGCTGTGTCAGGAACACTGATTACGCCGGTCGCAATAGAGGCATCGAGCGCAACGGCAACAGCCGGAGCAATGGATTTTCCATTGTAATTATTAGAAACTATGATTACTTCTGCATTCACTTCCTTCGCAGCAGAGGCAAGAACATCAGCCATGGCAGCCGGACGATCTTCCTGAATGGCAGATTTAAGAACTTTATTTGCTCCGTAGGTTCCGAGTGATGCAAGTACATCGTCGGAAGGCATTTGAGCGCTGGCACAAAGGGCAACTACTTCGCCTCCCTCAGCCACTTGTTTTCCGTAAGATACCGCTTCGAAAACGGCTTTTTTGAAGTTTCCTTCAGATGATTCGGCAAATATGAGAACGTTCATGTTCTGGAATGTTTTTTAAAGGATGATTAAATGACTTTCGCTTCGTTGTGAAGAATGGAGATGAGTTCAGCAGCATTGTCTGGCTCAATCAATTGAACAGCTCCTTTGGCCGGAGGCATTTCATAAGATTGATGCTGTCCTTTTGCACTGGCTCCACCAGGATCTACAACAGTAAGTGGCTTGGAACGGGCAGCCATAATCCCTCTCATGTTCGGGATACGTGGCTCGGTCAGGTCTTTCTGCGCACTGGCAACAAAGGGAAGCATTACCTGAACGGTTTCTTTTCCTCCGTCGATATCACGAACGGCAGTTGCCTCACCACCGTTAATATCCAATTTACTGACCACATTCACAAAAGGAAGTCCCAAATGAGCGGCAAGCAAACCGCCTGTCATTCCACCATTGTAATCAATGGATTCACGACCGGTTAAAATCAAGTCAAATTCTTTATCAGCAGCCCAATTCGCGATTTCTTTGGCAACAAGGGTCGCATCACTGGCTTCAGCATTGATACGAACGGCCTCATGTGCTCCAATAGCCAGTGCCTTCCGGACGCTGGGTTCAGAATCTGCTAGTCCAACATGAATTACAGTCACAGTGCCACCTTGAGCTTCCGTAAGCTCCAGAGCCCGGGTAAGCGACATTTCGTCGTATGGGTTAATGATGTACTGAACACCAGCAGTATTGAACTTGGTGTTATTATCCGTAAAAGTTACTTTCGTCGTAGTGTCTGGAACGACACTCATGCACACTAAAATCTTCATTCAATAGAGGGTTAACGGGAGCGCGAAATTAGCAATTAAATCGCAGAAATAAAATGGCCGAAACACGATTGGAACAGCTTTTAGCGCTTTTAAAAACAGAACCGGAAGACGCTTTTTTGAACCATGCATTGGCCATGGAATACCTCGGAATGGGAGAGGAGCAAAAGGCAATCGAAACGATGGAAAAGGTGATTCATTTTCACCCCGACCATACCGGTACCTATTACCATTTGGGACATGCTTTGCTGAGAGCGAATAAGAGAGATGAGGCGCTGGCCGTCTGGCAACTCGGTATACAGAAATGCAAGGAACTTAAAAAGCAACATCATCTGGCCGAATTGCAAAGTGCCTATAATGAGGTGTTGTTTGAGGATGACTAAAAAAATATACACACTAACTGTCCTTTGGAATGGAATTTGGCACTCACTAAAAAAAACACTACAGCTATGAAAAAACAAATTTTACCAACTTTATTACTTGCTTCAGTAATCCTTTTGGGCTCTTGTGCTCAGCGTCAGGTAACCCGAATCAGTCCCAATAAAAAAACAGATTTGAGTGGCCGTTGGAATGACACGGATAATCGCATGGTTGCTCAGGACATGATCGAACAATCCATCGACGAAGTATGGCGGACGGATTTCGTCAAAACAAACAACCGCAAACCGGTGGTCATAGTCGGTCAGGTGAAAAACAATACCGCAGAGTTCATTGATCCTATTGCCATGATTAAGCAGATTGAAATGGCCTATGTGAATTCCGGAAAAGTTACAGTTGTTGCTACTGCAGATGAACGCAAAGCCATTCGGGAAGAAAGAGAAGACCAGCAAATTTTTGCTGATCCGGAAACCCGGAAAAAATGGGCCAAAGAAAAAGGGGCAGACTTCATGCTCAATGGGGTCATCCAATCGGTAACCGACCAATATGGCAAAACAAAAGTCGTGGCCTATCAGGTGAACTACGAGCTCATCAATATCGAGACCAACGAAAAAGTATGGATTGGCGAATCCAAAATCAAAAAAGAAATTAAAAACTAATCAGCAGGAGCATGCTACGTCCCTTTAACCGGATTCGTTTCTGGGTTTGGATGGCAGTGTTCCTCTTGGCTTCCTGTTCTCAAATAACGCTCAAACAGGCTCAGCTTAACGAGGCCTTGTATACTGGCAATGTCCAGCAGGCATACGACATCATGAATAATCATGTCGACCGTTGGAAAAAGAACAGGAATGCATTGCTCTATTATTGGAACAAAGGAACCTTTGCCTGGATGCTCGGAAAATATGATGAGAGTTCGAAGCTCTTCATGGCTTCAGATTATTTTCTGGAAGACATGTATAAGAACTATGCGAACATGGCAGCCAGTCTTTTTATCAATGATAAAATAAGGCAATATACCGGCGAAGACCACGAACGTATTCTTTTTCAGTACTACCAGATTCTGAATTTTATGCGTTTGGGCAATTTGGAAAATGCCCTGGTTCAGGCAAGGAGGTTGCAATTGGAGCTAAACAGGCTGGATGATCGTTACAAAGATCAAAAGGGAAATAAAAACACCCGTTATCAGGAAGATGCCTTTGCCTATATTTTAATAGGATTGGTTTATGAAGCGGCCCACGACGAGTCCAATGCTCTGGTGGCGTACAGGAATGCCTACCGAATTTATTCGGAATCATACAAAAGCAATTTCAACACAGAAATACCACGTCAGCTCTTGAAAGATCTGATGCGTCTGGCATATCGGAACGGCTACGACGAATACCTGAACCAAATAGAAAAAGAAACCGGAGTATCTTTCAACAAATCGTGGTTGAGAGATGAAGGAAATACAGTGGTATTTTGGAATAATGGACTAAGTCCGGTAAAACAGGAAGTAGCAGTCAACTTTACCATCGTTCGGAACGGAAACACCGGTTGGGTTACCTTTTATAATTCAAATTATGGCTTGTCCATTCCCGTCTATGTGGGCAATGAAAATACACAGCAGGGCAGTGCATTTAATCAACTGCAATTCATTCGTGCCACCTTCCCAAAATATTTCAATAGAGGCAGTCGCTATTTTCAGGGTAGTTTAATGGCCGACAGCCTTGCCCATCCACTTGAATTAGTTGAAAATGTAACGGCAATTGCTCAAAAAGAAATGCACGACCGCTTCCTGAAAGAAATTGGAAAGACGCTGTTACGACTTGCCTTGAAAAAAGTTTCAGAGGCACAAATGAGAAAGGAAAATCCGGAGGCAGGAGCAGTGGTTGGATTGGTTAATTTTGTGACCGAGCAGGCCGATACACGCTCCTGGGAATCTTTACCGGATCAAATTAGTTATACCCGTCTCAGCCTGCCGCCGGGCGAACATGAAGTAAGCCTCAGAACCTATTCATCTCAGGATACCCTCAGCAATAGCATGCGTATTAAAGTGCCTCAGCGGGGCATGGTCTTTCAGGGATTTCATACCTTGCAGCCCCAATTGGCAATTAACTGATGGAAAAATTTGAAGTGAAAAATCCTGCATTTCGGGAGGCGATAAAAGAAAAACTCCGGAATCAGCATTTTATGCATCATCTGGGACTAAAACTCACCCGCATAGAAGCAGGAGAGGTGGAAGCTCGTCTGGCATTCGGTAAAGAACTTCAGCAGCAAAATGGATTTTTACATGGTGGTGTAACAGCGACCCTTTGCGATGTTACCGCGGGGTTTGCCGCATTTACTTTGGTGGAAGAAGATGAAGTGGTGGTAACCGGTGATTTAAGGGTAAGCTATTTGAACCCGGGAACGGCTCCATCTATCTATTCCAAAGGCTGGGTAATCAAAACCGGAAAGCTCCTGCATTTCTGCGAAAGCGAAGTTTGGGGAGAATTTGAAGAAGGCACGCGCATTCTCATAGCCAAAGCCAGCGCGACCATGGTAACAATCAAATTGACGGCTTTGGACCGATCTGAATAGAATTTGAAGAAAACTTTCTGGTATAAAAAAAAGGTTCCGATTTCCCGGAACCTTTTTCCAATCAAGAATGATAAATATTAGTTGGTCACAGTGATTTTACCTGAAATCACTTGTCCTTCTGCTTTAATGGTATAAATGTAAACACCAGCGTTCAATCCGTCAGTGTTCACTTTTGCAATTTGCTGACCTGCTTCTACCACAGTGTTCATTGCAGTTTGTACTTTACGTCCTTGTAGATCGAATACTTCTACAGTTACATCGCTGGAACGAGTAGTAGTAAATGCGATGCTAACATTTTGTCCGTTGCTTGGGTTAGGGAATACACGGGAAAGCCCCCCTTTGATCGGTGCCATACCCACGTTAGGTGAAGTAAGGTGAACAGATACATAGCAGTACTCGTTGTCGCCATTCCATGCATCGCCGGGAATAAATTCATTTGCCCAGCCGCTTTGTGCGTCATATTTGTTCGATTTAACAATATCCAATGCGTGGTTGTATGAATCTTCTGCAGTTTTCGCTTCGTCGAATCCTCTCAAAATCTGAAACTCGTTCAGTTGATTTACCACTGGAGGATTGTCCCAGGTATGAGACAATGTATCACCCAGACTGTAAGAATAACCTGGGATATAACGGAAAGTAGCAGCAAAAAGTCCGTCACGTCCGATGCTTGCAGTAGAAGGCAAAGCCAATCCAAGATTGCTGTAACTACCCCAGCTTGTATCTGTATTTGTCAGGAGAACTCTCCATTCCTGTTTGGCATTGGCACCTTTGCCAGTATTGCGGTCGTATTTAATCCAGGCAGTTTTCTCGCCGCTTCCCTGGAATGTTCCTTTAAGGATAGCGTCATCATAGAAAACCTGAATTTCCAAAGTATCTACCACATCGGCAGGCTTACCACGAAAATAACGGTAAGCAATCATAAGCGAGTCAATATTGTAAGGGTTGTGTTCGCTCAATACATCGGTGTAATAGAAAGATTTAGGATCGAACATTTGTCCGGTATTATGACGACCAACATAAAGCAAAATGTTTCCGCCATTTCCATCGCCATAGGAAAGTTTTACGTTTGAGTCAGGCCAAATGTCAATATTGCTATAAAATTTATAGTTGATTGCACCGCCCTGAGTTGCATCGGAAGCGTCAATAAAATTGTACCAATCAGTCACTACAGTTTTTCCCTGCATGGTATGTACAGGAGTGTGTGCTGCATAATTGCTTGGATCAGTGCCTAACAATGCCGGATCATGATCGATTTTTACTGGAGACTGGGCCATAGCTGATAGGGTGGCTGCTCCAACAAGAACTGCGAGTAAAAGTCTCTTTTTCATTTGTTCTGATAGAATAAAATTTTTCAAAAATAGCAAGAATAAGGAGAATCACATAAAAGGTTATCAAATTGTTATGACCCTTCATTCTCTTCAGGATAGACAAAATGCTCTGAATGAAGCTGCACAAGATGGAATTTTTATTTTGAGGATTTTAATGGAACAGACCCTTTTTCCAATAGCCTATTTAATGTCCCCCTTCATCGGGCGAATTAAAATTTCCTCCATGACAGATCGGGGCGACATGCGATAAGCCATCCACACGGCTTCGGCAACCTGTCCGGCATCCATAAAACGTTCCTCGGGTAATTCGCTGGCTTTCCACGAATCGGTATAGGTCGCGCCGGGTAAAATCGCGGTTACCGCAATATTTTCATCTTTCAACTCCTCCCGTAATACATTGTTCATACCCAACAAGGCGTATTTGCTAATGCAATAGCTTCCTCCATTCGAATAAGCCATGATACTTGCAGTAGAACACATGTTGAAAATATGGGCATGTTCCTGCGCGTGCATGTAAGGAAGCAGAGATCGTGTCAGGTAGTAGGCAGAGAATAAATTGGTGTGCATTACTTTTTCAAAAACTCCCTCTTCTTCATTTGTAATCTGTCCGGGAAGAAAAATTCCGGCATTGTTCACCAACACATCAATGGATTCAAATTCGAATGCCACCTGCTCGGCAAACCACTCTACAGCTTCTTTATCGCTCATATCGCAAGAAATGGCCAATACTTTTTGGTCATCTCGCAGAGATTCCAATTCGTTTTTAAATTGATTCAATACCTTGTTGTCTCTGGCGCAAAAAGCAACATCAAAGCCTTCTTCGTAAAAGCGTTTCACTATGGCTCTGCCAATGCCTTTGCTGGCTCCACTCACCACAATATTTGGTCTTCTCGTCGTTTCCATACTCTTTCAGGCTGCCGAAGTTATGAATTAAGACTTTATATTTACGGCCGAATCCAAATGATGCTATTTTATCACTTCGGTCGCTACCTCATTTTTTTGGTGAGCATGTTTTCCAAGCCGGAAAAATTGGGAATCTATCTCAGCCGGACTTTTAGTGAAATGGTAAGCATAGGCATCAATTCCCTGCCCATTGTTGCCATAATCGCTGTGTTTTCTGGTGGAGTAAGTACAATTCAGACTTCCTATCAATTGATAGCCAGTTGGATTTCAAAAACCATTATTGGATCCATCGTGAGCGATACCGTTATTCTGGAATTTGCTCCAACCATTACCTGCCTCGTTTTAGCAGGTAAGGTAGGTTCCAGTATTGCCTCGGAAATTGGAACCATGAAAGTTTCTGAACAGGTGGATGCGCTGGAGGTGATGGGTATTAACAGCGCAGGCTATCTGGCTTTGCCTAAAATTGTAGCCGGGGTAATTACTGTCCCTCTTCTGATTATTGCAGCGATGTTCCTCGGAATATGGGGCGGATTAATGGCCGGGGTTGCTACCGGAATCCTGCCAATTGAAATGTTTATGGAGGGAGCGCGTTCTTCTTTTAAAGAATTCAATGTCTTTTTTGCTCTCATTAAAGCCACCAGTTTTGGGTTTATCATTACCAGTATTTCCAGTTTTCAGGGCTATTATACCGAAGGCGGCGCCCTGGAAGTAGGCAAATCCTCTACCAATGCGGTAGTTTACAGTTCGGTAATGATACTTTGTGCCGATTATGTAATTGCTCAACTCTTCCTATGATCCATGATTGAAATAAAAGAACTGAACAAATCTTTTGGCGACAAACATGTATTGAAAAACATCAATACTTCTTTCTATCCGGGAAATGTGAATGTGGTAATCGGCGCCAGTGGAAGCGGGAAGTCGGTTCTGATGAAATGCATGGTTGGACTGGTGATTCCCGATGAGGGAGAAATTCTTTACAATGGGCAGGACTTTGTTGATATTGATTACAAAAAGAAAAAGGACATCCGGAAGCAAATAGGTATGCTCTTTCAGGGTTCTGCCTTGTTCGATTCGTTGAGCGTGGAGGAAAATATTGAGTTTCCTCTAAAAATGTTTAGCGACATGTCACAGGAAGAAAGACTGGATCGGGTGAATTTCTGTTTGCAAAGGGTCAAACTGGAAAATGCCAATAACCTGTTCCCCTCTGAAATATCTGGCGGGATGAAGAAACGGGTTGGCATTGCTCGTGCCATTGCATTGAACCCGAAATATTTGTTTTGCGATGAGCCTAACTCGGGACTTGATCCGGTTACCTCGCGTGTTATCGATACCTTGATTGAAGAGCTTACCGAAGAATACAATATTACCACCATCATGAACTCGCACGACATGAAGACGCTCTTTGATATAGGCGATCATGTTACCTTCATCTACAAAGGAGATTGCGCCTTTGCCGGAAATATTGAGGATTTCCGGAATAGCGACATGAAGGAGATTGAGGAGTTTCTTTCGGCCTCTTACTTCAAGCGTTAGGTCGTTCCCAAATCAATCAGTAAAAGAGAACCCGTACACCAAATAATTCAATGCCAGCAATCCCGCCGGAATTAACGGCGATCCCAGTGAAACATTCCAGGCTTAAATGGGGAATAAGATTGCCGGAATTGATGAAAAAACTGTTTCGAAAGGCCACATCAGGAAATTTGTAGCCATGACAGTAAATGGAGCCGGCTCCAATCCCGCGAACTTTTGTATACTCTTCAAGCGTTAGTCCTAGTCCGGTCATTACACCAAATCCCAAGCGCCCTTTGAATAGATATTTCTGCCATTTCCAGTAGTGCAACAGACTGTACAATTTGGTGTCATTAACATAATAGGAATCAGGGTCCATGAGATCACTGGATGAGGAAATGCCTGTTTCGTACTGAAGGCTGAATCCAAAGCGCGTAGCTTTATTTTTCCTGGTTCGCTCATAGCCGATTCCCATATGAAGTGGCGCGTTTTCAATGGGCCCCATGTAGATGACATTCGCATCAACCCAATAGAAATTTCTCTGTTTAAAATAAGGATATTGCTTGAGGCGGCTCTGAGCCAGAACATCATTCGAACCCATGATGATCAAAATGGCTGCCAGTACTAAGTGGAATTTTTGCCAGTTGACTGTCATAGTGTGTTGGCTAATGATAAAAGGACAAAGCAAAACCCCCGTTGTATCCCTGAAATTGGTCTGAAGCGAGTATAATTCCTGAATGGAGCTGAAAGGCCCAGTGCTTCATCAATCTCCCGGTGCTGATATACCATTGAAACTCACCTGAAGGAAAAAAGTAATTCCTATTATTATAGCCATTAAAGAAGTGCTTGTTATAATAGATTCCGGGGCCCAGTCCAGCACCTAATTCGATTTTAAATTTTTCAGATCGATGGTACACGGAAAATAATGTTTGAAGACCGTAGTTCCTTTCTTCCGTATAATCTCCTGGCATATCAGATGAGATGATCGTATGGCCAATAATCATCTTTATGCTCTTTTTGATCCCCCACTTTTTTTCTTTGTACCAGGAATGCCCGATATTCAAATGGGTTGTGAGATTATAAAGTCCAAAACCCGGGCTGAGATTCATGGAATAATCAAAACTCCGGAGCGATTGTCCGTTTGCAGATACGATAAAAAGAAGAAATAAACCAAAGAGTATTCCCCTGATCATAAGGGAAATTAAGATTTTTTACGGATGATTCAATTTTTTCTTTAGAAATGGAGCGGTAGCAGATTCCTCCACCTGAATCAGGTCTTCCGGAACTCCTTCAAATAAAACCTTACCTCCGAATTCGCCACCTCCCGGTCCGAGATCGATAATCCAATCGGCGCTTTTGACGACATCCATATTGTGTTCTATCACCACCAAAGTATGTCCTTGTTTGATAAGGGCGTCGAACGAAGCCAATAACTTTTTAATGTCGTGAAAATGCAAACCGGTGGTCGGTTCATCAAAAATGAAGAGAATTTTTTCTGAGCTACTTCCTTTGATAAGAAAAGAGGCCAGTTTAATGCGTTGCGCTTCTCCACCGCTGAGTGTACTCGAAGATTGTCCCAATGTGACATAACCTAGCCCGACATCGGCCAGCGATTGAAGTCGGTGTTGGATGGCTGAAACATCCTGAAAAAACACCAGGGCATCATCTACCGTCATCTCTAAAACATCTGCAATGTTTTTTCCTTTGTATTCTACTTCCAGCACTTCTTCTTTGAAACGCTTGCCATGACATACCTCACAAGGCAAATGCAGATCAGCCATAAACTGCATCTCCACAATTGTTTCGCCTTCACCTTTGCAATTATCGCAGCGCCCTCCGTCCACATTGAAAGAAAAGTGTTGAGGTTTAAATGCTCGGGTTTTGGATAAATGCTGGGAAGCATACAACTCGCGGATGGCGTCGTAAGCTTTGATATATGTAACCGGGTTCGATCGGGAGGATTTACCAATCGGGTTTTGGTCCACCATTTCCACGCGCTCAATGCGTTTCAGGGCTCCTTCTAATTTATCGAAACTTCCGCTCTTGGTGCCCGTGTATTGCCCCAGATGTTTTTGAAGGGCAGGGTAGAGCACGCTTTTGATTAATGAGGTCTTTCCTGATCCACTCACCCCGGTAATGCAAGTCATTACCTGCAGCGGAATCTCCACGGAAACATTCTTCAGATTGTTCTCTCTTACACCAACCAGATGAATGGACTCATTCCATTTCCTTCTTCTCGCCGGAAGGGCTATTTCTTCGCGACCATCCAGGTATTTTCCCGTCAGACTATCCGAGTGTTTCAGTGCCTCATGGTCTCCCTGAAAGACAAGTTCGCCACCCAGGCTTCCAGCCATCGGGCCAATATCCACTAACTCGTCGGCAGCCTCAATCACCTCCTCATCGTGCTCCACCACTATTAAAGTATTGCCAAGGTCGCGCAGGTTTCGCAAAACACTGATTAGCCGGTCGGTGTCCTTCGGATGAAGTCCGATGCTCGGTTCATCCAGAATATACATCGATCCTACCAGACTGCTGCCCAGGTTCGTGGCCAAACTGATACGCTGCGATTCTCCACCGGATAAGGTATTGCTCAGTCGGTTAAGTGTCAGGTAACCCAGTCCGACCTGTTCGAGAAAAAACAGTCGGCTTTGAATTTCTTTTAGAGGACGGTCCGCAATTTTAGCATCCTGTTCACTCAAATTGATTTTGGCAAAAGTTTCAGAAGCTCTGCTTACCGGCATTAACAGAATATCAGAAATGCTGAACAGAGGCCGATTTTTGGTGTCGCAGATTTTAACATAATTGGCGTCACTTCGTAAACGGGTTCCTCTGCAATCCGGACAGGTGGTTTTGCCGCGGTATTTCGACAGCATGACCCGGTACTGAATCTTATAGGATTTTTCCTCCAGATGTTTGAAGAAATCATGAATACCCGTAACACCTTTTGTTCCCTGCCAAAGGAGATCCTTTTCAGATTCACTTAAATCGTAGTAAGAACGATGAATGGGGAAGTCGTGCATTACAGCTTTTCTCGCAAATTCGTGTTTGTAAGCCTGCATGGTTTCTCCACGCCAGGGGGCCACGGCTCCGTCGTATACACTCAGCGATTTGTCGGGAATCACCAAATCCTCGTCAATACCAATGACCGACCCAAATCCTTCGCAGGTAGGGCAGGCGCCGTATGGATTGTTAAAGCTGAAAAGATTTACGCTAGGTTCTTCGAAATGGATCCCATCCATCTCAAACAAATTGGAATAGGTGAATTGCCGTTCCGTTTCGTCTTGGATCAGCACAATACAAAATCCATGTCCTTCAAAAAAAGCAGTTTGCGCCGAATCAGCAATTCGGGATGCCAATTCATCATCCTCTTCTTCAATAAATAGCCGGTCGATTACTAATAACACATTTTTATTCGGAATGGATTTCAGCTTCTTTTTCTTTTCAGAAAGAAAATCATCAATCTTCCATAAGCTGCCTTCATAATAGAGGCGACTATAACCTTTTTGAATTAGTAAAGGAAGTTCGGTGGCGAGTGATTTGCCCGATGGGAGCGGATTCATTATAAGTGCGGTAGTTCCTGGCTTCTCCTTTAAAAGATCCTGAACCACGTCTTCCGGATTGTTTCGCTTTACCATCTTTCCGCTTACAGGCGAAAAGGTTTTCCCCGTTTTCGCAAAAAGCAATTTCAGGTAATCATAAATTTCGGTAGAAGTAGCTACCGTAGAACGTGGATTTCGGGTATTTACCTTTTGTTCAATGGCAATGGCAGGAGCGATACCTTTAATATACTCAACCTCCGGTTTATTCATTTTCCCCATGAACTGCCGAACATAGGCACTGAGACTTTCTACATAACGGCGCTGTCCTTCGGCATACAGCGTATCAAAGACGAGCGAAGACTTTCCGGAACCTGAAACTCCCGTTACCACAGTCAGCTGATTTCTTTTGAGTGCCAAATCCACGTTCCTGAGATTGTGCATCCGGGCGCCTTTGATTAAGATAAACTTCTTGCTGTCTGTCGGAAATTCCTTTGTTTTAGCCACGTCTGTTTAACAATGAGAATGCAAATCTGCCTCTTTTTATTGGAAAAAAAATTTCGGCATTCATTTGATTATTCAAAAATTTATTCATTAACTTTATAAAAGTTTTAAAAGACTGTTCTAACCAAACACAACGCGTATTCGATAAACCTCTACCTGTCACGATTATTTATTCGCTTTAACACACGAGTATAAAAGGAGGTTTGATATGAAGATTACGCAAGTTAGCGACAAAGATTTGTTGCAGGCTTATTTAGCCGGAGATGAAAGTAGTTTGGAGCAGCTTATCATTAAGCATAAGCGCAAGATATTCACATCTATTTATTTAGTAGTCAACGACTCGTTTGTTGCCGAAGATTTGTTTCAGGAGACCTTTATTAAGGTGATCCAAACCATTCGCGGGGGGCGTTACAAGGAAGAGGATAAGTTCATTCCCTGGGTGATGCGAATTGCTCGAAATATGGCAATTGACTATTACAGAAAATCGCGCAGGAATGTGATGGTAAATGGGGAAGATGGAGAAGAAATTCTTTCTCGAATTGAAATAATTGAAAATAATCGGGAGGATCAACTGATCTTGAATCAAACGCAAAAAACCGTTCGGCAGCTTATCGCTCTTTTGCCGGAGGAACAACGTACTGTTTTGATACTCAGGCAATATGCGGATTTGAGCTTTAAGGAAATTGCGGAAATAACTCATGTGAGCATCAACACTGCTCTGGGTCGGATGCGTTATGCTTTGAATAATCTTAGAAAATTGATTCTGGAAAAGGAGCTACATTTGCAATAAGCAAAGTTTATATTCGTTATCAGGATATAAACGGAACGAAATGCAATGAATTTTACCATTAACGAGACTGAAGTTCTTCGTTTTATCTACGGAGAATGCTCTTCAGCAGAGTCGAAAGCCATCGCTGAAGAGTTGAAAAAAAACCTGGCTTTACAGATCTATTACGATCGGATGATGGAAACTAAACTGGAGCTCGACGCGATTGAGTTTGAGCCCAGTGAGATGACTGTCAACGAGGTCCTCGATTTTTCGGCATCGCATCACGATAGCCTGGAACATCACTAAGAAGATTGATTACTTTCGTACGTGCTTAAAAAAGAACGCTACGAACGCTTTTTGAATTACCAGCTTAGTCACCACCCGGAAGTGGAGACGGAGTTGGTGTATTCAAATCCCTATGAATTGCTGGTGGCTGTGATACTGTCAGCCCAGTGCACCGATAAGCGGGTGAATATTGTAACACCAGCCATTTTCCGTGATTTCCCTACTCCGGAGGCCATGGCTGCCTCGAATTTCGATGCACTATTTCCATATATCAGGTCTATTTCTTATCCGAATAACAAAACCAAACATCTTTTGGGCATGGCAAAAATGCTGGTGGAAGATTTTGATTCGCTTGTACCAGACACCGTGGAAAAGTTGCAAAAGCTCCCGGGTGTCGGACGAAAAACGGCAAATGTCATTGCTTCCGTTGTTTACAATCAACCGACCATGGCAGTTGATACCCACGTATTTAGGGTGGCAGCACGAATTGGGTTAACGACTTCCGCAAAGAACCCACTGCAAGCCGAAAAGCAATTGGTTCAGCATATTCCGGAAGATTTAATCCCTCGCGCTCATCATTGGCTTATACTGCACGGACGCTATGTGTGCCTGGCCAGAAAACCAAAGTGCGAAATGTGTGGAATGACAGATATCTGTAAATACTTCGAGAAGAAGTTTGGGAAGAAAATAGTAGAATAGGTTTCAAATTTCAGGAAACAGGTTTCGAAGCCAAAATCGCAATTTCTCTCTTTAGAAATGAGGTTCTGTTTGAAGCACTAATAAATCCAATTCACATCTTACCCTAGCCAAATATTCTCTGAATTTAACTTTGAAGTAAGGGACGTAAAATTTGCATTCCGGTTCGGCTAACCGGAACCTGCTGTCCGCTGCTCAAAATGGCCGTATAAGCCTGGCTTTCCCTTTGTTCAATCCGATCAATATGATTCAGGTTAATCAGATAGCCTCGATGTACCCTTACAAAGCGATCGGAAGGAAGGGATGATTCGAAGTAACTTAAGGTTCTTTTTTTAGCAAAGGCACCTTGTTTGGTCCTTACAACCACATAATCATCGTCGGCTTCAATCACGATTATATCTTCGTATGGCAACACATGAATCTTGTTCCCATTTTTAATAGCGACCCTTTCTGCCAAAGGATATTGCGTGCTCATTTGTTCTATAGCATTTTGATCCGGCCCTTTTTGGGGAACCCGATTTTTGTATTTGACAATGGCATGGTCGAACCGATCTTGTGAAAAAGGTTTTAGCAGATAATCTGCCGCATTTTGATCAAAAGCCTTCATTGCGTATTCGTCGAATGCCGTGGTAAATATCACGGATGGGACTTCATCCAATAATTCAAGCATTTCGAAACCATTTAATTTTGGCATTTGAATATCGAGAAAAACCAGGTCAGGCTCATGTTCCTGAATTGCTTTGACGCCATCAAACCCGTTATGGCATTGAGTAATGACCTCAATATCGTCGTGTTGTTTGAGGTATTCCTGTACCATGGCACAAGCCAATGGTTCGTCGTCGATGATGATGCATTTAATCATGAGGCAAAGGAAATTTTAGGTGGGCCGTAAATACTTCTTTGTCGGTAGTTGTTTGAAGAAGGTCGTTGCGGGCAAATAGAAGGTATAAGCGGCGTTTTACGGCTGCCAGACCGAAGCCAGTTCCGCTTGGTGCGGCATTGGTCGGGTCAAAAGGGTTGCTGATTTCTATCAGAAGAAAATTTTCGGACTTTTCAGCTTTTACGCAAATACAGACTTCCCCAATGGTTCCATACAGTCCAAATTTAATGGCATTTTCCATGATCGGTTGCAATACCAGAGGAGGAACAGGCAGGTTTTTGCATGCCTCGTCCACATCAATTTCTGCAGTGAGGCGATGCCCGAAACGAACTTGTTCAATTTCAAGATACAATTGAATGTATTCCAACTCTTCGCTCAGGGAAATAAACCGGCTTTCTTCTCTGCGCAAAGTACCTCTGAAAAAGTCTGACAATTGCAGAACCATTTTTCTGGCTTGTTGGGGTTGTACCCCAATCAATGCATTAATGGAATTCAGACTGTTGAACAAAAAATGAGGCTGTAGCTGTTGACGCAATTTATACAATTCCGCTTCTTTCACGGCTCTGTCGGCTTCCTCCTGTCGTTCGAGTTTGGCTTCCATTTCCTTGACACGAAAATAGAACCAGGTAACAGACAAACTGGCTCCCATCAGCAGAAATGTGAACATAAACCGCGGCCAGAAAAGGATTTCTTCTAAAAAAGAAATGTCAGGATCCGAGTAAATAAAGGGGTAAAATAACTCGGTAAAAACTGTAAATAAGATGCTTAGAAGAAAGGTACCGCTAACGATAAAAATTACGGCGTATCGTTCCGGATGATAATTTTCCAGCGTGACCACCAGGTAAAGTAAGATGATGCCCAAAAGAACCGTGCTTCCGAGACTATCGAAAAAGGCTCCGTTTTCGGGTAATCCTGAATGGACCAGCAATAAAAAAAGGATGCCCCCCAGCATGAGGAGACCTCCTAAAAAATAAATCCAGTTATTCCGATATAAGAGCGGATGACTGAACATGCATTAGTGGCTTTGAATTTCTACGCCGCCAAAGAGTACATTTCCTTTGAGGATGAGTGTTTTATCGGGCACAACCTGCAAGCCGGTATCCGGACGATTGTCTTCCACACCTGCAGCGATGGTGCTCATTTGCATTTTAACTTCCCAATTACTGGGTATGATTAGGTTGAGGCCACCGAAGGTGATAGATACATTCAACACTGCCTCTTTTTCAAAATCGGCATGACTCAGATTGATTTCAGAACCGCCAAAGACGATATTGATATTCCCTCCTTGAAAATTTTTACTGCTTACTCTTTTTTTAGATCCGCAAAATACCGCGTCGATTCCCACCATGTCATTCACGTCTTCTTCTTCAAATCGGCCAGCGCATCGTTTTGCATTTTCTGTATCCCATGGGTTTTTGCGCGGGCGCAACAAAAAGACCAACCCGATTATCATCAAAACCACCGGCATGGTATAGTAGTGGTATTCGTAAGGAATCAGGTCATATTTTCTGAAAAGCCAGGCAGTACCCAGCAATGTAATCAGGATTGGAGCGACTTTTCGGAACCTCGTTTTGATGGTGAAGATCAATCCAAGTATGATGGTCAATACCGGTCCGCTCACAGCCCATGCAGGTAGGAGGTCAATCTTCATTCTATGTAGGAGCCAGATAAGGCCTGCCATTATCAGAATAAATCCAAAAAATCTGGCGCCCCGTTCTCTTTCCGGCTGCGTTTTCTTTCTCATTTGTGCATTCTTTGAAACAAAGGTAAAATGCCGGGAAATAGAAAGATAAAATAATGGTTGAGGGGAATTCTTTGGTAGGTTAACGGATATCCCGATATTCAAAAGAAAACCCCTGAACCTCAGGGGAACAGGGGTTAATTATTGGTTTTAGAGGTGTTTACTTCACTTCTTCGAAGTCGACATCCTGTACATCTTCTGTATTGGTATTGCTTTCCGCGTTTTGGTCGGTATTGCCTTCCGTACCTGCATTTTGTTGCGCGTTGTAGATGTCTTGAGAAGCGGCTTCCCAGGCTTTATTCATCTTTTCAATAGCGGCATCAATAAGGGTCAGGTCCTTTTGTTCAAAAGCAGTTTTCAATTCTGTCAGAGCGGCTTCAATTTCACTTTTCTTATTCGCCGGAATTTTATCTCCATATTCTTTCAATTGTTTTTCAGTTTGGAAAATCAATTGGTCGGCAGCATTTACTTTTTCAGCCTGCTCTTTTGCTTGTTTATCTGCTTCAGCGTTGGCTTCCGCTTCACGCTTCATTTTTTCAATTTCCTCATCGCTCAATCCGGATGAAGCCTCGATACGTATTTTTTGCTCCTTGCCAGTGCCTTTGTCTTTTGCAGACACATGAAGAATTCCGTTGGCATCGATATCGAAGGTTACTTCCACTTGAGGAACTCCGCGAGGTGCAGGAGGAATATCAGCCAAATGGAATCTTCCGAGAGTACGGTTGTCTTTAGCCATTGGACGTTCTCCTTGTAACACATGTATCTCCACAGAAGGCTGATTGTCCGATGCAGTAGAGAAGACCTCGCTGCGTTTAGTCGGAATAGTTGTATTCGCGTCTATCAGGCGGGTCATCACATTGCCCATGGTTTCAATACCGAGCGACAATGGAATTACGTCGAGAAGAAGTACATCTTTTACTTCTCCGGTCAAGACACCACCTTGAATAGCGGCACCTACTGCAACTACTTCGTCCGGATTTACTCCTTTAGAAGGCTCTTTGCCGAAGAATTTCTTCACAGCATCCTGGATGGCTGGAATCCGGGTGGATCCACCTACAAGAATTACCTCATCAATATCCGATACGCTCATGTTCGCATTTTTCAATGCGGATTTACATGGATCAATGGTCCGTTGAATCAGTTTGTCTGCCAATTGCTCAAATTTGGCGCGAGACAAAGTTTTTACAAGGTGTTTGGGTACTCCGTCAACCGGCATGATATAAGGCAGGTTGATTTCGGTAGAGCTTGTGCTGGAAAGTTCAATTTTTGCTTTTTCAGCAGCCTCTTTCAGACGCTGCATTGCCATTGGATCTTTGCTCAGATCTGCTCCTTCGTCATTTTTAAATTCAGCAACCAGCCAATCGATGATTACGTTATCGAAGTCGTCTCCTCCAAGGTGAGTATCCCCGTCGGTTGATTTAACTTCAAATACACCGTCGCCAAGTTCAAGGATGGAAACGTCATGTGTTCCACCACCACAGTCGAATACTACAATCTTCATATCGGAAGATTTCTTATCCAGTCCGTAAGCCAATGCAGCGGCGGTAGGTTCGTTAATAATACGTTTTACTGTAAGTCCGGCAATTTCGCCAGCTTCTTTGGTAGCCTGACGCTGTGCATCGTTAAAGTAAGCGGGAACAGTAATCACTGCTTCGCTAACTTCCTGTCCGAGGTAATCTTCTGCAGTCTTCTTCATTTTCTGAAGAATCATCGCAGAAATTTCCTGTGGTGTGTACAGGCGTCCGTTGATGTCAACACGCGGTGTATTGTTATCGCCTTTTTCAACTTTATAAGGCACGCGGGATACTTCCTCAGTTACCTGGTCGAAAGTATTACCCATGAATCTTTTAATCGAATAAATAGTGTTCTGTGGGTTTGTAATCGCCTGACGTTTTGCAGGGTCACCCACTTTTCTTTCTCCGTCTTTGATAAAAGCGACAACTGAAGGCGTGGTTCTTTTTCCTTCGCTGTTTGGAATTACAACCGGTTCATTACCTTCCATTACGGCAACGCATGAGTTGGTTGTTCCTAAATCGATTCCTATAATTTTTCCCATGATTATTTTTTGCTTTGCCCTATTAAGTCAATGGCTGTGCCAACGGAATTTTACTGACAGGATGTAGAAAGCGCGTCAGGTTTGACAGAAAACGGAACAATTCTCCCCGAACGGTTCCGACACTTTGTCAGTTAATCCACAAAGTGGAAAGGGGTAAGTGCCGGATTTGTTTTTAATTGATCACTTACCGATGACGAAAGCTTGGTGCTTGTCACTTTGAAAGAATTCCTGGAGGCAAAGATGCCAAAGCCCCCTTTGATATTGGTATAGTCGCTTTTCTTCTGAACCACACCGATACTCGAAGTACCATAAACGTCCATATAGGTCGATAACTCCCGGTCAGCTGTCCAGTATTCGGTTTGCAAATATTTCCCTCTTCGAATAATCTCGGGGCCTTTTTGTTCCAGACGACTTGCCAGATAATTGTAAAACTCACTTCCCAGGAGACGCAATATAACACGATTGCCATCGCTAAATTTACCGGTAGTTATGGTCCATTGGATCGTATCCGTTACAGTCGTGCTCGTATTCGTATTAATTTCATCGTAAATGAAGTTCATCCGTATTTCATACTGAATCGCATAAATCGGATCGGCGTCGAAACTTACAGTGAAGAGCTTATCGGGAACAATGGTATAATAATCAATGGTGGATTCAACGGGTACCTTCGGGGTGGGATCGCCAATGAGATTGATGCTGGAATAGGCTACGTTTCCCGATATCGGGTTGGTAACGTTGACCTGATAGGTATGTCCGGTTTGCAATGGTACCGGTGCGGCATAGATATAATTTACAGCTTGTGTAAATGTTCCGGGATCCTTGTCCATAGAACTTTTGTTGAAATGAAAGACGCTACCATTGGTCAGGTCTTTTAGTTCAACATTCAGGGTATCAAAAAAGAGATTATCAGGTTCCTGGGCTAACTGGATGGGACCTTCTGTTTGGCTGGCAAAACCTTTATTGACTTTAATATAGCTTATACTGTCGCTCTTGTTCAACAACGCATAAATAACAATAACTTCCTTTTGATCTCCTATTATCTCCAGGTCATTCTTGCAGGATGACAAAAAGATACTGATAAAGGAAAGGGCCAAAAAGGCTTTTTTCATAAGAGTGCAAATCTATTCTCTTACTCCGAAGGGAGCAATTTTTATCTTACTTTTGACGATTCAATTCACTATTAACGAGATTTTAATCCGGGAGTTGGAATTTCACAAAAAAAAATCCGCATGATTTACCGCATTACCCTCGCACTGGCTTTTATTCTGTTTCTGGGCCTTCGTGTTGCAGAGTCTCCGGATCAATTGATTTGGACGGAACATTTTGATCACGCCAGCACCAATTGGAGAACAAGTAATTCTCCAGATGAACTTTACCTCATTCAAGGCGGACAATATGTGCTGCAGAGAAAAAGCAGCAACGGTCCAAGTATCATCTTGCCTGAAGAAGGAGATCTGTATGGAGAGTCTCATACGGAAATGGAACTTACCCTCGATCCGAATCAGCCGGGATCATCTTTGGGAATGGTGTTTCTGGCAAAACCGAATGGTTCGTCTGCATATGTTCTTGAAATAAATGATGGCCGGGAATACCGGATTCGCAAAATAGAAGAGTCGGTGTTCAAAGAGCTAAGTGGAACGGCCAAAAGTGGAGGATGGGTGAAAGACAAGCAAATCGCCAAATCGGGAACGAAAAATCGTCTGGCAGCCACCTATGAATCCGGGGTTTTAAAATTTGAAATAAACGGAAAAGACATTTGGGTAAGCGATGTTTTTCATCCGGAAAAAGGAAAAGTTGGTATTTACGTAGGTCCCGCTTCCAAAGGTTCGGTACAGGAAATTCGTGTATATGTAAGCAGCGAAGAAGCGGGTCGTATTAAAAAAGACCGGGAAGACAATGACCCGGTGAGGGCTGAACTCACGGACATTATCATCTCTCTTCGCACAACGATCAATGCACAAAATAAGGAGATTGATAGCTTGAATAAAATTAGTTCAAAACTGGAAGCTGAAGTGAGTAAATACGAAGCGAACCCGCGGAACATCAGGAAGCTTCAGGCGGAGATTAAAGAATTGAATAAGGAAAAAGCCACTCTGAACTGGAAGCTTACCAAGGCCAGTAGAGAAATAGCCAAATTGGAAAAGTTTCAGGAAAATATCCGTGCTAAACAGGGGGGAGACATTGTAATCAAATTGACCAATGCGTTGGGTGAAGAGCAGGAAAAGTCGCGTGGACTGGAAAAGGAAAATACAGAACTGAAAGCTCAAATTGCTGCTTTGGAAGTTGAGCTGAAGAAATACCTTAAAGATGAGTGAGAATAAATATAAAGAGATCACACGGGTTACAACCCATGTGCTCCAGGAGATGAAAGAGCGGGGAGAGATCATCTCCATGTTAACGGCCTACGATTATTCAATGGCCAAAATTTTAGATGATGCAAAAATTGATGTGATATTGGTGGGCGACTCAGCATCCAATGTGATGGCTGGTCACATGACTACTTTGCCCATTACACTCGATCAGATGATTTACCATGCGTCTTCTGTAATTCGGGCTGTGTACAGAGCTCTGGTGGTCGTTGATTTACCATTCGGATCTTACCAGGGAAACTCCAAGGAAGCGTTGAACTCCGCAATCCGCATCATGAAAGAAGCCGGTGCACATGCGATAAAGATGGAAGGTGGTACAGAAATTATGGAATCCATCAAAAGAATTCTCTCCGCAGGAATTCCGGTGATGGGCCACCTGGGATTGACTCCTCAATCCATCTATAAATTCGGAACCTTTGAAGTGCGGGCCCGCGAGGAAGCAGAAGCAGCCAAGCTTATTTCCGACGCAGAAGCACTGGCAGAGGCGGGTTGCTTTGCTATTGTTTTAGAAAAAATACCAGCCAAATTAGCAGAACAGGTGGCGAAAAAAGTAAAAGTTCCGGTTATCGGTATTGGCGCTGGCAGTGGGGTAGACGGACAAGTCCTGGTATTGCATGATTTGCTGGGAATTACCAAACAATTTAGTCCGAGATTTCTCCGCCGTTACATGAACCTCTATGATGGCATATTGGACGCAGTTTCCAGCTATATAGAAGACGTGAAGTTGAAAGACTTTCCCAATGAAAAAGAACAATACTGATGCAGGTATCTATAGTTGAACAGGTAGTCTTTGAAGACAATCATTTAATCGGGATAAATAAGCGCGCCGGACAACTGGTTCAGCCAGACAATGATTTTACCGAAGAATCTCTTGAAGATTATGTCAAGGAGTATGTCCGGGTAAAATACAAAAAGCCGGGAGATGCTTTTTTGGGTGTGATACACCGTCTTGACAGACCCGTGAGCGGTTTGGTGCTCTTCGCCCGCACCTCCAAAGCGCTCGAGCGCATGAATAAACTTTTTTCTTCCAGGCAGATTGACAAGACCTATTATGCTCTGGTGCATGGAAAACCCAAAGAACCAGAGGGAAATTTGGTCCATTACCTGGTAAAAGATACCGACCGGAACATTACTCAGGCCTACAATAACAACAAGCGTGGAAATGGCGTTCGGGCAGAGCTCAATTACAAAGTGATTCGCATAGGTGGCGACTTTTGCTTATTGGAAGTTCATCCCCTCACCGGCCGGCCACATCAAATTCGGGTTCAATTGAGTAAAATAGGTCATCCGATTGTCGGGGACCTGAAATATGGTTCAGACAAAACGAATCCCGACCGGAGCATTTGTTTGCACGCCCTGGCACTTGAGTTTATACATCCGGTAAAAAAGGAGCCCATCAGAATTGAAGCTCCGATGGGCGATGATCATCTTATTTATCTGTATATAGATCAGTAATTAGGTTGTCGTGGTTTAACAGTCCCGGCCGGTGGAGCAGGGGTTGTTCCGGGCTTAGGCAATGAGGGCTTCACGGGTTGAGGTTTGGGCGCCGGAGGAGTTGGTCGTGGCTGCGGACGGGGAGTTGGAATAGGCATCGGTCTTGGAATAGGCAGGGGCACCACCACTGTAGGGTTGTTGTTTCTAGGTACACGGTAAATGGGTTGGTTCACTTTTCCTGTATTTCCTGGATTTGTTTGCAGCGCATGCTTTTTCAGATAGATCAATTCAGGTTCCTTTGTACTGTCTACTTTGTTTTCATCCAAACATGGAGGAACCATTACTCCGTTTTCATCTGTTAATCCATAACTGATTCGTATCGCACCGCAGGTATTCATATCTGATATCATCATACCAACCTCTTGTTGCTGGTATTGATTTTTTACTGCAAGGGCGGCTGTGTTATCCGGAATGTCACCGAGGTTTTTCGCATACAGCAATACAATGTTTTCTCCGGGGATCAGTTGAACAGGAACAGCATAAGGTGCTTTGCTCAAGCGAAAATTCTGTAGTACCCAGCTACCATTCAAATAGAGACTTATGGTATCATTGTCCTCTACCCCGCAATCCCAAACCAGGAGATCCACATTTTGGGTGCTGGAGCTGTAACAGTCTTGAATGACTACTTTTCTGTTGGGTTCTCCTGCATGCAGATGGATGCCCGTATGGAGCAATGAATAAGAAGGCAATTGGAGGCTTGGATTAGATCGGATGGCTTTTGCTTCATCGTCGTCGTAGGATGGATATTCCTTCGGACAGGAATTGAATACGCTGGTGATGCCCGGAGCTTTGTACATAATCTTCATGGTACCATTCACCTGCAGACCCGAATGCAGACTAACAGGATTTTGCCCTGCTACCTGAATGGCTGCGGTATTATTGGGAATATCTCCAAGATTGATTGCAAAGACACTCAAGGCATTTTCGCCGGGTTGAAGCTGAAACTGAAATGTTTGACGGTCTTTTCTGAGTCGCAGGTTTTCGACTACCGGCTGACCATTTAATAGAATATTGATGCTGTCGTTGTCTTCGATACCAGCATCCCAAACCTGTATTTCCATTGTTGGGTTTTTCGTCTCATAGCAAGCTTGAACCTCAGTTTTTCGAACATCGGATCCGGCCAATGCTACCTGACTGGCCATCATGGAAATAAATAGCGAAAGTAAAATATGTCCTTTCATAAGCATCTTTTTTCATACATGTGCCAATTAACGTGCCAGTACATTCTGATACGGGTCACTTGGTGATTTGACGCTTGATGCCGTAATTTGCGGCCTGTTATTTTTTGTCTTTTAGTATGGCATACGGAATATTTAAAGTACCACAGGCACAAAACGAAGTGGTTAAATCATATGCTCCCGGATCGGCGGAGCGAAGGGAATTGAAGGCAGCTATAGCAGCAGCACGGTCGGAGGAAAGGGATATCCCCATGTTCATTGGAGGGAAGGAAGTTCGAACTGGAAATACGGTACGTATTGCACCTCCACACGATCATCAACACACGCTGGGACATTATCACATGGGTGATGCATCGCATGTGAAGATTGCTATTGAGGCGGCTTTAAATGCCCGTTCAAAATGGGCTGCCTTGCCTTGGGAGCAAAGAGCTTCTGTTTTTCTAAAAGCAGCTGAACTAATTGCTGGTCCTTACCGTGCAAGATTGAATGCGGCAACCATGCTCGGACAGTCGAAAAACGCCTTCCAGGCAGAAATCGATTCTGCATGTGAGATCATTGATTTCCTGCGTTTCAATGTGCAGTATATGACGGAGATATACGCGCACCAGCCGGATTCATCTCCGGGTGTTTGGAACCGCATGGAACATAGACCTTTGGAAGGTTTTGTTTTTGCCTTGACGCCATTTAATTTTACGGCAATTGCCGGCAACTTACCTACTTCACCGGCCATGATGGGCAACGTAGTGGTTTGGAAGCCTGCCAATACTCAGATTTATTCAGCGAACGTGTTGATGGAAATATTCCGTGAAGCAGGTGTTCCTGATGGAGTCATCAATCTTGTATTTGTCGATGGTCCTTCAGCTGGAGATGTGATTTTCAATCATCCGGATTTTGCAGGAATACATTTTACGGGTTCCACCGGAGTATTTCAGAATATTTGGAAAACAATCGGCAACAATATTCATAAATACAAAACCTATCCAAGGATTGTCGGAGAAACTGGAGGCAAAGACTTTGTAATGGTACATTCGAGCGCCAATCCAAAGGTTGTTGCAACAGCCTTAAGCCGGGGAGCTTTTGAATACCAGGGCCAGAAATGTTCCGCCGCTTCCCGGGCCTATATTCCGGCTTCTTTATGGGATGAAGTAAAAGCCTATTTGAAGGAAGATTTAGCCAGCATGAAAATGGGTGCAACGGAAGATTTTACCAACTTCATAAACGCGGTGATTGATGAAAAAGCTTTCAATAAAATCAGTTCTTATATTGATCAGGCAAAGAAGGATGGGGTAGAGATTTTAGCCGGTGGCAATTTCGACAAGTCTCAGGGATATTTTATAGAACCAACGATTCTTGTTCCCAAACAGGCTGATTATATCACAATGTGTGAAGAAATATTTGGTCCGGTACTAAGCATCTTTGTATATGAAGACGAGCGGTACGAAGAGACATTGGAACTGGTAAATTCAACATCGGTATATGCCTTAACCGGTTCTATTATTTCGCAAGACAGATATGCGGCAAACCTGGCAACCCGAAAACTGGAAAACGCCGCGGGTAATTTCTACATCAACGATAAGCCGACCGGAGCAGTGGTGGGGCAGCAGCCCTTTGGTGGTGCTCGTGCATCCGGAACGAATGACAAGGCGGGCTCTATGCAGAATTTATTGCGCTGGGTTTCGGCCAGAACCATTAAGGAAACCTTTATACCACCGACCGATTATCGCTATCCCTTCCTGCAGGAAGATTAATAAAAGAAAAAGCATAAAAAAAGCCCGGTATTACCGGGCTTTTTAGGTTAATAAGCTTTTTATTTTAATGCGGTGGGTTTCTTTTCCAATTCAAATTTGACCACCTTATTGTCCACGGGTGTAACAGTGCGGAGGTATGCGTAAATGGCGCTTAGATCTTCGTCTTTCATTCCAGAATACATTACCCATGGCATAGGAGTTTGAAAATCTGTAGGTCCAATGGTCGCGGGCTCATAACCGTCGCGGTAAGCACGGAATCTATTCAAGAAATCTTCTTCTCCTAAATTACCAATTCCGGTAGCCGTATGTGGAGTCAGGTTGGCGGAACGCAGGATTCTTCCATTGCCCATATAGAACTCCATCCCACCGGCATAAGGCTCACCGACAAATTCACCTTTTACCTGTTTGGTATGGCAGTCGTAGCATCCGGAAGCATTTATCATGTATTCACCGTAGGCTACTTTGTCATTTTTATCAGGGATGCTTTGATGTTCTGCCGGTTGAGGCATGGTGCGAACCACCAGGTTAAGAGGAAAGTCCAGTTGTCTGTCAATATTTTCCCTTTCAATAGGTTTGAGATTGCGGATGTAGGCAATTATAGAGTATACATCTTCCTGGTCCATTTTTCCATAATGCCGGTATGGCATAAGGTCGAATAATGGAGTGCCATCTTTGCTAACACCGGAAGTAATTGCCCGGTAAATTTCTCCGTCTGTCCAATCTTTCAGACCAGCAGGAGTGATGTTTCTTGAAACCACATCGCCAGGGAATCCCATTTCGTGATTGAAATGCTCTCCGCCTGAACCCTTGGTCGTTTCATCCGGAGGGCCGGTAAACTTGTCCCACTCACGAATCGCGTGACAGTCCATACAAAGGCTCACGTGATTCGCCAGGTACTCTCCGCGAGCTAATCTTTCCGGAGTGTGTTCAATGGTAATTTCTGGAGCATCAGCCACTTTGGGAAATGCTACATGCAGATAGGTTAAACCGCCGCCGGCTAATACTGCAATAAACAGGACTAAATAGCCCAAAACTTTGAATACTTTTTTCATGATTCGAATAGGTCTTAATCGAAATTACGTCAGGGATTGTATAAACCAATGGGAATTTTTACAATTCGATGACCTTGTTCAAAAGATTCTCAAATTTTTGCAGCGTAATTTTAAGGTGTTGTAGGTCAATGGGTTTTGGAATATAATCATCCATTCCATAGGATAGATATTTTTCCTTATCGCCCTCCATAGCGTTGGCAGTCATCGCTACAATGAAAGGTTGCTTGATTTTTATAGTGCTTCGGATGATAGAGGTGGCTTCGGTTCCATCCATTTCAGGCATTTGAATATCCATCAAAATGAGGTTGTAATCCTTTGTTTTTATCGCCGTGATCGCTTCTTTACCACTTGAAACAACATCAACGGAATACCCCAAACGATTGAGTACCATGGTCGCTAGCTTTTGATTGAAGAGGTTATCTTCCGCCAGCAAGATTTTCAGTCTTTTTATTTTGGGGAGCTCTTCGTCTGAATCTGTCGTTTTTTTCGGGCTGACTCCGTTTTTAAATTCATTGGAGAGTAATCGGTTCACGGAATGCAACAGCAGAGTATGCTTTACCGGTTTGGAAATGGCTTCATTCAGATTGGGATTGTTTTTAATCTCAGGGTGCATCGTAAGAGAGCTGAGCATCAGAATGGGTTCTTCAAATCCCATTTTACGGATGCGCCTGGCCAACTCAAGTCCATCTAGATCGGGCATTGCATAATCTACGATGAACAAATCCGGATGATAACCTGTTTTTAGTGTTTCCAGCAGGGTGGTTGGCCTTAGGAAGATTCTTGGGTTTGCGCCCCAGCGTTTAAACTGGTGCTCCATGATTTTAACATTGGTTTCATTGTCATCTACCACACAAATGGGTCTTCCTTTGAGTTTGGAAAAATCCAGATTTAAATCACCTTTTCCGGCAGGTTTCACGGGGATTTCAAAATAGAATTCGGAGCCTTTACCCACTTCACTTTCTACCCCTAGCTCACCCTTCATGGCCTGCACAAGGCGTGTTGAAATGGCAAGACCCAACCCAGTTCCTCCGTATTTACGCGTTGTTGAGCTATCAACCTGACTGAAAGCCTGAAACAACTTATCTCGTGCCTCTTGTGGTATACCAATGCCGGTGTCTTTCACTCCAAAGCGCACTCTGTTGGCTCCTTTTCCGGGCCTGACGGTAACGAGTATTTCTCCTTCATCCGTAAATTTAACAGCATTACTTGCCAGGTTGATAAGTATTTGCCGCAAACGAGTAACATCGCCTAAGATGGAATCGGGAACATTTTCATTGACTTCATATAATAATTCGATTCCCTTTTCTGCTGCTTTGGTAGCAACCAGGTCAAAGGTTTCCCCAATGGTTTGTTCAATACTCAGTGGATATTCCTCCAGCTCCATGCTACCGGCTTCTATCTTGGAGAAATCCAAAATATCATTGATAATGGCGAGAAGCGAGTCCCCGCTCATCTTAATGGTATTGACAAAGTCGCGTTGTTCTTCGTTCAATTCGGTAGTCTCCAGAAGAGAAGTCATTCCAAGAACACCATTGAGCGGTGTGCGTATTTCATGACTCATTGTAGCGAGGAAATCGGCTTTTGCACGCGCAGCCATTTCTGCGGAGTCTTTGGCTTTAATCAAAGCGCTTTGGTACTGAATTGCTTCCAAATCGCGTTCAATCCATTCGCCCATGGAACGCAGGAAGCTAATTTCACCATCGCGGAATTCCCTGTTTTTTTCCTTTTCACGGAAGAAGTTCAGACTGCCATAAACTTTTCCGTCGATATGAAGCAAGATCCCCAAAAAACAGCGCTGGCCGAATATTTCAAAAGCCTCTGAGCTTACATATTTGGTTTTCGAAATGTCATGAAACCCAAAGATATCCTGGTTCTCCAGAAGCAACTTGGTATAACTGGAATCCAGAATTCCGGAAAAACCTTTTTCGTAGGCACCGGATTCCGGGAAAATATTTTCTATCAGGAAGACATCGTTGTCAATGCGGTTAATCAGCCCAAAATCCATGTTCAGATAACTGCAACCTATTTCCAATGTTTTTTGAAATCGCAGGTAGGGGTCGCTGATGTTGATGGCAGCATCATACATTTGTTTCAAAGCTTCCTCCTGCCTTTTCGCATCAATCTCCAATACTTTCCTTTTGGTGATATTTTTGGCATAAAGTGCTGCTCCCGATATACCCTGAAGCGATTCAATGGGATTGATATAAATCTCATAATAAGCTTTTCCGGTAGGCCAGTCGAAAATGTATTCGGATTGGAACCGTTCGCCATTTAAGGCTTTTTTCGTCCAGAGAATCCATTGACTTCTGTCGGGTTCGGGAAACTTATCGTATGCCGGGACTCCTGGACGAGGATGACTACCAAAGGCCCTTGAGAATTCGGAATGGTAGAGTTCATTAAAAGTGATAAGATTTAAATCGTGATTCACTGACCAGACGAGATCATTTGTGTTCTCAATAATCGCCCGGAGATTCGATCGTTTTTCATCCAATTCATTTTGTGCCCTCTTCAGGGTATCGATATCGGCGTGTGTTCCGATCATTCTTGTGATATTTCCGTTTTCATCCGGAATTCCCTTCCCGCGACTCAGGACCCATTGATATTCATTCTTTTTATTGAGCATTCGGGTTTCCACCGAATATGTTTCCGCCTTGTGGTTTACATGATCGTTGATGGCTTTTTGGACCATGGTTAAATCATCCGGATGCAAAAGATTGAAAAAAGTCGAAGGTTTTTGCTCCAGTTCATCCGGGGCATAGCCCAGCATGGTTAACCAACGATCCGAAAAATATACTGTATCATGGGCAATATCCCAGTCCCAAATTCCATCCTGACTTCCCTGAATGGCAGATTCCATGCGCGCTTCGCTTATACGGAGACGTTCTTCCACCCGTTTGGATTGTGTGATATCGATTAATGCACCAACAATTCTTTTTTCCCGTTGATCTTTTTGAGGCTGTAATACGGCACGGACATATTTTACCTGGGTAGAATCAGGTGTGATTCTGAATTCCGTCTC
The DNA here is from genome assembly GCA_016124735.1 of Bacteroidota bacterium. Taxonomy (GTDB): domain Bacteria; phylum Bacteroidota; class Bacteroidia; order UBA8524; family UBA8524; genus UBA8524. The sequence continues at coordinate 53,432 of WGMZ01000012.1, forward strand.
CACCTCTTCTCCGGAAATTGCATTTTGTAATGTTTCTTTCACTTTGGAAATATCGTCCGGATGAATCTTTGCCAGGACTTCTTCCAGACCCCGGGTAACCCCGGGTTCATTTTCCATGATTTTGCTGGCTGCTTCTGAGCCTTGAAATCGCATTTCCCCGTCTTCAAGATAAAGTATAAAGCTTCCGGTATTTCCTATTTCCTGCGCCAATCGCAGGTTGTATTCGTTTTCTTCAATCAAATCATTCAAGCGGGTTTGCTCTTCCAGTTGAACACGAAGTTCTTCCTGACTGGCCTGCAATTCCTCTGTAAGCATTTGAAGTTCAGTTTCTTTCTCCAGAATCTCTGAAATATCCACCTGTATGCATGCAAAGGCTACCGTTTCTCCATGGCTTCCGATTACCGGAAAAAAACTGGCCTGAACAGGAATAAGTTCATTGGTTTCAAAATTTTTCAGATGCGTACGACCGTTCCAGATTTTTCCATTTCGCAATTTCGGAATAATCTCCCGGGCGTATAATCTGGCGGTGTCCATGTCGAGAACCTCCGTGATTCGTTTCTCTTTTAAATCTTTCATCAGAGGAAGCCGCGTCATCTTCCGGCCTCCCTCATTGATATAAGAGATTCGAAACTGCTCGTCTGTCAGGCCTATGAAATTGACAGAGTTTTCTATTACCAGGCTATTGATAAGAACCTGAGAAGCCAACTCAGCTTTTTCCTGGTATGCTTCCTCGAGTCGGGCAATGTTTTCATTCAGGCTTTCCTGCTTGGAACGAAGTTCTTCATTCAGATTTACAAGCTCCTCGTTTTGTTTTTTATAGCCCAAAAGCAAAGGACGTACAACAAAAAATAGCTCAAGCAATAGCAATAAGCCGATTATTAGAAATACGCCCAGCTCGATACGCTTCAGAACACCTAATCTTCCCCGGCTTTCATACTGAATTTGCACCACCGAATGATCCATTGCTGAAAGGTATTCGTGCCCTTTCTGCATCAGGTTATTGACAGTCTCCCGGCTGGTATCACCTCCTGCCACCCGAAGCATTAATTCCTTCAGATCGAGGTATATATGATCAACTTCCTGTAAGCTGGTTTGTCGATCTTCTGATTTAAGAATGTCTGATTGCTCTTCATTCATGATGTACTCATGATGATAAGCCCATGTGTTGATTGACCGCATGGCCGAATCGCGGTAGTTAGTCTGGCCATCCCGAAATAAAAGCAGCTCTTTCAGCGCCTTTTCAGAAAGGGTTAACTGCTTGCCAGCCCTGTTTAGCAGAGAAGCATCATCATTTCTTTTTTGCAGCCAATATTGACTGAAAATTTGAAGCAGGATTAGCAACACGCCAATACTTGCCAGAGAAACGGTATAGAGCTTGTTACGATTCATCCAGGATAAACTGCCAAAGTACTGAATTATCAGGTAAATTGCGCTTAGTTGAGTTAATTTATGAGTAAAAGTAAAGGATGTATCTTAATTGTAGATGATGAAGATGATTTAAGAAGCTTAATGGCTAAGGTGCTGGAGCTGGAAGAATTTAAGGTATATACTGCAGCTACCCCCGCTCAGGCGATGCATATACTGGACAATAAAACGATCGAAGTAATCATCAGCGACGTGCGTCTGGAAGTGGCCAATGGCCTGGATTTAATTCCTGAATACAAAAAGCGCAAGCCCTTTGCTCAAATTATTATGCTCACTGCTTATGGGAATATTCCGGATGGTGTGAGTTCCATCAAACGCGGGGCATTTGATTACCTCACCAAAGGCGATGATAATATCCGGATTGTTCCGGTTGTTGAAAAGGCCATCGAGATGGCCCGGCTTTCCAATAAAATTTTCAAGCTCGATGCAATAGAGCCCAGCAAGGGATTTGATTCGGTAATTGGCGAGAGCAAAGCCTTGAAAAACGCCATCAAGCTAGCAACACGGGTGGCGGGAGCGGATTTAAGTGTTTTATTGACCGGCGAAACAGGAACCGGAAAGGAGGTTTTTGCCAATGCCATCCATCAGGCAAGCAAGCGATGCAAGAAGCCATTCATGGCACTCAACTGCTCTGCTCTGGGAAAAGAATTGCTTGAAAGCGAACTATTCGGACATGTGAAAGGAGCTTTTACCGGAGCTAACGGAGATAAAACAGGATTTTTCGAAGCGGCGAATGGAGGAACATTATTTCTGGATGAGATCGGGGAGATGAGTCTGGATCTGCAGGCTAAATTGCTTCGCGTACTCGAAACTTCCATGTATTATATGGTGGGAAGCACCAAAGAAAAGAAAGCAGATGTGCGCATTATTGCAGCAACGAACCGTGATTTATTGGCTGAATCGGAAAAAGGCAATTTTCGACTCGATTTGTATTACCGCCTGAGCACTTTCGTAGTAAACCTTCCTCCATTGAATGAGCGGGGAGACGACGTGATCATCCTTGCGAAATACTTTGTTAAACAAGCCGCTGACCGGATGGATATGCCCGAACCCGAGCTGAGCAAAGAGCTGCAAACCGCATTGAAAGGACATGTATGGAAAGGAAATCTCAGGGAGTTAAAGAATGTGATGGAGCGAGCTTTGATTCTGAGCGATGGGGAGGAAATGGGAAGCGAATTGCTCCCTCCGGAGTTTGGAGAACATGCATCTGAAAGAACCTTGGTTCGCCCTAACGCGCCGGTAGACTTATCAAGTCTTGAAAAGGATCACATTTCCAACATGTTGGCCTTTACGGGCGGCAACAAAACCAAGACAGCCGAGATTTTGGGAATTGGTGTAGCTACACTCTATCGAAAAATTCAGGAATACGGACTTTGATCCTATCAATCTGAAAGAAGACTCTATCAAAATGATAGACTTCGATTTTTTGGCACAGTTGAGGGATAATTGATTTTTTCCCTGTTTATGGGCCTGCCGAAAGATTCGATAAAGGAAGATTGGATTGGCATGTTTTTTCGAATTACTGAAGTGAACTAGCGAATGAGTTCTTACATACAGGGATAGGTTTGGATAGGTTACCTAGTAAGAACTTCGAGTAGACCGCCTCGTTCAACTAAAATTAAAAAACAGGTTATCAGTCCTTTCGGTTGCAGGGAACCTTACCAAGGATTATAACTTTGACGTAAGCTTTTAATCCGGGCTGGTACCTGTTTTTTTATTAATCACAGACTAATCCTTTGAATCATGGTGAAGAAAGGCAAACAGTCGGCAAACCAAAAGCGAGTCACTTACACTCAACTCAACTGGGTGGAAGTGAAAATACCAGAGTCAATCGCCTCCTGGATGCCTTCACCAATATTCAAAACGAGCAAACATAGATTGAACCCCTTCGCTCGACATTAATCCTAAAAATGAACCAAAAATTATGCAATGGAAAATCTGGTTTACGTTAACCGTTATCGTGGGCATGGCAGCTACAGTATTGCTGACATTGTTCTACCGTCGTGATTAATCGAAATTCACGTAAATTGACCCCATGAATTGGGGCTTATCCGACTTCAGTATTAAAACACGAATCCAGCTGGGAGTTTCTGCTTTCTTGCTGGTTATCGTGGTTTTAGGCTCCGCGAGTATTTACTATTTGCGTGAGATTCAGAAGAATGCAGAGTCCATTTTTACCAGAAACTATCAGCTGCTCGTAAAGAGTCAGCAACTGGATCAGTACGCCTATAAATTCCGGGTCGACTGGCTCGATTTTTCGCGGGGCATCTTAAATAATAAAGATGCAATCGGAAAACTGTATGCGGGAATTTTTGAGATGGATTCCATTCTTATTTATCAAAAACATCTATCACAAGGAGAAGTACAGCCTAAGATGATGGATTCTGTGCAGTTTGCCCTGGATCAGTTAAAGGGGGCATTTCGTCAAATCAGGTTTGTTGGAAGTTTCGATACAGCGGCGGTTACCCGAAAGGTATTTCATGATCTTGATCTGCTTTTAACCGTTAATGAGAGTCTAAGCGAAACGCTGAGGAACGACGTGCTTAGCCGATACAATAAAACCAAGTCGAGTGTGAATCAGGTTATTACCATCATGGTTGTATTGACAGTCAGTTTGTCGGGATTAGGCTTCATCATGCTATGGTTGATACCGGGCTATATTGTTGGTCCTTTGCATGAATTGGCCGAGAGGATTAATCGAATAGGCGACAAGGATTTCAGTCAGAGGATGAAAGGGCTCAATAAAAGCGATGAGTTTGGTGTACTGGCCCAGGCTTTTAACCGGATGGCCAATCAACTGAATGAATTTGAGCAGATGAACATTACGGAGTTGGTCAAAGAAAAGCAACGGATAGAAGCCATTATTGGTAACCTCAATGAAGCCATTGTGGTAACCGATGAACATAACCTCGTTATTTGGATCAATGAGCAAGCCGAGACCTTATTTGGACTTCCGAGACTGTCGCTATTGGGAAAGGTTTTTAAAGATATTCGCCCATTGAATTTTAGCAAAGACGCCCTGATTTCTCAACCCAATGAGAAGGGTACCTCGTTGTTTAATTTTAGTGCACGCATTGGCGATCGAACCAAATATTTTCACAAGGAAGAAATTCGGGTAGGATCACTCTCAGCATCCGAAGCTACCGAATCAGCAGGAAAGGTGATTATTTTTTATGATATCACGGACTTCCGGGAATTGGACATGGCAAAAACGAATTTCATGGCCACTTTATCGCATCAGTTCAAAACCCCTATTTCGGCTATGAATATCAGTTTGAACTTGCTGGACAATCCGAAAGTGGGTCAACTGAACGAAGAACAAAAAAACCTGATAGGCACCCTTCAGGCGCAAAATGAGCGCTTGCTGAACATGGTGAATGAACTTCTCGATCTCGGACAAATTGAGACGGGTAAAATCCGCCTCTTGAAAGAGGAGATTTCCGCACAGGAATTGGTCAATCATAGTTTGAGTACCATACGGACTATTTTAGAGAACAAAGCACTCAATGTCGAATGTATTTACGAAGAAGATTTGCCGGACCTCGAAGTGGATTTGGAGAAAATCACCTGGGTTTTGAATAATCTCTTAACCAATGCGGCACGCTATTCTCCGGAAAAGGCACAAATTCATGTGGAAGTAAAAAAACAAAAGAAACAATTACTTTTTTCTGTTCGTGATGAAGGCCCGGGAATTGAAGAAGCGCTTCTATCCAGGATATTTGAAAAATATCAAAGAAATAAGTTCGATAAAAGCATGGGTACAGGACTGGGTTTGGCCATTGCAAGAGAAATTATTGAGGCCCATAAGGGTAAAATAAATGTAGAGAGCAAACTGGGGTATGGCAGCCGTTTCTATTTTACGCTCCCTTATTCGTCGTAGCCAAATTCTTTCAAGAGTTTGTCGTCATTGCGCCAATTACTTTTTACTTTAACATAAAGCTCAAGAAATACCTGTTTACCGAAAAAATTCTCAAGTTCCTGCCGGGCAGCTGTCCCTGTGTTTTTCAATGCAACGCCTTTGTTGCCAATGAGTATCCCTTTTTGCGAATCGCGTTCTACCAGAATATCGGCCTTTATGCGCAGGAGTTTATCTGATTCTTTAAAACTGTTCACCACCACTTCGCAGGAATAAGGGATTTCTTTTTTATAGCGTTGGAAGATTTTTTCCCGAATAATCTCTGAGCTGAAAAAACGGTCATTTTTGTCGGTGTACTGGTCCTTATCAAAATACGCGGGGCTCTCGGGCAAGAGCGATATCAATAATTCTTTGAGCTCTTTGGTATTGAACTTATTGGCGGCGGAGATGGGGATGATGGTATCGGTAATCTTCTTTTCTTTCCATTCATTTACCAGATTTAATACTTCTTCCTGACTGCGGGTATCTATTTTATTGATGAGCAGGATGAGGGGTTGTTTGATGCGTTTCAGTCTCTTCTCCACTTCTTCTCCCAGTTCTTTCTGTCCGGCTTCAATCATCAGGATAACCACATCACCATCGACGATGCTTTCGTCGACAAAATGCATCATGGAAGATTGTAATTTGTAGGCAGGGTCGATAATGCCGGGGGTATCGGAAAGGATCATTTGATAATCTTCTCCATTGATAATTCCAAAAATGCGGTGGCGGGTTGTTTGCGCTTTCGGCGTTGCAATGGCCATTTTATGCCCCATCATAGCATTGAGCAGGGTCGATTTTCCTACGTTCGGCTTTCCGATGATGCTGATGTACCCGGCGCGATGTTCTGACATTTTTCTCTGTGATTATTTGCACTGCAAAGAAAGAGCATTATATTTGCACTCCCAAAAGGGAACAACGATAGTGCGGGATGGAGCAGTGGTAGCTCGTCGGGCTCATAACCCGAAGGTCACAGGTTCGAGTCCTGTTCCCGCTACCAACAAATAAAAAAGGCTTTCAGAGATGAAAGCCTTTTTTATTGGAGTGCAGAGTAAGAGAGCGGAGTGCGGATAATTCACTGTTTCTCTTTAAAGTTTTCGATGCATTGAGTCGATTGGCGAGTCGCCAACCGACCTTTATATTTCCGATTGCAATACAAAAGCGATTCGGCGTCAGACTACGCCATGGTTTCGTCTGATGCAATCCCGCCCATTCGCTCGATTTATTTGGTCGACTAGCGCTCCGGCCTTCCGGGCGGAGCGCATAAATCCACTCGTTGGAAGACCGAATCAAAGACAAAGACAGGCTTATAGAATCACTTTACAAGCAAATTGACGGTAAGAAATAATTACCGGCATTAATACAAAGGGGAGAGAAGCCCGGGCGAGAGTCCGGGCTTTGTTGTTAATTGCAGGATAATGATGAATCATAACACCCGTTATTCAATTGGTAATATCACCATTAGTAAGAAAGATGTAAATGTTCTTGTCTTCAATGATAGCCCTGAATTAAACTCGATACTTCAAGAAAGTATGGATAGAGATTGTATGTGTTCATATAATGGAATTCCGACGAGTCTTCACTTATATATGAAGGCTAGAGTAGACCAATATTTGGATTCAAAATTGAAGTCTTTAGTAAATATTCACACATCTCCAGGAGAATACAAAGAGAAGTTTACTTGGAATTGGAATCTTGAGTCAAATGAATTTACTATAAATAATATAAAGCCCTCCAAAGTGATTATAGAATACGATATTCAATATTCTGTAACTGACGAGGTTCAAGAAACTTATGACGGGGAAAATTCGGTGCTCGAGAATCGGTTGATTTGTTATTTTGATTTATTAGGGTTTAAAAACATTGTAAATCAAGTCGGAGTTAAAAGAGTTCACGCTCATTATTTGTCGTTGATTGAAAAAATTAAAGTACGAACAGAACAATTTGTAAGTCATGAAACTTCGCCTCATCCAATTGAAAGGTTTAAAGTCTTTTTTGATTCAATTGTTATTGTTTCTGGTCCAACAGATTCAGTTCAGTTGGTAAATAATTTCATTTTTTCTTGTATAGAAACGCTTGAGGAGGGATTCTCAATGGGATTTCCAATGCGAGGAGCAATAACTAAAGGAGATTATATCGATCACAAGGAAAGCAATCTATTTGTAAGTGATAGCTTTAATAGTTTAACAACGATTGAACAAAGTCAAAATTGGTGCGGATGTATTATTTCTCCTGAAGCAGAGGAGTTTATAAGCAAAAGCATTTATGGAGAACAATGGCCGACAAATGTTACAAGCGAGAATCCGCTAATTCGTTATTCAGTCCCCATTAAGGATAAATTTCAGAAGTTGAATCCAAAAGTTGAATTTTTATGCCTCAACTTTTCATATTTCCTGAGTGTGCATGAGAAGGAGTCTGGACTGAAACACATGGAGGGCGACAAAGATAAAATGGAGAATACCAGAGATTTTATTGATTATGTGGATTCTATTTACAAAGACCCAATCAAATTGGGCCTATACTATTTGAAAGTAATGAAATCCCAATCTGGATTTAGATATAAATATGTCAGTGAATATGGTCAGCGCATAATTTCTAATCCACCACAGATTGTTTCAATTGGAATCTTGCATAAAGGAGAGACTACTCCTTTTAAAATTGTGATTTAAATCTCATGTTCTACAATTTGAAAGTGGATTCTTGAAAGACATTTGTAGTTTTACAAATATTAACAGCCTCCCAATAATCACGGGAATGGAATAATCACAGAATTCATAAAATTTTGTGACTGAAAAATTTTGTATTTGATTGTATTTGAGGTAGAAGGATAAAAACCGTACCCGCTCATAACCCGAAGGTCACAGGTTCGAGTCCTGTTCCCGCTACCAATACCACAAAACCCGCTATTAGGGCGGGTTTTGTGCTTCTACGGGTTTTGAGACCAAGTTTGCAAGGGGCTTTCAAATCTTCTTCAAATCCCCTGTTCATAGCTATCTTCGGAGATTTGATTAGGTTCGATATTCTTAAGATTTTATAAAATCTTTATGCTCTGCCATTTAGCTTTGTGGCAAAATAATTTTGAGACTATTTAAGGTTAGAAAATACAGCATAACCAGCCAATTTGCGGTAAGTCTGGGCCTGATCACCGTTATTGCGGTCAGTTCTTACTTTTCCGTTGATGTGATAGGGTACCGGGTGGTCGCTTTGATACTTCTTATGGCTGTTTCCCTCTTGGCCATGCTGTTTGATATTTTCCCGGTGCTCGTTACGGCCGTTTTAAGTGCTCTAGTCTGGAATTATTTCTTTATTCCCCCAACTTTCACTTTTCATGTGGGGACTCCTGAGGACCTGCTGATGTTTCTGATGTATTTTATCATTGCACTAATCAATGTGGTCCTAACTAAAGAGATCCGAGAGTATGAAAAGAAGTCCCGGGACAAGGAGGAGCGCGAAAAGGCAATCCGTTTGTACAATACCGTGCTCAATTCACTCTCTCATGAATTGAGAACTCCTCTTTCAACGATTATCGGAGCAGTGGATACTATCCGAGATAATGAGGGTAGGTTAAGTCGGGAAAGTCGGGATGTACTATACGATGAAATCGAAGTGGCGCAATCCCGCCTGAATCGCCAGGTAGAGAATTTATTGAATATGAGTCGTCTGGAAGCTGGTGTATTGCAACCCCATTACGATTGGTGCGATGTCAATGTGTAAGCTCCCCCTAAAATAGGACAGTTTAAAAATAGAGTATATTTAAACTGTAAACAATGAAGAAGAGTAGATTTAGCCCGACACAGATTGTGTCTATTTTAAAAGAGTATGAATCAGGTGTTGATGCATCTGAGTTGAT
>WGMZ01000016.1 GCA_016124735.1 Bacteroidota bacterium
GTACTTCAGATGCCAAAACCACACTCATGAATCCCATTACCTGATTAATATCAGGTTTATCGCTGACATGTGTCAGAGACTTAGCTTTCTTATTCCCATAAACTTGTATACCGAAGCTCACGTAAGCATTCTGTTATGCACGATTGGAGTCAACACTGGTTTATGTCCGATATGGGATTCATCTGGATACCCTTTCTCGTCCTGAGTGTCTGGATGCTTTTCCGGTTTCTCTCCAAAGACAAAAACGTCTCTTCTAAGAATGAATCCGCCATGGAAATCCTTGAGCGACGATACGCCGAAGGTGAAATCAACACCGAAGAATTTGAAGAACGAAAGAAGGCATTGAACGCCGAGAAATAACCATTCATTTTCTTCAGTCTATCCAATTATACGATGAAAAAAAGCATACTCATTCTTCCAGCATTACTGTTTGTCTTTATTGGCTACTCTTTTCATACGAGCCAACAAGGACGCTGGATTGCCCCGGCATCCGCTGATCAACTCAGTAACCCCTATAAAGGAAACACCTGGGCTGCCGGGGCCGGAAAAAAAATATTCAATGTTCAATGTGCGGCCTGTCATGGAGAGCAGGGCAAAGGCGATGGTATAGTGGCTGTGAGCCTCACTCCTCCACCTGCAAACCTTCAATCGGCTTTTACCAAAACGGAATCAGACGGGGCCATTTATTGGAAAATCACTGCCGGGAACGCTCCCATGCCATCCTATAAACTCGCATTAAAAGATCCGGAACGTTGGCAGCTTGTCACCTATATCCGTGAATTACAAAACAAATAACCATGAAAATATTTTATCCGAACCACCTGATCAGAGTCTTGGGACTAAGTCTCTGTTTGCTTGTCCTGTCGCTGAATTCGTGGGGACAGGACCAAAACCCACCTGCACCTGTGCAGACGCAAACGCAAACCCAACGTAACGAACAGCGTATCGCGCAAAAAGGGCCCGAAACCAAATTTTTATTAACGGGTTATGGCTATACCGGATTCGAAAAAGTAGGAAGCGAAAACAGCACCTTTGGCCCGGCCGGCTTCTCTCCTATTTTCCTTTGGAAGAAATCAGATCGCCTCTTTTTCGAAAGTGAGGTTGAATTTGAGATTGAAGATGGGAACCTCAATATCGGATTGGAATACGCCACCTTGCATTACCGATTGAACAAATACCTGACCCTGAGCGGTGGTAAATTCCTGAGTCCTTTTGGCATTTTTCAGGAACGCTTGCATCCGGCCTGGATCAATAAGTTCGCAGAAAAGCCCATGGGCTTCAGTGAAGAAGGAGCCATGATCGGACCTATGACAGAATTCGGTGCTTCCCTTCGTGGTGGAGCACAAATCGGGTTGAGCAAAGTGAATTATGTGTTATATGTGTCAAATGGACCAACACTGAATACAGGTAGCAGCAATCCTATGGATGCCGGCCGACTGGACTATAACAACCTCGGAGATAATAATAACAACAAAGCAATAGGTGGCCGTTTTGGCTTCCTTCCCTTCTCCTCTTCCTGGCTGGAAATTGGTTTATCGGGACAAGTGGCCGGAGTTGGCAACAGCGGATCGGCCTTCCAAAATGTGAAAACACAGATGTATGCTGCCGATTTATCCATCATCAAAAAGGTCAACTTTATAAAGAGTAATGTCGACATCAAGGCCCAGTACAATTATGTGCAGACTTCGAAAACCAACTATCTCGACACAGCAGGCAATAGCTATACCTTTAACAATACCAGTACTGCCTGGTTCTCCCAAATTGCGATTCGTCCGATGTTCCTTGAAAAAAGCTTCCTGAAAAATGTCGAGTTTACCGGAAGGTACTCCGTATTAAAGACACCACAGGAATCTTACTGGGCCATCGATAATTCTCAAGTTGCCATGGGAATCAATTACTGGCTGAAATGGAATTCCGTCATCAAAGTCAATTATCAATTAACCTACAGCAAAGGAGAACAAACCGAACCCGGATTGTTTATCCAATGGGGACTTGGTTTCTAATCTTTAACAATGAAGTCATGAAAAAACGTACACTCGTAATAAGCAGCATTCTATTGATGGTTTTTATTGGAATGCAGATAAGCAGTTGTTCCTCACAAAGAGCGATGATTGCGAATAAAACCGGCGCTCAACTTTGGGCAGAAAATTGCCAGCGTTGCCATACCACACCGAGCCCCAATACATTCAACGACCAACAATGGGAAGCAGTAGGCATGCACATGCAAATAAGAGCTAACTTAACACCTGAAGAAATTGCCAAGGTGGTAGAATTTTTACAAAGCGCCAATCAGGATTAGATGATGAAAAACAAGACCCTTTACCTGTTATCCGGACTCCTTATCAGTTTTCTGTTTTCCTGCCAAAGCAAGGAAAAAAACAGCGAAGAATGGATGAAAAATCCTCAGCATCAGGAGGAAGCCATGCAATACATCATGAATGATTATGCCCTGATGATGGAGTTTTTAGACCGTTGCATGAGCAACGAACAAGCGCAGTCCATGATGCTTGGCCACCGCAATATGATGGCGGCCATGCTTAGCAATACCGAATTGATGACGGAGGTGATGCGCTCGGACACCATCGTATGCGACAATATTCTCCGCGACATGATGCAGACGGTTCACAATGATTCGATGGTTTATCAGCGCATGCAACATATCATGCACGAGGACTCCAAACTTGATAAGATGAATCCGGAGAGACATCAGATGATGGACGGGCATATGCACTAAGAACAAAGACCAAACTGGAACAGTAGTTGACTTATTCTCAGATAATCAAGCCGATGAAAAAGTTCCTTTACTGCCTGTTTGTTCTTTTGTATTTCAATCCGTCAGCGAATGCGAAACATTGCCCTTACGACAATGCTTTTATCACTGTTTTACGCATTGTCGATAACGATTCCAATGAGATTGATGGCCTGAAAATTTACATATTGGATGACTCCGGACGGGTGCTAGCAAAATCCTCATATATTTCCGTTTACTTCCCACAAAACCATTTATTGAAGGATTCATCATGATCAATTATTCCTTCTTTCTATTTCCTTTTTTTTAGAAAAAAAGGAAGAAAAAAATCGCGCTTGCTTCCTCAATGACCCGCTAAACCTTCCTCCGCTATTTTCTTCAAACTCGCTTCACTTCGTTCGCTCAAACAGGGAAGAAAATAGTCGCTCCGTCAGGCAGCGGGTACCCCATCTCCGGAAGCTAGGCGCCTATTGCTTACGCCGGCTTAAGTTAACATCTCAATCTGTTGGATTCAGATAACTTCATGCGGGTGGGCTGGCCAAAATGCGGGCCGCGCGTTGGCGTGATGTTTTTTTAGGGAGGCCAGATGCAATGGCAGACCGTTAAGAAAAAAACAGAGAGCGGGGAAGCTTATTTTGGCCTTGATTTTTTGGTTCATTTGGAATTTATGCTGAGCGAAGTCGAAGCATCAAGACAAAATGAACATACAATAAGAAATAAACAAGATTATTCTCACCAATCAGAAGTGGTATTGAAGCGGAGGCTCATGAAAATCCTTCTTCGGGTGAGTTTCCATGTTTAACGATACCTTCTTTCTGCATCAGAATCCCCCGACAACTACTTTCAAAGGATATATAGATAATCTCAACCCGATTGAGCCCACCCAAATCTGGTTTTGGTTTGCAGAGAATAACTATGTGGGCGTCAATGCACTCCGCTCAGAAAAGCAAAAGTTTGTTGTTTTTGACCCACAAGGACGCTTTCAAACGAAGATTGTTGAGGCCATTTTAGCTCCGAACTATCCGCTGTGCACCAGCGCCAGCCAGTGGGATGATCCGCCGGAATCCAGAAGTTTTGTGAAAGGGTATCGGCCTTATGTTATCCTCCTGGAGCTAAAAAATTAAGGCAAAGTTTTTACCGTCTCCCCGCAGGTCGGCATGGATTGTCCCATATAAGGATTGAGGATTTCCTTCCCTTTGCTTAGCCAGTCTCCTCCTTTATTGAAATTGGCCATGGGACAATGCTGCACATACAAGGGCGATTTGTAGGGATCTATCTGCTCGGCCAGAGGAATCATCGCCTCTGATATGTTTAGGAAATGATCCCGTAAGGCCTCTATTTTACTTATACCATTGACTTCCTTCAGTGCCGACAAAAGAGCAGCATAACTCTTCATCCACAAAGCATGATTACTTCCGTGAAATGCCGACATCTCCACTTTTTGAATGGATGATTCCAAGGCTTGCGCTGCAGTTTTCGCCCCGGCAAAATCATCTTCCACCAAGGCCTTTTCCATTTTAAAATAAGCTTCAAATACCGGCATCAACGCCTGCTTCGCTGCACCTAAACCCGACTTTTCCCTTTCTTGTTTTTGAGGCTTTTCATTTTTAGATGACATCATGCTGGGCTTTCCTGCCAACTGCGCCGCCGCATCGATACTAAAGGTTCCGTTCACCACAATTTCTTCTCCGGCTTCCAAACCTGATTCAACCAAATAGGCATCTTCCAATTCGGGTCCCAACTCGACCTGCCGCATCAGAAAACTCACTCCTTCTGCTGAATTATTCAGCACATACACCACCGAACGGGTTCCGGTCCAAAGCACGGCAGATTTCGGAATGGATAGCAGCGAACTTCCCGCCTTGACCTGGGTTTCCAGCATCCCGTTCACAAACATCTCCGGCTTGAGCATGTAATCCGGATTACTCACCTCTACCCGTGCTTTGGCTACGCGGGTTTGCGGATCGATAACCGGGTCAACATAACTCACCGTTCCCTGAAAGGTTCTGCCCGGCAGAGAAGAGACGGTATAACTTACTTTGGCACCCTTTTTCACCCATATCATCTCCGACTCATAAACATCGAACAAGACCCATAACTGGGAAAGATTGGCTACTTCAAACAAAGGTTCCCCCTGCCGGATATAATCACCGGGATTCACGTGCTTCTTCAGCACATAACCGCTTTCGTTGGCCAAGACCGGAAACTGCTCTGTGGCCTTACCTGCTTTCAATATATTCTCAATCTGTTGTTCACTCAGTTTCCAGTTCTTCAATTTCTCTTTTGCCGCATTGAACAATTCCGGTTGGGTGCTTTTCATCTTTTCTGCCTCAAAGAGCTCCTCTTGGGCAGTGACCAATTCGGGTGAATACACATAGGCCATCACATCGCCTTTATGGAGCATTTCTCCGGTAAAATTCACCAGCAGCTTCTCTATCCTTCCAGGGATGTGAGACGACTGCGTCAATACTTGCCTTTCATCGGCCTGCACCTTGCCATTCAGTCGAAGCACGTTTTTCACTCCTCCTTTGTTGACCACCATTGTTTGCACATGAGCCAATTCCATCGCGGTAGGCGACATACGCACCGCAAGCGGATTTACGCCGGTATCGTAGGTTTCGAGCGGAATTAAATCCATGCCACAAATCGGACATTTTCCAGGTTCCTTCTTCCGAATCTGCGGGTGCATGGAACAGGTCCAGATGGTTTCTTTCTGTTCCTTCGAATCGTGCATATGTTCATCCTCCGGCATGTTCCCGGATGGATGAAAGAAGAACCAACCGAGCGCAAGGCCAATTACCAGCGTTCCCGCCGCATAGATGAGGGTTCTTTTATTCTGCTTTTCCATTTTCAATCTTGATTTGATTTTTTAATAGCTGCGCGTTGAGCGCAACGATGACTGTACTCAAACTCATTAAGCCGGCACCCATTGCCGGACTTAGAATTATTCCTGCACCGGCGAGCACTCCGGCGGCAAGGGGAACGGCAACTATATTGTAACCAGCAGCCCACCATAGATTCTGCATCATCTTCCTGTATGTGGCAGCACCGAATAATATTAGGCCCACAATGTCGCTTGGGTTGTTGTTTACTAAGAT
The DNA here is from genome assembly GCA_016124735.1 of Bacteroidota bacterium. Classification (GTDB taxonomy): domain Bacteria; phylum Bacteroidota; class Bacteroidia; order UBA8524; family UBA8524; genus UBA8524. The sequence goes on from WGMZ01000016.1 coordinate 5,848, forward strand.
AATGTCCGCTGTTTCTGCAGCCACATCCGTTCCGGAGCCTACTGCAATTCCTACATCGGCTTGTGCGAGGGCCGGAGCATCGTTTACTCCATCACCCGTCATGGCCACGAACTCACCCCTCGCTTGCAATTCTTTGATAATCCCTTGCTTGTCTTCGGGCAACACTTCTGCATAATAATCATCGAGTGAAAGCTCATCGCTCACTGCCTTGGCTACCCTAGCATTATCGCCAGTAGCCATTGTTACCTTTATCCCTTTATTCTTTAAAGTTTGAACGGCAGAATGCGCTTCCGATCTAATCTCATCCGCAAGCGCAATGTATCCGAGTAATTGCTTTTCCATCACAACGAAAACAACCGTTTCAATAGTTGATTGGACAGAAGCAGAATCGAATGAAATACCATACTCTTTCAACATTCCCGGACTTACAATCTTGAGTTCTTTTCCATTTACCCAGGCTTGAATTCCTTTGCCTGTAATATTCTGTACCTTTTCGGCATCATCCAAAACCAGGCCCATGGCTTTTGCTTTGCTGACAATACCTCCGGCAATAGGATGTTCGGAAGCTGACTCGATTGACGCTGCTAGTCGGAGTAATTCTTCATCTGAATAGTCCTCTGATTGGCTTTTATAGCGCGTTACTCCGAATGCTCCTTTGGTAAGTGTTCCAGTTTTATCAAAGATTATGGCCGTTATTTTTCTTGAATTTTCAAAAGCAGTCCGGTTGCGGATGAGCAGACCGTTCTTTGCCGACTCAGCTGTAGAGATGGCTACAACCAAAGGAACAGCCAGTCCAAGTGCATGCGGACAGGAAATGATCATGACAGTAACCATTCGTTCCAATGCATACACGAACTCCTTACCCAGCATCAGCCACACAATTAGGGTTACAATTCCAGAACCTAGGGCTACATAAAATAACCAGGCAGCCGCTTTGTTGGCTAAATCCTGGGTCTTTGATTTGCTGTCTTGTGCTTCGCGAACCATTCCTATCACCTTTGACAGGTAGCTCTCGTCTCCGGTATGCTTCACCCGAATCTTTAAAGTTCCATTGTCATTGACAGATCCGCCGATTACTGCATCACCTTTATGTTTTGCAACAGGCGTGGATTCTCCGGTGAGCATCGACTCATTGAGGTGGCTTTCTCCTTCTTCAACTTCACCATCAGCAGGCACTTTTTCTCCTGGACGCACCAGGATTAAGTCCATGCTTTTAATGCTATCAATAGGCACTTCTTCCACTTCGCCCGATTTCCCAATTTTCATTGCAGTAGAGGGCATCATCTTCGCCAATTCCTGCAAGGCATTGGAAGCTCCCATCACCGATTTCATCTCAATCCAATGTCCCAGGAGCATAATCACAATAAGGCTGGCAAGCTCCCAGAAAAAAACTTTACCCGGTAATCCAAAAACGACGGCAGAACTATACACATAGGCTACAGTGATGGCAAGTGCAATGAGTGTCATCATGCCTGGCGCTTTTTTCTTTATTTCACTTATCAAGCCTTTAAGGAAAGGCCATCCACCATAAAAGAAGATGATGGAAGAAAGAACAAATTGGACATAGCCATCTCCTTTAAAGTGCCATTCAAAACCCAATAAGGATTGAATCATGGGTGAAAGCACCACGATAGGTAAGGTTATGATTAATGAAATCCAGAATCTCTTCCTGAAATCACGAATCATGTGCGTATGATGCGCCTGATGCTTATGTTCGGCCATTTCATGATGATTGTTCATGTCATGATCTTGACTCATCTTATGATGATGCATTTGATGTTCATGTTCCATAGCTATCCATTTTTAGCGGTGATATAATCCAATTCGGCCAGGGCCACATAATAGGAGGCCAATGCTGAAGCCTGTAATTTTTGGTAGTTGAGCACCTGCTGTTGCATGCGCAGGGCTTCGATAAAATCTTTCCCTGAATTTCCATAGGCCACAAAAAGCAGGTGCAGGGTTTGTTTCGATTCTTCAATCTGCTTCGTATATAAATTGGCGAGTTCTTTTTGCCTGATCAGCTCGTACCAAACCTTCTCGTAGCTATAGTTCAACCTATTTGCCACTTCCTGCTTTTGGAGCGCGTAGGATTCCTGCATCAGTTGTGCTTCTTTTCTCGCAGCCCGGTATTTCTTCCTAAAAACAGGGAGACTCATGGAAACCATGGGCAGCACAGCGTCCTTTCCATTGCCACTAACGGCCACATCCTTTCGGGGTCCGACGACGATATAATTCAAGCCTACGCCTAATTTCGGCATTCCCTGTTTAATCGCAGCTTCTTCGCTGGCCACACTGGCTTTGACCTTCAACTCGAGTTCAGCCAAAAGCGGATTCGCCTGAATCAATGAATCACGGCGGTAATTCATGGGAATTTCCTGCAAGACCAAACTATCCGTCACCTGAACACCTGCCGTATCCGGACGGTTTAACAACTGATTAAATTGACTTTGCAGAGGAAGACGCATCTGCTCCAGCAGATTGAGGTTGGTCTGTGCTTCGTTCAGCATGATGTCCACCCGAAGTACATCCACCATCTCTCCTTTTCCGTTCTGGTATTTGGTGGTAGCAATGTCCTTATACGACTTCAGAATATTCAGGTTCTCCTTTTCTAAAAGTATCTTTTGTTCCAACTCAAAAAGCGGATAATAAGCCGCTGCCACATGGTAATAGAGCTTGTTCCGCGCATCGAGGAACTCGGCATATTTTGCTTCGGCCATAAAGGTGGCTGCCTGTTCTTTTGCTTTCAAGGTTCCAAACCAGGGGAACATCTGCGAAAGAGAGAAGGTCATGCGCTGCGGCCCCACACGTGTTTCAACCGGAGAGATGAAATAGGCAAAAGATAGCGTCGGGTCGGGCAAACTGCCCACTTGTGCCGTCCGCTGAAGGGACGCCTCAAAGGCTTTGTATTTGGCCTGCAATCCCGGATTGTTTTCTGCGGCCGTTTTGAAATAATCATCCAGAGATTGGGCAGAGGATGCATTCCAAAAGCCGACAACTAATGCGATATAGAGGATAATTCGTTTCATGGTTTCTCTTTTAAAAGCTTGCGTTCTTCCCGGTAGGAATACAGCACAGGAACAATAAAAATGCTGATCAATGCCACGGCCATCCCGCCAAAAGAAGGAATTGCCATGGGGATCATGATATCGGCACCACGGCCGGTGGATGTCAGGACAGGCAATAATGCGATCATCGTAGTGCTTACGGTCATCAATGCCGGTTTGATCCGTCGTAACCCTGCCTCGAGCACTGCTTCGCGTATCTCTCCCTTATTGGTGGGTTTGTTGCGCTTAAAACTTTGGTCGAGGTAAGTGGCGATCAATACCCCATCATCTGTGGCTATTCCAAAGAGGGCGATAAACCCGACCCAGACCGCCACACTCAGATTGACCGTATGCATCTGGAAAAGGTCCCTGAAATTGGTACCGAAGACGGAGAAATTAGCGAACCACTCTTCTCCATAGAGCCAGAGCATGATAAAGCCACCGCTGAATGCCATGGCAATACCGGTGAATACCATCAATGAAGTCGATACCGACCTGAACTGGAAATAGAGGATGAGGAAGACCAGACCCAAAACCAATGGTACGATGAGCGACAATCGCTTTTCTGCGCGTACCTGGTTTTCGTAGCTGCCAGAGAATTTATAACTGACTCCCGCCGGAACATGCAGAGCGCCGCTTGCAATCTTATCCTGAATCATCGCCTGCGCCTCGTTCACCACATCGACTTCTGCATGGCCCTCTTTCTTGTCGAATAGCACATAACCCACCAAAAAGGAATTCTCGCTTTTGATGGCCTGCGGCCCTTTGACGTAATCAATCTCCAAGAGCTGAGAAAGGGGCACCTGTGCACCCGTTGACGTAGCAATACGGATCATGCCCAGTGCCTTGGGGTTGTCGCGCAGTTCGCGGGGATAGCGCACCCGCACCGGATAACGAGCTCTACCTTCCACTGTGGAAGTAATCTTCATCCCACCAACAGCGGTTTGGATGGTCTGTTGCACATCGTCGATATTCAAACCATAACGGGCAATCTCATCCCGTTTGATCTTGAGTTCGATATAGGGCTTGCCCACAATCCGGTCGGCAAAGACGGCTTCTGCTTTTACGGAAGGCACTTCTTTCATCAGGTTTTCGAGCTGCAAGCCGAAATCCTGGATCGTGGTCAAATCGGGACCAAAAACCTTGATGCCCATGGGCGCCCGCATGCCCGTTTGCAGCATGACCAGCCGTGTCTCGATGGGTTGAAGTTTGGGTGCAGAAGTGATGCCCGGTAATTTGGTCACCTGCACAATTTCCTTCCAGATATCATCCGGAGATTGAATATGCGGCCGCCAGTTTCGGTAATATTCGCCCTGATCATCTTCGATCAAATCATCCGGATTTATTCCTGCAAGCAGGGCATCGGCATTGCTTAGGGTATCGCCAATTTTGGAGATGAAGCGATTTTCCCTATCGACCATGAAGCGCTGGCGGTGTCCTTTTTTATTCAGGATATACTCCGGTTTGTAATTGATGATATTTTCGAACATGGAAATGGGCGCCGGGTCGAGAGCGGATTCCACCCTTCCCATTTTCCCGACCGACAAATCCACTTCCGGGATATTTGTCACGAGTTTATCGAGTTCCCCGACCACCGTTCTGTTATAGGAAATTCCCGAATGGGGCATGGAAGTAGGCATGAGCAAAAAGCTACCCTCATCCAGCGAAGGCATGAATTCCTTGCCGATACCCGGAAAGGTTTCGGATAAGCCGGTCCATAGGCGGGAGTCTTCAATCTCCCAACCTAATTTGTCAAAGCCTCTAGCCATAAAACCAAAAACAGGTTGAAAGCCTATCCAAATATTGACTGCCAAAAGGATGAGCATTCCCGGTATAAGCAGGAACTTGCCTTTATTGTTCAAACACCAGAGAAGGATGGACTTGTAGCGGTATTCCAGGAGGCTGAAAGCAGCCAGGATGGACCCAACCAGTAAGGCGACAAAAAGGTAATTGGTTGCCAGCGATTCGGAAGCACCGAGGGGCAGCCAGTATTTGGCCAGCAAGCCTACTACTCCCAACAAAACGATAATCAGATCGGCATGATTCAACAGCCATTGAAGGAGATGGGGAAGATTCACCTCCCGCGTATTCAGCGCCTGCTTAAGTATTCCGACGCTACCGAAAAGAATCAGGAGGATACCCGCCCAGAATTGCCCCATTCCGATTGCGAATGCGCCGACGAGGATGAGTGCATAATATCCAAAACGGGCTAATCGTTTGCTCTTCGCCCGGATCCCGAAAAACCAATGAGCGATCATGGGCAGAATGAGCAAAGCTACCAGCAAAGCGGAAATCAGTGCGAAAGTTTTGGTGAAGGCCAGGGGACCAAATAGTTTTCCCTCGGCTGCCTGCAAGGTGAAGACCGGTATAAAGCTCACGATGGTGGTAGAAACAGCCGTGACAATAGCCGTGGCCACTTCCGACGCTCCGTTGTAGATCGTTTCTATCAGCTTCTGTTCCGGAGGGGCCTCATCCATGTGCTTGATGATATTTTCTGAGAGGATGATACCCAGATCGACCATGGTCCCGATGGCGATGGCAATGCCCGACAGGGCCACGATATTGGCATCAATCCCGAAATAGCGCATAGCGATGAATACCATGAGCACGGCAATGGGCAGCAGGCTGGAAATTAAGAAGGAGGCTCTCAGGTTATAGACCATCACGATAACCACCAGAATGGTGATCAGGATTTCCAGCGAAAGGGCTTCTTCCAATGTTCCCAATGTTTCGTAGATGAGGTCGGAACGGTCGTAAAAAGGAACGAGGGTAAGCTGACTTTCCCTTCCATCTGCCAATACTTTTTTGGGCAGGCCCGGAGCGATTTCTTCAATCTTGGTCTTTACTTCATTGATCACATGTAGCGGGTTGGCTCCATAGCGGGCCACGACAACGCCACCCACTACTTCAGCCCCACCCTTATCCAGCAAGCCTCTGCGCGCTGCCGGACCGAGGGTAACCACCGCCACATCTTTGATGCGAATAGGCACATTGTCCTGTACGGACACAACCGCTTTTTCCAGGTCACTGATATTCTTCACATAGCCCAGTCCGCGCACCAGGTATTCTGCCTGGTTGATTTCGATGGTCTTGGCACCGACATCCTTATTCGATTTCTGCACCGCGAGCATCACTTTATGCAGCGGTATTCCATAAGCCTGAAGGGCATCCGGGTTGACATCAATCTGGTACTCCTGAACAAACCCGCCGATGGAGGCTACTTCCGAAACACCTTCGGTGGCATTCAGGGCATATTTGACGTAATAGTCCTGCACACTCCGGATTTCCTGCAGGTCCCAGCCACCGGTTGGGTTTCCGTCAGGGTCCCGCCCTTCGAGGGTATACCAGAAGACTTGTCCCAGGGCGGTAGCGTCCGGCCCCAGAGCTGGCTGAACACCGTCGGGTAACAGATCCGGGGGAATTGAATTGAGTTTTTCCAGGATGCGCGAACGCGACCAATAGAACTCTACCTCTTCGGAGAAGAGCACATAGATGCTGGAGAAACCGAAGATGGACGAGCTGCGCACTGACTTCACCCCCGGAATTCCGAGAAGGTATGAAGTGAGTGGATAAGAGATTTGGTCTTCAATATCCTGGGGTGAGCGGCCAGGCCATTGGGTGAAGACGATTTGCTGGTTTTCGCCGATATCCGGGATGGCATCGACAGGCACGGGATCGGAAGGTAGTGAACCGACCTTCCAGCCAAAGGGGGCGGTGATGAGTCCCCAGCAGACAAAGCCCAGCAGGACCAGTACCGTGACCAGTTTATTTTCTAAAAAATACCGAATGATTTGATTTAACATACTACATGATTGAGGGGAACAAACGAAATGTTCAAAGGCAGAATGCCTCCAGCCCGTATGGGTGGACACGGGGTAACGATGCAGTACGAATTCTATATCAGAAAAACCTGATGGAGCACAAGAAGGTCTCTATCGGGTAAGGTGGGTGGCGAGTGGGCCACAAAATGAGCTTTACCAAATACCTCATTAGCAACAGGAACCGTTGTGATGATAGGCTGAACAAGCCAAACAGGCGTGAAGTGCACAAATGAAGCGGCTTGCAGACGGACATTCTCATCCATCTGTATCATTTGATTCTGGTCCTTGCAGCAGGATGTGGAAGAAACACAGGCATCGGCAGGAAGCATTTCCGTTTCCATTGCTTCCATCCCACAGCCGGCAGGATCAATTCCGATGGACAGGTTTGCTTCGGCCAGTTCTCCTCCGCAGTAATGGACATTCACTGCCAGCCCAATATTGGTTGCCAGCGTGAGCAGTGCAAGTACTATGGAGAAAATTTTCTTCACGACGAACAAAGATACAAAATTAAAGACTTGATAGTAAAATGGTTGGAGGAGTCTCTTGGTTAGTATTGGTTCTGGTTACTTTCCGATACAATATCTAATGTACTACTGACTATCAGTTAGTTAGCTGTCAATAGGTACAAATTAGCAACAAAAAGTGTTGATTTATAGCTAATTAAGGGCTAAAGAAAGGAAAAATGAAAGGTGCGGGCATAAAAAAACCGCTCTACAAAGAAAGCGGTTTTTCAAGAAAACGTCAATCGCTTTACGCAACTGTTACAGAGCCTAAATAAGAGCTGTTAGCGACTTTAGAGCCATCTTCTGAGATAAACCCTAAGAACACTTCAACATCTTCACCAGTGTACTCAGAAGGCACGGAAATAGTCTCAGTTCCGGCTGATCTTGCTGGTCCAGCTGTGGTGAACACTGCTTCTTGGCGAGTGGTGTTCAATAGAACAATCAGAGCTTTGTCTGTTGCCTGTGCGCTACCACTTCCTGAATTGTCTGTCCAGGTTACTTCTACACTGGCTGCACTTGGAGAAGAAGCTGCTCCGTTTGCTACACCTGTGAGGTTTCCACGGGTAACCAATGCACTTGCATAGTCAACCATGAAGTTTGGATAAGCTCCCGTGATAGCGTTGTTCAGGTTGTATGACATGGCTGCATTGAACTGCGTCATCTTGTTAGCATACAACTTGTAGCCCACTCTCAGGAAGTCAGTCATTGGTTGCAAGAACCTTAGAACTGTAGAGAATTTGGAACGTTGGTCAACCTGACCTTCTGTTCTCGGGTTGGTTACGTTGGCAGGCTTGATTCTCATGTAGTCAATACCCTTCCAAGTTCCACCTACGACATTTCCGACCTTGCCGGAGAAGCCGCCTAATACACCTTGTGAAATTTTTCCCATTGCTTTTTAAATTTTACGGGGTTAAACAAATGCTTGGACTTGGCTCGGACTTAACACGGCTTTATCCTATCGCATCTAAAATACTCCAAGAAGTATGCAAGGTTGTTGGCTTGGGTGCTGTTGCATTAGAACGCTTCTTTTTGCATGTCAGGTAGTTGCAAGTTGGCAGGTCGGGTATTTATCCTGCACCTGTGTCACGAAGTAGCTGGCAGAAAATTGACCTTCTTGCTGTATTTACCATCTTTAATGAGACCTTGATTTTTTGTTCATGGATTTCCAAAAGTCTGAGTGCGTTGATTGCCTTTTCAAAGGCCTGGGCTTTAGTGCTTGCTTTAATTTCTGATTCAATCAGGTGCTTTCTCAGCTCGTGAATGGATATGAAAGGGATTACAGATCCACGGAGAAAGAACTGGAAGGATTTGGAACGCCATAATCCGAAGCAAAGCCAGTACATAAACTCTCTGTCTCCTTCATTTTCAGTCAAGCAAACAAAGCAATTCGGGCAAGGTGCATTCAGCGGTTTCCCACTGTTCAATCCTTTGTTCAGGATAAAGAAGTGGGGTTTGGTGTAGGTGGTTTCTGGTCTGTGTGTTTTCAAGCGAAACGATTTCATATAGCAAGCCATTAGAATTATGCTCGCTGCGCTTCGCACAGACATTTTCAAAAGAGAAAAGAAAAAAGGGAAAAAAAGAAAAGAGAAAGCTCTTGAAAAGGCGGGTGTGGCAGGGTTGACAAGGTTTTTGGGAAAAATACTACCCGTAGGGTGGAGATTTTTTTCAAAACCCGAAGGGCTTGACCTTGACATCCCGGTTGTGCGGTGGGCTTGTGCGAACACGCCTAATTTTGCTTGTCTCTTTTTTTTGAATGGTCTGGATTTTTAACTGCCTTTTAAAAGGACTTTAAATCAATTCTGAATCAATCATCAATCTGGGAAGGAACGTGAATTTTGGTCGTGGGTGAACGCAGGTAAACTAAGGCGTAGCCATTCATGCGAGCCGCCTGCGAGCGGAGCAAGGGTGGTGGCTGCAAAAGCCTGAAGAATGAAGGCGGCAGACGCCTACCGTTTACGGCAGGGCTGGCGTGATTTTTTGCTTTAGGGTCGGGGAAGGCAAGGGTAGCGATTGAACGGAACGAAACGATTGTTGGGGTGAAATGAAGCAATTAATGGCTGTTGTTCGTGTTGGAGTATTTGACATGTGTATTCCGGCGATATTGACCCCCTATTCCGGGCAAATTGACCCCTCTGGTTTATGGGAGTCGTTTTTTTAAGAGCGGGTGTAAAATTAGATTTATTTTCTCAAGGATTCTCCTTGCAAATCAACACGGTTTGCTTTGGCGGTTAAACGGTCTAAAATAGCATCGCTGAGAGTGGGTTCGGCAATGATTTCATACCAGGTGGCTACGGGTA
>WGMZ01000051.1 GCA_016124735.1 Bacteroidota bacterium
AAATGGCCCGCAAAACAGCAGAGCCTTCTTGTATTTCAGGGGGGTCAGTTTAACGCGGAATAGACGGGTCAATTTGACGCGGAATAGGTGGACCTCATTGCCGCGGAACTACTGGATCACTTTGCGCGGAAACTCCACATTGGGATATAAATTCTATATGGTTGACTTTCTTAAGCGTTTTTTCGTTAAAAAGAAATTTCTGAATGCCAAAACAGAACATATTGTCATGGTATTCTATAACAAATGCATCGTCTCGATCTGCGGAAAAAGGAAAGGCGAGATTGATGCAATCAAAGGGAACCAGATCATATGTTCTCTCGTAGTGATACATAGCAGTCAGATTGGTATCTGCTCCTTGTTTAAATAGGAAATCATAGCGTGCATCACCGTCCAGATATTCAAGAATGCGTGTATATTCCTCGCGGTTATTGGCAATGCTATGCGCCAGACTCTTTGTTTTTTCAGGAGTAGAAAAATAGACCTTGAACCGGGCAAAGGAATCCTGTGTGCCTGTGTAAGTTTTCCCCTCTAATAAAGCCTTTGCCTTCCAATATGAAGGAGGATAATATTGGACTTCCATCCGGCACTCTCCAACCGTTACTTCCCTTTTAAGTCCTGATTCATCCGACTGCACATAACGAATCCACTCTTCCGGCTTGTACTTTTTATCGTTGCAACCGAAAGCGGATAATGCAATCAATAGGATCATGCCTAATTTCATGGGGTGATTTTCCCTCCGGAATAAGATTCGTTTAAAAACAAAATGAACTCATCACTTAAATCATGTGCGTCGTCGTAGAAAACCAAATCGGTATTTTCACCCTGACCAATGAAATAAGGCAGGTTCTTTTTCATTCTAAACTCTTTAGCTTTTTGACGGATCTGGTCCAAAACCATTTTGTTGTACTGAGAAGAAACGCCGTCATTCCTTTCCTTGAATTCCCGGGCCGTCAGATTAAACTGTTCGTACAATAGGCCGAGTTGATCCTGAATACTTTGATCCTTGGGATTCGACATGGCCTTCTGCTCTACTGAACGGATTTTAAATTTCAAACTATCAATCATGAATGTCTGATACTCGCTCATCTTTTGCATTTTTGCTTCCAGCTCCTTTTTCATTTCGTACTCTTTGTACACCTTATCCGCATTAAAAAAGGCAGCATGTTCCTTCCCTCCAAAAAAACCCACACTACATAGCACCAATGCCGTAACACTTATTACCAGGGCAAATACTGAGAAGATTCTATTCACATTCATTTGTTCTTGTATATCTAAAGTTTAGTTCCATCTTTTTTCCGTTGAGATCGAATAGCAAGAGCTTATAATTCCCATCACTTAGATTGAGTCCGTCGGGACACAGGTTCATGCTAAAAATATTGAACCCCTGTTTCGCCATAAAATTCAACCGATCACTATCAGCAATTACGTTCCCTGACACATCTCGTATCTCGGCAGTCAATTGCATCAAAGAGGGCGGGCCCATTTTTTCCAAATAACCCACCTTTAAAACATTCATTCTTACAACCGTGGTTGAGGTGCCTCTTTCCGGGTTAAGCGTAATAACCGGTGCATTAATAACCTTGGGAGGCTTTGGGCAATAAACAAAACGCCACACCTCCGAATTGGAAATCAATTGCCCCCGAACTCTTGCTTCTATTTTCCATACATATATGGCACTATCTCCAAAGGGACGCGCATTAAAAGGGTAAGCGTAGCTACTCCCTTTGATTGATTGCCATTCGTGATGCGTTGGGTTAAACTCCATGGCATCCATATTCGATTGGTTATTAAAAACCTGTTTGATACGAATGGCATATTCCATATCGAAGGAATTGATGCCGTCTCCGGGAGGCTCTGGAAACATAAAGGCAGACCAGGTAAATACCGGAAATTTTTCTGTCAATGTATCCTGATCTTCCACCTGAATAAGCTGAATTGAAGGAAACGTCCCAGACTCAATGCTTTTTATATTTTGACAAATGAGAGTAGCACTACCATTTTCTTCTTTCGATAGCTCATACTCCACATCATAGGTTCCGCTTTCTACATAGGTTGTAGAGTTGTAAAAATCCCCTCCACTTAAAAATTGTCCGCTTGAAGGTCCAACGCCTAAGTTAGAAAGCGACCAATCTCCGTTTTGTAGGCGGAATAGATTGGACTTCCAAACCAATAGGGTAGTCGCATTTGCATCTTTCACAGTAATCTGAAGAATATGATCTGGATTCGCCGAATTGGATGTGCTGTTGATGCTAGCGTCAAATATCCGGCTCAGCTGAAACCGGCCAATGGTGCTCCAACTGGCATTCACGCATGCCTCCGCACCTGACATGGACTGCAGCACAAGGCTTAACAGTAAAACTAAAGAAACTCGCACTCTAAAACGCATAGGCCAATGTTGTTTGAAATCGATGTATTACTTGTGGATAGCCAAGATTTTCTACTTTCGGAGTCATGGAATTGTAATCGTAGGATAAATCCAGGTTCAACTTTTTATAATGCCCTCCCAGCGTCACGCCAGAGGTAATATTCTTACTTACACTATGGTCTATATATCCCGAGCGAATTCGGGCATACAGGTTCTCTTTTAATAAATAGCTTAATTCACACGAAATGGTACTCTGAACTCTGTTGTTGCTGAGCCCATTTTGCATCAACCCAATTTGTCCGTAATTGTAATGGATACTCAGTTGTGATTTTTTGTTAATCGTCATCTGATCGGAGAAAATCACGTTCATGTTTCTGTTTTCCATGAAATTGCCATAATTGCTTTTCTGCAAGGAGAAGGATGCCTGGAGGGTATTCACCAGACCACCAATTCGCACCAAATAACTGGACCTGGCATTCAACAATTGAGTGGATTGTTGGGAGCCAAGGCTGTAAGCTCTGCTGTAGTTCTGATAAGTCAGACTAAGTCGGGGTAGTCGCTTAGGGCTCATCTTCACATTGACCTTGTACTGTTTGATAATTGACAGGCTGTTTTCCTTCGCCCAGGATGATTGTGCACTGAGTTTCAACAGATTCTTTAGCAGGGATTTCTGAATGCTCAAAGTCAAACGGTTAAGTCCATTAATCTTATAAGGATTCAATACGGTCGTAAAACCTTGTGACAATCCCTGAAATTCTGCTGTATACGTGAATCCGGCTAATTCGCCTTTTAGCTGAGCTCTTCCGGAATAACCCGGCGCCAAATGACGGTTAATTTGCAATACCTGGTTTCTGGTGCTGGTATCTTCATTGGTGCTACCCGGTATGGTATACCCTGTATTGAAAGAGGTCATCTTTGTTACCGCGAGCTCTCCTGAAAAATTGAGAATGCCATTTTTAACCAAAACCCTATCGTATTCCACATCAAGAATAGGATTTCTAACGAATGAATTTCGGGAACCCAGGCTGGTATTGTATACGAGAGATGTTTTAAGAAAAGTGCTCTCATCTTTTTGCCACCCGATAGAATAGCGAAAAAACTCCACCCCCTTCTGGCCTGAGTTGAAATTTGCAATCTTTCCTACCGAGACCTCGTGAGTAATACTTTGCTTTGAAAATGCGACATCCAGGCCATTAACGGAAGCCTGGCTTTGCACGAGCTTTGGTAAGGAAGGATAAAATGTTCCCACCGACAGCCTCTTTACTTCAACCACATCCAACAAACGTAAAAGGTTCGATCCTGACAATCGGGATTTCATAGAAAACCCCTTATTTACCAGCGAATCCTTTTGGGCATAAAGGGAATAAACCGAATCCCGCCAAACTTCTAATTGGTCCAATTCCTTTTTGAGAGAATCCAAACGACGGGAAATGGAATCGTATTTTTCTTTTTGAGATTGATAAATCGAATCCGGAACTTCCGCCATATAGCCAGCCGTATCTATTGTTGGGCGGTAAGATTTTACTCTCTCTATAGAATCAGAGATAAAAGAGGTATCCATCAAATGAGACAACGAATCTTCTATCTGACTTTGTAGTTCCGCTATTTTCGATTGAATTTCAGATTGGCGTTTGGATATTTCCTTTTCCAAATCATTCTTCAATTTCTCACTTTCCTCTTCCAGTTGCTGCCGTACCCGATTTTCAATTGTTCTTTTTAAACCACCCAGTTTATTCGCGTCCAGTTGAAAATTTGAATAGAATAACTGTCTGAAATTCGTGTTCCCCGGTACGATTCTCAGGTTTCCTTTGATGGGAATATTCCATAGCGATATTTCCGGACTCATCGAATAAACAAAGAGATTTTTCGGATAGACACTACCCGGGTAATTGGCATTGGTATATTGATAATTGCAACTTATTTGCCCATGGATGGAGACCGGCCCGTCTTTCTTTGTTTTTTCGTCAGGTTGACGACTCGTATTTTCCCGCGAATATTCATATAAAAATTCCCCAATTGAATTGTCTTCCTCATCAAGAATCGTATACCTGATAAATATTTTACTTAAGGCTTTAATATTGTTTTCTTCTTGAGTTGTTTTGCGTGTTTCAAATAAATCACCTAAAAATAACGAATCACTAACCGCGTGATATTTGGTCGAAAGAAAGCTTTGCGAATTAAAATTCGAATCCAGCACTTCGGCGTTTACTTTTAGCAAGGTTTGCTTACCATTCAAAACGTGTAAAGAAGCATTCCCAACACTGTTAATCAGCGTATTAGGGTAAAATGAATTCGTATAGACCTGCACAAACACCTGACCATGCAGGAAGGACGCAGAAAGACACAGGGCGGTCATGACGAATAGTAATTTTGGCAACGGATCAAAATAGGTTGCGGCAATTATACGTATTGAAAATTTAAATCCAAATACTTAACGAACTTCTAATCCAAGGTTTACAAACTCTTGTCAAAGCCTATGGATTTCAAATTTTATAATTGCGTTTTTATACCTCACCATGCTTCGCTATATTACTCCATGAGACGCATTCGATCTTTGTAACTGCTTATATATAGCGCAAATAATTCTGCATAGAAAGCGATAATAATTTCATTACAACTTACCCTATAAAATGTGGCCATTCGGCAAAATTGACCCTTCTTAAAAAGAATCCTATCCTTGCACCGTAATTGGACCTACATGAAACCGAGTAAAATCACCACGACAGCCATTCTATTTCTATTCAACTCAATTGTTTCCTTACATGCTCAGAGCTTTCCAAAGAAAGTTGTATTAATTCATAATGAACCAGACAGCCTTCGCCGGTTTACTTTTGATATTGGCGGAGATTTCCAAGGTGGTATGGCCACCGGTGCGTCGGGTATTGAAGCCACCGTTTTCTTTAGGAATTATAAAAAACTAGCATTTCAACTTGGTGGTACTTACTATTTTAACTCAATAAAATACCCAGCTGATTTTCTTCAGTCCCACGATACCAAAGCATACTATCAAGTGGAAGCAATTTTCAGCCTTTTACCTTGGCGAAAGGAAAAAATAAAATCAAGTACAGTGATTACAAGTGCCTATAATCCAGCCGGAGTTTCAACTGAAAATATTGACACAAAAAGAGTAACTCGTTATGGATTTAGATTTGGGTATTCACTCAGCCGTTTACCAATCAAAGCAGACAACGCACCAAGACTTGGACTGAAATATATAAGAAATGAACAAGGTAACATCGTAGAATATACAGGTACTTATGCGACCACAGGAACCAGCTCACTTATTACGTTCGGACTTCAACGGAGAAAGCAATTACGTTACCGCTGCAATATTTATAAACCTCCCGGGAAATTGCACTCGATCGATAACGTCGCTAAAATACGAGACATGTATTTTGACCTTACTTATTTGACAGCTGTCAGCTATTTAGATATGAGTCAAATAACACACTCCGGACAAAAGCACGCTTATTCAATTCACCCTGCAGATAACCCCATCAGACCCCTTGGATGGAGGGCAGGCATGCAATTTTTGAACGAATCTATTTCTTACCTGGGATTTAAATTTGGAGTCGAAGTAGGCTGCAGGTACGGCATAAATGCCTCAAGCTTCACCATGTTCGATACTTCTGCCTACTACAGTAAAGTGACATTGGGACTAACATTCCTAAATGATCCTATAAAAATCAGACGATAGCGCAACAATAGATGAAGAATCATCATTCGGTCAGAACCAAGTAATACCACAGGCAAAGAATCGGGTTAACTTTCTGGTATAATCAGTTTGCAGCACATTAAATTTCAACTATCCTTGCACCGTAATTGAACCTACATGAAACCGAGTAGCGTACTCGCTTTATTAGCTTTAACTCTTAGCCTGCAGATTTTCGGACAAAATAATGCGCATCAAATAGTCCGTTATATAAATAGTACCCCGGATAGCCTTAGAAATTTCACCACAGATATCGGTGCTGCCAATGAATTTACCATTGGAGACATGGTTACGGGTGTCCAAGGAAGCGTCTATTTGAAAACTAAAAACAGTCAGTCTCTCTTTCAGCTGAGTGGCGCCTATTATTGGTTAAATTCCGACAAATATGCAAGTCCTTTTCCAAGCTCTGTGACTCCAAACTTAATTTATTTCCAGTGGGATATTTTATATGGCTTCCTCCCATGGCATAAAGAAAAAATCAGATCTACTTCCATTAATGTAAGATCGTTCCAGAGCATAAACGGACCCGTTACACTTTCAAGCAGTATCTCAAATAATCAATTGGTTCGGTTTGGTTTCCGAATTGGATTTTCAAAAAGTCAATTGCCTGTTCGAGCGCTCAATGCGGGCGGACTTGGACTTAAATATCTGAGAGACGAAAAGAGCAATAAAGTCCTCTATCCGGGAGAATATCGTACCACCGGCTCAACTTCTTTACTAACTTTTGGATTTCATCGAAGGAAAATTATAAATATTCGGTACGACTTGATAGACAGCAATTCCAGAAAAGAGGAAAATTGTGTTAAGGCCGTTTTTCGAGATATTTATTTTGACTTGACATATCTGGCAGGTTTACAATACGCCTATATTGTCGATAATTTAAATGTCATTCAGAAAAACCGTAAGAGAAGCACATACTCTATTCGTCCAGAAGACAATCCGATATATCCACTTGGCTGGAGATTAGGAATTCAGACTCAAAACTTATCAGGCAAACACATTGGTTTGAAATTAGGTGCCGAGGCGGGTTGTAGATATGGCATAAACTCATCCAGTTTCTCCTTTGGAAACAATGAATTGTACTACTTTAAATTCACTGCAGGAATCATATTGTTAACTCAAAAGAGGCGATAGAATTCACGCGGAAATATAGAAACTCAATATCCGGATGGCTTAATAAGGTAGTGAATGCAGTTTATTTTTTTGCTGCTGTAAAATGGTCTCTCCAATCATCCTTTCTTTGGATTGGCGTATTTCCTGCTCCAAATGATGAATACTTTCGGAATAATACCACCACATACTGAGAATCAGCAGAACCGCCAGTGTGCAACACAGGTAGATTAAGAATATCTGCTTATCGCCGTAGCATAATTTTTTAAGAAATTCCTTCATCGGATCAAGATTCCCCAATCATTGGCAGAGAATCAATTATTGTGTCTCTCAAAATGCTGTCAACTGCCTGACAAAAACATGACAGCGATTGGGGCGAGTGACGCATTTTTCTTTGGGATAGAGACTAATAAACTCTGGCACCCTTAAATTTCCCTGATCAGGTCTTCAAAATCCACCTCGTCAGTTAACGTAAATTTCCGGCGCATGCGGCTTTTGTAATTGTGAACCGTATTCATACTTACCCCCAACACGTTCGCCATTTCTTTGTTGGAAAGCTCCAATTTCAGCAAGGTCAGATAGCGCAATTCTGCCGGTGTAAGTCCGGGGAATTTGTTTTTAACTTTTCCAATAAAGCCAGAATACACTTGTTCAAAGAGGATACGGAATTGATCCCATTGCTCATCGGTCAGAATGGTAGATTGCTGCAACCGGAGGATTGCCTCATTTTTATCGCTCAACTCCTTCTCATCCGTCAATAAACTCAACTCTTCCTGCAGTTCCTGTATCTGGCTATTCTTCGCTTGAAACTCCTTGGTAAACAGCAGTAGTCTATTTTCTGCCTGATTCTTTTCATTGACGGCCTTTAATTCCTGTTCCTTGAGTTTCAGCCTGCTCCGGTTGATCAGAAGAAAGGCAATAATTCCTATAAACAGAATGGCAATAATCACGAAGTTCCGAATCCATAAACCGCTTTTGCGCATGGCTTCCAGATACATCAATTCACTTTTATGTTCGGAGTCGGCGATTCTTTTTTCTGCCGATACAATTTGTGCAGTGTTTCTTACCCGATTGATACTATCGCTGATCATCAGCATGGAATCCTTATAAACCAACGCTTCTTTCAAATTTCCTGAAGCCTCAAGAAATCTGCACTTTGCAGTGTAATAGAGATTGAGTCCGATAAAATTTCGCCGGACTATGTCCCGAAGAAAATAGGCGCTGTCCAGATAAATCCCGGCCGTATCAATACTTTTCTTTTTCAAATACATTTCCGACAATGCCGTATAATCCGAAAAGCTCGCAAATGTCGTGTTGTTGTTTTCAATGCGCCAGATATCCAGCTCTTTGTTTACCCATTCGATGGCATGGTCATATTCTTTTCTGAAGTAATATACGCTACCTATGTTTCCTGCCGCCGACGCTCTGTTTCGATCAATGGGACCCTCACTTTGACTGTAATAGGCATGCATGAATGCATACAAAGAAGAATCAAGATTCTTCAATTCACGGTAACATAACCCCAACAATATGTATGAATGCGCATGACCCTTTGAGTTTTCGAATCCCGGTATTGCCATCAATTCCACTATCAGATCCTTGCACTTTTTATAATCGTAAAAGGTATAATACCAATTCGCCAACATCTTTTGAGCGGAAAACCGATTCGGAAAAACATCTATAGACAGGTTCTTGTATGTTTTATAGGCACTTAAAGCCAATTCCATGGCCTTTTCCTTTTCGTCCAAACCCCAGTAATAATTCGCCAATTTATCCTTGGCGTCCAGGGCTTCTATATCATAGCCCAGGTTCTGGCCTTTTTCAAGAAGTGCATTTATTTCCCGTAAAGCATCAGGATTGTCCATATAGCCTTTTATATGAATGCGAATGAATCCCAGTTGAAAGGCAAACGCTTTATCCCCGGAACGGTTTACCCGATCTATTATTTGCCGAAGGCTATCCAGCGCCGCTTGTGAATCTTTCATTCCGGAAAGGGATTTTTCAAGATCGTTCACGTAATCGAGTCGTGAAGCATATTTCACATGAAATACCGAATCCGGCTGAGCCTCGCAATAACCGCCGGCAACATGAAGGACAAGCATTGATAACAAAACCCGAAGCATTCGCATAGACGACAAAAATAACCTTAGTCCGTTGACTCAAACAACGCAAGACCATTATGAATGGATGAATTCCCTTTCCATCCATTTAATTGCCGTGATGCGCTATGGGCCCTCCATCTGAAAATAGTATTCGATAGCTAAATTTTCATCCGGAATTTAACCAAATAAGGCTGCTTTTCTAAACCATTTCTTTTCAAGTCATTTCCATTGAAGAGCGCACTATTATGCTTTACTACCAGCCTCTTGCCCATCGTGTCAGCATTTTGTCAGCCCTTTGTCAGGGTATTCAGAGGATGAAAATTTGGGTACCTCATGCCCCGGAATGAATCTTTACCCTATGATAAGACAAGGGGCTTAAAAAAGCTTCCGGATGAAATCAGGTCTTGAAAGGGAACTTCTATGATTGATTGGATAATAGCAAAATACCTGCATTACGTATTAAGCAAACATGGTGTACAGCTTATCAAAGCAGAAAGCGAAGATGACTTGTTGGCAGCAGATACCTTCCGTCAGGAAAATTACCGCCAATATCTGGGAATTCTTCCCATGCCTCAGACACCCGAATTGGTGCATCCGCCCGGTCTGTTTGCTTGTTGGTGTTTAAAAAAAGAAAACAATATTGTGGGGACAGTCAGCTTATTTGACCCCACGCTTATCACTCCGTTTGCCGCTTATTTTTTCGAAGACAGCCCTCTCGAATTCAAAGCCGACAAAACATTTGAATTGACCCGTTTGGCGTTGGACAAATCGCACCAGCGCATAGATAATTTATACTTTTTACTCCTGCTTTTTGCCTGTTATCAGGAAACAATAAAACAAGGAAGAAATCAATGGTTGGTTTGCACACACATTCGCATCATGAACCAGAAACTCCGTTTGGGTGGGTTCACCCACGTATTGGCAGACAAACCGAAATTATCGCGGCAGAATTGTTTCCAAGCCCGGTATTGGAGCAACAATGAATTAGACGAACGAACGGTGAAAGGGTATCGCGCTTATCTCATTGATTGTCGCAAAGGAACCACTGTTAAGGTGTTAAAGAAATATATCCGAAGAAAAATCAAGAACAGAAGATGATGTCATATAAAGTTCTCATTACAGGTGCCAGCAGAGGAATAGGGAGAGCCATCGCTTTGCAATTAGCGAAAAACGGACAATACCGATTGCTTTTGCATGCCTCATCCGCATCCAGCCTGAAAGAACTTATCGGTCTGCTACCGGTAGAAACCGAATACGAAATACTGCCTTTCAATTTTGCGAATGAAGAAGAGGTTTCTCAGTTAATCCGGCATCTCAAACAAACGCACAAAGACCTGTATGCCATCGTCTCGAATGCCGGAATAACTCGCGATAAAGGGTTGGCATTTCAGCCACTCAAAGAAATTGATGAGCTGATACAAGTCAATTTGAAAGTGCCTATCCAGCTCGCCAAAGCCGCAATGAAAATCTTCCCCAAAAATGATCGCGGGGTTTTTATTGCTCTCTCTTCCTGCGTCGCAGAGACCGGCAGTGCGTTTCAATCTGTATACACGGCCACCAAAGCGGCCAATGTTTCTTTGTGCAAATCGCTGGCTCGGGAAGCCGGAGTATTGCATACCGACAAACTCATCCGCTTCATCAGTGTGGCGCCAGGATTCATTCAAACCGATATGACCAATAAACTCTCGGAAGAAATCCAGCAAAAGTACCTCCGGCAAATACCCTCCGGTAGATTCGGAAAAACGGAAGAGGTAGCCCATGCCATTGAATTTTTACTGAGCGAGAATGCCAGCTATATCAACGGGTCAGAATTTAAAATCAACGGAGGATTACTATGATCAGTGTACCGGCAGATAAAGACTACCGCATGATGGATGAAATTATCCTGGGTAAATCAGAGATAGAAGAACTCTCGCTGAAAGCCCATCCGCTTCAGGCCTGGTTCGTGGAAGCGCATCCCGAAATAAGTTTCGACGATTGCTTTTCCTTGCCTTTGCCCTATTTACGGGGCTTTCATGATGCATTTCTCTGTTATAAAAAAGAAGGTGCCCATTCGAAAGGTTTTGCCACAGCCAGTTTTGAGACTTCCTTACACGATCCCTGGTTTTATTGTCATTTTCCGGGAGACCCAGTAATGCCGGGCTCACAGGGTCAGGACCTCATTTTCCAACTGGCCGGCCTCTGGGCCACGTTGCGGGCCGAAGTCATCGGGCGTCCGCGTGCCCTTGAAGGCAACTTCAATTTCCACGGACAGATTCTCCCGACTTCAAAAAAAATATTCTACCGGATGGATGTAAAACGAAGCCTGAAAAAACTTAACCTCCTCTTTTTCGATGGCACCGTGGCTGTTGATGACCCGGATAATATCATCTATGATTTTCACGATTGTAAGATCGGGTTTTTCACCAAAGAGCAATTGGGAATCCATCAAAGGGCTAACGAATACTATCAACCCGACTGGAACCACCTAAAGGAAACCATGAACGATGCCATTGACCAATCAAAAAACTACTATGACAGAAACGGAAAGAAATAGCTGGATCAGTAAGCGGCCAAATGAAATACTCATCCATGGCCCCAGCAAACTATATATCGACAAGTACCTGTGGTTCGATCCCACAGAAGGAATCATCAGCTGTTACACCACCCAATCCAAAGACACCGCCGATCATTTTGACATTTTCCGTGGTGTGGACATTATCGAATCGGCCGGGCAAACCGGCGTATCGGCCTGTGCCATCATGGAGAGTGTAAAACAGGATAAAAGCATCGACGAATTGAAAAAGCATTTCAGACTGGCCTTTGTCGGAATGGGCAAAGCCCGTTTTCACGGTTTTGTAAAGGTGAATGAAACCTTGCTCAACGTGTGCAAAATTCACCAACACAAATTCCGTCAGATGCTCATTTCAAGTAAAGTCTATAAAGCCCCGGCCGGAATGGATGTGGCCGAATATTTCAAGGAGCTCAGGATTGAAAAAATAGATCAGTTACAGGTTCCCGAAGGCTTTATGCTGGTGGCAGAGATGGAAGATATGATTGGCCGATCAGTACCCATTGGAAAAGTATACCCTAACCCTTAAATAAAAACAACATGACTAGACAAGATGTATTAAATGGAATCGTCAAAATTCTGCAAGACGTAAAAACAGTAGATCAGGAAGCACTGAAAAAGGTAAGTGAAGACTCAGATTTTATCGCTGATCTCGGATTACCTTCCACCGAGTTGATTAACATTATCGCTAAAGCCGAAGATGAGTTTGGATTGGAATTCGAAGATGACGACGTGGATGCCCTCGGCTCGAAAGTAGCCGATACCATTGATTTAGTGATGCGTACCCAACAACCGGCCAAATGAATCGGCAGGTAGCAGTGGTTGGTATGGGGGGTATTTTCCCGGCATGCCAATCGGTAGAGGAATTTTCCGGGAAGATTTTCACCAATCAAAGCCTGGTAAGACGTTGGGACGAAGCGGTAGTGTTAGGAAAACAAGTGCGCTCAAACGTCAGTGGCTTTATTACACTGGAGGAGGCAGGACTTTCAGCACAATGGTCGACGATTGCCCCGGGCTATCCGGATACCCTGCTCGACCTCCGGGAACGGATCCCTTATGAAAATCTCGCCACTTCCGATATCGGCAGTGTCTGGGCCATGCTTTCCAGTCTGGATGCGGTAAAGACAGGTGGATGGAACAAGCAGGAAGTCGAATCTGAACGCACCGGAATTGCCATTGGCTCAGGAGGCGGAGGTCATTCCATTTTGCGTCCTTCATGGAACAGCTTCTTTAACGATGGTAAAAAAAGCAGGGCACTTGGCCCACATGGTGTGGGTCGTGCGATGACGTATCGCGACGCAGCAAATGTCTCCTGTCTCTTGAAGACAAAAGGCCTCAGTGAGTCTCTGGGTTCTGCCTGTGCCACCGGCCTGGGAAATATCGGATATGCCTACCGGATGATAAAATATGGCATTCAAGACCGAATGATAGCCGGCGGAGTGGAAGGAACATCCATCGAGACCTTTATTGGATTCGATGCCATGTCGATTCTGAGCCGGGGTTTCGAACCGGAATTAAGTTCCCGGCCATTCGACAAAAACAGAAGCGGATTTGTCTGTTCCTTTGGTGCAGCGGTAGTAGCTCTGGAAGAATTAGAGCTAGCCAAAGCGCGCGGAGCTGAAATCCTTGCGGTAATCAATGGATTTCACGCCAATTCCGATGGAGATGGAAATATGTTTGCTCCTTCTTATGAAGGACAGAAACGCCTGTGGAAAGGACTCAAAGCCGATGTGCCCGGACTGAAGCCCGACGTGGTGAAAGCTCATGCCACTTCCACCCCTGTGGGAGATGCCATTGAATTGTTCAGCATTGTTTCCGAATTAGGAGAAGAAGGTTACCACATTTCCGCCCCTAAGTCGCAGTTCGGCCACATGCTTGGCGCAGCAGGTTCAGTGGAATTTATCGTGGCGCTTCAAATGTTGAAGAATCAAAAAGTAGCCCCCTGCCTGAATTCGGAAGAGCTATCGGATACCCGCGAAGCGATGCAGGATCTGGACACTTGGATAGGCCCAAATAATCCTATGGCCGCCTATCGCCACCTCATTCCTGCCCATTCACTTGAAAAAGAAATCAATCAAATTACCTGCCTGAACTATGGTTTTGGCGGCACAAACGCAGCCATGAGCATATCGAAGTATGAAGGAAAATAAAACCGCATTAATAATTGGCATACGCAATGAGCGGAGTATCGCATTCGCCATAGCTAAAAAATTATACTTTTTGGGCTATAATTTGGCCATTAGCTATACCGAAGACACAAAAGAAGAAGTGCTCTACCAACTGTGTACGAACAATATGTACAATTTGATTACCGGGCAAGTGGACGTCCGGGATGAAGATCAAATCAAAGCATTTTGCGCAGAAACTAAAGCGAAGTTGGGCAGCATCAACTATGTCTTGCATTCGGTAGCTTACGGTAGTCATAAAGTGCTTTGTAACAAAGCTCCTTTTAGCCAGGATGAACCAACGGATTATACGGATATTCCGTTGGCAGATTTGGAGGAAGCCATCGATATCGGAGCTTATTCCCTGTTACGGCTGGTACGATCCGTCCAACCCTTCCTTTCCGTCAATGCTTCTATTTTAACCACTACGTACAATGCATCCCAGCGGGTTGTGCCCAAGTATGCCGGCATGGCCATGGTTAAAGCATGCCTGGAAAACTGCATGAAATACCTGGCCTATCATCTGGGCAGCAAAGGCCATCGAATCAACGCTCTTTCCCCCGGTCTGCTGATGACCACTTCAGCCGCATCGATCCAGGGAGTCCGCTCCATGCGAAAACAGTCGGCTGAAGCCTCACCACTGGGGAATATCAGCTTAGAAGACGTCGCCGAAGCCGCGGCATACTATTTTTCCGATGCCTCAAAAAAAGTGACGGGCAATATTCATTATATCGATGGGGGATTGAACATAATGGGAGGAACATGAATCTGCTTGGTAACGACATTATCTATCTGCCTCACTTCAAAGACTCTTTGAATGCAAGCTTCATTCGCCGTGTATATACGGAAGAAGAAAAAGCCTATTGCCATCGGTTCAATGAACCACTGCTGCGATTCGCTTCCACTTTTGCTGCGAAAGAAGCTGTCTACAAAGCTCTAAAGCAATGGAATACCAAAATTTCAATACCCTGGAAAAAGATAGAAATTCAACGAGCCAGAATTGCGGGAATTCCGACTGTTCATCTGACCGGAGATATGCCGGAAGCCGTAAAGTTTTCGCTGAGCATTTCGCATGATGGCGACTATGTATGGGCCCTGGCTTTATGCATGATCGATGAAGAGTAAAATCGAATCAGGAACAAAACCTGAGGGGAGAAAATTACTTGCGTCTCCGCTTTATTGCCAATTCGACGTAATAAGGATAACCCAATATATTTCTTATTGTATGTTCATTTTGTCTTGATACAAAACGAACCAAAAAATCAAGGCCAAAATATGCTTCCCCGCTCTCTGTTTTTTTTTAACGGTCGGCCATTGCATCTGGCCTCCCTAAAAAAAACATCACGCCAACGCGCGGCCCGCATTTTGGCCAGCCCACCCGCACGAAGCTTTTCTATTTCTTACATACTATGATGTGAACTTATGCTGGCGTAAGCAATAGGCGCCTGGCT
>WGMZ01000004.1 GCA_016124735.1 Bacteroidota bacterium
ACACTTTTGCCCTGATCCTGCTCCTGCAAAATCTTGACAATCTGGGTCTCGGTAAATCTTGATTTTTTCATCGGTATTAAGGTTAAAGTTAGATTATTTACTCTAGTTTTAACCGTTCCGATTTTTTAGGGAAGCTTACACCAACACGGGTCAATTTGCGAGATGCTATCCGACGAAGCCTTTAGAATGTCTGAGGTCAAATAACCATTTTCCTTTCGCAACAAGACGACAAAAGCGATTCGGCGTCAGACTTCGCGCTTGCTTCGTCTGATGCAATCCCACCGAATTGCACGTCCCGATACGAATGATGCAAACAGGCTACTTCTTTTACTTTCAACCAATAGTCGCCACCCGGCGGCACACCGAATCACTTTTTTGAATTTCCTGATCCTGGAGGGATTGCCTACCCTTTAAACCCGGACGCATTCTTTGAACAACCCTGTAGGGGTTGCCCTAAATGATACCCGGCAAAGTACCGTAACGCATTTCTTACTTAAAAATTCAGAGCATTTTATGCCCTTTTTTCATTTATCTAATAGCTCTCCAGGCGTTGGAATTTTCGGGGTTTTTTACTATATCTTTGTTTGTAAACCATTGGAAACCACCAAATCTAGCTGTTATGAAAAACATGAACCTTGTTTGCACACGGCTGTTCATCTTTGCTGCCCTGCTATTTCTTATTCAAACGAGCTCTGCCCAGCTTAGCGGAAATTACACCATCAATCCCTGGCAATCGGCAAGTAGTACTAACTATACCAACTGGGCCTCGGCGGTTGGCGATCTGGTTTCCGGATCCCGCACCGACGGAGGTACTGCGCAAGGTCCCGGGGTAAGTGGTACCGTGGTAATTACGGTTTCAGATACTGTTTACGGTGTACAGGTTGAGATCGGGGCCATCAGTGGTACTTCTTCAAGCAATACAGTCACATTCAAATCCAATGGAGGCGACAGCACCCTGTGTGTTCTTCGTTACGCCTCCGGAAGCGCCAGCAACACCGACTATGTGCTCAGCATGAACGGTTGCGATTACGTTACTTTTCAAGGTATTGGCTTCGAACGCACTGGTACAAACACGTATTCGACTGTTGTGCAATTGCTCAGTAATGCCACCTACAATCATTTTACGCATTGCCGAATGGTGGGCCGCAAAATGCCAAGTAATTCCAGTCTCGGGTTTCAGTACGGCCCAAGCTCCTGCATTTACATTACCGGAAATGCTGATTATACGGAAATCAGTAATTGTGAAATCCTGTATGGATACAATGGTGTTTACAGTGTCCAAAGTGGTTCCGGCATAAAAATTCACGACAATCAATTTGATACCAGTGGTTCTTCCGGCATTTATATGACCAGTCAATCCGGCTTGGAAATTACGAGCAACACCTTTTATATGGGCGATTTTGGCCCCAATCAGGGACATTATACTTCCTACGGTTTCCGGATAGAAAGCTCCCCCGGAATGCGGATTACCAAGAATAAAGTATTTATGACAGCCGTTAATGCGCAGGTATGCCGGGCCGCAGTAGTTGCAAACACAACGAGCAGTTCAAGTGCTCCAGCCAGGGTGAATAATAACTGGCTGATGAATGGAGGCGGAACAGGCGATTGCACCGGACTCGCTGTGTACGGCTGTAGCTACCTTGACTTTTACTATAACAACCTGCTTATCACCAATTCCCTTAGCGCAGGAGCCTGCTATTACCATTATGCCAACTATACCAATTCAAATATCAATCTCGTCAATAATAATTTCATCAATAAAGGGGGCGGTTATGCGGTAAGTGTGCCGGGTTCCAATACCACAGATCTGGTGCTTGTAAACCATAATAATCTCTACAGTTCCGGAAGCTATTTGGGAAAATGGAGCGGAAGTGACTACTCCACCTTCTCAGCATGGAAATCCGCCACCAGCAAAGACTCCAATTCAGTGAGTATTGATCCGGGCTATACCGGCAGCTTGGACCTCCATGTTTCAAATATTGGCATTAATGGCAAGGCCAGCACCTATAGTTCCGTTACAGATGATATTGATGGCGACACCCGCGACTCCGTATCGCCTGACATCGGAGCAGATGAGTTCTTCCCTGCAGCCAATGACGCCGGCATTTCCAGCATCGACAGTCCCATTGTATTTTGCGCCGGAACACACCCGATTAAGGTCTCATTTACCAATTACGGAACCGACACATTAAAAAGCCTTACCATCGATTGGCAAGTAAATGGCACAAATCAAACGAGCTATAGCTGGTCTGGCACAGTTGCCCCGGGAGCCACCTCTGCCTCAGTTTCCCTGGGCAGTCAGAGTTTTTCATCCAATACGGCATATTCTATAAAAGTCTGGACCAAGAATCCGAATGGCAGCAGCGATGGGAACACACAGAATGACACCATTATGCGGGTGCGATACGCCGGACTTTCCGGCACCTATTCAATAGGCGATACCAGCGTTTCTGATTATAAATCATTCAACGACGCCATTACTGCCATGACTTCCCGCGGCATTTGTGGCGCAGTAACATTCAATGTATATCCTGGCGTTTACACGGAGCAAATTACCCTGGTTCAATTACCGGGAATGGGTTCGTCCAGTCCGGTAACCTTCCAAAATATGAACACCGACAGTACAACTGTTCTTATCACACTACCCTCCACAACCGCCACCGGAAATAACAATGCGGCCATTCAATTGAGAGGGGCAGACTATGTTACATTTAAGCATATCACCTTTGAAAGAACCGGAACCAACAGCAATGCACTGGTGTTGCATATCCTGAACGAATCCAATCACAATACCTTCCAGGGATGCCAAATGCGAGGCATTGTTTCCACCTCGGCAAATGCCAATGCCAACAACATTTACTCTGACCAAAGCGCTGACCACTACAATTCCTTCATTGGCAATTATGTGGTGCATGGAACGGTTTGCATGTCCTATACGGGCACTTCTACAGAAGATGAAATAGGAACAGTAGTGGAAGGGAATCGGTTCGACAGTGCCTTTTCTAATCTGGTTCAAATCAGCTATAACAGCGGCATCACCGTTAAGGGCAACTCTTTCGGAAGAATTTCGTATACTGCCACAGGCAGCTTCGATGTTCAATTGAATTTCTGCGACAGCAATCTTCGCGTACTTGGAAATTATTTTAGCGCGAGCAATACCAATATTGCTCTTCATCTGGTTGGTTGCGATGCCTCTTCCAATTATACGGGAATAATTGCCAATAACTTCATCACCAAAGACTACGGAAAAGGCATTGTGCTGGATGGAGTGCAGTACCAAAAAGTATATTATAACAACCTAAACTTTACCCAGAGCGATACGGGTAACGTTGGGATACTAGTAAGCTATGCCGGCTCTTCTGGAATAGAATTTAAAAATAACTCCATTGCCATGCTGGGTGGCAGAATGTTCAATGTGGACGGCTCTGCTCAAATAAGCTCCAGCAATTACAATAACCTGTATACCACCGGTAGTGGTTTTGCCCTCTGGGATGGAACTGCCTACAGCAATCTTTCAGGCTTCAAAGCTACCGGCAACGATTCCAATTCTATTTCTGCCAATCCGGTTTATTATTCCTCGGTCAATCTTCATGTAAAAAGCCCTGCACTGAAAGGAATGGGTTCTGCTATAAGTAGTGTTACAACAGATATAGATGGACAGACACGAAGCAACAGCGCTCCGGATATCGGAGCCGACGAATTCGATCTGCTTCCCAATGATGCGGGAATAATCGCCCTCATTAGCCCGGCAGATAAAGATTGCTCAGGACTATCCCCGGTTAAAACGGTGCTGAAAAATTTCGGGAAAGACACGCTGAAAAGCGTTGACATTGAGTGGTTCGTAAATGGAACCGCACAAACAACTTACAATTGGACTGGTGCACTCATTACCAATTCAGTGGATACTGTTACGCTGGACCCTGCTTATTCCTTAACAGGCGGTAGCATAGTTTTTTCTGCAAGGACGAATTCGCCAAATGGCCAAACAGATGAAATTGGTTACAATGACAGCACCAGAGTCAGCTTGCAGATTTTTAACAGCCCGGTTAAAAATGCCGGACCGGATAAAATCCTCTGCCTGGGTGATTCATTGCTAATTGGAGGCAGTAACCTGTCCGGATTTGCGTTTGAATGGTCGGATATGACAGGGAATATCCTCGGCACAAGCCCACAAATCTACATCAACACGAGCAGCAATGCATCCTATCAGGTAAAGGTGATTAACAACTCTACCGGCTGCACCAGTCTCGATACAATGAACGTTAGCGTTATGCCAAAACCTACTCTGAATGCCGGTCCTGACCGTGTACTTTGTTCAGGCCAATCGACCACAATCAGCGATCCAACCGCTCAGACCGGGTACGGCTATCAATGGAGCAGCATTCCATCTGGATTCAGCTCTCTCAACTCACAAATCAGTGTAAGTCCAAATTATACTACCTCGTATTTATTGCAAAAAACGAATACAATAAGCGGCTGCTCTATTGTCGATACGGTGCTTGTAACGGTTATTCAAAAACATAGTATATCGATCTCAGGAACCAGCAATGTGTGCAGTTCAGACACCTTTACTTTCAGTGCCACGAATATCAGCGGAAGCAGTTATCTCTGGAACACACAAGGCGCGACCATAGTGAACGGGCAAAATAGCTCTCAGATAGATGCCCGCTGGTCTACACCGGGCACTTACAATCTTTCGGTTATCGTTACTGGCTCTCAAGGCTGTGCAGACACAGGCTCCAAGTTTCTGAATGTAATGCTGAAGCCATTAGCGCAAATGCAAATTGATGGTTCCTGTACCGGCAGGCAAATCAGTTTCGAAGACCAAAGTACTCCAAACTCCAACAGAACCTGGTATTTTGGAGATGGGGGCAGCTCATTATTGGCCACTACTACACACAGTTATACCCAGGCAGGAACCTATACTGTCCTTTTGATATCTAAATCCGGATCATGCGTAGATACTGCCTCTCAATCTTTGCAGGTGGTAGACCCACCCAAGGCCAATTTTACCAATGGACCGGCTTGCGTCAATGCTTTAACAAGCTTCTCAGATAGTTCTACCAATGCCACTTCCTGGACCTGGACCATCGACGGGGCTACTTCGGTCGGACAAATTATTTCGCATACATTTTCTGCTACCGGTAATTATTCAGTGAAACTGCTTGCCACCGGAACAACAGGATGTGCCGATTCCATTTCCCGGTATATCACCGTTCATGCCCAGCCCAGTGCCGACTATTCCTACCAGGTTTTTGGTGATACCTTAGCTTTAATCCCTGGCGACACAAATGGCACCCATTATTGGGATTTCGGCGATGGGCAATATTCGAACGACAAATTTGCCACCCACCGTTATGCCCAGATCCCGGCTCATGTATTAATTAGTCATACCCTTACATCAATCTATGGCTGTTCCCAGTCGAAATCCGATTCCATTTGGGTAGGTCCAAACGGACTTTCCTCTGCTGTTGGAGACTTAACTTTCTCGGTTTACCCGAACCCCTTCCGCAAGGAACTCTTTATCGACTTGAATTTGGTTCAAGCAGGGAGGGTAAAAATTCATCTGTATGATGCAAGCGGAAAAGAATTGATTCTACATGAAGCAGGTTATCAGGAAGCCGGGAATGTGCGTTTGAATTTGAATACCGACACCCCTAACCTGGTGCCGGGCGTTTACCTGATTGTTGTAGAGATGGACGGATTGCGCGGCAGCCAGCGTCTTGTAAAAACTGAATAGAAGGTTTTTGGAACAGAGCATAGAATTACTCTTTCCAAACCTCCTTTTCTGTAGCTTTCGTTTCTGTCTCACGAGGTATTCAACAGCTCGTCTGCCTGGGGAGATAATTCACGGAGATTGGCATGCCCACTTCATTCAGGCTTAACGACATGAAGGATACTGATACTACCTATTCGGATTTATGAATTCGAGGAATGAAAAATGATAGACGTAATAGCGTAATCCAGTTCCTTGGCAGAATCATCGATACCTTTAAGTGCTAATTCCTTTTCTTCTTTGCTTAGCTTTGGATTATTCACCAATTCACTTAAGCCTATCAAACGACAAAGTGGGCCGCGTATCTGATGCGAGTGTGTTTGGGAAATGGTATGCAGTTGTTTTTTCTGCATTTCATTTTTCTTCCTCAAATAGATGAGGCAAAAAACAGCAGTTAACAAAAGACACATCGCGCTGAGGAGAATAAGAATTTCATTTCTCCTTTGTATTGCCAACTCCAGCTTCGAAATATTCAAGGCCCTATCCTTTTCCTCCATCATTTGCTGGCTCTCATAACGCTCTCTTCCCAGTTCAATTTTTTCAGATGTCAGCGCTTCAACTGCTTCCATCCTTTGTTCCATCAAGTTCACAGCTTCCTTCATCATTCCAGATTCTATCAGAAGTTCGCTTAATATTTTACTGAACTCCATAAATGGCAGCCGGCTATTGTTCCTGCTAAGTTCATTGCAGGCCAGACGAAGATATTTTATGGAGGAATCGCGGTAGGCCCTTGCCTGCCTTTTGCGGAGTCGTCGGTTGGGGTCCGTGGACCAGGAATGCCATACTGCACCGATATTGCCAAAATTTATCACCTCATTGTAATGATTTCCAATGGCCTGGCATATTCTTAATGAAGAATCCAGGTAACTTAGGGCTTCTTCGTAATCCTTTTTCTCATGAAATGCCAGTCCAATGTTTGCCAGGTTGATTTGAGCTGAATAGCGATTCCGTATCCGGTTATTGATCTCCAAAGCCCTTTTTTGCATGGCAATTGCACCGGTAAAATTCCCTTTGGCACTTTCTATGCGTGCCCTATTCCCATAACTGCTCGCTATACCCGCAGAATCCTGGATTCTGCGGTAGGTTATCATAGACTGGGCATACAAAGAATCCGCCTTTTCATAATCCTTCAATTCAAAGAATAAATTCCCCAAATTCTCAAGGATAATAGCAGCATTGCGTGCAGTCCCAAATTGCTTTTCAATGGAATATGCCCTCAAATAATTTTGGGATGACTCAGATATGTTTCCAATGGCCTGATAATTTTGGGCCTGTGCACACAAAATGGCAGATTCCACGGTTGGTTCATTCGCCTTCTCAAGCAATTTAAGCGCTGAATCTCCCGCATGAATAGCAGCCAAATTTTCACTCAAAATGCGGTAATTCAAACTTAACTCCATATAACCCAATGCCTGACCTTTTATCCAGCCCGCTCTTCTGGCATATTCGAGGGTTTTCCTTGCATATAACAAGCCCGAATCCGGACTAATCCGCTGATAATAAAATGCCAAAAGATCACATATTTTTGCTTTGGCAGTATCTTCTCGTGCATGCACAAGCTCGATTTTAAGTGAGTCAATGGGCGATTGTGCAAAAACAGATGTAGCAAGGAATAACAGCCCAATAATGACAATGGTTATAAGGTTATAAGGACGCATGTATCAATTGCCAAAATAACAATAATTACAAAGGCTGATGTAAAATTAACAATACGTACTCCCAAATAATCGAATTCAACCGGGTTTTTTCCATGGACTTAGGTAGTAATCAGAGGGAAAAGGTGTTTTATTCAGAAAAATATCTTTCCATGCCTTCCTTTCAGATCAATTTATAAAATATTCTCTCCCCTTTTTTCCTTATCATTTGAATTCTAACCCGAAGGATTCATTGAATAAAATTACATACAAGCGACTGCTCTTAAGGCCAAACCACAGCCAGCGATCTGAATTGATGAGTATGGTGCTTGAAAAGAGTTTCCTTACTTTTGCGCCCTTGTTCACTGCAGTCCTCATTCCGACAAAGTTTAAGCTGATTTGAAAAATTTTTTCAACCTGTTCGATCTCTCTCAAAAAATCGATTTTAAAATTGAAGTGCTTTCCGGGCTCACTGTTGCCATGGCATTGGTTCCCGAAGCTGTTGCTTTTGCCCTAATCGCCGGACTCACTCCTCTCACAGGACTCTATGCTGCCGTAGCCATGGGTTTTGTTACCTCTATCTTTGGAGGGCGGCCCGGAATGATTTCCGGCGCTACAGGAGCCGTGGCCGTTGTATTGGTTACCCTGGCACACGATTATGGTCCCGAATATATTTTCGCAACCGTAATTCTGGCCGGACTCATCCAATTGGCCGCTGGTTTTCTCCGTTTGGGAAAGTTCATTCGATTGGTACCTCATCCTGTGATTTTTGGTTTTGTCAATGGCCTGGCCATCATCATCTTTATGTCGCAATTGGATCAGTTCAAAGGCCCCGATGGCTCCTGGTTAACCGGAACCCCACTCGCCATTTTTGGAGGGTTGGTCCTACTCACCATGTTCATCATTTGGGGATTGCCTAAACTAACAAAGGCCGTTCCCGCATCGTTGGTGGCTATCCTTTCTATCTTTGGTTTGGTAAGTGTGCTGGGAATCGATTCGAAAACGGTTGGAGATTTAGCTTCCATCAAAGGCGGATTCCCACCCTTTCATATCCCTGCTTTACCCTTCAATCTCGAAACCATTCGCCTCATCTTGCCTTACGCAGCTATCGTGGCAGGTGTAGGATTGATTGAAAGCCTCCTGACCCTAAATATTGTAGATGAGATTACCGAAACCCGCGGCCGAAGTAACAAAGAAGCGGTGGCTCAGGGAATGGCAAATATCGTTTCCGGCTTTTTTTCCGGCATGGGTGGTTGCGCCATGATTGGACAAAGTTTGATCAATATTTCTAACGGAGCACGCGCCCGACTTTCAGGTATCATCGCATCGGTTATGCTTTTGTTCTTTGTCATGTTTGGGTCCTCTTTTATCGAGATGGTGCCCATGGCTGCTCTTACCGGCCTGATGATCATGGTATCCATCGGGACTTTTGAATGGGCCAGCCTGCGCACCTTTAAGCGCATGCCTAAATCCGACATTTTTGTTATGCTTATGGTGATGCTGGTTACCGTAGTATTGCACAACCTGGCATTGGCGGTATTGATTGGAGTCGTTATTGCCGCTCTTGTCTTTGCCTGGGACAATGCCAAACGTATTCGTGCCAAAAAATTTGTAGATGATGAAGGAGTCAAGCATTATGAAATCTATGGACCTTTGTTCTTTGGTTCTGTAAGCACCTTTAACGACAAATTCGATATTCAGAATGATCCGGAAGAAGTAATCATCGATTTTTCAGAAAGTCGGGTTTCTGATATGTCGGCCATCGAGGCCTTGAACCGGCTTACCGGTCGCTATGCCAAATTAGGGAAGAGGGTACACCTGAAACACCTCAGTAAGGACTGCCGTCAATTGCTCAATAATGCCGATGCCATTATTGATGTCAATATTCTGGAAGATCCAACGTACAAAGTGCTTTCCGATAAATTAAGTTAGGCAGATTTTATTTCTTCAAATCCTGCTTAAGCCTGGCGACGTCCAGATTTTCCAGCAAATCCAATAGCCGCGGGAACCAATCCTTGTGGTAACCAAATTGCTTCTCGGTGAATTCTTTAATAGCATCCTCTCTCGACCAATCCTGGTAAACCATGCGATACGCGGCAATCACAACACCTGTTCTGTCTGAACCATGAAGGCAATGAACAAGTACCGGCTTTTTCGCCGATTGGAAAAGCTTTAAAGATTGAAGCACATCCTCATAATACATGGTCCATGCATTGATTCTCACCCGCATCAGAACCAAGGAAGTATTCCGGGCCCTTTTGTGATCATCAACCCGGTTTCGGAGATTCAGCACGCTGGCCACCCCAAGTTTTTCAAGCTCCTGCATTCCAGACCTGTCGGGTTGTTCTGAACGATAGAGCTCGTTACTCACTTTGTAAAGGTTATGAAAGCCCTGCCGTTCAATTTTTATAGCAGGATCTGGTTGAATGCTTTTGGGAATAAACCCCAATCCTAACACACAAGCTACAGCACAGATAAATTTAGAATAGGTCATATTTAAAATCTGTTTCAAATTAACGCATCGCCATGTTTAAACTGTTACCTATTTCTGATTAAAAATCCATCCTGCCTCTAGCGAATACCCATTGACAACATGGATATTTCATCCGAAGCAACTTGCCTTGTATAAAAAACCATGCGCAACTCGATTTGGATTGGCCTCACCATCAGCGTTTTGATTCTGGCCTGCAAAAAAGATGACACGAATCCTTCCAACAATACCAACAACAATCCTCCTGAGGCTACTCTGAGCTCCAGCTTGTTTGCCGACAGTGGTATCATGCCACAGGAATTGGGACGCTATCATGGAAATGCTTCTCCCGACTTAAAGATTGAAACCCCCCCTTCCGGCACTGTAGTAATGGTTCTCACCATGCAGGATGTAAGTTTCAACAATGCCTGGCACTGGACGGTTTGGAATATTCCAGTCGCCAAAACATCCATCGCCAAAAATGAGGATTGGGCCGGATTGAATGTCACTGTTGGAGATTGCGATTATGGACAAGGCTATGTCGGTCCATTCCCACCAAATGAGCATGTATATAAGATTACCGTGTATTTCCTGAAAGAGAAGCTGAGTCTGGCCGCTGCGAGTTATGCTTCATTACCCGACGCAATGAAAGACAAAATAATAGCTCAGGCAAGTTTGAAGGGGCGCTACTTACCCTGATTTTGGTCAGTTTAGAACAGAAACGGAATTAACATCTTCGTTTTTTTCGCGTAAGCGTCGTACTGTTCACCATACTTTTTCTTCAGATATTTATCTAGCGCTGGCGCATTAAAGAAAGCAAAGAAGCAAAAGAGAAATACAGGAATAAATGCAGAATACGGATTCCGGGTCATAAGCGCATAGGCCGTTACCCAAAGCAAATCCCCAAAGTAGTTGATGTGCCGGGAGTACTTAAATAATCCACCGGTATACAGTTTCCCTTTGTTCTCCGGGTTTCGCTTCCACCGATCCCGAAGTACTTCGCCACCAGTATTCAAGAAACAGCCCAAGACAAACAACACAATCGTCAGGTAATCGTAGCTGTCAACGGGCATATCTACAGGCAATACAAAGAGAGGATATCCGATATAATACATGGCAAATGCCAGCGGAACACTGATACTTTCTTCCCAGGGAATTTTCCTCTTCAGCAGGAAAAACATCATGTAGCCCAGCCGAAGGAAGATGACAAGATTAAATAGGAAAATAATCATCCGCCTTTCTTCCATCCCATGCATATTGAAAATATTCAAGTGGGAGTATACCCAGTCGCCGCCAGAAAGAAACATGATCCAATACGAAAGAAAGAGAAATACGACTTCCAAAAGGTGAATGACGACTTTTTGCGGGATGCTTTTGCTATGCTTTCCGTATAATTCCATTGCAAAAAAATTAAAAAATAGACCATGTAAATGGCCATTAATCAAGTCAAAAATATCAGATTTAGTTCAAAAAAATCCCCGTCCGGAAAACCGGACGGGGAAACCGAATATAACTACTACTTAGCTAGTTATTTCTTAGTTCCAGCCACCACCCAGCGTCTGGTACATTTTCACAACAGCATTCAGCTGCTGTTTTTTAATCTCTACAAGTTCCATTTTCGATTCCAGCGCATCACGTTGCGTCAACAATACTTCCATATAGTCTGCACGGGCAGATTTAAACAAGGTGGTTGAAATCTGAATGGATTTGGTCAAAGCCTGCACCTGACCCTCTTTGAACGAATAGCTCTGCTTAAGGTTGCTGATATTGGCCATGCCATTGGTTACATCCACAAAGCCATTCAATACTGCTTTCTCATAAGAATAAACAGCTTGAACCTGCTTTGCATTTGCATTCAAAAAGGTTGCTTTAATGGCTTTTCTGTTAATCAAAGGAGCCATCAGTTCTCCAGCCATATTGTAAATCATGGATTGCGGAGTGCTAATCAAGTACTGCGGATTAAAAGCCTGGTATCCGACTCCACCGGTAATTCTTAAAGATGGATAGAAATTAGCACGGGCTACTTTGATATCCAATTTGGCCGACATCAGTCCATATTCTGCCTGCCGGATATCCGGACGATTAGCCAGAAGCTGTGAAGGTATTCCGGCATGGATGCTATCCGGCACCATTTGAAGGAATTTACTGGATTCGCGAATCACCGGCTGCGGGAAACGACCCACCAAAAAATTGATTCGGTTTTCTGCTTCAATTATCCGCTGTTCAATGTAGAACTGGCGACTTTTGTTTTTCATTACCTCTGCCTCGAAACGAAGCACAGCTAATTCAGTTACTTTACCGGCCAGCTTTTGCAAGCGAACTATTTGCAAGGCATTCTGCTGGATTTGAATGTTCTGTCTTAAAATCTCCAGTTGATTGTCCAATGCCAAAAGTTCATAATACGAATAGGCAATCTCAGAAACCAGTCGGGTCACCATGAAGTTCTTACCCTCAATTGTTCCAAGGTACTTATATACCGTAGATTGACGAGCATTCCGAAGTTTTTTCCAGATATCGACTTCCCAAGACAGCTTCGCACCAAACGTATAATCAGGTACAGCTGCCGGAAATGGCGTTCCTGTTTTGATTTCATTATTGGCTTCCAATGCGCCGTATCGGGTATAACGACCGGATTTATCTGTTCCTGCCGCACCGCCAATATGCAAGAAAGGAAGGTATTCCCCTTTCTTAGCCATGATATCATTGCGGGCCACATTGATTTCCTGTAAGATGATATTCAACTCCTGGTTATTAGCCAAAGCCGTGTCAATCAGAGCCAACAGATTGGAGTCGCTGAAGAAATTCTTCCGGAGAATTGCCCCGGAAGTCATCGTATCATTAGAAGATGAGAAAGTGCCAGGCATATCTCCCCTCTTTTCCTTATTCACCGCATTTGGAATCATGCAGCCTGTAAATGATGCTGCAATAAGGGCTATTCCTACGTATTTTAGAATACTCTTCTGTCTCATTTTATTTTATTTCTTCGGTTACAGGACTGTCGTGCTCATCACGAATCAGGCTCTTACCTTCTGCAAGTTTTCCAAATATGTAATAAAGTCCAGGCACGATAATTACACCGAACACCGTACCAAACAGCATGCCTCCAAGGGCCGCTGAACCAATTGTCTTGTTTCCGATCGCGCCAGGGCCGTGAGCCACAATCAAGGGAATCAATCCCGCGATAAAGGCAAAGGAGGTCATCAAAATCGGACGGAAACGGACTTTCGCCCCTTCCAGCGCCGCTTCGAACACAGTTGCTCCATCACGATGTTTTTGCACCGCAAATTCCACAATCAATACCGCGTTTTTACCCAGCAGTCCTACAAGCATAACCAGCGCGACCTGTGCATAGATATCGTTCGCGAGCCCCATCATCTTAATAAAGAGGAAGGAACCAAATATTCCCGCAGGTAAGGACAGAACTACCGCTAAAGGCAGGATGAAGCTTTCATACTGTGCTGCCAATACGAGGTATACGAAAGTGAGTACAATCAGGAAGATATAGATGGATTCGTTTCCTCGGCCAACTTCATCTTTCGACAAACCCGACCAGTCGATATCATAACCTTTCGGCAATGTTTTGGCCGCTACTTCCTGAATAGCCGCGATAGCCTGACCACTGCTGTACCCCTTAGCCGGAGAACAACGTATGGATGAGGTCGTGTACATGTTGTAGCGGTTAATCTCGTAAATACCCTGTGTTTTAACAATCTTCATAAAGGAAGAATAAGGCACCTGCTCACCCATGTCGTTTTTCACATAAAGTGAAAGCAAGTCGCTCGGTAATCTCCGATAAGATGGATCCGCCTGAACGAATACTTTAAAGAATCGACCGAACTTAATAAAACCAAGGTCATAAGTACTACCTACCAACAATGACAGGTTGTCCATAGCCCTACCGATCGATACGCCTTTCTGCATGGCCAACTGATTATCAATCTCCAATTCATATTGGGGATAATCGGTACGGTAGAATGTGAAAAGTGCAGCTAACTCTTTTCTCTTTTCAAGCTCGTCCATGAATTCATTGGTCACCCGGTCCAGACGTTTGTAATCAATCTCCGTGTTTTTATCCAGCAACTGAAGTGCAATTCCCCCTGCTGCACCATAACCCGGTACTGCAGGTGGATCAAAGAACTCGATTTTGGCTCCCGGAATATCCTTCACCATCTCTTCCAATTCTTCGATGATGTCTTTTACCGTGTGCTTTCTGTCGTTCCATGGCTTCAGGTTAATCAAGCAGGTACCGGAGTTCGAACCACGACCCTGAGTCAGGATTTCGTACCCGGCGAGGGCCGAAACGGATTGCACCCCTTCAATCTTCATAGCCATATCCTGCAGGACCCGGCTATTATCGTATGTCCGTTCCAAAGTAGATCCCGGAGGAGTTTGCAGCACGGCATAAATCATTCCCTGATCCTCAGAAGGCACGAATCCGGTTGGAAGTCCGCGGGTAATTCCAAAAATTCCAAAGCCAAAAGCAAGCAGGATTCCCCAGGTTACAACCCGGCGGGAAACGATTTTCTTGAGCAAATTGTAATAGCGTCCAGTCAACTTTTCAAACATGCGGTTGAACGAGTCGATAAATCGATTGAACCAATTTCTCTTTCTTTCATGGTCGTGCGGATTTTTCAAGATCATCGCACAAAGCACCGGCGTCAATGTCAAGGCCACCAGACCAGAAATAACAATAGATGATGCCATGGTAATGGAGAACTGACGATAGAAGATACCCACCGGTCCGGACATAAAAGCTACCGGCACGAATACTGATGTCATCAAGAGGGTAATGGCAATAATTGCCCCGCTGATTTCACCCAGCACCTTTTTAACCGCCTGATATGGACCAATATGTTCTTCTTCCATCTTCGCATGGACCGCCTCGACGACGACAATCGCGTCATCCACCACAATACCAATGGCCAATACAAGTGCGAAGAGTGTAATCAGGTTAATGGTCAGTCCAAAGGCCTGCATCACAAAGAAGGCTCCAATCAAAGATACCGGTACCGCAAGGGTTGGGATCAGTGTAGAACGCCAGTCGCCAAGGAAGATGAACACCACCAGGGCCACCAGGATAAAAGCATCCCGAAGGGTATGAATTACCTCTTCTATGGAGGCGTCAAGGAAGTTGGATACGTCATAACTAATTTCGTATTCCATCCCTGCCGGGAAGTCTTCCTTCATCTCTTCCAGCTTCTTCTTAAGCAATTCGATTACTTCGGTCGCGTTACTACCGTAACTTTGGTTCAACATAATCGCTGCCGAAGGATATTCGTCTTTATTGGAATAAATATCGTAGTACTCACTACCCAGCTCCACATCGGCAACATCCCTTAGTCGGAGTACCTCTCCATTCGGAGTGGCGCGTATGATGACATTCTTGTATTCGTTGACATCGTTGAAACGCCCCTTATAGGTGAGGACATATTCGATGGATTCCGATCGCTTGCTATCTGCACGGCCCAAGCGACCCGGCGAACCGATGATACTTTGGGTGTTCAAAGCTTCCATTACCTCCTCAGAAGAGATATTGTAGGCCCTCATACGATCAGGCTTCAACCAGACACGCATAGCGAACTGACGACTACCAAGGATTCTCGCCATACCCACACCGTGAACACGCTGCAATTCAGGCAGCATTTTGATATAGGCATAGTTGAAGATATACTTCATATCGGCATTGGCCGTGTCTTTACTAAACAGGTTGACATACATCAACATGTTCGGTTGCAAGCGCATTACACGAATACCTTCCAACTGTACAATTGCCGGTAGTCGCATTTTCACCTGCATTACGCGGTTATTGATGTTTACTACTGCCTGGTTCGGGTCACTCCCTTTATGGAATACAATCTGAATGTTCGCTTCACCGGAACTGGCCGCTGTTGAGAACATATATTTCATCCCCGGAACCCCGTTAATGGCCTGTTCCAGAGGGATAAGTACCGCATTGGTCAATACTTTAGAACTCGCTCCAGGGTATGAGGCATAAACCATTACCATTGGAGGAGCGATATCGGGGAACTGCGACTTAGGCAGCGTTTTGATGGCCAGTGTTCCCATGAAGATGATCACCAAAGAGATCACAATCGCGAGAACGGGCCTATGTATAAATCTTGTAAACATGATTTTTCTCTGTCAGACCTTTATTATTCTGCGTGAAGCTTCAAATGAGAAATTACTTCTTTAGGATTTTCAAATTCGTAGACAATTTTCTCATTGTCACGGACTTTCCTGAGTCCTTCCAACACAATCTTATCATGTTCGTCTATTCCGTCTTTCACGATGAATAAATCAGGAATTTCCGCATCGATTGTAATCTTACGAGCATGAATGACATCATTTTCATCCACCACATAAACGAATTTCTTGTCCAACACCTCAAATGTGGCCTTTTGTGGGATCACCACGCTGTTTTTCAAAGGCACATCAATAATTACACTGCCTGTTTCTCCGTGTCTCAATAATTGCTGTGGGTTATCGAAAGTAGCACGGAAGGCAATGTTTCCTGTCCGGTTATCGAAGTCGGCCTCGATGGTTCTCACATATCCAATATGGTTATAGATCTGCCCGTCGGCCATTCTCAGTTTCACTTCCATGATACTGTCTTTCCGCATGTTTCTCTTGTATTCCAGGTATTGAGCTTCCGGAACGTTAAAGTATACCCAGAGGGTGCTGATATCAGACAAAGTGGTCAACAAATCTCCTTCGCTCAGCAAACTACCTAACCTAACCTGAAAGCGGTCCATCAGGCCACTGAATGGTGCCCTAATTTCAGTAAACTGCATATGAACGCGGGCCAATTCCAATTCGGCCTTTGCTTTTTCATATTCCGCCTCTACCAAAGCCAGCTGAACAGGAGAGATTACATTGCTATCGCTCAATATGCGCGCATTTTCGTATTCGATACGGGCATAATTTGCTTCTGCCATTGCTTTCTGATATTCCGCTTTGTAGGAAATAGGCAGAAGTTGGAACATAATCTGTCCCTTTTCCACGTATTGACCTTCGTCAACGTAAATATGCTCTAGGTAGCCACTTTCCAAAGCACGAAGTTCAATGTGCTGAATCGCACGAATCTGACATACCCACTCCTGGGTAGTAGAGGTGTCCATCCGTACCGGACTGGTTACGGTGTAAACATCAGGCTGTTCTTCTTCCTTTTTCGACTCACAACTCGAGTTAAAAAGCAGGATTAGTAGGCTTGAGAGCACTAGAACTCTTTTCATTTGAATGATATTTATTGCTTGTATTTATTGGTTATTGGTTTTGGGTCAATTCACAAAAGGGCATCGCCCATACACAACAATTGACCAGAGTAATTGTGTTCTGATTTTGATAACGGAAGTTAAGTTCCGCCAAATAGGTATCAAAGTAGAAAAACCTGAAAAAGAAGGTACCAGACTGACTTGGTCTGGACACAGCACGCATAGAGTGAAGTGCCGTCTCTTATTATTTTAAAATTTGCCTGAATGCCAGACAGAGCTAATTCCAGCGGATTATCATCCTGTTCTAAAAAGGATTGAGCCCCTTCATGGCGTTCGTCTTCTTCTTCATTTTCCAAAATCGGAATCATCATTTGGAAGAGCAAATTGTTCTCAGTCGCCTCAAATCCTTCCGGAATTAAATCCGGGTGAATATCTCTTTTTGACAAATAGGCACCGGTCCTGTCCTGTTCCGTCAGATTTCCCACCTCATTGATTGCATGTGCATGCAGAGGCAGTCCCGCACCCAATGCGAAAATCTGGAGAATAAAAGCGAACTGAAAAAGTCTCTTTAATCGGAACATTCAATTTGAACTTTCAACCGGGTTAGGTCAAGTTGAACGCCCCCGATTTACGCCATTTTTAAAATTTGCTAAAAAGCGGTGCAAACTTAAGGCCAAAGATTTGAGAATAACAAATGATTGGATCAAATGTATATCAATTACATAATAACCTGGCCTAAAGGCCAATTTCAAGGTAATCCTCCTCATTGATATTCATTCCCAAAAACGAAAATTCGAGCCATCCAAAGACCGGAAATCCGTATTATTGAACCTCATGTTTCGCGGGTATGTGTTTGTTATTTTATTCCTGGTCAATCTTCCATTGAAAGCCCAGCAAAACGACTCTTTAAAAACCTATCATGGACCCGATGTTACCGTAAGCAGCTACCGGGTAGAAAAAAATGAGACAAGCTCAACGGAGATAAAACGCATCAATCCGGACTCCTTTCTGCTTTCCTCTGCCTATACATTTACCGATCGTCTGCAACAAATTCCAGGTGTCCGTGTATTGTCTACAGGAATAGGCATCAGCAAGCCAGTAATTCGAGGGTTTTATGGTAACCGGGTTTGCATCCTTCTCGGAGGACTTAAATTCGATAATCAGCAGTGGCAGGAAGAACATGGGATGGGACTCTCGGAAATGGGAGTCGGACATGTGGAGGTAATCAAAGGTCCAATGGGTGTACTTTATGGTAGCGAAGCTATGGGTGGCGTAATTAATTTAGTAGATGAAGAACCTCCGGTCCCGGGGAAAAGCAGGAATATCCTTAAAGTTCGGTTTCATGGGAACACCCTGGGAGAGCAAATTTTCTATTCGGGGATGAAAAACCGTGGGAAGTCGTGGAGTGGAATCAATCTCGGGTATGAAAGCCATGGCGATTACCGGGACGGTGCCGGAAAACGGGTTTTGAATTCCCGCTACGACGGGTACTATATTAAAGGCTCGTATGGATTTACCCGCGGCAAATGGACCTCAGAAAATCATTTCTACTCTGGCTTCAACCGTTATGGATTCATCTTCAATGATGTGTACCGCTACATTGAGGCCGACAAAAGATACAGCCGCAACCTGCAGAACTATCCCAACCATCAGGTTTGGCTCAATAACCTGAACAGCCAAAATACGTTTTCGCTTGGGGACAACTGGCTGCTTCATCTTAATGCAGGAATTCAAACGAATCAACGAATGGAAAATGAAGGTAGCGGTGCCATCAGCCTGAACATGTTTCTGCAAACTTCTCAGTACCTGCTGAAGGCCGAGAAACATATCAATTCGAAAAACCTTCTGGTGTTATCCCACTACCAGTCATTTGAGATCAATCGCAATTTCGGCTCCCGCGTTTTGGTACCTGACGCCAATATGCACGAAGCAAATGTTTCAGCATTTCTTCGCAGCAAAGTCGGAACAAGAATTCATCTGGAAAACAGCCTGAATATCGGATGGAAAAATGTCACTTCATTTTACACGCTTAACTTTCAC
Organism: Bacteroidota bacterium; assembly: GCA_016124735.1. GTDB lineage: Bacteria > Bacteroidota > Bacteroidia > UBA8524 > UBA8524 > UBA8524. The sequence continues at coordinate 19,132 of WGMZ01000004.1, forward strand.
AAACAAGGGGGTGAAGCCCAGCCCTTTTCTACTAACAGAAACTACTTTAATTACCTGAGTGGAATCAATCTGAAGATGAATTCCAGATGGACATTCAAGCTAAATGCCTCCAGTGGAGTTCGTGTTCCCAATCTGGCGGAGTTTTCTTCTGATGGCCTTCATGAAGGCGTTTATACGTATGAAATTGGAAATCCTCATCTTCGAAGCGAAAAAATGCATGCTTTGAATGGCGCTTTACTGTTTGGCAAAGATCGAATCAAAGCAGAATTGCAGGTTTTCTATAACAGGATTCTCGATTATATCTACCTGGCCCCTACTCCGGAAACTTGGTTTGGTTTTCCCGTGTTTCGTTACCGGCAACAAAATGCAACGCAATACGGCGCCGAGTTTGCTCTAAAATGGAAACTCAACGACTGGCTTGTCTCTGAATCAAATATTGCCTGGATGAGCGGGTTTACAGATGATGGAAATTATCTTCCTTTTCTCCCACCTGCCCGAGGCTCTGTGAAATTTTCCAATACGGGATGGAATCTTAATAAAGTAAAGCTACACTCCAATGTCGAAGCCATTTGGACCTCGGCACAAAACCACACCTATCCGGGTGAACCGGGAACACCGGCCTACGCCCTGTATAATGCCGGAATTTCCTTTTCCGGACAATTCAGGCGATGCAGCTATACTTTCAGTGCAACGGTCAATAATTTGTTCGATCAGGCTTATACGGATCCACTCTCCCGAATGAAGTATTTTGGATTATTAAACCCAGGACGAAATATTGGCATTGCTGCACGTATTCAATTGAACTAGATTGTGAAGAAATCCCTGTTGTATTCGCTTTGTTTAGGCCCTGTGCTCACAGGACTTACAGCGCTCGCATGGATTCCAGTTTGCATCACATTGATTCAGGTAGGGCATCAATCGAATACCTTTGGTTACCTATCACATTCAGAACCTGTTATTTGGGAAGTTTCCCTGGAGAACGCCAATGTTTGGGTAAAGAATGGCAAAGAAGTAGTCCGGAATGGAAGACTATACGATGTAACCGCCCTGGATACTTTCGGGACCATTATTCGTATTTCTCTTATTGAAGATGAAGAAGAAAATTTTCTCTTAAGGATATTAGAGAATCAGATTGCCGGGGCAGATATTCCGCTCGGCAAAAAACAGGAGAATCGCTTCCCCGACCTTCATCAATGGGACCTGCATGAACTGGTTCAAATACGCGCCCATTTTCTTTACACCTATAAGCAGATGCCCACATCCGCATTGATTCAAAAGCCTGATTTTTTAGAAGATCCACCACCGGAGCATGCGCATTTTCTCCATGCGTATGAAAAGGCCTGACCGGCTCAAAACTAAATTAATCAAGCTAACACATGAAAATTATCAAATTGGCCCTGGTCGTGTTTACCATGGCTTTTGTTGCAACGTCTTGTAAAAAAGATGAAGGAAAACTTCCGTCCATTCAATTCAATACCTCTGCCGATTTTGTGAGTAGTGATATTACTCTTCCGGAAGGCGATACCGCAGTGATACAGATTATCGCAGATAAAACAGAGGACAAAGATGTATTGAAAAAATTCGACATCTCCCTTTCCGAAAATGGCGGGGTAAATCAATCTATTTACAATGTGGATTTAAACAGTGATCAGGAAGATCATTTTGAATATACTTATAGAGCGGTGGCGGGTGCCGGAAGCGGACATACCCGAAAATACACTTTTACGATTTCCAACCGCGATGGTTTGGTAAATCAGCAAAGCATTACAATTACTACCCAATAGTTCCATTATGCAATACAAATGCCCGTTGAAAATTTCGGGCATTTGTATTATTATTACCTGTTATTTTTCTGAATATGAGAATATTTACCTTATTACTATTCTCCGTGATTTTGCTGAATACTATTTCCTGCAAGAAGGATAATCAGGAACCAGCGCCAAGCACCGGAACCATTCAGATTGTGTTCAATGGAACCCCAAGCGCGGGCTTCGGAGATAAAGTAGAGTTCTATTTTGCCAAAGACCTCTACCATTTGCAGACGAATATTTTCAGTTTTAGCAAAGTTTCCAACGCGCCCCACACTACCATTACTATGGGTGAAACAGAACCTCAAGACTGGTATTATAAGCGCCTGATTTCTACAAGCGGCCCCCCTCAGGAAACACAAGGAACCGTGAAGGTAACAGCCGGCAAAACGGCCACCATTTCTGTCGATTTCTAAATCGCAGAAATTTGGCTTCTTCAGAATTTGCCCCGAACTTCGATTTATGTCCTTTCGAACAGGTTCTTTGCGCTATCTGGCCGGTTTACTTCCGGCGCTTGGAGCGGCCAGTTCGTTTCAGAGAACAGGCTGGGGTGCCTGGACCCTTGTATTTGTAGTCTTTTTTCTGATTCCAATCCTGGATCAGGTTTTTGGGCGTTTCAAATTTATCAGTGCCCGCGAAGAAGATAGCACCCTGGCTTTCGATTGGGTACTCTACCTGACTGTGCCAATCTATCTGTTTTTATACCTTTACTTCCTTCAGGATGTTTATCGAAATACTTACGATTTGCTAACCCTAAGTGGAAGAATCGTAAGTATGGGTTTGCTTTGCGGGGTATACGGGATCAACGTGGCTCATGAGTTGGGCCACCGCAAAGAGCTTTTCCCGCGGCTAGTGGCCCGACTCTTATTGTGCACATCTTTCTATGCTCACTTTTATATTGAACACAATCGCGGACATCATAAACATGTTGCAACACCGGGAGATCCATCTTCTGCGCGTAAAAACGAAATGCTTTACACTTTTTGGATGCGATCCATGACAATGACCTGGTTGACTGCCTGGAGAATTGAAGCAAGAAAGATGAAGAATCTTCATCTTCCCATTTTTCATTACAGAAATCAGATGATTGTTCTTCTATTTGCTCAGCTCTTTTGGTTTGGGGCAATCTTCTACTTTTTTGGATACCCGGTTATAATCTACATATTGCTCTCTGCATGGATAGGAGCAGCATTGCTGGAAACCATCAATTATATTGAACACTATGGACTGAGCAGAAAGCAACTGGAATCCGGAGTCTATGAACGCACAGGTGTCGAGCATTCCTGGAACTCAGACCATGTAGCAGGAAGGTTCGTTCTGTTTGAACTAAGTCGTCACAGTGATCATCATTATAAGGCTAGTAAACACTTTCCCAGTCTTGAGAGCAAAGAAGGTAGTCCGCAAATGCCCCTGGGTTATCCAGGGATGATGCTTATCTCTCTGATTCCCCCTTTGTGGTTTGCTATTATGAATCCAAAACTCGATAAAAAAGAAGGCTTAACCGCTCACTAACAGGTGGAAAGGGAAATGAATCCCGAGTGTATTTTTCAAATAGCGTATTTGATTTGCTGATTTTACGTCATTTAACGTGAAATTTAAACTCCTTTCAAATCCTTGATCTAGATTTAAATTATGAACTTACTAATCTTGGGGGGAACAATGGCAACTTGCATGTTTTTAGCATCCTGCATCGCAAGTCCTGAACCTGTTGTTTCATCTGAAGCTGATCCGGCTCCAGAGCCCCAAAACGACACATTAACAAAATCTCAGGCTGGTATTGGCCCAAAAGTCGAGCTGCGTGTGTCCCGAATCTCCGTATCAGGACAAAATATGCGGTTAGAGGTAATCAATCGAACCGGCGTGGCTCTCAACTCCATTAAGGGAATGGTTACTTTTTACGACAGAAAAGGGAACAAAATGTACGACTCATTACAGATGAGAGACTTTCAACCATTTTCTGCTTACAAGATGCAAGGAATTGTTGGCCCTTATTCCAAAGCCTCTGTTCAGGTGGAGGTCATTGTGCCTTCCGGATGCAAGGACGCGCGCGTAATTCTTCGTCAGGCAAGCCATGCCGATGGCACGGTGATGCAGTTTAAAACGAATGCTTATTGACGATAATTACTCGCTCTTTCTATGAATCCCAATCAGCCCCAAATATCGACAGGACGTGAATGTTCAGCTTGGACTCGGTACTTTCTCTGTAGAGCTTTTCAACGAGTTCTTCGGACGCCCGTAACGGTTCCGGCAGCGTAAATGTCTTTTCGATGGGGCTGATTTCATCCAAACGATTCATCACAAATGAAACATTCAATCTATCCACTCCGATTGCCGGTTGATAAGATGTTTCACTTTCTTCATCGCTGGCAACTATTTCACTGAGTAAACCGGCTTTGCATAGCTCATTGCAAAATTCCTTGATCACTTTAAAAGGCAGATCCAGCTCCTGACTCCATTCCTGTGCGGAATACGAAGGCCCTCCATCTTCAAATCTCTTCGCACTCAGAGCCATTATGGTAAGCGCCAGCACAAGTTTTTGTTTATTGCTGGGGATGAAATGCTGCCTTTCATCGACATGCATTTCGATATTTTGAAGAGAATAACTCACTTCTGCTCCAATGAGCACAATGATCCAGGCAACCTGCAGAAAAGTGATAAACAGAGGAAAGAAAGCAAAACTACCGTAAATCGCATTGTACCGGCTCACGCCGACTTGAAACTCAATATAGCCCCACTGGAACAATTGAAAGCTAAAACCCGCAACGATGCCGGCCACAATTGCTGGTTTCAAGCGAACTCTCGTGTTCGGGATTATCATATAAACCAGCATAAAAAGCAAAGCATTCAGTACATAAGGAATCAAATTGATGGAGAAGATGATGATGTCTCTCAGGAACCCAAGACTGATCCATCGCTGTGCAAAATCAGTAATAAATGCCGAAATAAATAGTGTGGCACTTCCTGCTGCAATGAAGAAAACAGGAGCCAGGAGTAATATGCTGAAGTAATCTGTAAACTTGCGTACCCAGCTACGGTTGACTGTGATTTGCCAGATGCTATTAAAACTCATCTCGATGCTGCTCAATACCTGAAGCACCGACCAAATAAGGATGATGAAACCTAAACCGGCCACGAGTCCGCCTTGTGTATTGGCCAGAAGCCTGTTCACAAAACTTAGGAGTTGTTCGAGTAATTGTGGTTCCTCACTGAATGAATAATATAATTGTTCGCGCAGACGTTCTTCCAGGCCAAACCCTTTGGCAATACCAAAAACCATGGCAACAACCGGTACTACCGAAAGCAAAGTGTAAAAGGTTAGGGCACTGGCTTGCAGAATAAGTTTCTTTTCACCGAAATCTTCAACAGCCAGGATAATGATGCGAATGAGTTTTACCAGATAACGGTTGCTGCGGTTCAGTTTCGAATCATCGATGGTCCATACACCATGACTCAGGAAGCGGAATATTTTTCGGAATAAAGCCTTCACCTCGCTAAGATAGGAGAATTGCAGAATGATTCCTCTTCCAGCCCTCTCAACGAAGGCGATGATCTGTCCTTCCCCCCCTGAGGGGACTTTCTCGACTTTCCCCTCAATGAGGGGAAAGATAGTCCGCATTCGCTCGAAACATTCTCATAGATTTTTCAAAGTAATATTGAAAAAGTATTCCCCTTAAGTAATACGAATTTTTAATGGTGGACTTTAACCGGCCCTCATTCAATTTCTTGTCAATCGACTCAATACAGACCTCTGCAAACACAATGTTGGATATTCTGTATATTATTGATTTTCACCTTCCCTTCATTGGATTGGCCTAATATTTTAGTAACTCATCCAGGCTGCTTTCAAACTTTTTAACCGGAAGGAATTCCTGCTCTAATGGAATGCTGAAAGGCACGGGAGTATCCAGTGAACCTACCCGCTTAACCGGCGCATCCAGAAGTTCAAAACAATGTTCTGCAATCCAGGAGGCAATTTCTCCCCCGATGCCACCGGTCAGTGTATCTTCATGCAGAACCAACACTTTACCCGTTTTTCTCACAGACTCTTTTACGGCATCTTTGTCCCAAGGCAGCAAGGTGCGTAAATCAATAATGTCTGCATCGATGCCCTTTTCTTCACACAAATTTATGGCCCAATGCACACCCATTCCATAGGTAATGATGCTCACCTGTTCGCCTGCTTTGCTAATTTTAGCCTTGCCAAGAGGTAGCGTATAGTAATCATCCGGAACTTCTCCCTCAAGCGAGCGGTACAAGGCTTTGTGTTCAAAGAACAAGACCGGGTTTGGATCTGCAAAAGAAGCACACAGCAGGCCTTTCGCATCTTCAGGAGTAGATGGATAAACAACCTTGAGTCCGGGAGTATGGAAAAACCAGGCCTCATTGCTTTGGCTGTGAAAAGGGCCGGCACCAACACCGGCTCCAGTTGGCATGCGCACTACCACGTCGGCATTTTGTCCCCAACGGTAATGCGACTTAGCCAGGTTATTCACGATTTGATTGAAGCCGCAGGTTACAAAATCAGCGAACTGCATTTCCACCATGGCTTTATGTCCTTTTATGGAAAGCCCATAAGCGGTTCCCAATATGGCCGATTCACAAAGAGGCGTATTTCTCACCCGTTCATGACCGAATTGCTCCACAAATCCCTGGGTAATCTTAAACACGCCACCGTAATCACCGATATCCTGTCCCATAAGGACCAATTGCGGATGTCGCTCCATGCTCTGACGCAAGCCATCGCTTATGGCATCCACCAGTCGTTTGGTTGATTTTGAATCGGAGGATGGATGTACTAAATCAGGAATATCATGACTGTAAACATCATAGAGTTCTTCTTCAATATTTGGGGTTATCTCCGGAAGAGCAAATACTTTCTCCAGGCCAACTTCAATCTCCTTTTTTATCTCATTGCGAATGACGGATTCTTTCTCCTCATCGAGTAATTCGATAGATTCGAGATACGCTCGGTAGTTTTCAACCGGATCCTTCTTGCCCCACTCTTCAAAGAGTTCCTGTGGCACATACTTGGTACCGGAAGCTTCCTCATGGCCGCGCATACGAAAGGTGAGACATTCCAAAATAACCGGACGAGGTTTCTCGCGAATGCTCTGTGCCAATTCATTGAGCAGATGGTAAACCTCCAAAATATTGTTCCCATCTACCTGAAAGGCTTCCATTCCGTATCCAATTCCCTTATCAATAAACTGCTTGCAACGGAATTGTTCAGATGATGGAGTAGATAGGCCGTATCCATTGTTTTCAATCAGGAATATAACTGGCAAGTCCCAAACTGCTGCGGTGTTCAGCGCCTCATGGAAATCGCCTTCGCTAGCGCCGCCATCTCCGCTAAATGCCAGGGATAGCTTTTTCTCTCCATTGAGTTTATGCGCCAAAGCGATTCCATCGGCTACGCCAAGCATGGCCCCGAGATGCGAAATCATCCCTACAATATGATGTTCATTCGTGCCAAAGTGGAAGGATCGTTCCCGCCCTTTAGAGAAACCTTCTTTCTTGCCCTGCCATTGCGCAAAGAGCCGGGAAAATGGAATGTCCCTGCCGGTAAACACACCAAGGTTACGATGAAGTGGCATAATGTACTCATCCTCATGCAGAGCTGCTGCTACCGAAACCGCTATTGCCTCCTGCCCGATTCCCGAGAACCATTTGCTCACTTTTCCCTGACGCAACAGGATGAGCATACGCTCTTCAATCATTCTTGGTTTTAAAATACGGGCATAGAGATCCAGCAATACTTCGTCGCTGAGACTTCTGCGGTTAAATTCCATCATATTCGGCGCCAAATTTAGGAGAAATACCTGTTGCTTGGTGGATGAATTAATTAAAATCTAAATCAATCTAAAAAGGCTGGATTAGTGCTTCGCAAAGAAAGGTTAGGGAAGTATTTGAATCTTGAGACTTGCGCTGCTATTACCAGACTGAATATGCAAAACATACAATCCAGCACCGAGATTCGTTTGAAAAGAGGATGCTTCCAAATGTCCTGACTGAACGGTTCTTCCGCTGAAATCAAACAAGGTGAAATCAGCATTCTCCGGAACACCCCAAACAGTAAATGTGCTTTTGCCCGGATTTGGATACACTTTCAGCAAATCCTTTTGTATTACGGGGACTGCTAAATGCTCATTGATATGCAGCAGTCCGGCATAGGCATCGAGCTTTCCCCAGCCCCATTCGTTACCCGGGCCATTGCCCGTTTCGTTGTCTAACAGAGCCGTCTGCGACAAAATGCTTTTAATCCGATCGGGTGTCAGGCTTGAATCTGCCTGAAGAAATAAGGCCAGTACACCACAGGTATTTGGGGAAGCCATAGAAGTACCGGAAGCCACACTCCAGTATTCTGTCGTACCGTTCACAATAGAACTATCCACGATATCCTTCCTTCTTCCTGGAGTATAGTAATGCCGGTTAAAGGAAGAGATAACATTCTCTCCGGGCGCTGAAATATCCGGCTTCATACGTCCATCTACAGTCGGTCCGCGTGAGCTAAAACCCGAGCGATTGCCCCAACCACCCCAAATGGTATCTCCGTTGATATTGAGTATCGTTTTACTCGCATTATAGGCTCCTGCCGTGATAGTCTGCTTACCAGTTCCACCGTTTTCACCAACCATATAATCCGAATTACCTCCGGTATAGCCAGGAATATTGGGATGCCCCCAGAATGCTGCGGAAAAACCTCCATCGCCCCATTTCAGTATCTGGCCTGAATTCCAGGCATGCACCACGCTGCTATCGGATTTGACATGCAGGATGGTTCGGCTGCGCTGAGGAGTATAATTGTATATTTCAAATAGAATATTGGGTTTCCCATTTGCTGCCACGGAAGCAACAATACTCAAATTGTACTCCAGGCTATCGATCAATCCGCCCCCATAGCTAACGGTAAGAATATCATGTATCACCGTATCTTTTTGTGTTGAATAGAATGTGCTCAGTCCCATTTCCACACCGTTTGTATCACAGAGCCCCAAGGCCACTGAAAATTCCGTTCCTGCGCTTCCCCACATGTCGATAAACATGTCTTCTACATCATCCCGAACATTCCGATTGTTAAACGGCATGGTTCTTAGAGTGTCTTTATTGAGGTCTCCCATGACATGGTTACGACCCCAACCGGAATTCCCGGCAGCACCAACGAATATTTTTCCTGAACCCGTCAGGTTCTCAATTGCCCGATCAAAAAGGCTGGTGCCGTCATGCGGACCGCTGTACATGCCCCAGCTGAGATTGGCCACGGCAGGTTTACCAACAGAATCTGCGTATTGAAAAATATAATTCAATCCATCAATGATCGAGGGAGACGCTACCAACAAATCGCCTTTAGCACTTGGTGGAAGTGTGTTATCATAATAGCGAATGTTGACCATGACCAGATCCGACTCATATGCCACACCCGCATGTTTCCTATTCACGCTTCCATAACCCGACCCTCCGGCTATTCCGGTAACATGGGTGCCATGCATCTCATCGCTATATGTCTTTTTCAGCATGTCGCTCAAAGTTGTATGCAGGCTACCATAGCTGAACCCGGCAGGTGGATTCCCTGAGTTATCCAATTGATCCCAGTAGCGAACCACGCGATTTACCTGCCCATTGGTATCATAAAAATTCGGATGATCCGGTTGGAAACCGATGTCTATAATTCCTACAATCACTCCTTTTCCTGTGTAAGGGTAAGGTATACCATTTGCCAATGGTGTTTGCTGAACCTGAAGCACCGAAGATGCCACCCGGCTTTGGTAATCCATCTTATGCAAAGGGAAATGAACAGAAGACAATTCAAGGGTGAGAATCTGCGGATTGGAAATCATCCAATCAATCTGTGCCTTGTTTGCACGTACGGACCAAATACTTCCTGCCTTGCTTTTAACTTCAATTCCTCGTGCTCGCATGGATTCTTCCGGGAATTCAGGCAGTACTTCAATGAGTAACCCAGTGACTTCCTCTCGATCCAGATTTTGATATTGTGCCTGAGAACCAGCGGTCCATTTCGACTGCGAAAAAGCACTAGTTACAAAGATGAATATCAGACCAAAAAAGAAAATACGTTTCATTATCAACAATGACAACGATCGTCAGTGATCAGCTGTTTTGCTTTTGGTGAATTTACTTTTTAAACGCACCATGGGCACCCAAAGTTTGGAAACAAAGTATTTGATGGGTGATTTATTCGCTTGAATCTTCCATTCAGTAGTGCGCGCCTGCTCCATTGGTTTTTCATGCAATGTGTAGGCATAAGCTGCAATGGAAGTTCTGAATTTTCCTTCCGGAAAATGGATGGGGTCATACCCATGAAGTGTATATCCGCGGCAAAGCATGATTGCCAGCCTGTTAAAAGGCACATCGACTTCTGCTTTTTCGCCGGTGTCTTTGTGCTCCAGCTTCAACTCTCCACCGTATTCCTTTTTCCAGTCTTTGTTGAGGTAAAGCAGAAGATTGAGGTTTCTGAACCAGGTTTCCTCCAAAGGATGGTAGTTAAAATCTGCATGCATATCCAAAAAGCTTCCCTTTTTCCCTTGATGGATACCCCCTCCATAGAATTTAGGATCGATGAAAACATTTTGTTCCGTTACATACGACAACCATTCCCGGAAACGGTCGGAAGTAAAATCATCATAAAGCTCCTGAAACTCAGGACCCAAAGTGGTAAAGCTCGATTTTTCAAATTTATTCTTTGCGAAAATATAGTCGGCACTTTCCGATTGGATCTCCGGAATTTTACTGTACAGCGACTCTATTTTTTCCTTTTCACAAAAATCGTCGATGCCAATATGAGGAAATGGCTTTTTATTAAGGTATTCTTCGCGGAACTTGTCTTTGTTCTCTTCTAGATAATCAAACCTGATCATGGAATTAATGCTTAGGAAGCGCAAGTTAATATATCCATCTTCCATTGAAACTGATTTTCATCAGTCTTTTCGCTCAAAGGCACCTATATCAGGTTTGGAATCACGGGGGTCGCCGTTCAAATCATCTGTAACCGGAGGAATAAGTCCGGCATCTCCGGCATCCTTTGCAGGAGATAAAGTATCAAGCTGAAAATTCAGTTCCCTGTAATCTATAAATTTGGGATCTTCGTTCAATTTAATGTCCGGAGTCCAGTTCGCTTGAATTTCAGTCTTCAATAGACTATGAAAAAAAGTAGGTTCAAACTTGCCATTACCACCATTGAAAAATACCATTTCCTCTTTCAATGATCCCCAGATGATAGTGCTGTTGATTGTGGCTTCCAAATCATTTGCCAGCACTGTTCCATTGCCATCGTCATAATTTGCATTGCTCAATCCGAAGGAAGGTTTGGAATGTAAGAAGACATTACTATAGTTGGCAAAGGTGCAATGAGTTAAATTGTATTTCCCACCGAGTTCACCCAGAAATGTGTACTGTCCGCAATTGGCCGAGAGCACATTCACGGCATTAATCCATGCCGTGTAACCGATAAGTCCGCCCGCCGACATATTCAGAATTTTTGTATTGGAAATATTCAGCTTGTACCCCCCTCCTGTTTGAAGGGAATCCACTTCAAGGCCTACAATCCCATTTTTTATCTCAGCAAAATGAATCACATTATTCTTGCTTCCGGGTAATAATCGGATGCCGTACCACTGTGAGGCAGTATTGGTATATTCCTGACCGAGGCGTGCCCCTTCGAATATGACTGGAAAATCTTTTGATCCATTCACCTGAAGCGACCCGTTGACATAAATATGGCTGGCCACGGAATTATAAACATGCACGCCCTGTTCAATGGTGAGGGTAGCACCAGAATTTATCAAAATTGAGTTGTAGATGACATAGGGCTTGGTCTTATCTGACCAGACAATATTTCCATTCAGGACCGAGTCTTTCAAATAATATGCATCCTGTCCCCAGGCCACCAGTTTCACATCCTGAATATTTCCGTTGGTCTCAAAAACCACCGAGTCCTGAATAATAAGTGGATTGCTCTGATTGTTCGGATCCACAGAGACTTCCACGAAAATGTACATGCTGTCGTTTGCCCGAATTTCATAATCCTTTATTTCAGAAACTGCCAATCCATCAACATTGATACGAAATGGAGAGGCATTGCCCATCCCCAGATGGATACTGGTTTTGATGGATTTATTATGCGGATTACGAACGGTAAATTGTTTGTTGACCGAACGCGGATTCGGTCCGCCACCCAATTTGGTAAATACCGTATCGAATAAAACGGTGTCCGTTGAAAAGTTTAATGTTGCCGACGGGTCCGTATCAAACTTTTCCTTCCGGCAGGAGGATGCAGAAAAGAAAACAAGAATGAAGGCCGTCAGGCCAAGGAAAAGGGAGACCTTTTTCATGAAATGCAAAAGTATATCATAAATAACTACTTGACCTTACAATTATTGCCTATTGAAATGCACAAGCCACAGCAAGTACGGAAACGCGACATGCGCCTTCTTTCATAAGGACGTTCGCACAGCTCTCCAAAGTTGCTCCGGTGGTTACCACATCATCTATTAGCAAAATATGCTTGCCTCGAATATCATCTTCCATCTTCACGGAATAAGCATCCTTCGCATTTTCCCATCGCGCGACCCGACTCAAGCGGGTTTGACTTCCTCTGTTTTCTCCCCGAATCAGAACTTCTTTCTTCAATGGAATGGCACTCTCTGCAGAAAAACCGATGGCCAGCATCAGTGCCTGATTGTATCCCCGCTTTTTTAATTTTTTCGGATGAAGAGGTACCGGCATCAGGTAATCGACATCATCGAGCCAGTGGTTTCGATTCATGGATGCGTACATCCATTTCCCCAATAAAACTCCCAGCTCCTTTCTTCCTTTGTATTTCAATGCGTGCAACAAGACCTGGATGCGGTTCCCCTTGTGATAGAAATAAACAGCCGCCGCCTTTTCCAATTTCACCCTTCCCCAAAAGAGGCGCGCCACAAGGTTATCCGCCACTTCCGCATAATCAGTTGCTGGCAATTTCGATCTGCACCGCAGGCAAACCCCTTCTTCCCCTTCGTATAATGCCGAGGAACAGGCCTCACATAAATGGGGGAAGAAGAGGTGAAAAAAATCCTGTAGCAAAGCCATTATCAATACCTTTGCATTCAATTTAAAGAAAGATGTTCGAGGATACGCAGCGCAAAGAAATTTCTGAGCTCGGAGAGTTCGGTTTGATACAGAATTTGACAGAAACCTTACAAAACCAGCATAAATCCACCGTTTTTGGAGTCGGCGATGATGCGGCAGTATTGGGTGAAGGCAAAATAAAAACGCTGGTGAGCACAGATATGTTGGTGGAAGGCGTTCACTTCGACCTGAGCTTTCAACCGCTCAAACATTTGGGCTACAAAGCTGTGGTGGTGAACTTATCTGACATCTATGCCATGAACGGCAAGCCGGAACAAATTCTGGTTTCGTTGGCATTTAGTAATAAATTTTCTCTGCAGGCCATTCAGGAAATTTACGAAGGCATACGGCTTGCCTGCGAATTCTACGAGGTTGATTTAGTCGGCGGCGATATGAGTTCCAACCAAAAGGGATTAACCATTTCCATTACCGCAGTGGGAACAGCCCAGGAAGACAAGATTGTATACCGCAAAGGAGCCAAAGAAAACGATCTGCTCTGCGTAAGTGGTGACTTAGGTGCCGCCTATATGGGACTTCAATTGCTCAAAAGAGAAAAGCAGGTCTTTCTTGCAAATCCAGATATGCAGCCCGACCTGGATGGATACGATTATATCCTGCAACGTCAGTTAAAACCGGAAGCAAGGAAAGATGTGATTGAGGCATTGAGTAAAGCTGAAATTCTTCCTACCACGATGATTGATATCAGCGACGGATTGGCATCTGAGATATTTCATCTCTGCGAGGCTTCGCAATGTGGCATGGCTCTATATGAATTGAAGACTCCCATCGATCCACAAACGGTGAGCAGTGCCGAGTCGTTCAATCTCGACCCAATGACCTGCGCTTTAAATGGTGGAGAAGATTATGAATTGCTCTTCACCATCGACCAAAAAGACTTTGAGAAAATTCGGGATATTGAATCGGTTTCAGTGATTGGTCATGTGACCTCCAAAGAAGCTGGAAAAGTGATCGTAACCAAAAACGACAACCAATTTGAACTGAAGGCCCAGGGTTGGCAGCATTTTTCCTGATTTTTTAAGAAATAATTATCCCATCCATATTCGGAGACCCCTACAGGGTCTTATGGCACCTCTGGATTCATCCAAAGGATCGGCGACTCCTTTGGAGTCATCTTCCTCTTACAACCTTTTGAGGTCCTAAAACCACCCTGCATTCATCCAAAGGATCGGTGACTCCTATGGAGTCATCTTCCTCTTACAACCTTTTGAGGTCCGAAGACCTCAACCCCGGAGGGGTTGCCCACCCTTAACACCCGCACGAGAGCTCAAAGCACCCCAGAGGGGTGGCCCAAAAAAAACTTTCCAGGGATCGGCCTTTTTGACCCTAAGAAGACCTAATACCCCTGATTCCGTAAAAAGCTACACGAACTTCGCAGTCTATGAACACATATACACAAATCCTCTATCATGTGGTATTCGCCACAAAGTTCCGAGAATTCGTCCTTACCAACCCGGATAATCGAAACAGACTTTATGCCTATATGGGCGGACTAATACATAGTAGAAATTCAACACCCATCATCATCAATGGAATAGAAGATCATATTCATCTCCTCTTCGATCTTCACCCTTCCGTATGCGTCTCTGACATCGTGAAGGAGCTTAAGGTTGGCAGCTCTAATTTTATCCGAAATACGGGATTATTTCCTCAATTCAAGTATTGGCAAAATGGATATGCAGCGTTTACCGTTTCCAACCAATCCATGCATATTCTGGTTAACTACATCAAAAACCAGGTAACCCACCACAGCAAGGAAAGCTCAAAAAAAGAGATTGAAAGGTTATTAAATACATAAGGTATTATCTGGGATCCGAGATACCTGGATTAATCCATTCCCCAGTTATCGTAGAGGAGATTGATAAGATGGTTTTCTTCGGGCTTCATCTCGTTATCTGCCATCACAACCTGCATGGCAAAGTCCAACACGAGATTTCGATCTTCCTGGCTGCTGATGGAATAGAAACGAGCGGTCACTTCATTGAAATGTCCTTCCATTTCTTCCAGTGGCAAAGCCTTTAAAAAGGCCTGTTCCTTAATAAGGTCAATCTTTCCGGAAAACGCGTTTTCCAAAAAATCACGAATCACGCGGAGTTCCTCCTCAGAAGATCCACCATCAGACAATGAAAGCATCACCAAAAGATGAAACCCTGATTCGGTGCGGTTCATGCGACTGATAAATTGCGTTGCCATAGGTATCAAATATAAGGG
Organism: Bacteroidota bacterium; assembly: GCA_016124735.1. GTDB lineage: Bacteria > Bacteroidota > Bacteroidia > UBA8524 > UBA8524 > UBA8524. Next base: position 34,293 of record WGMZ01000004.1, read on the forward strand.
ATTTTGCTATTTCAGCAAGTCCGGATCAAGGTTCCAGTTTTCCGGACCATTCATGCTCAAATACCCGTTCGAAATTTGCAGCGGAGAAGGGAAATTGTTGGTGTATAATTGTCCTGTTCCCAAGCCTTGAGGAACCGAATTTCCTTTGGTAGCGGTATATTGTGCAATGGCAGCCAAACCGAGATTTGACTCCAGGGCCGATGTAATCCACCAGGGGGTAGCGTATTTCCTTGCCAAACTGATCCAGTCATCGCTGATTTTAAATCCACCCAGCAAACCCGGTTTGAGAATTAAAAACTGCGGATGAATGGTCCTCATCAGCGCATCGCCATCGGCTTGCGGATGAAGTCCCAAAAGTTCTTCATCTAAAGCTATCGGCAGCGGTGTCTTAGCGCACAGCTCTGCCATTCTTTCCCAATGACCTTGTTGGATGGGTTGCTCAATAGAATGCAACTCAAAACGACTCAAGTCTTTGAGCATAGCCAGTGCATCATCAAAAGGAAAGGCGCCGTTGGCATCTACTCTTAATTCAATCTTAAAAGCAGAATAATGCTTCCTCACTTCTTCCAGCATCCGGCATTCCTGGTCAAAATCCAGGGCACCGATTTTCATCTTGATACAGTTAAATCCCTGATCAATCTTCGCCTCTATCTGCCGAAGCATTTCTTCCACCGAATCCATCCAAATAAGCCCGTTGATGGGAATGGACTCCTTCCCGGAGCAAAAAGGACCGTCAAAAAAGATTCTTCTTCCACCATTATAAAGATCCAGCAAAGCCGTTTCCAGACCGAAACGGATGCTCGGCCAGTCATTCAAATCAAGCTCCTCTTCTCGTGCGCCTCCATTCCAGTCGGAAATAAAACGATCCAATCGTTGCTTGAATTCAGGAGAATCGTCAAGGCTCAGTCCGGTGAATGGACTGATCTCTCCGAATCCTGTCTTTCCATCTTTATCCTTCAGTCTCAGAAGAAACAAGCGTTTTGTCTCCAAAGTGTTTCGCGAGGTTCTTGCCGGAACTTTAAAGTTTAAATCATGTATGCGGTAATCGGCAATCATCTATGGCAAAAGGTAGGAAAGGACGGCCACAAATACCACTACCTGGCCCAGGGAACTTAGCGACAAACCTTTCAGATAAGGATTGTATTCGGCAGGCGACTTTTTAGGCATCAGGACTTTGAAGGTATTTAAAAACACGGGGACAAATCCCAATAAAGCCAGGTAGCGCAACCGAAAATCAGGAGGATTGGAGCCGGGCGAAAAGCAGGCTTCCAAATTCAGATGATAGAGGTAATAAAGATTGAGAAGGAAAGCGACCAAAATCAATGCAGCATGATAGATCCGGGCATTATTGGCTCCCAGCAATACCACCAATGTCCTTTTACCTGACGCCTTATCATTATCGATGTCGCGCATATTATTGATATTCAACACCCCTGCTGCCAGCAGTCCATAACTTAAGGCCGAATAAAAAATGGCTATCTGCAAGGTTCCGAGGTACAAATAACTCACACCCCAAACGGAAACCAATCCGAAGAAGAGCACTACAAAAAGATCGCCCATGCCCATGTATCCGTAGGCACGCTTTCCCACGGTGTACTGAATAGCCGCCCAAATGGCAGCTAATCCAACCGCAAGCATCAATATCGCTTCCATGAATTGCTCCGGACCAAAGGACAAAGCCAGCAGACTTATTCCACTCAAAAGAGTCAAAGAAGTGCAAAGCACCAAGGCTCTTTTCATTTCCTTTTGAGTGATGACACCCAATTGCAAGGCCCTTTGCGGCCCTATTCGCTTCTCATTATCGGTGCCTTTTGCGAAGTCGCCATAGTCGTTGGCCAGGTTGGATAATATCTGTAAACCGAAAGCGGTGAGCAAGGCCAGGATAAAAACAGGGAGACTAAAAGCAATGTGAACCTCCGGCAGAAAACTACCCAGAATAATCCCCCCAGCCGCCAATGGCAGCGTTTTCAGGCGCAAGGCCTCCATCCATGCTTTCGACTTATTGCTCATAAACAACCGGTTCTTCCACCGTCCACAATCATGCTGGTGCCGGTGATATAAGATGCCATAGGCGATGCCAGGAAGATAGCTGCATTGGCCACATCATCCGGACTGCCAAAGCGCTTCATAGGAATTTCTTTGAGCATCTCTTCCTCTACCGCATCAATGGCTTCTCCTGTTTTTCCCGCTTTGGTCTCGATGATCGACGACAAACGACCGGTCTTGGTGGCACCAGGCAAAACATTGTTGACAGTAATCTGGAATGGTGCCAACTCATTGGCAAGCGTCTTAGACCAGGAGGCAACCGCTCCGCGTGTGGTATTGGAAACGCCCAGTCCTTTCAATGGAATCTTTACAGAAGTAGAGATAACATTGATAATGCGGCCATAGCCCGACTTCTTCATTCCGGGAATCACCGCCTGGCTGATTTGATGGTTATTGATCAGGTGGGCGTTCAGCGCGGCGTAGAATGCTTCTGCACTGGCGTCGGTAATGGGCCCTCCGGGAGGGCCTCCCGTATTATTCACTAAAATATGATAGACATTGCTAAGGCAGGCTGATTCAACCGCTTCTTTTACTGCGGCTGTATCTGAAAAATCAGCTACGAGCATGGCATGTTCCTGACCCTTGGAGCGGTCAAGTTCGTTGAGCACATTTCCGAGTTTTTCTGCGTTACGTGCAAAGAGGGTCACATTGGCACCGGCTGTCGCAAGTCCGATAGCAATGCTGCGTCCAATTCCATCTGAGCTGCCACAAACGAGGGCATTTTTATTCTGTAGATCGATAATCATATCATCTGCAAAAATGCGGAATTCTTGGGAGGAATTCATCCCAAGTAACAGAACTCAAAGCTATCTTTGCCCCATGCACGATTTGGAGCCGTATTATATGTGGCGCGACCTGTATGTCGCAAGTGAGGACGAGAGGTCTCCTTTCTATGAAAGAGAGTACAGCGAGTTTGAATTCACTCACCAAATCTACAACCACCTCATCCACCCTCAGTGGGACTTCTTCGGTTCAAATACCCTGTACATGAAGGTGCTTTTTGCCGATTATGATGAGGGATTTGCCATCATTGAGATGATTGGCGAATGGAACGACGCCGTCGACAACGACATCATGTTTCTCAAAAGAGATATCCTGGAACATATGATTGATTTTGGAATCAATCGCTTTATCCTGATCGGGGAAAATGTGCTGAACTTTCATGCGTCGGATGATAGCTATTATGAAGAATTATACCACGATCTGGATGATGACGGATGGATAGTTTTCTTAAATTTCCGGGAGCATGTATTGGATGAGTTCCGTGCCCATAACCTCGATTATTTCATCCATTTCGGAGGAGAACTGGATCACCTCCTATGGCGTAAACTGCAACCGCCTCAATTATACGATGTGGTGGAACGCTTGCTAAGTCGGCGATTAGGTAGTTAATTTGGCCATGCCTTTTTGGAAGACCTACCACGGCCGCCTCAAATTCATCCTCCTGTTCATCCTGTTGATTCAGGTTTACAATGCCATTCAAAGCCGTCAGGAAAAGGTGACCAATTTCGGTTGTGAGATCTGCGCAGATAAATCAGGTTACTATATCTACCTGCCCATTTGGTTCAACTACGGACTGGACCAAAAAGATATGCCGGAATTGGCCAAACAGCGTACCTCTCAAAATTTTGAAAACGAACTGGCTCCCGGTAAATCCTTTACTAAATTCACTTCCGGAGAAGCCTTGATGCTCACTCCTTTCTATTTGGCAGGCGACTTGTGGTTTAGTCGCTTCGGAGATAAGGCTCCGATTCCGATTTCCCATCACTACCTGAAGTTCACCAATTTCGGTACAGCATTTTACATTGTGCTGGCCATGCTGGCATTGTTTTCATTGTTGCGAAAACGCTTTGGGGAAGGGGTTGCGCTGCTCACCCTGCTTTTATTGTATTTCGGAACAAACCTCCGCTACTATACTGAAGATGAAAGCCTGATGAGCCATATTTACTCATTCTGCCAGTTCAGCTTTGCCTGGTACTTTTTGGAAAAAGCCCTTGACACGAGAAAGACAAAACATCTACTCTTCTTTGCCCTTTGCTCTTCCTGGGCCATATTGATCCGGCCTACAAATGTTTTGGGAATACTGATGATTCTCGTGCTATCCTTGCGGAAAGAAGAAATCAAAGATCAATTGCGATTTCTTTCAAAACACCTGGTACCGATGATTATGGCTGCTGTCGTCATCTGGATCCCTCAATTGCTTTATTGGAAGATGACCACCGGCCAATGGTTGATTTACTCCTATCAGAATGAAGGGTTCCACCGCTGGAAGGCGCCCGCCTTAATCGAGCAGTGGTTTGCCGTTCAATCGGGCATCTTGCCCTATACACCTGCATTTTTAGCCATTCCAATCGGAATGGTTTTGATGTTTAAAAGAAACAGGAAAACAGCTGCAATTCTCGGGGTATCCTTTGTTTTTCTATCCTATCTCTTTGCTTCCTGGTGGGCAAAAGGTTTTGGTGATTGCAATTTTGGTTACCGCCCCTTTGTTGAATTTTCTGCCTTATGGAGCCCGGCTTTGGCCGTATTTATTGCCTCCCTTTTTAAGATGAAGTCCTGGGCGAAAGTAAGCGTTAGTATTGTGCTGCTAGCCTGTGTTTGGTACAGTACCGACCTGTACCATCATTTCGACAGTTGCTTCTTTGGGAAAGCCTGGGATTACAGCAAGTTTATACAGGACTACTTTAGCTAAGCAGACGTTTTACCACTTCAGAAATACGTTTTCCATCTGCTTTGCCTGCCAGGGCTTTGCTGGCCATTCCCATCACCATTCCCATCTGAGCCATGCCGGTCGCGCCCGTTTGATCAATGACCTTTTTCACTTCTGCTTCCAGATCTTTGTCAGACATCTGAGCAGGCAGGTAGCGTTCAATCACCTGCAACTCTTCTTGTTCTTTCTCTACCAGGTCGATGCGTTTCTCTTTGGAAAAGATTTCGATAGAGTCGCGACGCTGTTTCGCCATCCGCATCAAAACTTTTAGCTCTTCCTCTTCCGAAGGAGAGCTGGCATTGCCTTTTTCTGCACGCAATAATTGAAGCTGGGCTTTGATACCTTGCAGGCCTCGAATTTCACCCTGGTTCCGCGATTTAATCGCAGTGATCAGGTCTTTGCTTATTTGATCGTAGAATGACATAATTCAGACCATGGCCCATCCAGAGAGGACCGTGGGTTCCATTTATAACTTTTTTTAATACCATGCCCAATGGGTCATGAGCGGGATTTATTTTTTAAAGGAAAAAGTTAAAACTGTCTCCTCTTAATCCAAGACGCAAGGTTTCAAGTGGGATCACTTCGTTTGGCGCAATATTTCCCAAACTCACATTGGCACCATACAATTTAATGAACCAAACCTGCTGCGATTTCTGAGGTGCTTCCCAGAGTATTTTTTCCTGAGGAATCTGAGTCAGAATCTCCTCCACCAAACCCGAACGGACTTCACCGCTTCCACGGAAGATGCCCACATTACCACTCTCTCTTGCTTCGGCAATTACTTTCCATACACCGGCCTGGATTTCACTTTCCATCATCTTAATCCATTTATATGGGGGGATGATTTTTTCTGCATCCTTACTTCCCACTTCGCTCAACACGGTGACATGTTGTGCTGTTCTTCGGATGAATTCACATTTATCATCTTCAGATATCTCGATGGATCCATCTGAAATTTCCGCATGAGTCAGTTTATATTTTTCGAGTAAGCGCAGGTAATCTTCGAATTGCCCGCGAATGACAAATGCCTCGAAAAGGGTTCCTCCGAAATATACCGGCACACCTGCCTGGTGGTAAAGCGCAATTTTTTCTTCCAATCGCGGCGTAATCATGGAGGTGCCAAACCCAAGTTTAACAATATCAGTGTAGCTACTCGCCACATCCAGGAAGTTCTCAACTTCACGAAGACTCATCCCTTTGTCCATCACCATGGTAAGTCCGGACTCACGGGGTTTCTGACTGCGCTCTGGCAGTTTTGACAATTCGAAATTCATGGGCATCAAAGGTAATTTATTAGACGAATTAACGTCGATACTCATCCAATAAATCCTGAACTAACATATCGCTGGATGCAAGTGGCGCAGTTTCTAAAAATAAGAAGTGTTCATTGAAATTCAGTCCAAGCCCTTTTTTCAGGTATTCGTATGAATCTGCGCGGGATCCAAACATGTAATGATACGCCGCTTGTCGGTAATAGATTTGATGAATCTCTGGATTCATGTGGAGTGCATCGTCCAAAATATTGATGGCTTCCTGGCGTTCGTTTTCATTGAGTTTTAATAAGGACCAGTCCAGCCAGGCCTCCCAAAGCAGAGGATCGTATTGAACCGCTTTGGAATAGGCAATGTCTGCCTCTCGATTTTCATTCATCTTCGCATAAACATCGGCCAGGCTATACCAATAATCCGCATCTTCCTCTTCCAGTTTAATGGCCTTTTTAATGAAAGCCACTGCCTCATTGAAGCGTGCTTCGTGATCGAAGGTTACACCCAGTCCGAACCAGGCTTCCGCGAGGTTTGGATTCAATTTGGTGGCTTTTTTATAAAAAGTCCTTGCTTCCTGCATCATCCCCAACTTCTCGTAGCAATTGCCCATGTTACAGAAGATGATGGCATCTTGCCCCTCCAATTCGAGTGTTTTCTTAAAACATCCGATGGCCCCTTCGTAATCGTCCAGTTCCACCAGGGTATTCCCCTTGTTGAACCAGGCTGAACTAAAATTCTCATTGATAAGAATTGCATAATCGTAAGCCCAAACAGCCTGATTGAAATCGCCTACTCGGTTGTACATCACACCGAGATTGTACCAGGCGGCAAAAGAATAAGGCTGCTGATCGATGTATTGCAGATAAAAGCGAATACTTTCTGCAGGCTTATCCATAACATCGTAGCAGTATGCGATTTCATACAGCACTTGTTCATTCTCCGGCTCTTCTTCCAGCAGACGCATGAGGTAGCTCAAGGCATCATCGAAACGTCCGGAATTCTGATAGACATACGCAATATTCAGATAGATTTCCGATTTATCATCTGTCGTTTCAAGGGCCTTTTCATAGCAGGCAATCGCTTCATCAAAACGTTCCAACTGATCGAGCACCTCGCCTTTTACGAGAATGATATCGGGATTAAAGGGCTCCAGTGCTTCCGCTTCTTCAATGGCCTGAAGGGCACGTGAACTATCGCCCATCATAGAGATGATTTGGGCTTTGCGAATAATAAAATCTGTATTGAATGGATATATATCTCTGGCAAAAGCAATGGCATCCAGTGCTTTTTTCAGCTTACTCTCTCCAACATAAAAGTCAATCACATCTTCCAATTCGTCGGAATCGAAATACAGGCGGTCGTTATCACGCAGCATGCGTTCATACTTTTCGACGGCCGCTGTCATGTCAGCATCTAGAAAATCATCGGGCTCCATAAGCAAACAACGTCTAAACCAAAACTACACTTTGTTGGCAGGATTAAAAACTACACCTGCCTACTAATTATTTACCATGTGTTGACAACTTCCATGCCCTCATGCTGTGCGGGGCATTGTGGCAGGATAAATAAAAAAGCCGGCTATTATGGCCGGCTTTTTTATCGCAAAGTGAAATTTCTTATTTGAATACTACTTTCAATGTTTGAATTGCTCCATTTTGCTCAATGCGAACAAAGTACATTCCATTGAAGCCAGCGCGATCCAGTTTCACTGATTGATTGCCGAGGTCGAAATAACCTTCAGAGAGGGTTTTTATTTCTTTTCCCTGCATATCGTAAATCTTCACACTTCCATTTGTTCCCTGACCCTCAAAAGAGATGAGCATATAATCCGTTGCCGGGTTAGGATATGCATTGGCTCCAAAATTTGCATTAGGGGTGTTTAAACCGGTATACAATGTGGTAAAGTTGAAGAACAAGGACCATGGACCCATTTCATCGATATTATTACCAGCCACTCTCCAGTAATATACCTTGTAAGTTTCCAAATCCACATTCAGTGTTACGCTGGTGCTTGGTGCGGAAACAATACCATAATAGGCGGTATCTGAGAAATTATTGAAAGTAGATACATGAACATGGTATTCATCCGCATAGTTTGCTGTGTTCCAGCTCAAGGTTGGCCGAATGCTCACATCGATGGAAGCAGAAGCCGGGCTAGCCAAAACCACTTGTGCGGGTGGGTGACCTTGTGTAGTAAAACTCCATACATGACTCGAAAATTGGGTAATGCCGGAATCACTGAAGCTGATTACACGCCAATAATAGACGCTGTCGTATTCCAATGTGTCTACCATCATCTTAAACATGGAATCTCTTCCTACGATGGTCTCAGAATAAAATGTATCCGAAAAATCCATGTGGCGAGACAGGTCAATGTGCAGACTATCGATTGAGATTGCCAAGGTATCCCAGGTAAAGGTGGGCATTTTTCTTACATGCATTTCTTGGTTCGCCGGAGTTTTGAGATTTGCAATACGGGGATCCCCTTTTACGGTAAAACTCCATACATCGCTTGTCGTCTGATAAATCGCCAAACTATCAAAACTCACCATACGCCAGTAGTACATGCTATCATACTGCAACGTATCCACCGTCAACATATAGCTTGTATCTCCTCCCATAATCGTTGCAGAATAATACATGTTCGAAAAATTCATGTCACTTGATAACTCCAAATGAAAACTGTCTACATGCGCTGTTAAGCTATCCCAGGTAAAGGTGGCCATCTTATAAACACCCATCTCCATATCTGCCGGGCTTTTAAGACTTGTTTTTCTCGATTGTGCATTAACATTTCCTAAGAGCGCAATGAGAATAAGTGCAAGCGTAAAGGTTCTTAATTTCATATAGTTCGAATAAAGCGTACAAGTTTAATAAATCCTGCTCAATTTCATGCCGGGTATTCCGCAGTTCTGTTTCCTGCTCCAAATTCTTTTCTATCAATACCCGTAGTAAAAAGCCCACTATTGGGTTGAAATACAGGAAACATTCTGGTCAATTTATGTTAACACAAATTGATGTTTTTCTTCATGCTGACTTAAAAATCTCATAACGTAACAAGGCGAACATTGCCTCGTGCAAAAAGCTCTATTTCTGCTTATTAATTCGATTCTGAGTTTGAATCTTGCAACAGGCGCCACGCTTAACGGTAAAATTTCTGACGCCAACACGGGAGAGCTACTGGTAGGCGCTACCATATTAATCCAGGGCACTTCGCATTACGCAGTATCCAATTTAGATGGATCCTATTCCATTCCAAATATACCAGCTGGAAAATATTCGGTGGAGGTGCGCTATATCAGTTATGAAACTCAAGTATTACCCTTGAGCATTTCAAAAGATGAAATCACCAAGGTTCTGGACATCAAGTTAAAGAATGCCGCCTTCAGCATAGATGATGTGGTTATCAAAGGCAGCTTTGATAAAGAATCAGATGCTTCCGCGCGGAACTCCGAAAAAAATTCAGATGAAGTCATGAACATCATCTCAGCTAAAAGGATTCAGCTCTTGCCGGATATTATTGTAGGCGACGTGCTTCAGCGAATCTCCGGAGTATCTGTAGAACGGGGCAGTTCCGGAAGCGGCAAATACGCGATCATTCGCGGCATGGAACAGCGCTATAATTATACCCTGGTTAACGGAATTAAAATTCCGAGTCCGGATAATAAGTACCGCTATGTACCAATGGATCTGTTTCCTGCCGAATTGCTGGAAAGGCTGGAAGTAGTCAAAGCCTTGAATGCAAACATGGAAGCCGATGCGATTGGCGGGGCCATGAATCTGGTAATGAAAAGCGCCCCCACCCACTTCACATTCCATTTTAATGCGGCAACCGGATTTAACAGCCTGGCCGTCAACCAGGGATTTACCCAATTCAATTCAAAAGTGCTACCTGCCAACAGTCCCGCTGAAATTCACGGTCCGGATTACGTTGCGACCCCCAATGATTTTACTTATAGGAATTTTAACTATTCAACCGCACCTCTGGCCATGAATCAGATGTACGGGTTCACTTTTGGAAATCGCTACTTAAAAGCCAAACGACTGGGATTGGTTATTGGAGCGAGTTACCAGAACACCTATCGAAATACCAATAGTATTTTCTTTCAGCAAAATACCCAGCCGAACCCGGGAAATGTGCCGGCATTCGACGACATATACAGTCGAAAATACTCTACCAAGCAGGTTCGTTACGGCATTCATTCTAAATTGGATTATGCCCTGAATTCAAGGAATACCATCAGCCTTTACACTGTATACATGGAGATGGATGAATCTCAGTACCGCCATACAGTGGATACTTCCCTTTCCATCGGCCGCACGGGAACCGGAACAGGGAATACCTATATTCTGGATAGATCCCGCCTGCAAAAACAGAGCATCTATAACAATACCCTTCAGGGAAAACATGAGATTGTCAAAGGCTTGATTCTGGATTGGTCGGGGGTATATTCTTTGGCAAAAAACACCTTCCCCGATTGGGCCGAATACCAAACGGTTCAAAAGGTGGGTAAAGACAGTGCCGGAAACAAAGTGATACTTGAACCGGAGCACCTGAATATTCCTTTCCAACGGATCTGGTGGAAAAACTCCGACCGGGACATCGCCGGCTACCTCAACCTGAATTACACCACAAAGATATTCGGACAAAAACTGACCTTATCCGCAGGGGGACTTTATCGAGATAAACACAGAGAAAACACCTATTACTATTACGAATTCACTCCCAAATCCGTGAACGGACTCGTTCCTCCTTTCGATGGTGTGGTGTCGCCTGACAAGTTTGTGTTCAACTCAGATAATGCAGCGAAAGGCGGATCCATCAACCCCAACACCTACAAGGCCTCAGAAATCATCTATGCCTATTACGGCATGTTCAAACTGGAGTATAAAAAGAAGCTGGATGTTGTTGGCGGTATTCGCGTAGAAAGTACTTACCAGGCATTTCAAACTGTTATGCCCCCCTCTTTCTTTGGTAAATCAGGAAATATCAGCTATCAGGATATTCTTCCCAGCTTCAATCTGAAATACAAATTGAATCCCAAAACCAACCTGCGCATGAGCTATTACAAAGCTTTGAACAGGGCCGGTTTTTTTGAAATCATTCCTTACAATGTTCAGGGCGATTATTATACAGAAGTTGGTAACCCTTTCCTGAAACATACGGTGGCACACAACATGGATCTCCGCTACGAATATTTCCCCACAGCATTGGATCAAATCCTTGTCGGAGTATTTTACAAGCATCTGATTAATCCGATTGAAACCGGATACATCAAAACAGGTACTTCAAGCTCTGCATTGCAGCCAAGTAACTTCGGCACGGCAATAAATTTTGGACTGGAACTTTCGGTTATCAAGTACTGGAAGTATTTCGGAATATCCGGTAACTACACCTATACCAACTCAACCATTACCACCAATAAATTCTCGTACAACAGAGATGAAAACGGTCAGCTTACCAACACGGTGGTTCAACAAACCAGGCCGCTGCAAGGACAATCCCCTCAAATCGGGAACCTCTCCCTGATTTATAAAAACACAGCACTGGGCCTCGATATGCAATTGGCCATGGTTTATACCGGTAAAAAGATCACTCAGGTTTCCCTGTATAAGGATTTGGATTACTGGCAAAAAGGAATGTTCACCATGGGTTTTTCCATCGAAAAATCCTTTGGAAAAAAATTCTCTGCTTACTGCAAAGTGCAGAACCTTTTGAATACTCCGGTTACAGTAGAGTTAAGAACAAAGAACACATACAGAACCGGCCGCTTCGCACTAACAGATCAAACTCGCGACGACCGAGTTTTGGTACAAAAAGAATATTACGGACAAAACTACATATTCGGCCTTCGTTGGAAGGTCGGTTAATCCTCATGCATTTCAAATACCTAGAAAATATGAAAAAACCAATCATGATGAGTGCCGCACTGGTGGCGCTTGGAATGTACTCATGCAAGAAAAACAGCGATGAGAAAGTGAACATTTCCGAACCACAATTTGAAGCCGGACAAACCATTTCCAGCGACACTCTCAAAGGCAGTGTTAAAGGAACCATGCAGTCTGGTAAAACTTACTATTTCGACGGCGCAGTTACCATTAACCAAGGAGACACCCTGGTAATGCAAAGCGGCGTGAAACTTCTTGCCCTAAGCCCAAATGCAGTATTGTTGGTAAAAGGCTCTTTCGTTTCTTTGGGAACTTCAGATCAACCTAACTGGATCACCGGAGTTGATGCTTACAAAAACCCGTCTAATTACAAACACACAGATCCAAACGAAGATCCAAATAATGACCCTGCATTCAAACCAAGCGGAAAACTTTGGGGTGGTATCCAGTGTGATGCAACCTGCCCATTGCTCGACATCAAATGGACCCACCTTGATTTTGCCGGAGGTAACGTGGGTTCCAATCCTCTTCCAGGATACAAACAAGGAGATGACCTTTTTGTAATTCTTTTCCAAAACCCCGACGGATACATGATTCTTGAAGATTCCTGGGTGTATGGATCTACTACCGATGCGACCCGTGTTAAAGGCGGACACATTCACATTATGCGCAACACCGTTGAAAAACTTGCTTATAACGATGGTGACTGCTTCAACGTGAAGTCAAGCACCGACGGCGACATGGCTTATAACCTGATTATTGGTACTGCAAAAGGTGGCACTAAAGCTTCCAACAAAGGTGGTGGTGCTCGTCAAACCAATATCAACATGTACAACAACACCTTTATCAACGGTGGTTGGAGAAGTGTTGACCCGGACCGTGGCGCCAACCTGAACTTTGAAGAAGGCGCACGCGGAAAAGCATACAATAACATCATGGTAAACTGTAAAACAGGTCTCCGTATCCTTGAAAACCCAATTGCTGACACCGCAAATTTGGCCTATGGTTACAACCTTTCTTATGGCGACTCTCTTTCAGTTGTAGATGAAATCTACCCGCTCGGGCATATCACCATTCCACAGCCCACTGATATCCCTGATCCTGCTACCTTCTATCCAGGATATCCAAACAGTTATACCCTGGGTCAGGCGTATCAGGCTCCTGGTATCGTCGGTAAAAACAACCCAATGTTTGTAAACTACCCATTGCCACAAACCGCTCAACATTTGCGCGACATTACCTTCCAGGGGAATTATGATTTCCACCTGAAAGGAAGCTCACCTGGCATCGGGAAAGGATATACAGGGTTTACTCCTTTGAATACAACCGCACCGGTAGACAACAAATACCTGAAAGCAACAGTTACTCCTCCTAACAAGGACCTTGGCGCTTTCCCAACCGATGGAAATGGAAACAAACACAAATAGGCACCAGCACACCAGGTTCTTCATCTTTTCATAACCACGATCTCTTCCTGTTTTGGCAGGGAGAGATCTTTTTTTCTTCCAAAATGAGTAAGATTCTCCACATACTCAGCGGACTTCTCCTGCCCGCTTCGCTCTTTGCACAGAGCAGTATAATGACAAAGAAGGCCACCCTTCCGGTAGAAGTACGGGAGTCCTCGGGACTCGAATGGGTTGCCGGTGGATTATGGTCGTTCAACGACAGTGGAAACCCTCCCTTTCTATTTCAACTTGACAGCAATGATGGTACTATCATCAAAAAAGTCACTATTGGAAATTATGGAAATACGGATTGGGAAGACATTGCTTCGGATTCCGATTACTTGTATGTTGGAGATTTTGGAAATAACGATGGAAATCGAAAGGACCTCAAGGTATTACGTATTCCCGTTGCTTCCCTGATGTCTCTGTCGGACACCACAGTCGATGCAGAAGCCATCGAATTTTCCTATTCAGATCAAACGGACTTTAACCCAGCCGGTGGAACGAACTTCGATTGTGAAAGCATGCTTGCAATGGGAAACTCCCTCTACCTCTTTACCAAAGACAGGGGAGATTATCACACCCGCGTTTATCCGCTTTCAAAGATACCGGGAACCTATTCCATCTCTTCTGTTGCAACATTTAACTCAGCATGCCTGATTACGGCAGCAGATATTAACCCCTCACAGAACACTATTGCCCTGTTAGCTTATTCTTCCGGGAAAACCGGATCCCGGATCTTCCTACTCAGTAATTTTTCCGGAAATGCCATTTTTAGTGGGAAAATTCAAGACATATTACTGACCCCAAATGCCAATGGGTGGCAAACAGAAGGATTACTCTTTCTTTCTGATGAGCGCATCTTCGTTTCATGCGAAGCCACTTCATCTTATCCTTCCGGACTGTATTCCATCGATTTACCCTATTTGAAAAGCGATCCCCTCTCGGTCGGAAAACTTTCAAATGCTGATACGATTCATCTTTATCCCGTTCCAAGCACGGGATGGGTATATATTTCGGGTATGGATGAAATCACGTCAGACAGCACTTTGGTAATGGACCCCTCCGGAAAGCAGTTCACGGTTCCCATTCGTAAAGAAGGACGTGGCAGCATCGCTATGGATTTAAGTGAATTGCCCAGCGGAACCTATTTCCTGCGCCTGACTTCCCTTCCCCGACGAACCTATAAGATTGTGCGCGAATAAAGTTTAGAGCCATCCTTCATCTGCAAAACTGACAAAACCCTGCTGGGTGAAGATAAGATGATCGAGCACCCGCATATCCAGGTTGCGTGCAGCCAACGAAAGCTTTCGGGTTAAATCCAAATCGGCCTGACTTGGTTTCAGAGAAGAACTTGGGTGGTTATGTGCCAGTATCAATCCGCTGCAACCGCATTCCAATCCGGTTTTAAAGATGATACGTGGATCCGCCACCGTTCCACTTAAGCCACCCTTACTGATCTGCTTTTCTAAGATGATTTTATTCGCCTGATTCAGGTACAATACCCAGAACTCTTCGTGGCTTAAATCGGTGAATCGTGCTTTTAAAGTATCGTAAGCATCCTGACTGCTTTTGATAACCTGCCTCCTTCCCCCTTCGATTTTTCTTCGCTGAGCAAGCTCCAACGCGGCTTGAATTGAGACTGCCTTCACTTGTCCGATCCCGGGGAAACGCGATAATTCTGCAATGCTTGCTCTTCCTAACAGGTTGATATCGCCACCGTAGGAAGCAAGAATATCCCGGGCCAATTCAAGGGCCGATTGCCTGCGACTACCCGAGCCTAAAAGAATAGCCAGCAGTTCAGAATCGCTTAAAGCATGCCTCCCCTTGAGCATTAACTTCTCTCGGGGCCGGTCGTCTTCCGACCAAAATTTAATGGCGCGTTTGTCTTCGGAAAGATCCATTCTCCGAAAATAAAAAAGGCCACCCGCTTTGCGGATGGCCTGACAATATTTTGACTGTATTATTACAGTTTGCCGACAAACTTAGCCAGCTTACTTTTTTGGTTCGCTGCCTTGTTGCGGTGAATTACGTTTCTTTTAGCCAGTTTATCCAACATGCTGAATACTTTTGGAAGCATCTCAGAAGCAGCAGCTTTATCGCTGGTTTTTCTCAAGTTTTTGATCGCAGTACGAGTGGTTTTAGCCTGATATCTGTTTCTCAGTCTTTTCGCTGCATTGCTGCGGATTCTTTTGATTGCTGACTTATGGTTTGCCATGATCTATGCTTTCTTCTTCAATTTTAAGGACGGCAAAGGTAAAAAGGGAATTGAATATAAACAATATGTGGATGAATAATTTTTAGAAGACCATGGACCATAGCCGTTGGACCGTGGCTTGTTTTAAAGAGGAGCGAAGGTAATAACTTTAACCCAACGACGGGTAGCTTCATAGTGATGTAGAATTCACATTCGGATAGCTCCACAATGCATTGCGGAACTGCCCGACCGAAATGTTCATGCTTTTTTCTCGATAGACAGGATGAATCGCGCCTCTAAACCATTATTATTACAATCGGCGCTTCTAAAAAGTCTAGTCTGTCTAAAAGGTCTAAATCATCTAACTAGTCTAATTCGTCTAAAGCGTCTTCGCTACTTTCTACTTCCCTACTTCCTACTCTTGTACTTCTATTATTATCTTCGCGCCGTTTATGTCGAAGCAGGAAGAATCACTGAAGAAAATCATCTCGCATTGCAAAGAGTACGGATTTGTATTCCCAAGTAGTGAAATCTACGATGGACTGTCGGCTGTCTATGATTATGGACAGAACGGAATTGAGCTGAAAAAAAATATCCGTGAATACTGGTGGAAAGCCATGGTGCAGATGCACGAAAATATCGTGGGTATCGACGCCGCCATTTTTATGCACCCGAAAGTTTGGAAAGCTTCCGGACATGTGGATGGATTTAACGATCCGATGATCGACAACAAAGATTCGAAAAAACGCTACCGAGCCGACCAATTGTTGGAAGATAAGATTGCCAAATACGAGAAAGAAGGCAAAACAGATAAAGCCAGCGCGCTGCAGCAAGCCATGGATGCTGCGTTGGAAGCGAGTGATTTGGCCGGACTTAAAAATTTGATTGAAGAACAGGAAATTGCCTGTCCTATCTCTGGAACGCGCAACTGGACCGATGTGCGTCAGTTCAACCTGATGTATTCAACCCAGATGGGCTCTCTTGCAGAAGATGCAGATGAAGTATATCTGCGACCGGAAACGGCCCAGGGCATTTTTGTGAATTTCCTGAATGTACAAAAGACAGGAAGAATGAAAATTCCCTTCGGAATTGCACAAACAGGCAAAGCATTCAGGAACGAAATTATCGCTCGCCAATTCATTATGCGCATGCGCGAATTTGAGCAGATGGAAATGCAATTCTTTGTGCGCCCCGGAACTGAGATGGAATGGTTCGAATACTGGAAAAATTACCGGATGAGCTGGCATCGTGCCCTCGGTATTCCTGCAGAAAAATACCGGATACACGAGCACACAAAACTGGCACACTATGCAAACGCTGCCGTAGATATTGAATACGACTTTCCTTTTGGCTTTAAAGAAGTAGAAGGCATTCACTCCCGCACTGATTTCGACCTGAAGCAACACCAGGAATTTTCTGGTAAGAAGCTTCAATACTTCGATCCGGAGATCAACCAGAATTATGTGCCTTACGTGGTGGAAACCTCCATTGGTCTCGACCGAATGTTCCTGCTTTTAATGTTCCACTGCCTGCAGGAAGAATCCATTCAAAACGAAGACAAGATGGATACCCGTACAGTTTTACGTCTGCCTTTTGTACTGGCACCCGTTAAATTGGCTGTTTTCCCATTGGTTAAAAAAGACGGTCTCCCGGAAAAAGCACGCGAAATCATCGATGCGCTCAAATTTGACTTCACCTGCCGATATGAAGAAAAAGACGCCATTGGAAAACGTTACCGCAGACAGGATGCAGTGGGAACACCATTCTGCGTTACTGTCGATTACGAGACCATGGAAGACAATACGGTAACGCTGCGCTACCGGGACAGCATGGAACAAAAGCGGGTACCGATTTCTGAGCTCCATCGCATTCTTAGCGATGAAATCAGTTGGAAAAAAGTGTTAAATTTCACTTCATGAAACATACCCTACTAATCCTGCTGTTTTTACTTCCGCTTGCGGGCTTCGCACAAACAAATCTTCCCGGCTGGGATGAATTTCGATCTGATCGATTCGGATTCACCATGAAATACCCGGACCAATGGAATGTCAATGAAATCAGTAATGGTATTTATAACTTTAAAAACCCTTACGTCAGGCTTGGAACTTTCCAGCTGGCTGTAACAGATCAGGGAGATTCCATGCGGGCAAAAGTGGCATTGCAACACATTGCCGACGACAACGAGGGTGGAAGCATCAATACACTGGCCGACAAAGAAGCACTGGTTTACAAAAGCATGAGTGTTCAAAGTGGGGTAACGATAGAAGTGCACCACTGGGTATTTACGCATGAGAATTACCTTTTTCACTTTACCTACAGTTTCGACTCCTCTCTGATGCATGCTCCCAATCTCATGGAAGAAAGGAAGCAAGCCTACCAGGTGATTGAGACGTTGAATTTTATGAAACAATGATTGAAATTAAGAATTATATCGGTGGCCACCTCCAGGGTGCCCTATCCGGAGCAACTCTGGAAAACCCGGAACCGGCCACAGGAAAAACATTCTCATTTATCCCAGATTCCGACCAATCCGATGTGGATGCGGCAGTTGCCGCTGCCCAGGATGCATTTCCTGCCTGGAGCGCGTTATCCAATAATGAAAGAGGACATTATCTCATGGCTATCTCCCGGAAGATAGTAAGCCGTATGGATGAATTTGTGGAAGCCGAAAGCCGTGACAACGGGAAACCACAGTGGTTGGCACGTAAAGTAGATATTCGCCGGGCACACGAGAATTTTGAATTCTTTGGGACTGGCATCATGCACTTCGCATCAGAAGCACATCCCATGAACGACGGCATCAATTATACCCTAAGAAAACCGCTGGGTGTGGTAGGATGTATCTCTCCCTGGAACTTGCCCTTATACCTGTTTACCTGGAAAATTGCTCCGGCACTTGCAGCAGGCAACACGGTGGTTGCCAAACCTTCGGAAGTAACACCCTATACGGCACATCTACTTTCAGAAGTTTGCATGGAAGTAGGACTTCCAGCCGGAGTGCTCAATATCGTTCACGGAACCGGACCAAAAACCGGGGCAGCGATTGTTGCGCATCCGGGAACCAAAGCCATCTCTTTCACCGGAAGTACGCGGGCTGGAAAAGAAATAGCTTCAGTGGCCGCACCGATGTTCAAGAAGATTTCATTGGAACTGGGAGGCAAAAATCCGAACATCATCTTTGCCGATTGCGACTTCGACAAGGCACTCAAAACCTCGGTGAGCAGCTCTTTTTCCAATCAGGGACAAATCTGCCTCTGTGGTAGCCGTATCTTTATTCAACGCTCCATCTACGACACCTTCCGCGACGCCTTTGTGGAACGCGTGAAAAACCTCAAAGTTGGCGATCCGATGGACCCGTACTCCAAGCAGGGAGCAGTGGTTTCTCAGATGCATTACGACAAAGTTTTGTCCTATATCGAATTGGCCAAACAAGAAGGCGGTAAGATACTCTGCGGTGGCGAGGCGATTCATCCGGAAGGACGCTGTGCAGATGGATGGTTTATCGCTCCAACTGTAATTGAAGACCTCGCTTATGATGCACGCTGCAATATGGAAGAAATATTCGGTCCCGTTGTCACACTTACTCCTTTCGATACAGAGGAAGAAGTCCTCCGAATGGCAAATGCCACCGAATACGGGTTAAGCAGCACCATTTGGACAAGCAACCTGAATACTGCCAACCGTATGTCGGAAGATATTAAAGCCGGAATTGTCTGGATCAATTGCTGGCTAAAAAGAGACCTCCGTACACCCTTTGGTGGTGTAAAAAGCTCAGGAGTAGGAAGAGAAGGTGGCTGGGAGGCTCTTCGTTTCTTCACCGAGCCGAAGAATGTGTGTATTGAGTATTAATTCCAGGTTTCAATCGTAGCTATAAGTCATTCTTTCGGTAAAGGGAACATCCTGTCCGAACATATGAATATTCATACTTAGCTTCTCTTCCTGCATGAGGTATTCATTAAATCTTGGTTCCCAGATAAAGGTGGTGAGATTCGAGTAATTATTCGTTTTAATGATAGCAATTTTAAATGGCTCATTCCCCACTTCTTCAATGCTCATCAAACGCATCGTACTCGGATCAATTTTGACATGAAAAGTGCATTTTTCCAAATAACGCCGCTCCTTTTCTACTGCTTTCTTAGCGAGCATAAACGTATAGTGAAACAGCTCTTTTGAATCTTCCACCACTTTTAAGGTAGCTTCATCCAATTTTGCATGATCTGCAGCAAAGGCATTTTTCTTGGTTTTCGCAAAACTGGAGCTGGATGTTTCAGAAGGATACTTGCCATTTTCCGAAATTAATTCCCAGGTCCCTTTCCCGTCGGCATAGGTATACTTCGCTTTCTTTTCCTTGGGGTGTTCCCCATTCTCGTCAGTGAACTCCTCATAGTCAAAACTATGCTTTTCACTATTTACTTTGTTCGTATTCAGAATAAATTCATGGCTCAAAGAGCTGACCTATAATACTTCATCAATTCTGTCTGAATCGGAATTGCTGGAAATCCAGGCGCCCCCTGCGACTGCGATTCCCGCTAGATAGATAATAGAAAGTTTCATTTGGTACGGATTTAATACCAAAGTTAACTCTTTTTGCAATAAAACACTTACGTATGAGTTATAGCCCTTATACGCAGGTCCCAGCTCACAATGTTAAATCCCCGTGAAGAAGTTGGGATCAGGGAACGGGAGTAAACTACATTGGTTAACTTGCAAGCCAGAAAGCAATTCAAAATGAAAGCTATTATTCCTGTAGCCGGCATCGGGAGCCGGCTTCGTCCTCATACCCATACACAGCCCAAAGCGCTTATACCTGTGGCAGGCAAGCCAATATTGGGGCATATTGTTGATGGACTCGTGCAGGAGGGAATCGATGAAATAGTATTTATTATCGGTTATCTCGGTGATAAGATTGATAGCTATATCCGGGCGGCCTACCCCAAGTTAAAGACCCATTTTGTCATTCAAACTACCGGAAAAGGAACCGGTCATGCCATCTGGCTCGCTAAGGACTATATCAAAGATGAAGAGGATATCCTCATTGTTTTAGGAGACACTATTTGGGACGCCGATTTGAAAAAGGTGCTCGAATCCAACTACTCTTCCATCGGTTTAATGCGGGTGGATGATCCACGTCAATTCGGGGTGGCACAGATTGATAAGGATGGTTTTGTGAAATCGCTTATTGAAAAACCTCGCATTCCGAAAAGCAATCTTGCCTTGATTGGGGTGTACTTTATTAAAAAGGCTGGCGAATTAAAAGAAGCGCTCGAATACAATATTCAAAACGATGTCCGGACCAACAATGAGTTTCATCTCACCGACGCTTTGATGCGAATGATTGAGAAAGGAATTAAAATTCAGAGCTTCAATGTGGAGGCCTGGTTCGACTGTGGCAAAAAGGAAATTCTGCTCGAGACCAATGCCACCTTACTAAAGCGTCAAAAGAAACCAATAGAAGCACCTAAAAATATAGGAGATTGTATTTTGATTCCTCCCGTTCATATTGCGGCCGATGCTAAAATCAAACACAGCATTATTGGCCCGAATGTTTCCATGGGCGAAGGCGCCATCATAGAAAACAGTATCATCTCCGAAAGCATTATCGGACCTTTTGCCCATTTGGAAAACGCCGTTTTACGTAGTTCCCTCATTGGAAACGACGCCTCTTTGCACGGCCTGGTTCAAAGCCTTAACCTAGGAGATAGCACTGAGATTGATTATAACCGTTAGGGCTATGATTGAGGTTAAGCCTTGATAATTTAAGCCATGCAGACTTTTTAGACCGATTCGAATGTAGAAAGAACAGAGTCTGACAGGTTTTGCCCGAACGTATCTTTTGGAATTCGAACGCTTAACCCTAAACTCCATTTCCGGTGTTTGTGGTCTTACTATGGGTTCTCCTTTGCAATTCGTTCATGAACAGCATTTACCCCCATCAATGCTGCGGAACCATACCAGGGTTTCAGTTCCATTATCAATCTTCCGGATTGAATCATGGGGTCGGTTTCGGTCAATTTTCTGGCTTCTATGGTATCTGCAACCGCAAAGACATAAACACCCTGTATATCTCCATCGTCCAAAAAAGGACCGGCTATGACCAATTTGCCCTCCTCCGCCATTCTCCGAATATTAGCCAGATGAGCTTCCTGTAATTTTTTTGCCTCTTCGGGGCTCTGGCTTCGGTTAGGTCCAGCCATTAAAAAGGCCATGACATAACTCCTCATACCATATTCATCTGCCTGATACTTTGCCGCAAGCAGTGAATCAAATATCACTTCCCGATCTCCCGAAGTGGCTTCTTTATGATCGTTGAGCCTCGGATATAATACGCCGACAATAAGACCAATTGCAATAGCCAAAAGAGCATTCCCTGCCCATAATTTGAATTTTGGATTCATACGTCAATATAGGTAATTGAATATTGATCTAATTGTACGAAGCTTCAAATTCATTATTTCTATTTCATCCATTAATTTGCGGCATGCAAAATCGAATCACTTCCTTATTTGGTACTGAATATCCCATTGTTCAGGCTGGCATGATCTGGTGCTCAGGCTGGCGCCTTGCGGCAGCTGCTGCGAATGCAGGATGCCTGGGATTGATTGGGGCCGGTTCGATGTATCCTGATGTGCTGAGGGAACATATTCAGAAATGCAAACAAGCCACGAAAAAACCTTTTGGGGTGAATGTCCCCATGCTCTATCCCAAAATCGAAGAGATTATACAGATTATCGTCGAAGAAGGTGTTAAAGTAGTTTTTTCCTCGGCCGGGAATCCAAAGACATGGACTTCTTTTCTACAGGAAAAAGGAATTACAGTAGTTCACGTTGTAAGCAACCTCAAATTTGCATTGAAAGCTCAGGAGGCCGGAGTAGACGCGATAGTGGCAGAAGGGTTTGAAGCTGGAGGCCATAATGGAAGAGAAGAAACCACCACAATGGTTCTGATACCTATGCTGCGCGAGGCGGTTCAAATACCATTGATAGCAGCCGGAGGAATTGGCAGCGGACCAAGCATGCTGGCCGCCATGGCATTGGGTGCTGAAGGGGTTCAGATTGGCAGCCGCTTTGCCGCTAGTGCGGAATCATCTGCCCACGAAAATTTTAAAAATGCCATTGTTGCCGCGGGAGACGGCGAAACACAGTTGAGCCTGAAAGGACTGACTCCTGTGAGACTGTTGAAGAACAAGTTCTTTCAGCAGGTCTTTGAAGCAGAGCAACGCGGTGCCAGCAAAGAAGAACTTCAGGAAATCCTTGGACGAGCCCGGGCCAAACGGGGTATGTTCGAGGGAGACCTGGATGAAGGTGAATTGGAAATCGGACAAATTTCGGGAAGCATCCATTCTGTGCAAACGGTAGATGAAATTGTCAGAACGATCGTGAATGATTACCAAAAATCCCTGAATATGCTTTGCAACTCGTCTAAAGGCTGAACACCGCCAGACTTTTTTACCTAAATTAACGGGATAATATAGCCGTTAACAAAATTTGACCCTTTTCCGAAAAATAGCACCGGTATTTACCTTGCTGCTTTGTTTAACCAGCCTTTATTCACTTGCGCAAAAAAAAGACTGGAGTTTCACAGACCGTACCGGAATCAAGGGTTTGCAATTTTCTGTGGGAGGTCAACGCTTTGCCGACCCCCTTTTTTTCAAACACGCTCTTCAAAAATTTGTGACAGAGATCCCTGGCGACACAGTTCATTTACTATATGACAAAGACTACCGCGCACTTCCTTCATTTCGTTTGCAGCTGGTTTATGCACCCTTTCGCTTTTCGAGCAATACTTTTTTAAGAAACGTTGAATTGATAGGAGGTATTTATTCTCAATCTCAGGTGGTGAAATATATCAGCCTGATTTCCGGAGGAGAGAATACAGATACCAGTGGCATTTACAATTACAAAGACTATAAGCTTGATGAGCGTTTCGGGGCCGCCACGCTTTCCATGCAGTTTAACTTCCCCGTTTTTGACAAGGTGATGGTTTATGGAAGCCTCGGAGGTGGATGGGGGATTTTTAATGGTCTCAGAATGGAATCCAAAGGAATGAACCAACGCATTTTTCAGGATGACTCAATCAACAACAAAACCATCGTTACAGATATTCAGACGGAGGCTCCGAAAGTATTTTACCAAAGTACCTCCTCCTGGCAAAGCAACTTTTTAATTGGTGCGAAAGTCTACTTAACATGTCGCATAAATCTCTATGCTGAATATGGCTATCAATCAATCTTCTTTCTTCCAAAAGGGCATCAATCTTACCATCAAAACGGGCAAACACTTCATTTTGGAATTCGTTTCAAATTCAATCCGCCGGATAAATCGACTCCTGAAAAACAAGAACCCAAACAAGGGGCTTTTTGGTAAAAGCCTCGCTGTTCTCGCCCTCTTTTGCTCAACATTCCTTAAGGCACAGGAAGAACAAGTCAGCACCTGGGGATTTGCGAATAATATTGGGTGGAAAGGGATTGAAGTGCAGTTTGTTGGAGCAATTGGAAAGGGAACCTTTTTCAATAACATATCCCAACTTCAAGCCCATACCGAACCAGATAAATTAGTCATACTCAATCAGCAAATAAAAGGTACAAATTCATATTATTTTTTCGGACCCCTTCTAAGTGTTGAAACAAAATCACTAAATGTACACGGAGTATTCTTACCCTTCCGAAAAGCAAAAAGCAGAATGATGCGGAGGATCGAGTGGCACTCTGGCCTTGAGTACCATTTGTCGTCCCAGCGATACCAATATGAAAACTCAATTGCTGAGATTTGGGCAATACAGATGTACAATCGCAATCTATTTTTTAGCAACAAGTTACTTGCCGAAGTGAAAATTGCCAAAAACCTGAAGCTGTACGCCGGCCCTCAATTCAAATTTACATTGGTCCCATACGAAAGATTGGAATTGGCAAAATTCGAACAGCCTAATTCATTTGGATTTAGAACAAGATACATTGGCGTGGAGCAGCTAAATGCCACCCTGTTTGCTCTGGGATACGGAGTAAACGCAGGGCTAAAAATCAATCTCAGTTGCCGTTTTAATTTTCATTTTGAGTACCAGTATTACGCTATATACCGAACAATGAAAGTGGGAACACTTTCCAATTCATACAATGGGTTTTCCATGGGCATCCGATACAAGTTCATTAAGCCCGACCCACAGGAAGGAAATGAAAGCCGTCCATTCTGGTAATCCACCATCCAATGCAATTCCTTTACTTTGCATGAATTTACCAGCACTTTGGACGAATACCAGCTACACGAATTTCCGAACGGACTGCGCCTGTACCATCAACAGGTAGCCTCGCGCATCACTCATTGTGGCTTTGTAATCGATGCCGGTTCCCGCGATGAATATGAAGAGGAGATGGGCATGGCTCACTTTATTGAACACCTTTTATTCAAAGGCACCACGCATCGAAAATCCATCCACATTCTCAATCGATTGGAAGTGGTTGGCGGCGAACTCAATGCCTACACCACCAAAGACAAAACCTGTGTCTACGCGGCAGTAAATTCCGATTATTTTCCACGCACAGCCGAACTTCTTTCTGATATTGTTTTCTACTCTAACTTTCCCGAAAAAGAACTGGAGAAAGAACGAAATGTCATCCATGAAGAGATTGATATGTACCTCGACTCACCGGAAGAGAATATCCTTGATCTCTTTCAGGAAAAAGCATTTCCTAATCACGCGCTTGGGTACAATATCCTGGGAACACACCAGAGCCTGAACAAGCTCGACAGAACCAGCATTCTCCATTTCTATCGTTCCTGGTATACTCCGGAAAAGATGGTTTTCGTTTACAGTGGTCCGAAATCATTCAAGCAGGTCATTCGGATTCTCGATAAACAACTTTCAGTGGTGCCGGCGGCCAAAGGACAGGCGAAAACCCGGATTTCATTCAACTCAGAGATCTATTCTCCATTCGTTGAAACTCAGAAAACGTCGCATGTTCAAACCTACCTGACCCTCGGCGGACTGGCTCCAAGCAATCAGATGGAAGAACGTTCAGCTATGGCATTGCTAACCAATATCATGGGAGGCCCTGGATTGAACAGCCGCCTGAATCTGGCCATCCGGGAGAAACATGGTTTTGCCTACGATGTGGAAACCAGTTTCCAAACCATGCGCGATATGGGGCAATTCCACATCTATCTTGGCACCGATAAAAGACACCTTGAAAAAGCAAGGGAGCTAATCTTTAAAGAATTAAAATTCTGGAGAGAAAAAGGGCTGAATAAAAATCAACTGGAGCGCTACAAGAACCAATTCAAGGGACAGATCTTGATGGGGGAAGAAAACCGAAGCGGGTTGATTCTTTCCGCAGGTAAAATGCTTTTGGATAATCGCCCCATCGATAGTCTGGAAAAAGTCTTTGAACGGATAGACGCCATTACTTCTGAACAAATGCGGGAACTGGCGAATCAATACCTTCATCCGGACCGTTTGTCTGAACTCATCTTTTTAGGGGATAAAATCCCCGACGAAGAAGAATAAGCAGGCGAATTCAAAAATGTATCTTGCAGCATGGAATTCATAGATGAAAACTTAGCTGCCTACGCAGAAAATCATACCAGTCCGGAATCAGAAGTTTTGCAGTCCCTCAACCGGGAAACATGGGCCAAAGTGATGATGCCCCGCATGTTGTCGGGACATATTCAAGGACGCCTGCTGAGTATGTTTTCCAAGATGATTAAACCAAAAGAAATTCTTGAAATTGGTACCTATACCGGCTATAGTGCCCTTTGCCTTGCCGAAGGTCTGGCCGACGGAG
The DNA here is from genome assembly GCA_016124735.1 of Bacteroidota bacterium. Classification (GTDB taxonomy): domain Bacteria; phylum Bacteroidota; class Bacteroidia; order UBA8524; family UBA8524; genus UBA8524. Next base: position 60,619 of record WGMZ01000004.1, read on the forward strand.
GTGTTTTGAATACCATTGACATCAATGAAGAGTTAGAGGATATTGTTCGCGAGTATATCCGCCGATCCGGTATGGAAGAAAATATTCGCTTTCATATTGGCAATGCGATGGAGATCATCCCTACCCTGAATACACGCTTCGATCTTGTTTTTATCGACGCAGACAAGGAGAACTACAGCAATTACTTCGATCTGGTTATCGACAAAATGCACACGGGAGCTTACATTATTGCAGACAATGTACTATGGAGTGGAAAAGTGCTGGACGAAAAGGAACTAGCCCATGACGAAGAAACGAAAGCACTTCATGCTTTCAATGAAAAAGTGCAGAAAGACCCCAGAGTAGAAAACATACTCCTTCCAGTAAGGGATGGGTTGATGGTTATACGGGTCAGATAAAGAGATTTATTGCTCTCTATTCTTTTTGAAAACTTTGTAACCAAGAGCAGCACCGCCAGCCACCAATAAGCTCAAACCTCCATCCAAAGGCACTGGATTGGTTGGGTTATTGGGTTGTGCTGCCACCCAAACTGCTACAAATAGAAAGGACAAAAGAAAATAGGTACGTTTCATACTTACCAAATTATTTAAGTGCGAATGACGTGACAAGCAGGTTTGTTTGAAAACGGTATTATTTTATTGGGGAAATGGATATTTCAGCAGTGCTTTGGCTATTTTAACAGCACCTCATTCTCGCATGGCCCGACTCAATCGCTCCAGATACTCTTTTTGGCTTATTTCAATTCCACCGAGGCTTTCTAAATGGGGCGTTAGATACTGCATATCCAATAGCTCTAACTTATTTCCTTTGAGCCATTCTACAAGATAATAAAGGGCAACCTTGCTGGCATCCGTTGCAAGATGAAACATGGATTCACCGAAAAAGGCACGTTTGATTGCAACCCCATAGAGGCCGCCTACCAAGTTTCCATCCTTCCAGCATTCAATACTATGTGCCCAACCGGACTTATGCAATTCACCATAAACTTGCCTGATCTCTTCACTGATCCAGGTTTCATCGCGCCGTGCACAGGATTTCATTACCTCGTCGAAGGCTTCATTTAAAGTTACTTTAAATTCGTGCTTATTGATGCGCTTGCGCAATGATTTGCTTACCTTCAACCCATCCAGTGGTAAAATCCCCCGCATTTTCGGCTCATACCAATAAATGGTATTGTCTTCCTCCGGATGTGCCATAGGGAAAACGCCCATGGTATAACCCTGGATCACCTGAGATGGGGTGAGAAAATTCATGTTACAAATTAATGCAAGGGAAACTGCACCCGCAATTCGGCATGAGATACCCATGCAGTATGGGTAATATTAAAGTCGGTTTCCACCGGTTTTTGATCAATCGCGGAGGGAGTAGAAGTTACTTTATAGCGGCTAGTCCACGCATCACGCAGGTACACCTCGTAATTTAGTCCGATGGTCCAATCGCCAGGCATCACAATATGAAATCCGGTAAAGGCAGAAAAACAGGCATTAATCCGACCCCATGGAGAGGAAGTATAGGCATTGGTTTGATAGTAATTATCCTGTGGCAAATAGTTCATCTGAAAAGTGGCGGGCCGAACGGCCAATAAATGAGCACCAAGTCCTACGTATGGCGCAAAGCGGCCGGAACGGGTGTATTCCATGCGGAAAACAGGGCCGTGCATCAGTTGACTCCCTTTATTAATCTGATATGTATTCGGTGACGGATTTATTTGATTTAATACCGATTCGTCCAGGCTGTTCGCGTGAAATTGATATCCAAAATGGTACCCAAACAAATCCTTTCTACCCAACTGGCCCTCCTTGCTGTAATGAGTAAAACCCATATTGAAACTCCAGCTTCCCTGATAGGTCAAATAGCCAGGTTTTAATTCTGTCATCTTACCGCTGGCAAAACCCTTCCCTGCCGACACCTCAAAATACGTGTGCCTTTCCAGACTTTGCGCCCTTGAATTTCCGGAAACAACCATTATAAACAGCAAACACAGAATACTAGTTCTCATAGCTCAAATGAATACGAAATTTGAAACCATTGCTTTCAAAATCGAGGCTGGTAGGATAGTAATTGCTTCGCAGGTAGGTCGCGTCGAAGGTCGCGCTCAAAATCTGCGTATCTGTATGGTCATTTTTATCCCAAATCTCTGTGATATAGGTACCAAAACTATAGTACACCAATTTATAATCGCCATTCCAATCTGCAGGACATTTCCACGTTACGGGTGTTTTGCTTCTGTTGCTCATCACATTGCTGCTTCCATACTTGAAATTGTCGCGCAACAAATTCAGGTAAAAATCACCTCCTGTCGTCTTGTCGTCTTGATTTTCCGGGATATAATTCTTTGGGATTCCCAATAAATCAAATTGATTGAACTGAATGGTGCTGGGCTCCTTGTCAATGGTAATACTCGCCGATTGCCGGGCAGTATCTGAATCGCAGTAGGCCGTCAGAACAATGGTGTAAGTTCCTGGTATCTGGTAAATATGTTTGGGGTTTTGTAAAGTAGATTGATATCCATCTCCAAAATCCCATTTAACTCCGGTTGCCCTTTCCGACAAGTCTGTAAAGTTTATTTCCGCCGGGATTCGGAAATTGTTGTTCGTAGCGCCATAATTAAAATTAGGAACTACCGGAAGAGTGGTGGAGGGATAGCTAAATACAACCGACATGGTATCGCTGCCAATGCTATTGGTCACGGTCAGTTTTACATTGACATTACCTGTTTTACTCACCTGAATGATGGGAGAAACATCGTAAAATTTAGTGCCGTCCACGTCCCATTCATACAACTCATTTCCCAGTTTGTTAGAGACCTGTCCGATGAGGTGCACATTGAATGGCATGGAGCAATTCAGGTCAAGCTTCACTATGTTCAGTACCTTCGGAGGTTGCGGTTCTCCATAAGGAACATACAACTCCGAATCTTTTTGACCACAGGAAACCGAGCTGAGTATTAAAATTAGGATTAGGGTTCTTTGGATCATGCTAGTTCATCGATTTCAATTCTGCGACCAACGCGGTCAGCATTTTCTTGGCATCGCCAAATAGCATATTGGTTTTGTCGCGGTAAAACAATTCATTCTCTATACCTGCATAACCGGCATTCATGGATCTTTTCATTACGATGGTCTGACGCGCATTTTCCACATCAAGAATAGGCATACCATAAATCGGACTTGAGCTGTCGGTTTTTGCTGCCGGGTTTACCACGTCATTCGCGCCAATTACGAGTACCACATCTGTGGTTGCAAATTCCGGGTTAATATCTTCCATCTCAATCAACTTATCGTAATCCACATTCGATTCAGCCAAAAGAACATTCATGTGTCCGGGCATACGTCCTGCAACCGGATGAATGGCATATTTTACCTCTACTCCTTCTGACTCGAGCAGCTCTTCCAATTCATGAACAACATGCTGTGCTTGAGCCACGGCCAATCCATAACCAGGAACAATCACAACTTTTTTCGCATATTTTAAGAGGATGGACGCATCCGAGGGATTCACCGCTTTTACCGTTCCCTGTGGCCCTTCCCCGTCCCCACCTCCGGCAGAACTACCCCCGAAATTTCCAATGAGCACATTCAGAAGCGAGCGGTTCATAGCATCGCACATTACTATAGTTAGAAGTGTTCCGGCAGATCCTACCAAAATACCTCCAATGAGCATCACTTTATTGTCGTAAAGGAATCCACCGAAAGCAGCAGCCACCCCCGTAAATGAGTTAAGCAAAGAAATAACCACCGGCATATCAGCACCGCCGATCGGCATAACAAACAGTACTCCGTAAAGTAAGGCCAGACCTGCAACAATGTACAACATGGTATCTGTATGCAACCAGCCCATTACATTACTCAATGCCAAACCCACAATTGCAAGGAACAATCCAATATTGATGACCTGCTGACCGGGTAGCACCTTATCCTTAATTTTTCCCTCCAACTTGCCATAGGCAATGATACTTCCGGCGAAAGAGATAGAGCCGATTATAAGCCCGGCATACATGATGGAAAGTCGTGTGAGCACCTCACCTCCCTGCTCCACCATTGCAATTAAATCACCATCAGAATGCGATACCAGGTGCCTGTATTCAATCATGGAAATTAATGCCGCACAAGCGCCACCCATTCCATTGAAAAAAGACACCATTTGAGGCATGGCGGTCATTTGAACTTTCTTCGCCACTATCCATCCAATGGCTGTCCCCAAAACCAGACCACCGAAGATAAACTCGAGGTTATGCAAGTGCATTCCTCCTTCGTCCTGATACAGGAAGATGGTGCCAAAAATCGCAATGGTCATCCCAAATGCCGCGATCAAATTTCCCCTTCTCGCAGTTTTTGGAGAACCCAACATTTTTAGGCCCAGAATAAAGGTCAGGGAAGAAATCAGGTAAATGACGTAGAGTATATTCATTTGTTCTTTTTTAGACCATAAACCATTGCTGAGGTCCATGGAATTTAAATCTCGTATTAAATTGAATCCATAGATTATGTTCCACGGATTTAAGATTGTTATCTATTTCCGTTTTTTAAACATTTCAAGCATGCGGTCGGTCACGACAAAACCACCCACGACATTGAGCGTTCCCAGCACCACAGCTATAAAGCCAAGAATCAGGGATATGGTTTCTTCTGCCTGTCCCATTACAATGATGGATCCGATAATTACCACCCCGTGAATGGCATTTGCCCCACTCATCAGTGGCGTATGCAGCACAGAAGGAACATGCGATATCAGTTCAATCCCGACAAAAATCATTAGAATCAGGAGATAGATGAAGTTTTGATTATTTGCAATGAAGTCAATCATAAGAGTGAGGTTGAGAGTGAGGTTAAGATTGAGGTTGATTTGTGGAAGTATTTGACCCGCGGTTTACCATGCAACCTGTGGTAATCTCATCTTCCATATCATATTTAAAGCCCTTTTCATCTGCCAGATGAGAAAAGAGATTCTGAATATTTTTTGCATACAATTCGGATGCATTGGTAGCCAAAGTGGAGGGCAGATTCGTTGCACCGATGATTTTTACTCCATGTTTTTCCACGACCTGACCTGCTTCACTGAGTCCACAATTCCCCCCCTGTTCAACAGCCATGTCGACAATTACCGACCCATATTTCATCTTTTCTACTTGCTCCGGGGTAATCAAAACGGGTGCTTTTCCGCCCCGAACCAGCGCAGTAGTAATGACCAAATCGGCTTGAAAAAGTGATTTCTCCACCGCTTCCTTTTGCTTTTGAAGGAATTCGGCAGATACTTCTTTGGCATAACCTCCTTCAACCTGTACGGCGTTATCGGCTTTTACCTCAATAAACTTTCCTCCAAGGGATTCTACCTGTTCTTTGGTTTCCGGTCGCACATCGCTCACTTCTACCACTGCACCCAATCGCTTGGCTGTCGCAATGGCCTGCAGTCCGGCAACACCCGCACCAAAAATCAGAATCTTTGCAGGAGTAACTGTTCCGGCTGCAGTCATCATGAGAGGGAAAATTCTACTCAGATGCTCTGCGCCCAAAATTACTGCTTTATACCCGGCAAGGTTGGCTTGAGAGCTTAAGGCATCCATGCTCTGCGCCCGGGATATCCGGGGCACCTCTTCCATGGCAAAAGCAGTCATATCATTGCCTTTAAGCACATCCATCAACTCCTGATTTTGTGCAGCATATATAAAAGACATGAGTGCCGATCCTTTTTTAAATCTCTCGGCTTGCGCCGCTTCGGGAGGATTGACCATCAAAAACAAGTCTGCTTCGTACAATCCCGTTCCATCTGTTACTTCTGCCCCGGCAGCCTGATAAGCTTCATTGGTAAAGGCAGAGCCGAGTCCTGCATCTTTTTCTACCTGAATTTTGTGTCCGGCTTTCACAAGCGACTGCACCACTGCTGGTGATAATGCCACCCGATTTTCGCCCGGCCGCGATTCTTTCAATACGGTGAGATCCATTTATTTTTTTCTAGAAAATCGAATCTAAATTAGGCTTTATTTTTTCTTTTTCAAGCCTACCCAAATTGCGGAAAAACCTCCAAATAGCAGGTAAAACACCGTCTGGTAACCGTGATTAAGCAGTGCAAAGGTTTTACTGCTCAGGTTTCCCAAACCAAACAAGACCAATAATTCGCCAATCACGAGATGATAAGCTCCCGCTCCTCCGCCCTGAATAGGCAATGTTTTTACGATGCTCCCCATCACCATCACCGTGAATGCCATCCCAAAGGAGGCTCCATTGGCAGAAGGTAAAGCCTGAAACCAAAACCAGGTGGTTAAAAAATAGCAGGCCCAGATTCCCGCCGACAACAGCAAAAACAAAAGCATTTTTGCCTTACTCATCTTCATAAGGCTCTTTATTCCCTCTATCATCTCCTGAATCAGAGCATTCAATTTGGTATTGAGCTTTGTTTTAACTTTTTTGTAGATATACCATGCCACCCAGAATGCAATAGCGCTGGCGAATAAAAGCATCGCCGCCATTCCGCCATGACCCGAAAATAAATGTGCAATGGGCTGAATCAACCGCCCGTCCATCCAGGTTTTCAACTCACCGCTTTGCATCCAGAAAGCAGCGAAGACGACCAACAACAAAAAGAATACGTCGGTAGCACGTTCGATTACTACGGTGCCTAAATTTTTTCCAAATGGAGATCCATCTGTTTTTTGCAAAGCGGCGCAACGACTAATTTCTCCCACACGGGGTAGTGCCAGATTCACAAAATAACCAAAGAGCAACGAATGATAAATGGCCTTGTAGGACACTTTATTTCCTAATAAAAGCTGCCATCTCCACGCCCGGATAAATTGCCCTCCCCAGGAGGGAATCAGGAGAAGAAACAGGTAAACCGGCTTCACCGTATATATTTCCTCCTTCAGTTCCTCTATTGGAATATTTCGGAAAGCCAGGTAAAACAAAAGGATTCCACTTGCCCATAGCAACCAGTAAATCAGTTTTTGTATGCCTTGCTTTCCCGCCACGAAAAACAAAAGAATTACTTTTGCCGCGAGTATGCAATTGTTCTATAAAGAATACCCGGGACCGGGCAAACCACTCATCATCATGCATGGCCTTTTTGGCATGCTGGATAATTGGCATAATTTGGCCAGAAAGTTCGCTGAAGAATACCATGTTTTCCTGCTTGATTTAAGAAATCACGGGCAATCGCCTCACAGCGATGCGATCAATTACCCTTTAATGGCAGATGACCTCTGGGAGTTTATGAATCAACAGGGTATCAGTCGTGCCTATGTGCTCGGCCATAGCATGGGAGGCAAGGTTGCCATGGAATTTGCCCTGCGTTATCCGGATAAATGCGAAAAACTCGTAGTGGTCGACATTGCACCGGTTCGCTATAAACCCGGACATAACGACGTATTCGAGGCCCTCTTCCATCTTGATATAGACAATACTCAAAAAACAAGAAAAGAGCTGGATGAAGACATGCAGGAATGGATAAGCGATTTTGGAACAAGGCAGTTCTTGCTAAAGAGCCTGGTTCGAAAGGAAGAAGGCGGGTACTACTGGAAATTTAATTTGCCAGCCATTCACAAGCATTACGATGAAATCATAGCCGAAATTCCCGGGAACCGAAGCTTCAAGCATCCCACTCTCTTTATACGCGGCTCCAATTCGCCGTATATAAAGGATGATTACCGTCGGGCGATTGCTGAATTATTTCCCGATTCTTCATTGGTGACAATCGAAGGGGCTGGTCATTGGGTGCATGCAGAAAAGCCCAGGGAACTTATTGGCACCGTTGAACAATTTCTGAGATAGATTAGAAACTCGTCGCCTGATAATAGCTAACTGGAGGTAGATCCTCTTTGGAGGCCGCTTTAAATCCATCAATTACTTCGCCTGTGAGCCAATTGATCCATCCCCATTTCCCGTCTTTTTGCACTGCGAGAACGGGAGTGCCATCACTCACTTTGTAAATCGCATAGTCTTCATAAATACAAGGGATTACTTCTTTGGCTTTCTCTCCAAAGGACCATTTACTCAAATAAATGCCAACTTTTCCAGCTTGATACACTGCGGTAAAATCACCGTTCCAGCGAAAAAATTTCAGGCTGTCGTAGGCCATGGGTATGAGCGTATCGGCCGGACCACCTACATCCTGAAACATGCCCCATTTCTTTGTCTGCGCATTTCTTGCTTTAAACACCCCATCCCCGTTTCCATGGTCCATAATGACCAAATCACAGCCAAGCCTGGCTTGTGCATTTCTTACCATATCCAGTTCCCGGGATTCAAAGCTTTGCAGCGGAATCTCATCGGGTGTATCAAATGTGCATGGATAAATTAGTTTCCCCTCAAACCAGTCGAACAAACCCCACTTCTCCTGCTTGACGAGCACAAAGTACTGATCATCCTTTTCAACCGTTTTAATGTCTGAATAAATGCAATTGGCCTTGCTTACTGCATCCATTATTTCATAAGGATTAAGCAGTATCCCATATTTCTTTTCGTTTTTAACGATCGCAAAAGGACTCATTCCTTTAAACCAGCCAATTGAATCAAAAACCGGGGGAATAATTTCGGTTGGTTCCGGACCATGGTCTCCTTCGCTAAAAGAGTAAAGTCCCCACTTCTTTTTAATCTTCACTCTGGCCACTTCCTGACTACCAAAAACTCCCCATTCAATGCGTTTGCCGTGGAGTAACTTAAGAATTTGTTTGTCTCTTTCTTTCTGTGAATAAACCAGAGTAGGCAAGGCCAATAATGTGGCAAGAATGAATAGAATGGGTTGTTTCATATGGGTGGATTAAATGGTTCCATTCGACATGTGTAGGAAGGAATCCAATAATAGTCAGAAAAGTAAACGAAATAATTAAAATGAATGCAATTGGATTTTCCTCTGGCTGCCCGTATCTTAGCGGCCACTTATCCAGAAAGACGGAGGGAATAGGCCCGATGAAGTCTTGGCAACCCTCAGCAATCATCCGCTGAAAGGTGCCACATCCTACCGGTCGCCAGGCGAATCGGAACGATAAGCAGACGAGCTTTTCGCCCTACTTTCTGGTACATTAAAGGTGAAAGAAGGACATTATGAACAAGCCGGATATCCGAGAGGAACTTAAAAAACGTATTCTGATATTAGATGGCGCCATGGGCACCATGATTCAACGCTATACCCTGCAAGAAGATGATTTTCGCAACGATGCGCTGAAAGATCACCTCAAACCGCTGAAGGGGAACAATGATTTGCTCTCCATAACGCGACCGGATATTATTAAGGCCATTCATCTTGAATACCTGGAGGCGGGTGCCGATATCATAGAAACCAATACCTTCAGCGGAACCACCATCGCGCAGGAAGATTATGCCTGCGAAGCTTTGGTTTACGACATCAATTTTCAATCGGCCAAAATTGCCTGTGAGGCAGCCGAAGAGATGATGAAAAAAACGCCGGAGAAACCTCGGTATGTCGCGGGTTCTATGGGACCTACCAATAAAACAGCCTCCATCTCTCCCGATATCAACGATCCGGGCAAACGGAGTATCACCTTCGATGCCTTGCGCCAGGCATTTAAAGATCAGGCAAAGGCATTGATTGATGGCGGAGTGGACATCCTGTTGCTGGAAACCATTATCGACACCTTGAATGCAAAGGCCGCACTCTTCGGAATACAGGAACTTTTTGATGAAGGCGTGCGTGAAGTACCAATTATGGTTTCTGGAACAATTACCGATGCATCCGGACGAACGCTCAGCGGACAAACCACCGAAGCATTCCTGATTTCAGTTGAGCATGTACCCTTGTTAAGTATTGGGTTAAACTGTGCTCTGGGGGCGGCGGCGATGCGTCCTTATTTGCAGGTGCTGGATCAAAAGGCTCCATTTTTTGTTCATGTGTATCCCAATGCCGGACTGCCCAATGAGTTTGGGCAATACGACGAATCCCCCGAATACATGGGAAAACAGGTGGAGGAGTTCCTTCAGGAAGGACTCATCAATATTCTCGGCGGATGCTGCGGAACCACACCAGATCATATCCGGATGATGGCCGAAATTGCTGCTCGTTATCCTGCCAGAACTGTCAACAGTCTTCAGTCTTCAGTCCTCAGCAATTAAAATACTATGGGTTTTAAATTTGAAGATTTGCATGTTTGGAATGCTTCCTTAGATCTTGGGGAAAAAATTCGGGATTTAAGCCGAAAACTTCCTCCGGAAGAAAAATATGCACTTTGCTCACAAATGGTTCGATGTGCAGATTCAATAGGATTAAATATTGCTGAAGGCTCAGCTGGTCAAACGAATCCGGAGTTCAGAAGATTTTTATCCATCTCAATTCGTTCGGGTATCGAGTTAATTGCCTGCCTGCACATTGCCAGAAAAAACCAATTTCTTAGTGAAGATGAATTCAATGAAATTTATAAGACTTCGGAAGATATAATCGTTCAAATTCAAGCACCGAAAAATGCAATTGCCTAGCTGTTGACAGATGACTGTTGACCGTTGACGAAATAGCTAATGAAGAATACAACTTACAACCTCCAACTAAGTGGTCTCGAGCCACTTACCATATACGAAGGATCGAACTTCATTAATGTCGGAGAACGCACCAATGTTACAGGCAGCAGAAAATTTCTTCGTTGCATTCAGGAAGGACGTTTGGAAGATGCCGTGGAAATTGCACGGGAACAGGTGAACGGCGGTGCACAGATAATTGATGTAAACATGGATGAAGGAATGATTGATGGCAAAGAAGCCATGGTCAAATTCCTCAATCTGATCGCATCCGAGCCGGATATTGCCCGGGTCCCCGTAATGATTGACTCGTCTAAATGGGAGATCATCGAAGCCGGACTGCAGTGCATACAGGGCAAAGGAGTGGTGAACTCCATCTCCATGAAAGGGGGAGAAAAAGAGTTTATAGAACAAGCGAAAAAAGTCAAGCGCTATGGAGCCGCCGTAATCGTCATGGCCTTCGACGAAGAAGGTCAGGCCGATAGCTATGAACGACGTATTCAAATTTGTCAACGAGCGTACAAAATTCTGACAGAAATAGTTCATTTCCCTCCAGGAGATATCATCTTCGACCCCAATATTTTCCCGGTAGCAACAGGAATGGAAGAACACCGTAAAAATGCCATCGACTACTTCCGGGCCACCAAATGGATCAAAGAAAATCTTCCAGGGGCAAAAGTTAGTGGCGGTGTTTCCAATGTGTCATTCTCTTTTAGGGGAAACGATCCTGTTCGCGAAGCCATGCACTCCGCATTTCTCTTCCACGGCATCCAAAACGGAATGGACATGGGCATTGTCAACCCCAGCCAATTGGAAGTATACGATGAGATTGACAAAACTCTGTTGGAAATGGTCGAAGATGTATTGCTCGACCGCCGCGACGATGCCACAGAAAGATTACTCGATTTAGCCGAATCCTTCAAGGGTAAAATCAAGGAAAAGAAAGAAGACCTTACCTGGAGAGAATCTAATGTGGAAGAACGCCTGGCTCACGCTCTGGTCAAAGGGCTTGTCGATTTCATTGAAAAGGATGTGGAAGAAGCCCGACAAAAATACCCACGACCCCTGCAGGTCATCGAAGGGCCCCTGATGGATGGCATGAATGTAGTCGGCGACTTGTTTGGAGCAGGGAAGATGTTCCTGCCTCAGGTTGTCAAATCAGCCCGGGTCATGAAAAAGGCCGTGGCTTATTTGATGCCCTACATGGAAGAGGAAAAGAAAAAGAACCCGGAAGCCGGCAGAAACAATGGGAAGATCCTCATGGCTACGGTGAAAGGAGATGTGCACGACATCGGAAAAAATATTGTTGGTGTCGTACTGTCGTGCAACAACTTCGAAATTCTCGACCTGGGAGTGATGGTCCCTGCTGAAAAAATTCTGGAAACGGCAATCAAAGAAAAGGTCGACGTGATCGGACTGAGCGGATTGATAACGCCTTCATTGGATGAAATGGTACATGTGGCCAAAGAAATGGAACACCGGGGCATGAACATTCCTTTGCTAATCGGAGGTGCCACCACGTCTCGCATCCATACGGCCGTAAAAATTGACCCGGAATACAGTGGCGCCGTGGTGCATGTGCTGGATGCTTCTAAATCCGTACCTGTCGCTAATTCACTAATTAGCAAAGATCTAAGTGCGGCATCTGCGCAGAAATTCAAATTAGAATACCGCCAATTCCGGGACGATTATCATGCACGGAAAAGAGAAAAGAATTTGATTACCATTGACGCAGCCCGGGCAAATCGTCAAGTAATCGACTGGGATATTTATTCCCCGAAGAAACCAAAGCTGGAAGGCATTAAAAAATTCGAGAATTTCCCGCTCGAAACCTTGAAGGCCTATATCGATTGGACTCCCTTTTTTCAATCCTGGGAATTGGCAGGAAAATACCCTGCAATATTAGAAGATGAGGTAGTTGGTAAAGAAGCGAAGCGCCTTTTCAAGGATGCCAACGCCATGCTTGACGAGATCATCCAAAGGAAATTATTTACCGCCAACGGGGTAATTGGACTTTTCCCCGCAAATAGTGAAGGAGACGATGTCATTATTTATTCAGATGAAGAGCGCCGAAAAGAAAACACCCGCTTTCTTTTCCTTAGGCAACAAAATCAAAAGGGTGCCGGCCTGCCAAACCACTGCCTGGCAGACTATGTCGCACCCATCGATTCGGGTGTTAATGACTATTTTGGAGGTTTCGCTGTAACTGCGGGAATTCGGGTAGAAGAATTGGTAAAAATATACCAGGCCGACCACGACGATTACAAAGCCATTATGGCAAAATCCCTGGCCGACCGACTTGCCGAGGCCTTCGCCGAATGCATGCACGAGGAAGTGCGAAAAAATTGGTGGGGCTATGCGAAAAGTGAAACCTATCAAAACCAGGATTTGATTGCCGAAAAATACCAGGGTATTCGACCAGCACCCGGCTACCCTGCCTGTCCGGACCACAGCGAAAAAAGAAAGCTTTTTGATTTGCTGCAGGCCGAGAAAAACACGGGGATCGAATTGACTGAAAGCATGGCCATGATGCCGGCCGCATCCGTAAGTGGATTCTACATTGCCCATCCGGAAAGCAAATATTTTGGTCTGGGTAAAATCGACAAGGACCAGGTGTTGGATTACGCCAAAAGAAAAGGCCATTCCATTGAATGGGTTGAAAAATGGCTCAGTCCTGTACTGAACTACAAATAGATACTTTCGAATTCGGCCTGCCAATTGCCTGATTTACCTAAATTGCTGCCATGACTCATTTTCGGAATGTTTTCTTTACTCTGATTTTTCTTTGGATGATTCCTTTTGCTCAAGGACAGATTATGTTTCCGCAGTGGAATGCCGGGGATACCCAGTCTTATTTTATTACCCGCTCTGAGTTAGTGGACAATGAGCGCCTCAGTCTTGAAATTTTTGAGATTGATCTCCACATACTCAAGAAAAATGAGAAACGTTCGATCATAGAAGCTCATCTGAGATTAAAACCTTTGGAAGGACAGGGAGAGCATTGGAAAAGCTTTTATAAGCGACTGGAAACAATTCCTTTTGTCTATTATTTCGAAGAAAACAGCTCAGGCACATTTTCTCATCCGGTACAAACAGATGCTACCAAAGGGAAACTCCGGCAGACAATGCGGGATTTACTGGCCTTAGATCATATTCAGCCATTGCCCTACAAAGAAATCACAGACTGGTTTGGATCAACGGAAATCGAAAGCATCCCCGACACTCTCCTTTCCTATTTCAGAGTTTTGAATCCTCTATTCGACAAATATGGTCAACCATCCGAAGGATTGGGTAGAATTGCCTTTACAAATCCAGTGACCCATTGCAATGACAGCACAGTGAATTGCCAATGGATTTTAAATACCAGCTCCAGTGGAAACGGCACAAACGAAATCACGATGAAGCGCATGTTTTACTCTGATTCCACAAACGATATCGGCATTTTTCAATCGCTCGCAAAATGCAGCAAACTGGAAGGGCTGGAAACCAGTGATATAATGCCTGACGCATACAGCAATTCTCTGGAAGAAGTTTGGAAAGCGAAAATGCCACAATCGGATATTTTCTATTATACTTATCGGAAGATCATTGAAATGCGCTTCGGAAAAGCCGAATCCAAAAGAAGCTGGGAAACCAGAATTGTTCGTTCAGAATAATGCCACCACTTATCTGACATTTTAAAAAGCAATAAATCAGATGCATGCATGTACATTCTGATTTGAGTTAAATTGCGGCATGCGTCTATCCATTCTTGCGGCAATTTTAACTTTATTGCCTCTCTGTTCCAGCTCTCAGGAACTTCTCACTGCATACGAAAAATCGAAGGGAAAAAAAACCTTCACCTATGAGGAAGGTATACGCTTTTGTGAAAGACTAGACTCCCTATCAGATCAAATTTCACTATTTACTTATGGGATGACTGATGCGGGATATCCTCTGCATTTATTGGTTTTTGACGCTGACAAAGATTTTCATCCGCAAACCCCGAAAGAAGTTCTGCTTATCAATAATGCGATTCATCCGGGTGAACCTGACGGAGTGGAAGCTTCACTCATGTTATTGCGAGACATTGCAACACAGTCCACGCTTCAAAAGAAATACGAAAACGTGCGCATTCTGGTCATTCCATTTTACAATATTGGAGGCGTGCTAAACCGAAATAGCCACAGCCGGGTGAACCAAATCGGGCCTCAATCATACGGATTCCGCGGCAATGCTAAGAATTATGATTTGAATCGGGACTTCATCAAAGCCGATGCGCAAAATACTATGGCTTTTTACCAAATCTTCCATACCTGGAATCCGCATGTATTTGTAGACACACATGTTTCCAATGGAGCCGATTACCAATACACCATGACCTTAATCAGCAGTCAGGAGGAAAAATACGGAACACATTGCGCCCGACTTATTAAAAGTTTTATGCTACCTGCATTGTACGGAAAGATGAAACAAGCGGGTCAGGAAATGACTCCTTATGTCAATGTCTTCGGCACCGTTCCCGACAGCGGCATTAATGCCTTTATGGAAACGCCGCGGTATTCAAATGGATATACCAGTTTATTTGATTGCATTTCATTCGTAAGCGAAACACATATGTTAAAACCCTTTGATAAACGGGTGGAAGCAACACGTCTATTATTGGAAAATCTTCTTGAATTGACACTCATGTTCAAACCATCGGTTCATATTGAAAAGGACCGTTTAGCGCGCAATGAATTTCATTCACATCACCTTTCCTATCCCATTCCCTATGAATGGGTCAACAGCGAAATTTGCGACAGCCTCTTCTTCAAAGGCTACGAAGCCGGATTTAAAAAGAGCAAAGTGAGTGGATTGCCCCGGCTTTACTACGACCGAAGCAAGCCTTACGAAAAATACATTCCTTACTGGGATAATTTTAAAGTTAGTCGCGCAGGACATAGTGTTCAGCACTACATTGTCCCTCATGCGTATCAAAAAATAATAGTCAATTTAGCTGCAAACGGCGTTAAATTGGACACAATAAAGAAAGTGGATTCAATGCAAGTTTTGGTAGCAAAGATTGATGATTTCCAAACATCTGCAACGCCCTATGAAGGGCACTATTTGCATAGCAATACCAAGGTGAAATGGGTCAGTGAAAAGATCAGGGTGAATCCAGGTGATTACCTTATTACTCCGGATGCCAGAACAGAAAATTTTCTAGCCAACGTATTGCAACCCGAAGCCCCGGACTCTTATTTCAACTGGAATTATTTCGACCCTATTCTCCAACAAAAAGAAGGCTTCTCTTCCTATGTTTTTGAAGATATCGCTGCAGAAATTTTAAAGGACGACCCACAACTCCGTGTCCAACTTGAAAAAGAAAAGGTGGAGGATCCGGAATTAAAAAACAGTGCCTATAAACAACTGGAGTTTGTATACAGGCACAGTATCTATTTCGAGAAAAGTTACCGGAGGTATCCGGTTTTCGTTGTTCCGTATTAATGGAGAAGAATCAACTTGATAGAATGCGTCTCTTCTCCGTTTAACAGTATAAGCGTGTAGACTCCGGGCTTCCAATCTTCGCATGCAAGAATCCTATTCTCTGAAGATTTGGATTCACCCTGCAAAATCAATTTACCGTTCATGTCTACAATCTTGAATTGAAAATTCCAGTCAGATTTATTGATAAGATTGAAAGAGCCTGAACTCGGGTTGGGATATACCTTCACCTGACCAAATGCTGGGTTTTCAATTCCCGTATGCGTGTTTTGAAGCACGAATACGCTGTCTTGTAGCGTATCCGCCTGAAAAACAATCCAAGAACTTCGCTGTCCCGCACCAGAATTGCCCCCAACACGTGCATGAATCAGCTTGGATCCATACCAGAAGGTATCGCTTAAATTGACCCATGAAGCAAATTGTTTAGCCTTCCAGGGAATATTTGCAATAACCTGAATGGCCAGGGTGTCTCCGTATGCATTGGCGAATAATGTATCCGGTGAAACAGACAGGCTGTCCGGAATGAGTGGAGGCAATATCACAACCGGGAAATTTGACAGAGGGCTTATGCAGCCAAAACTATTGGTTTCTTGAGCATAAATCGTATCTCTTCCCTGGCTTGCCCAAATAAATTGAACAGAATCACCGGTATTCACTAAAGCAAATCCATTTGCATTCCAGTTCATACTTGAGCCTGCAATTAAGCTTGTGGAATACCAAATAGAATCGAGCGCTCTTACTGTGTCAGATCCCATGATTACCGGAGCAGCCGGCACCGGGTTCCAAGTGAAATGCGTGGTATCTGTAGCCGACTCACAACCGAAAGCATTGGTTATTTTCATATGGTAATCGGCAGAATCCTGAACCACAAATTGCCCCAGCATATTGCTGTCTGATAGATGAGAATTTTCGAATAAATAATAGTTCCAGCCTGAGTTAATACTATCCGCAAAAATTTGAGTAGTTGCACCGGGGCAAACCGAATCCAGCTGCAATGCGACATGAGAAACCATTGGATGACTTAAGACCATTACTTGCATTGAATCGGATGCCTTGCAATGGTATTGATTTTCCAGCTCCAAGCGAATGGTTAATGTATCTGCAATGGCATTCGACCAGATAAAGGTAGCCGCGCTATCTTGAACCATGCCGTTCATTGTCCAATATCGTCCCGCAGAAAATCCCGACGAGTCTGTCAATTCAAACCGGTTGCCTTTGAGGCATTGAATGCTGTCGCTCAAAAGATGAATTTGAGCTACGGGTTCTTCAAAAACCTGGAATTCTATTCCATCCCGAATATCCGACACATCATTTAAATCTGCCAAAATTAAATACCTTCCAGTATCACCGGATGAAAAGAATAGGTTAGCGTGTAAAACCTGACTAATCAGTGTATCCTTATATTTTTGCAATGAGGTCCAGTTACCATTGATGTACTTGAATAATTCAATTTGGATTCCATTGGAGTCCTTCTGAAGATTGCTGCCATAAACATCAAAAGACAAGGTATCTGGAAATCCGCAAAAAGAGGTTTCAGGCAGGTCTATCTTGACAGACCCATTGCTTCCCTTTTTCTGCAAATAGCGCCTATCTGAGAACGTACTCAAATAAAAAGAGCCCCCAACAGTAAGGCCATCATCCTGCAGGTAAAAATCCTTTGCATCAAAGGCGAATCTGGGAGGCATTGAATTGTATTCTTTCAGCGTCAGTGGATCCAATACACGGACATATGCCGAAATCCCTTCATGACTTGTCGGATGATTAGGGACATAGTATTCCTCACTGACAAGTATATAGAGTTTTCCGTCCTTATATTTCATCTGATAAGGTCGTGTTCTAT
Organism: Bacteroidota bacterium; assembly: GCA_016124735.1. Lineage (GTDB taxonomy): Bacteria > Bacteroidota > Bacteroidia > UBA8524 > UBA8524 > UBA8524. Next base: position 78,382 of record WGMZ01000004.1, read on the forward strand.
AGCCAACCTTGCTATACCAGTAAAGCACCCTAGTCCAATCCGACCTTCTGTAAACTTCAAAATAGGGATACGTTGAAGAAGGGTTAAGACGCGTGTCGGTATAATATCCAACAAAAACAAAACTATCGTTGACGTAGTAGGACATCCCACGATTATGGAAGCTACTGGTGATCACAGTGTAGCCAAAGTCCGTGTCATTCATTTGAACCATCCTTGTAACTGGATAGGGGCTTGAATCCTCATCCATAAAAACAATGTCTCTTCCATTTCCACGGTACCGACTAAAAATCGATCTTATCTTCCCTCCCAATGGCTGCATGGTCTGACCTGTTGAAGTATCTGTTACCACCAATCCCTGGTATGTTTTCCCATTCAAAGAATAAGAGAAAGAACCAGAAAATAGTAACTTATCTCCGGCCGAGAATATTTCAGAAACCTTTGTTACGGGACAGTTCCACTGGGTTATTCTCTTATTCACCAGATCATACATGTACCAACCATCATTTCTTGTGGAGTCCGTCGAAACGATGGTACCCGTAGCATGGAACAATAACCTGGTTTTACTTACATGCTGAATACGGTCTGCGACTATTCGAGAATAGCCACTAAAAGCATTTGCCTTCAACCCAAGTTCAATTAACTCGCCAGTACTAATCTTATAGGCGGCTACACCTATGGCTTTGTATTGTGTATTTATCGCTTCACTTTGATACAGAAATTGATTGCCCGAAGCCACTATCCTGTTGGGAGCATAGTCCATCAAACCCAATTTTGGGGTAATTACCGAATCCCTCTGAACCTGAATACCATAACCATAATTGGCTTTATCCCACACATTGTAGTTTGGATATAACTTTAGTAGCCCTACTCGTACTAATTTGTCTGGAAAACAAACAAAATCATTGACAGTAGTGAATCGTTCCTCTGTATGGGTCAAAAGATTGAATCTGTACATGTAGTATGTTGACCCATACAGATAATTACCCGAGAACTGCCAGCTATTCGCGAATCGTAATGAGGAGCTGGAAAACAAATCTTGACCTAACGAATAATCTGTTAATGAGATCTTAGCCATTCCATTTCTGCTCAGACCATTGATTATAGTATAATCGCCTTTGAGATACAGTTCATTGTTATGCGCCTCAATCATGCTTACTTTCGTCCCATTAAAGGCAATTGGGATGGAATCCGCCTGAAGGTTAAATCCATTGAAATACGTTAGAAATTTCACGTTTCTTCTCCCAATTCTCGTGAAGTTCCCCGCCACGAATATTTTAGAATGAATTACCTGTATATCCTCAATATTTCCATTGGATGGAAATTTCCAGGGGTAGAATTCGCCATTCGAAAGATTCATTGCGTAAGCTGCCATTATTGGTTCCCTGTCAAGAGTAATTCCATTACCACTCATAAATAAGACATTAGAACCGCTACTTGTCAAATGGGGTATCATGTGGTCGTTGAAAGTAACCTTAGACTGTATTGGCTTTCCCGTATTTCTGTCCACTTTAACATATTTGGTCACAAAAACATCTTCATTGACTCCAACGGCGTTGGGAAATCCTCCCACTAAATGAATAAAATTTCTTGTGATACACATATCCATACCCGCACTTAGCCAGGGCAATTCCCTTGAGGCACCCAAATTACTGATTGAAAAATCAGGTAAGGAGAAAGAGGCTATTCCGTATCGGAAAATGGATGGAGAATAAAGTTGTGTGAATGCACCAGCCAAATACAAGGTATCATCAAACACCTCTATATCCGTAACCTGCCCACTAAAATTCAAATAGCTAAGCTGCTGCCCACTTTGCAATCCATAAACTGTTACTGCATTGTTGATATTCTTTTTTTTTAGAATGACCATCGTATCGTAGAGTATCGCCTCTTGAACATTTTCACTAAAGCTTACACTACTTATCAGATTTCCATTGGTATCAATAACATGATAACTACCTGGGGTTCCATTGATGTCAAACTTACCTTGACCGTAAAGCAATATTTTATTTTTATTCCCATAGGCAGTCAAATTTTGCCCCTTTGTGATACCAAGGTTTTCAATTTGCCCTGATTTCTTGTTCAACAAACTGATAGTATATTGCCCGTTTTGTGGAGAATAGTTTATTGCCGTTTCATGAACATTGATGCGACCGTTTGAATAGCGAACCCAATCCACAAACTCTCCAGAAAAATTATTTATTACGCTTGAATTTGAATCATCCAACATATACACCTTAGAAGGCATTCGGCCAAGTCCGGCAATGGAATCCATCTGATCAGAACGCATAATGGTTGCATATAGGGTTCCACTATCCGTCAGGTTGAGCATCGTTAAACGAGAGGCGCTACCGTAAGAACTAACAATTTCAATGTGCCAGGGTGTATATTGGTTATTTGTTAGGTCAAAACATTTACCCACCGCTCTGGAGCCAGGAGAAAGATTAACTGAACCCGAATCACAGAGAAAATAAATTTTATCGTTTTGAATATCGAATTGTCCAATCGGCCCGGGGAGATTTGGAAACTCATTGCGAATTTGGAAGGAAGGAAGGTCGATCAGGGCAAATCCATCTCTGTTTAATTGGCCAAATTTTGTAAAGTTACCCCGAATAATAAGGTAATCCTCAATTGAGCGAAATTCAAAGATTTCTTGGTCCAAAGAAATGCGTCTGTCTTCATATTCTCTAAATGTCCGCGCATCATAAACACGCATTTCTTTCGTGTTCGTGATGGCACCATTCAAGCCCTTGTTGGCTGCTGGAATACCTTGGATATAAAAATTACATGACTGTCCGTTTAATTCCCACCACGTCGTATTCTGGCGGAGCTGGAATCTAACTTGCCTGTAAAAATACAGGATATGACTCATTTAGAATTCTTTAATCGTTACAGAACTGAAGCTCAATGTAAGGCCCATTGG